>NZ_JBVVQW010000018.1:0-120648 GCF_055811655.1 Mesorhizobium sp. WSM4809
ATGCTCGAACGAATGGGCAGGACAATGTATCGCTGTCACAATGGCACGCTCGATTTTGGAACGGAGCTTTTGACGAAACCCTACACGAGCACCTGTCCGGCAGGACCGTGACGCTGAAGGTGAAGTTCACCGATTTCCAGCAGGTAACACGCAGCCGTACCCTTCCAAGGCTCGTGCTGGGCGCCGATGAAATGCTTGAGGTGGCACAGACCATGCTCGCCGACCTGTTCCCGGTTGTGAAGGGCATCCGCTTGCTGGGTGTGACGCTGTCATCCTTGGAAAGCATGGACAGCGTCCCGATCGCAGATCAGCTAGGACTGTTTTGATGCGATCCAGACCGAGTTGGTCGGCTACTGAACCGCTTTGCGCATACGGTCCGTAAGCGTCTGCTCGACCTCGAAATACCCATCCCAGGCATCGGGCTCTTGAGCCCGCGCCGCAGCGGCAAAGACGTCAAAGGCATTGGCGCTTGTGAGCTTCGGCAACTCTTCCCAGGTTACGGGCACAGCGCAGGAGGCAGCGGCCCGCGCACGGGTCGACCAGGGGCAGATGGCCGTGGAGCCTTGTCCGTTGCGCAGATAGTCGAGAAACATGCGGCCCTTGCGCTTGGCCTTGCTCATGTTGGCGACGAAACGCGACGGGTCGGTGCGGGCCAGCAGTTCAGCAAAATCTTGGCAGAAGCCCTTGACCTCCTCCCAGTCCGCTTCGGGAACGAGCGGAACGACGACATGCACGCCTTTGCCGCCGGACAGCAGTGGCCAGGATTGTAAACCGAGCGCTTCGAGGACGCCGCGAATGTCGAGCGCCGCCTGCTTAACGTCGCCGAAGCCCAGGCCCTCGTCGGGATCGATGTCGAAGATCATGCGGTGCGGCAGGTTTGGCTGCTGCCGCAGGCTGCCCCACACGTGGAACTCGAGGACATTCATCTGGACGCCGCCGATCAACCCTGCCAGGTCATCGACCCACAGGATGCGGCTTTCTTTGCCGGACATCTTAGCCAACTGGCCATCATGGATCGCCTTGGGCATGCCCGGCAGCTTGTGCTTCTGGAAGAAGGTTTTTGCCAAGTCTCCATCGCTGTCGCGCACGAACGAAAGCGGCCGATCCTGGATATGCGGCAGCATTTTCTCGCCGACGGCCGCGTAATACGCCACAAGTGTCGCCTTGGTGATTTCGCTTCCGGGGTACATGATTTTGTCTGGATGAGTGAGGGAAACGCCTACGGCAACGGCGATCTCCTTGCCCATCTGGGGATCGAGATTGGCAGCGGTGCCCGCAGTGAGCGCTTTGGGCTGTTCCATCATTACCTGACTGGCCCGCTTGTCCTCGCGCATGCCCTCAAAGCTTGGATGGCGCAGGCTGCCATCCGGTGTCACCTCGGCATAGGTCACCTCGGCAACAAGCTCGGGCTTTACCCACCGACCGGTTCGCGCGATGTCGCGCGGCACGGAAGCGAAGGCCGGTTTATCGAGGCGTCGCTTCTCTAACTGCGCAAGGATCTTGTTGCGCATGGCCTGGGTGAATCCCGTCCCCACCCGACCGCGGTAAACCAGCTTCCCCTTCTCATAGGTGCCGAGAATCAGCGAGGCCATGCCTCGGCCGGTGTCGCTGGGGCGGTAACCGCCAACGACGAATTCCTGTCGTTTGGTACATTTGATCTTGAGCCAGCTGGTCGTGCGGTCGCCGATGTAACGGCTGTCGGCGCGCTTGGCGATAACGCCTTCGTGGCCCCCCTCGCACATGGCGTCGAAGACTTGTCTGCCCCGGTCGACGATGTGGCCGGAAAACTGCAGGCTGTCGCCAACGTCGCGGTCCCCAAGGAGCAACTCCAGCCGCTCCTTGCGATCGAGCAGCGGTTGGGTCGACAGATCCTCGCCATTCAGCTCGAGCAGATCGAATGCATAGAACTTGAGCGGCATGCCTGCGGCGATGCCGGTTTTCAGCATGGAAAAATTGGTGCGGCCCTGGCTGTCGATCGCGACGATCTCGCCGTCGATCAGTGCGGAGCCTTTGGTTAGCGCCTGAAGCGGCGGCAGGATCACCTTGAACTGTCGTGTCCAGTCGTGGCCGTTGCGGGTGTAGACCACCACTTTAGAGCCGGAAATCGCGACTTGGGCACGATACCCGTCGAACTTCATTTCGAACAGCCAATTGCTGCCCACGGGTATGGCGTCTGTCAGGGTGCAGAGCTGGAACGGACGAAACGCTGGCAGCGGATAAGTAGGGGTAGATTCTGAGTCCCGGCGCCGAGGGCGCTTTTTGCTGAGGGCGGCCTCTAGGGCCGGCATGTGGAATTCGAATACATGGCTCGATTCAATACCCTGAACGGGATTCGGTTCCACGCCGGTAAGTCGAGACATTGAACCGGAAGACACTGGCTGCGTTGTTGGATCTGGAATGGCAATCTTTTGGAGGACGAAATGCCCAATACAGGAACAACACGTGGACGCAACCGGGACCGCGTGAAGGTCGCTGGCGGGCAGGATCATGAAGTGAAATACGAGGCGGGTAAGACCGGCGCGAGCAACGCCGAGGTCAAGTCGGCCGTGAAATCGGTCGGCAACAGCCGCAAGAAGGTCGAGGATAAGCTGGGCAAGAACTGAACGACGGCGTCGGGCTATGGTCCGGGTTGCCACGTTCAATGTAAACGGCGTCAATGGTCGCCTACCGGTCCTCATCGCGTGGCTAAAGGCCACGCGCTATGACGTCGTCTGCCTTCAAGAACTCAAAACCTCTGATGAGAAATTTCCGGCCGAGGCGATCGGCGACGCTGGCTATGGTGCGATCTGGCACGGCCAGAAATCCTACAACGGCGTCGCCATCCTGGCTCGCGGAGCTGACCCGATCGAGCGCCGACGCGGGCTCCCTGGCGACCCTGACGACAGCCATAGCCGCTATATCGAGGCGGAGGTCAGCGGGCTCGTTGTCGGCTGTCTTTACCTGCCAAACGGAAATCCCGCCCCGGGTCCCAAGTTCGACTACAAGTTGCGCTGGTTCGACCGTCTGATCGGCTACGGCCAAGCTCTTCTCCAAGAGGGCGCGCCAACAGTCCTGTGCGGCGACTATAATGTCGTCCCAACGCCGATTGATGCCGTCGTCCCGCGACGATGGATCGGCGATGCGGTTTACTTTCCCGAGAGTCGCCAATCCTTTGCCGAGATGCTCGAGGACGGCTGGATCGACGCGGTCAGGCGCATCCATCCTGAAAAAGGAGTCTACACGTATTGGAATCACTCATACGGCGGCGGCTACGACAAGAGTTCTGGCTTGCGAATGGACCATCTGCTGGTCAGTCCCTCGTTGTCGCCCAAGCTTCGCGGTGCGGGGGTGGATGTTGAGACGCGAGGATGGGAGAAGCCGAGCGATCACGCGCCGGCATGGATCGAGCTTGAGTAGCGCGAGTTTATCCTCGAGAAATGCAGGCGGCTTAAGACTTCGCCATCCGAAATTGGTAGCATTCTTAGAACCACACTTCCTGCCATTGTCCGAAACTTGTCGCATATCGGACATGAAAGCGGTCGAACACGACACCGATTTGCGCTCTCGCGTGCTCGCGCGCATCGAGTCCAAGCCCGAGGAGGTCTGAACCCGGGCGACTTTGCCGATCTCGGCGCGCGCGCCGCGGTGGACAAGACCCTGCAGCGATTGGCTGCGCTCAAGAGCTTCGCCGGATTGACCGCGGTCTTTTATGACCGCCCGCGGACCAATACTCTGACCGGCCGCGCCACCGTGCCGGATTATCGCGCCGTGATCCGGGCCGTAACACGCCGCGACAACGCGCGCACCGTCATCGATCGCATGACGGCCGCCAACGATCTTGGTCTTACCACGGCCGTACCCGCGCGGATCGAGGTGCTGGTCGATGCGAGATTGAAGCCGATCAAACTCGGCGGCCAGGAAATCCACTTCAAATACGCCGCGCCAAGCCGCCTCTATTGGGCGGATCGGCCGGGGATGCGGGTCGTCCAAGCGCTCGAGCCCGCGACCAAGATGGTCGATGCGCTTGCTCGTGATTACGCCAACACGACCGCGATGATCTTCGGCGCCGCGCCCAGCTTCGATGATATCATGGCGTCGGCGGGGCAGATCGAGAAGAGCCTGAACGGTGGCAAATAGGGTCACACTCGACGGCGCCGTCTTTCCAGCCCACGCGCCGCCTTTCGTGCGACCCTGAGGTCATCAAGAGTTGGCTGCCACCAAAGCGCGTCACCAATTTCCGTCTCGGTTCGAGAGGGCCAGGTCTTGATGAGCTCATCGAGGGTGGCGGGACGCCACCGACCCCAGACATAGTCATGGTGGTCTGGAAAGCCGGCGTACTGGGAACCAAGAATGTCGCCGTCAACGGGCTCGCCATCGCATCCGATGAAGACGACGGCACCGTAGCCCCGTGTCATTACCGGCCGGCCAAGCGGCGGAAGATCGTTTGGATCCAGCGGATAGCGCCTGCGGCGACGCTCGGTGGCACGTGCGCGTGACGCCACGTCTTGCGGGGCCCCCCGCCTCTGCGCCGCGCGCTGCTTTCGCGCTTCGGGCTCGCTGCGAATGGCCGCCGCCTCAATTTCCGCCCAGCGTCGATGCAGTTGTTCGTAGGAACGATAAGGGACAGTCCAAACGCGCCTGTCGGGTTCCCAGGACGCAAACGGCACGTCGCGCATCACCGTTACCACCGAACGAGAATATGGTGTTTGCACCTCCAGCCGATCCTGGTGCACGAGCAGGTACTTGGAAACGATCGGATCGAAGGCGTAGGCGTCACGTCCCCTGCTGTCAGCATGCACGCTCGATCCGGCGAATTCTCGCTCCAGCCACCGATTGAAGCGCCGAGCGGCGGTTTTTCCGGGGACAAACCAAGCCTTGAGTTCATCGCTCCAGCGAGCACGGGGAAAACTCTTCCGGAAGCGTTCGACGGTGGTCCGATCAAAGAGGAAGGATGCCGGCGCGCCCGGTGGAGCATCGTCATTCGAACTTGATCCACCCGTTCTCTTCATGATCGTGGAGCCTTCACCGCGTCTGTGACAGGAGAACGCTTTACGACGGCGCAAGTGCCCTTCGCGCCGATGTCGACAAGAACTCCCAGATTGCAGGAGGCGAACGGACCTTTGCTTAATTCGCCAGCGCCTGGGCGATAGCGATCGGCGGTTCAGCGGGGCAATGCAACTGCGCTTTTCTTCCGGGCCGAGAGGCCGATCAGGCTGGATTTGCGCCAGCTTTTCTAAGTTCGACACCGAGATCGCAATTCCACTATGCCGTCCAGAATTATCTGTCGTTGTCCGAAATTAAGCCTGAAAGGAATGTGCCAAGAAGTTCGAGCGCGACTCATTCGATAAGGGTTACCAAAACCCGTTCCTGTGGGTTGTTACCAATCCGCGTGTTGGCGGTAAGGATCGCACTCTGTGCATGCGTCAGGAACAGCGCCGCGGCGGGCTCTGCCCACAAGAAACTCAGTCGATAACGCCAGGACGTCATCATTCTGGCCTGGCTGTGCAACGAAGACTTGTCCAATTGCCAAATAGACCAAGGTACCGTCCTGGCAAAATCCGAAGTCGGCAGTCCGATCGGTCGGCGATCGCCGGCTCTTCGGCAGAGATGGCGCCGCCAGAATCGAGCCCAAGTTCAAAAAGTGGGGGCGACTGGATCATTATCGTTGCCCTTATGGAATCCACCAAGTAGTTGTTGCGTAGTGGAGGACTGAATACATCATGCAAATAGAATCACCGGCCGAATCACGGCTCGCTACGTGATCGTGCTTCGTCAACGAAAGCTATCATTGGACCGCGGCTTCCGGCCGGGGAGATTATTATCCGTGCTCGAAGCGTCTTCGCTGGTCTATACAGTTGGACAAATTGGCTCAAATTGGTTCGATCCTTTGTCCGAGCTTCGAGGAGACAGCTTGTCTTGGGGGGTGAGACATCCGTGAACCGCCTGATCAACGTGACCATCTGTGTTGAACGAAAGCCTTGAGCAGGTGCCGGAAGCCAGGTGCGGCCTTCCAGGCAGCTCTGATGTCAGGATAAAGTTTAGAAGGGGTCTAACTATCCCTAGGCCAATTACGCTGCGAGGAATGGCCCTAGCGCACGATGGCATAATGGGTGCTGTCGCGATGCTACTTGCATTTGTGTTGCGACTGGATTTTGATGGCTTCCTCCTGAATTGGCCGGTATTGCTTGGAGCAGCTATCCTCTTCGGGGTCATGGTCAGTACGGCAGGGTTCTTGCTGGGACTAAACCGCGGAATATGGCGCTATGCGTCGCTTCCTGACTTGGTAGCGATCGCTGGCGCCACTAGCGTGGCCATCGCGCTCTTTATTGTCGCTGAGTTCCTTCTGATACGGCTGAATGCGATCCCACGCTCTTCTGTTGTCATAGCCTGGGCGTTCACCGTCGTGCTGTTGGCCGGACCTCGCGCTGCGTATCGAGTTTACCGCAATCACCATGACAGCAAACGAAGAAGAAAGGCCGAACCCGCCGGGGGAAGAAACGTGCTCTTGATCGGAGCTACCGACAATGCGGAAGCTTTCCTGAGGGCTATAAAGGAAAGGGATCGTACCTCATTTGAGGTGCTGGCAATCATTGACGAGAGAGGACGAAGAACAGGCCGATCTATCCGCGGAGTTCCAGTTATGGGGCCTTTGGAACGGCTACCCCAGATTCTCTCCCGATTTGAGGCTCGGGGGCGCCGCCCAGAGGCGATAATCCTCACGCGATCACGTGATGATTATGAACGTCATGCCAGCATTGAAGCGCTGGTCGAAATTGCCGCAACTCAGAAGCTAGAAATCCTTCGGCTGCCAAATCTGCTCGATATGCAAAGCATCGATGCGGAGATCGAACTGCGGCCCATCAAGCTGGAGGACCTCCTGCAACGAGACCCCGTTCGACTGGACGTGCCCAAGATCCAGTCGATGATTCAGGGTAAGACCATCATGATTACAGGGGCCGGTGGCTCCATTGGATCTGAGTTGGCACGACAGATTGCTGACCTGAATCCCGGAAGCCTAATTCTTCTCGATGCCAGCGAATTCGCGCTCTACACAATCAAGTCCGAGCTGTCTCAGAGATGGCAAAATATCGATATCCAAGCCGCTCTTTGCAACGTGCGGGAAAAAGAGGCTGTGCGCACGATCGTTGAACGCTTCAAACCTGATGTGCTGTTCCATGCTGCGGCACTGAAGCACGTGCCGATGGTTGAGGCTCAGCCGCTCGAAGGCATTTTCACCAATGCAATCGGAACACGAAATGTCGCCGATGCGGCGCTCAGTGCAAATGTATCCAGGATGATCATGGTGTCGACCGACAAGGCGGTAAATCCCGCCAATGTTATGGGGGCAACCAAGCGAATGGCGGAGATGTATTGCCAGGCGTTGGACCTCGACCCGGAGGTCATCGGCACGCGATTCATCACAGTTCGGTTCGGCAATGTCTTGGGGTCGGCTGGCTCGGTCGTCCCTCTTTTCGAACAGCAGATCAAGGCGGGTGGTCCTGTGACCGTCACTCATGCCGACATGGAACGCTTTTTCATGACGATCCCTGAGGCCTGTCTCCTCGTTCTACAGGCGGCGGCATACACCCCCGCGCCACAGCATGAGCGAGGCCGGATTTTCGTGCTCGATATGGGGTCTCCCGTGAAAATCGTCGATTTGGCGCGAAATCTTATTCGGCTCTCGGGACGTCGACCGGACAAGGATATTCAGATTGTCTACACGGGGCTGCGGCCCGGAGAGAAACTCTACGAGGAGCTGTTCGACAGCAAAGAGACCTTGAGTGAGACAGGAGCCTCAGGCATCTTGGCGGCATCGTCGCGGTCGATCAAACGTGCTGTAATTGTGCGTATTTTTGATGAAATGCAGTGCGTAGTCAGCGCCCGGGATCTGCAAGGCGCAGTGAAGCTCCTCAAATCGACTGTGCCGGAGTTCACTCCCGACATGGAAGATCACCTGCTGATGAGCATAAAGCGTTCGGCTAAGTCATGAACTTTGCGACCGCGGCTTTGTGCGGCAGCCCGTCACCAGACCGAATTAACGAGAAGATGCGGGTGCTGGTCGTGAGTCAGCATTTTTGGCCTGAAACGTTTAGGATCAACGAGGTTGTCGAGTCGCTTCGCTCGTGTGGGTGCGACGTTGAGGTTTTGTCTGGTCAGCCGAACTATCCGCATGGCCAAATATTTGAAGGCTACCGAGCGCTTAGCTCAGGCACGCAAATTCATCCGTCCGGGTACCTGATACACCGGGTGCCTGTTGTGCCGCGAGGCAAAGGCGGGGGGCTACGGAGAGTGTGGAATTACCTCTCATTCGTCGTGTCGGGGAGCATCATCGGGCTATTTTTAACGCGATCCAAGCGATACGATATTGTCTTCGTGTATGCGAACTCCCCGATTCTGCAAGGATTGGTAGGGGCCGTTTTCAGACAGTTCAAATCTGCCGCTCATGTGATTTGGGTCCAGGATCTGTGGCCGGACAATTTGGAAGAAACAGGGTTTGTTCGCAACCAGCGAGTGCTGAGCGCTGTGGAGGCCCTCACTCGCTTCATTTACCAACGTTCCGACCTTCTTCTGGCCCAGTCACGCGGTTTCATCGCAAAGATACGCGCCGTTGCCGGCGATGCGGTGCCAATCGCATACCACCCCAATCCTGGCGATTTGAATCTGGCGGTGGATAGCAAATTCACGGGTTCGCCTCTGGATCTTACGCGCGGGTTCAATGTCGTGTTTGCGGGTAATCTCGGGTCAGCTCAGGCGCTGGAGACAGTTTTAGACGCGGCAGGCCGAATATCAGATCCCGAGATCAACATCGTGCTTGTTGGAAGTGGAAGCCGGTCTGAGTGGCTCAGGACCGAAATTGAGCGACTTCATCTCACCAATGTCATGCTAGTAGGACGATTTCCGCAAGAGGCGATGCCGGCGGTATTTGCACAGGCCTCTGCTCTCCTAGTCACACTTAACAGGGCAAAGGGTTTAGGTTTGACGGTGCCGAGCAAACTCCCGACATACTTAGCAGCTGGGCGCCCCATCTTGGCGTGCCTTGATGGCGAGGCGGCCGATATCGTAAGCGAGGCCAAGGCGGGCCTAGTTGTGCCAGCCGAAGACAGCATAGCCCTGGCAGAGGCAATCATACGATTGAAGGGCCTCCCAAGAGAAACGCGGGAGGCGATGGGTACCGCGGGGCGTGAATATTTCAATCAGCATTTCGCACCTGGTCCACTCGCTCTTGATTTAGTCGAACATTTCCGTCGGGCTTTAAGGGAGCGACGAGCATCACGGAGATAGCGAGAGATACCATGGCTCAATCGACGCACCCCAGAATCCTTGTCCTCGGTGCCTCGGGCATGCTGGGCAATGCAGTTTTCAGATTCTTTGCGAACAGCGAAGGCTACGTAGTTTTTGGCTCCACCCGTTCAAATAATCTGCATCCTGTTTTTCCAGAAAGTCGGGCGACGCTGATCGACACAGGCGACGTCGAGAATTTTGATGGTCTAAGCAAGATTTTCGCGGTGGCAAATCCGGATGTGGTCATAAATTGCATTGGGCTTGTCAAGCAGATGTCATCTGTGAATGACCCTCTCGCCGCAATTCCAATCAATGCAGTTTTGCCGCATCGGCTGGCACGCCTCTGCGCAGTCGCGAGGGCTCGTCTCGTTCATATCAGTACCGATTGTGTCTTTGACGGTGCGGCCGGGAACTACAGCGAAAGTGCCCGGCCCAATGCTGATGATTTATACGGGCGGAGCAAGCTGCTGGGCGAAGTAGTTTGTGAGAACGCGATAACCCTTCGGACTTCGATAATCGGCCGCGAGTTGAACACTTCACACGGCTTGGTCGACTGGTTTTTGAGCCAACAGGCTGACGTTAAAGGGTTCACCCGAGCCATATTTTCCGGACTGCCTACCGTGGAACTCGCCAGGATCATTCGCGATTTCGTCCTGCCAAATATCAAACTCACCGGCGTGTACCATGTGTCGTCAGATCCAATCAGCAAGTATGATCTCCTCAGAATCATAGCCGAGGTCTACGGCAAAAAGACCCAAATCGTTCCGGACGACCAGTTGGTGATTGACCGGTCATTAAATTCATCTCGTTTCCAGAACGCTACCGGGTACCGCCCTCCCGACTGGCCCGTTCTAATCCGATCCATGTATGACTTTGGCTAAACATCCTCGAGCGAGACGTTAATGTTTTCCAACAAAACCCTTTTGATTACTGGGGGCACCGGCTCTTTTGGCAACGCTGTGCTGGCTCGATTCCTCAAAACGGACTTCGCAGAAATCCGTATCTTTAGCCGGGACGAAAAAAAGCAGGAGGATATGCGCCTGTCGTTGCCGGACGATCGCTTAAAATTTTATATTGGTGATGTACGCGATTATCACGCTGTCGATGATGCAGTTCGCGGAGCCGACTACATCTTCCACGCTGCGGCGCTCAAGCAAGTGCCGTCTTGCGAATTTTACCCAATGGAGGCGATCAAAACGAATGTTCTCGGCGCTGAAAACGTGCTTCGCGCTGCGATCAGTCATCGCGTCCAGCGTTGCGTGGTGCTTAGCACTGACAAGGCTGTATACCCTGTAAACGCTATGGGTATGTCAAAGGCGTTAATGGAAAAAGTTATGATCGCGAAATCGCGAGTCAGCGATTCTGTTCGCACCGTCGTCTGCGCCACCCGTTACGGCAACGTCATGGCGTCCCGCGGCTCAGTGATCCCCCTCTTCCTTGACCAACTGCTAGGCGGCAAGCCCCTGACATTAACCGATCCCAACATGACACGTTTCTTGATGTCGCTCGATGAATCAGTCGACTTAGTGCTTTATGCATTCGAGCACGCACGGTCGGGCGATATATTTGTTCAGAAGGCACCCGCTTCTACCGTGGGGGTTCTGGCTGAGGCGATGCAGGAACTATTCGAACGGGACAATCCGGTGAAAATCATCGGGACTCGTCATGGTGAGAAGCTTTTCGAAACTTTGGTGTCGCGCGAGGAAATGGTGCGTGCGGAGGACCTAGGCAATTATTACCGGATTCCGGCCGATTCTCGGGATCTGAACTACGACAAATATTTCGTTGAAGGCGAGCGAATGGTTTCAGAGCTGGAGGACTACACATCTCACAACACCGTTCGCCTCGATGTTGGTCAGGTCAAGGCACTGCTATCGCAGTTGGACATCCTTAAAGGGGCGCTCCGTGCTTAAGGTCATGACCATTGTTGGGACTCGGCCAGAGATTATTCGGCTGTCCAGGGTCATTGAAAAGTTCGATGCCAATTTCGATCACGTGCTCGTTCATAGTGGCCAGAACTATGATTATGAGCTGAATGAGGTCTTCTTTTCGCAGTTGGGCATTCGGCCGCCCAACGTCTTCCTCGAAGCTGCAGGTGCTTCTGCTGCGGAGACAATTGGGAAAGTCATCATCGCGGCTGATCAGGCGATCGAGAGTCATCGCCCCGACGCACTGCTGATTTTGGGTGACACGAATAGCTGTTTGGCGGCGATTGCGGCCAAACGGCGGAAGGTGCCCATCTTCCACATGGAGGCCGGAAATCGTTGCTTCGATTTCCGTGTTCCAGAGGAGATTAACCGCCGAATTGTGGACCATACCGCGGATGTCAATCTGACCTATAGCCAGATTGCTCGTGACTACCTACTGCGAGAAGGCCTCCCACCCGACCAGGTAATTGTTACCGGCAGTCCGATGCGCGAGGTGCTCGAGCACTACAGAAGCGGAATCGAAGCCTCGGCGGCGGTCAGCAATCTCGGCTTGACGGCAGAACATTTCTTCGTAGTCAGTGCTCATCGCGAGGAAAATGTGGATTCGCCCGAGCGGCTAAGGAAGCTGCTTAATGTCCTCAATGGGATTGCCGAGCGATATCAGGAGCCAGTCATCGTTTCGACCCATCCTCGCACGAGAAAACGTTTGGACGCGCTTGGTGCCAGCTGCCATGAAAATGTCAGGTTTAAAAAACCGTTTGGGTTCTTCGACTATATTAGGCTCCAGTGTTCGGCTCGAGCCGTGCTTTCGGATAGCGGCACGATAACTGAGGAAAGCGCGATCCTGAACTTTCCCGCCCTCAATCTGCGCGAGGTACATGAGCGCCCCGAAGGCTTCGAAGAGACCTCAGTGATGATGGTTGGCCTGGACATAGAGCGCGTTTTTGACGGGCTTAAGATATTGGAGACTCAGTCACGAGGCGCGATGCGGACCTTGCGTTTGCCGACTGACTATAGCTCCGACAATGTATCCGAAAAGGTGCTGCGGATCGTTCTAAGTTACACGGACTTCATCAACAGGCGGGTCTGGAGGAAACACGAACCTGGCGCCGTCTGACCGCAATCGTGCCTTCGTCTCCCCGCAGCTCTGAGCGAAAGCCGTCCGCCGCATTCCGGCCCGCCATCGTCTAGTGCAAGGCAGGAACTCAGCCCAACTAAATCTGATACGGCAGATTCCTCACACTTTCGCGGTAACCGCCCGCCTACCCGTAGCCAGCCAATCAACTATGTACCAAACGGCACCGACGAAAAGCACCGACAGGACCAATTCGATCGCGTAAATGAACAAAGTCCACGGGAACCCCATTTGGACGAGTAAGTAGGCTAACGAGACACCTGTCACCGCCGCAGAGGCGACATTTTGTGTGACCCAGGCAGCCAACCATTCGATCGAATGGCCAGCTATTGTCAGAAAGAACATGAATACCGAGACGACGATTATCGACCCTGAAAGGCTGGCCACCCCAATGGGGCCTGGCAACGTGAGGAAGGTATAATATTGGACCTTTCCGTACCGGTCACCGGACATTTTTTGGTAGATCGCTTGGGCGCCAGCGGCTGGGTCTTCTTTGATCACATGCAAGAACAAATCGCCTCCAAGATGGTCAAGATTTGCCGCGGCCGTCATCGTCCCTTCAAGTCCAACCCAGCGCATGACCGCGAGATTGCGCAGTTGACGGTAGAGACCGGCTAGGGCGAAACGATCACCTCTGACTGCGTCAACCTTGTCTATTATCGTCGCAGCCGGAGGCGCCGAGGAGTCGGGCGACGGTGCCAGAGTTTTTCCGATGCCTGTCGGCTGCTGTGGAACAACGCCTGACGGCTGCTGTGGAACGCCTTGTGTCTGTGCGGTGCTGATCGAGAAATCGAAAGTGCGTTCAAGGCTAACTACTGCAAGCGAGCCTGCAAAAACAAATCCGCTGAGACCCATGGCAACTGCGATCGCAACCCAACTCCTCACATCGCGACGTCGTAAGACGACGACCGCGAATGCGGCGAGAACATAGAGAAGCAACTGGATGCGGCTTCCCATCGAGAGCGATGCGAGCAGCCCAAGAAACACTGCTACGTAGATCAACACTGAATACGACCAGTCGCGTAGTTCGACCAGCCACAGTGCCAAGGTTAGGCCTCCCAAAAGAGCCCCCCATGCGATCACGAAGGCCGCGACCGCATACAGGCGGGGGTTGATGTTAATGCCCAAGGGGAAACCAATCCGTATAATGTGAAATGAGTAATTGGCCCAATACAGCCCGATAGAAACGGCAATCAAACTTGCAAACGCGACGACGACAAATTTCGACACGAAAGGAGGCGCTACCGCCTTCCGAATTTCCTTGAACGCGGGATAAAACGATGCGGCCAATCCAGCCGCGCACACCCCTGAAAAGCCACTAGCTGCGAAAGCAAGTGCCTGATCCCACTCAGTCCTGAATGTGCTGGTAGGCTCGATGAGCGCGATGCCAAATACGAAATTAGCGACCGCTTTTGCAATGAATCCTACAAAAAGGAATGACGACAGCAGAAACACGAAAAAGGAGGACGGACGCCAGAGCGGGATGAAGACGGCAGCGCAGCCCGATGCATAGAACCAGAGGAGAATCAGTTTCGACTGGCCGGGATAGGTGGCTAGAAGGACGAAGCCCATTGAGGCAACAAGCAGCGCAACTCCCAAGAGAATCGCGTTTCCAGGCACATTTGCTCGGGATGGCTGAATCTTTTGAGATTGGCTCATATCAACCCTTTACTTCAATGCTCGCGGAGACCAAATACCGACATGCGGCAAGCATGACCAAACCCTCTGCGCCACGAATCGCGATTCTTCCCCATAATACACGCAGCCGGCGACGCAATTCGTTGTATGAGAAGCAATCCCCATGATATAGCCCTGCGAATTGCGAATTGGCTTGTGCCTCGTCTCATAAATTGGCTCGATTCGCTGCCCTTTTTCGAAGTCAGCCCGAATGACCTACAAGCAATGTGACACCGGTCCGCGCGTGGTAGTGCTCGGGGGAACCGGGTTCGTTGGTGAGGCCCTAGCGCGGCTGTTGGCCAATCCGGCCTTCCCACCCAGCCGGTTCATTGTGCATCGTTCGGAACCAGAATGGCTCAATCAAGCCGGCGTGAATGTCAAAAAGGCCGATTTGGAAGATTCTGCCGAGATGTTGGCCGCCTTGAGCGGTTACGACGTGATGATCAACTTATTACGCCCCGACGGCACCGGTTGGTACCCTACCGTATTGCGGAGCTTGCAGTCGACATTTCGTGACGCCGGTATTTCCCGTTGTATTCATGCTAGCAGCATTGACGTTTACGCAGGGGTACGCGACCGGCAAATCGACGAAGCCACATTGCCATGCGCGTTGTCGCCTTATGAGCAAGAGCATCTTATAGGTGAGGCAATTCTGACAGGCTCGTTCGCCGAGACGATTGTGTTGCGGCTGGGAGCTATTTTCGGATGCGGCGGACGCAATCTCGTCACTTTGGCGGAGGAGATGAAACAAGCCCCATCATGGAAGATTGCGCTCCGCCGTGCTCTTTACGGTGAAAGACGAATGCACCTGGTGAGTGTGGAGACTGTTGCACAGGCACTTGTCAAATTGGCGTTCGACCGGAAAATCCATGGCTCACAGATCGTCCTAGTTACCGATGATTCCGATCCGAATAACAATTTCGCGTTTGTCCAGGATCGCTTCGCCCTGGCATTCGGCCGAGAATTCCCGAAATTTGGACCAACCTCACCAAGATTCTTCCTTAGATTCTTGTTACGTCTGAGGGGGCTTCCGGCGCACGCTATTGACCGGCGCTTCTCTGCAATCAGGGCCACGGAATTAGGGCTAGTCTCCGAGGCGTTCACCAGCAGGCTGGACAACTACGCCAGTGATCTTGCGAGGGTGACTCGGATGTCGGGCGCATGAATATCCTCCTGACTACAGTTTCACTCGATTCCCAAAAAGGAGGAGGCACAGCAGAGCGAACAAGGCGGCTTGCTAGCCATCTGACGCAAAGAGGACATCGTTGCGAGATCGTCACTATGCAAGGCGGGGATCTCGTCGAGCAACTGCATGGTAGGAACATGCAAGTTTATATTACGGGTGCGATGCGTCTCCGCTTCTCGGTCCCGACAATCAATCCGTTTAGGCTAATGCGCAGCGTTCGAAACGCTGATGTCATTCATATTCTCGGGTACTGGAACTTCCTGTCGGTCGCGACAGCGTTTCTCGCGCGATGGCTCGGGAAGCCTTATACTTTCAGCGCTGCGGGGGAGTTTGTCGGTCTCAATCACCCTAGGCCGATCCCGTATCTCTTCCACATCGCCTTTGGAAAGCGGATGGTTCGGAATGCAGCGACGCTGATTGCGGTCACCCCCCTGGAGCGCCGTCAGATACTCGAGCGGTTCAAATCGCCAGAAGACAATGTCATCGTGGTTCCAAACGGGGTTGAGGAACAACCTTTAGCAGCTGAAGCGATGGAGACTGGACTAAATGGGCCGTATGTCCTTTTCGTCGGCCGACTAGCCGAAGTGAAAGGCCCCGATCTTCTTATAAGCGCGTTTGAGAAGATGAGTCAGGAATATCCGGATATCGGGTTGGTAGTAGCAGGTCCAGACTTTGGCATGCGCGTATCGTTGGAATCCTTTGTTAATGCGCACCACCTCGCCGACCGGGTTGTCTTCACGGGGCATCTAGGCGAGAGCGCACGGAGCGAGGCATATAGACGCGCGCTTTTCCTGGTCGTGCCTTCCCGAGCTGAGGCGATGTCACTCGTGGCGCTGGAAGCTGGGATCGTTGGCACGCCTGTTCTTCTCACTGACCAGTGTGGGTTTGATGAAGTCGAGACGGTGGGTGGTGGATACGTCGTACCGGCAACTGTTGAGGGCTTGTATGGAGGGCTTCACTCGATGCTGGCCGAACGTGGTGATCTACCGTCGAAGGGACGAGCGCTTAGATCTTATATAGTGGAGACTTTTGCCTGGCCTTCGATTGTAGACAAGCTGATTTCTCGCTTTGAAGAATTAATCGCAAAAAGGGGGGCTCCCGCAAACGTCGTCGTAGATACGCCACAAACTCAACCGGCGATCGAGGCCCTGTCGACGACGATCAAGCGCACCGGAGAGGACCGTTGATAAGAGGTCCCCAAGTGTCGCTCGTGGTCCCAGCATATAATGCGACAGACTACATCGCGGAAACAATCGAAAGCCTCTTGGCCCAAGACTATCCAAACTTGGAGATCATAGTTGTAGATGACGGTTCAACTGACGGCACAAGCGATCTCGTCTCGAATTATGGTCCTGAAATTAAATTGCACCGTCAAGTGAACGCTGGCCAGAGTGCGGCCATGACCACAGGATGGGCAATGAGCACGGGGGACATCCTCGGCTATCTAAGCGCAGACGATCGTCTGCGCCCAACAGCTGTTCGGCGCTGCGTGGAGGAATTGTCGGCTCGCACTGATGTAGTTTTGGTTTACCCCGACTTCGACATTATCGACGAGCATTCAACTCTCAGGTCGACCTTACAGCCGCCGGAATTTTCGCGTCGTGCTCTCTACGCACACCTGCACTGCCTGCCGGGCCCTGGGGCCTTTTTTCGACGTGAGGCTTATGAACGAGCTGGTTACTGGCGAGAGGACCTTCGGCAGATTCCTGACCTCGACTTTTTCCTGCGCTTGGCATTGGAAGGTAATTTTTACCATGTGCCAGAGGTTCTCGCGGAATTCCGTATGCATAGCGCGTCGACCACCTACCGAGCTGTGCCATTTGAACGTGGAGAAGAACCGCAGCGCATGATTGAGACGTTCTTCCGACGGAAGGATCTTCCCGATGAACTCCGCAAATGGGAGCGTGAGACTAGGGCAAACGCTAATTTACTGTCGGCTGCGATCCATGGGCGTTCGGGACGCGTAGCTGTTGCCGTTCAACGATTATTGGCAGCAGCCAGGCACCCGCGGACACTGCTATCTCGCAAAGCCGTAAGCCACGCTCTCCTGATAGCCCGGTGCGCGTTTGCCCCAGTATCGGTGCGTATGCGGGAACGACGGAATGCAGCCAACAGAGACTAGTTCCATGTCTCGGGACCGAGGGACAAAAGGTTGGCATCCTTTCCAAGGTGCTCGCATAGACCTGCTACTGCGAGGTTATGGTCACTGCGTTGACTGAGGCCAGACACCGCAATCGCTCCAATCACGCCCACCCCTTTGACCCGGATTGGAAAAGCCCCGCCGGCTAGAACGAAATCCTGTGGATCCAGACCGTATCCGGGAGGGAAAGTGCGATCCTCACGTTGCTGCTGTAGGGCTAAGAGATAGCTGCTCTTGTGAAAGAGCTTGACTACGTTAAGCTTGCGCCGTGCCCATTCACCATTCGACGCCGTTGATGTCGGAAGCGCGGCGTAGAATAATTGACGATCCCAGAGCCGAATGTCGATAACGATCCCGGCCTGTTCGCGCACTGCGATGGAACTAAGCGCGCAGCCTAGCTTAAAGGCCGCTGTTTCTTCAAAAGATTCGAAGACGAGCACGGATTCCTGTTGAGCGATTTTCGGGACATCACTCGCATCCCCCTCTGAAGCCAAACTGCGCGTCATCTCTCCCGGCTTATCCGTCATGTCGAACTGTCCGCGTGCTTTTGCAATCGTGCCAAGGAGTCGGAATACAGGCAGTTAATGGGTCTAGGCAGCGCGTAAGACGTGCAGCCACGCGGCCTTATCGGCGAGTTCCTCGCTAATAGCTTCGGCCGTTGCCCATAGAGGCACTGGGTTTCTGATTTGATGTGCAAAATATCCATCCAATCATCCTACGCCCTGTCAAATACTCGGGATGGTGCTAGACGTCTAGGATGAATGGGCCTTTGAACGGTGTAGCAATTATCTGCCAATGACTGATCATACATTTTTCGCGATTTTGTTTGTGGGGAGACAGGGGTCCAGCTATCTCCAGGCTTTGCTTGACTCTCACCCAGATGCAACGTGCGAAGGCGAGCTATTCTCACCGACGGCGCGCTTAATCGCCGACTTGGTCAGGCGGCGCACAATATCTTTCAGAAACTCCCGTCAGAAGGACGTGGCTAGCTATCTTGAGAAGATGCTCCACAAAAAGGGTAGCAGGGTCACCGGTTTCAAAATGCCCTACCTGTCTCTGCTGGAGCATACTGACGCGGTTGAAGCATTCAAGAGGTTCGGATACAAGATTGTCCGCTTGTCACGCGACAACCTGTTGGACCAATATATTTCGTACAGACTTGCGGCCCTAAATAATTCGTGGAGATCGGATTACGGGCCGACAAAAATAAATGATTTTTACGTAGATCCAACTGAAGTATTGACCGCTTTTGAGAAATGGACAAGCGACAACTCCGCTTTGCGTAGAATAGCGAGTGAATTTCCCAATTTGCATGTAACATATGAACAGCTGATCGACGGCTCTGGCGTATTGCGCTGCCTGGAATTTCTGAATTTGCGCGATGCACCTCTCGAAAGCCGTTTCAAAAGGCAGAGAACTGGCGCCCAATCTGAGATCATCTCGAACTACGCCGAACTGAAGGGTCACTTTATCCAGACAGAGTGGGCGCGCCATTTTGTGGACTAACCCCGGCTCCAATTCACTGCAATTGGGCGCCCAATCATGCAGACGCCACAATTACTCCCAACTGTTCGTCCCTTTGTCCCCGGGATAGCCGAGCGCCTCCCAATGAGCGACCCCATCTCCGTTGATCTTCCGGTCGCTTCCGCGCCCTCGATATGGCGTGCTAGTGGCGCCGCTGCCGCCGGCCGCGTTGGCATACTGGCTGCAGGTCTTGCGAGCTCCTTGCTCCTTCCTCTTGCCTTGCCTCCAGACAAAGTCGGCATCTATTTCATTGCTCAGATCCTCACCTCAGGATTTGCGATCCTGGTTCAATTGGGCCTCACATTTACCGTGCCGGCGCTTGTCTCGGCCGCGACCGCGAAAGGAGACTTTGGACGAGCGCGGGATCTTATAGTTAGGATTCAGGGACTGGTTGTCTCTTTCGGCCTCATCACAGCGCTGGCATTCTGGCTTGCAGAACATTGGATAAGAAGCGGCGGAGGCAACGAATGGGGAGAAATTTTGCCGATAGTCGCCGTAGCCATTCCTTGCGCAGCTTTGGGGTCTGTCCAAGTCGAACTGCTTCGAGCGGTTCACTCGATTCGGAGTTCGGCTTTCCTCATGGCCTTCCCCAGTGCCATTGTGGCCCTCTTCCTCGCGTTTGCCCTAGTGACACACAGCAGCGTCACCCTTCATCAAGTACTATTATGTAGTTTGGTCGGCTTCGCGATGGCAGCGGGTTTCGGCGCTTTTAGCATTTTTGTGATGTCGCGCCGCTGGACTGAGCCCGCAAACGTGGAGACAAACCTACGAGCGATTATCCTTCGCACTCTGCCGAATCTCGCAACAACCCTGATGTTGTTCGGTCTATCTCAGATCGACATGGTTCTGCTGACGCTCTTCACTAGCTTCTCGGAAGTTGCGCAATATGGTGTCGCCTTGAGGATTTCGACGGTACTGATCATGCCGCTCAGCATCGCAAATTCCGCCTTTGCCCCTTCTGCGGTTCAGCATTGGACGCTGGGTGACCGCGCGGGACTTCAGCGATCTCTCAGGACATTGGTTTGTGTTTCGACGCTTCTGACCTGCCTAATGTATTTTGGGTTGGTGACTCTTGGCTATGCCGCTGTTCAGATTTGGAACCCACACTACGAAAGTTCTTTATGGATAGCACTGATCTTAGGCTGCGGCCAAGTTTGCCATGTTCTCGGCGGATCGTCAGGAGTTTTGTTGATGGTGTTAGGCGACGAAAAGTTTGCTTTTCGCATTACCTTGGGTACTGGCCTCGCAACCGTCGTATTGTGTACGGCTGGCGTTCTGATGGGGGGCCCGCTTTTACTCGCGTCGGCCGCGGCGTTTTGCAATGCGCTTCAGGTAGGTTTCTTCTCAGCGCGGGCCCGCAAGATATTCGATGTCGATCCAACAATCTTGTCGGTCGTTAAAAACAAGTAGCGCGGAAGCTGACTAGTTCGGCTTGTCCTTGTGGGACTTGAACCTGTGAGCACCCGGGTCGCCCACCAGGCCACTGAGAGCCAAGAGGCCAAACAAGGCCATAATGCAACCCATCCCGAGAAACAACATTGTCCAGTACATATAACACCACCCCCGCCATTAGATACCCCAGATAAGGCTGATCTGCAAGAGATCCCTAATGTAAGTTGTGGTTAGACGGTTCTCCGGCGACTGCGTTGCTCGCCGTGCCCAGCCTGTGGGTAAGGTGACACCCCTAGGCGTTGCATGACGGAGATACGAAGCCCCAGCTTCGCTTTACGCGTTCCTTGTGAGATTGCGCTTTGCGCCTTTAGCCTTGATACCCTTTTGGGGCTGGCTTCTTGGCCGGCGCTTTCTTGGCGGGATCCTTCGTGGCAGGCTTTAGCCCTAGCCCTATCGACTTTGCCAACTTCGATCGCTGTGCGGCATAGCTTGGCGCCACCATGGGGTAGTCGCGAGGCAAACCCCATTTCGTGCGGTACTGTTCGGGCGTCATCCCAAGCAAACCTAGATGGCGCTTCATCGATTTGAATTTGCGACCGTCTTCCAAACTTATGATGTAATCCGGAAATATCGACTTCTTCGGGTTCACGGCCGGCGTCAGCGTTGTTAGCTCCGCAACCGGCGTCGGGCTCCGACGGCGCGCTGCCGAACGGCAAGGTCACCCCCGATAGCCTCTCCGAAGCGACACGCGATCTCATGGCCGCTGTCGGACCTCCGGGGCCAACAGGGCCGACCGGCCCCAGCGGTGCAACGGTGCTGGACCTGCAATTCGCAACGAAGGCGACGGCAGAGGCCTTCTCCCCGGTGGCCGCGCCCGACTACATACGGACGGCATTCTACGACACCAACCAAGTAGCTGGCAGCGGTGGCGTATATCGAAAAACTGGAACCCCCGCCGGCGACCTGGTCATTACCTTGAGCGATCACGTCACGCTTGTCGGCTACACCTTGTCGGACACGCCGACCGCTTCGCAAAAGGGTGCGCGCAAGAACAACGTGGCGGACGATGCTCCGGCAGTGCAGGCGGCGCACAATCTGGGGATCGGCGGCGTCGACCTTCCTGCGGGAACTACCGGCTTGTGCCCGGTGCGGTTTCTTCGTTCACCTTGGCAATACCGCTTTCAACGTTTATCGCGCGGTGGCCCTGACCCTAGACAGCGTGACGTTCACCGGGCGCGAAACGGTGCTGCATGGCGTCAGTCGCGCGGGCGTTATCGCCAACGATCTCCAGCCAGTGTTTTCAACTAACAAAAACATGACGGTTGGTGCGCGCAAGAACATCACATTCGACGGCCTGACCTTCGACGCGGAGAACGATGCGGACGCGACGAACAGCAATCAACGGTTTCTCTATGCGGTCGGCGTCGACGGGCTGCGCTTACTCAACACGAAAGCCGTATCGAGCGGTGCTCGGCGGGGCTATTTCACGCATATCCAGAACAGCAAAAACGTCCAGATACACGGCCATAGACACCAGAAAGTAACGGGTGGTTTCAATATCCGCTATGTCGAAAACTTCGTTATGACGAACTTCCTGTTTGAGAATTTCTCGGAGGCGATCGACCTGGACGGCACAAGTCAGCGCGTCGTGATCCGGGGCGGCGTCTTTCAATCGGTTTCGCGCGCAAATCAGTGCATCGACGTCAACGAACAGGTGGACGCCTCGATTGGCGATTTCTCTGTGTTCAACACCGGCAACATCGCAACGGTCAACTACAAGACGACGACGCCGGACACTTACGCGGAGTATGTCGCCAATAGCCTGGTGCGGAATTTTCAGGTGGCCAAGCGCATCGTGCTGTCCAACATCAGCGGTTCGGCAATTGGCTCCGCCGTGGTTCCTGCCTTTTACATCGGCTGGGATTGGGCGGCCGGCAACCATGCCGGCACGGGGCCGGTGCAAGACATCACCTTGCAAAACATCACGCTTGACGATCACGGCTATTTCGACATCCGAGAGGCGGTCAATCTCAAGCTGAAAGACATTACCTCCTATCGGGCGATCTGCGGCTTCACGCACGCGGTCTACTGCTTCTCGCAAGCTGCGACAGCCGATCAAATCGGCTGGTCGGATCTGGATATTGATATCGACGGGCTGCGGATCGAAGCATCAGACAAGGGCGGCCTCTATATCGCGGCACCATCGCGGGCCAAAATTCGCAGGCTGATCACGCGTGGCAACAACGCTGGAGTTGCGACCGATCTCACGCTGACTGAGCTTGGTAGACGTGGTGGCGTCGCCTCTATCGATGACTGCGACATCGAGGGCGCGGTTAACCTCAACGGCGACAGTACCATGTTCGTCGCCTGGACGGCTGGCACGCTCTACAAACGCGGTGCGACGGTGACAAACGGCGGCAACTACTACCGCGCCATTGCCGAGGGCCGTTCCGCCGCTGCAGGCGGTCCGGCTGGCACTGCACTTTCCATCATTGATGATGGGACAGCAGCAATAGCCGCGTGGGCAGGGTCAACAGCATATGTCGTCGACAATGTCGTGTCCCGCGCCGGCGCTTACTTCATCTGCATGGTTGCCGGCGTGTCGGCCGCTGCAGGCGGCCCGGCCGGGACGGATCAGCGCATTGCCGATGGCACTGGGGTCTGGCGGCCGATCAACGGCGCGGTGAAGTGGGAATATCTACCTTCGCCGTACTCGCTGCGGTGGGGCAAGAACAACCGCGTTCGTGGCGTCGTCACGATCCAGGGCGATATTCACAAGTTCATTTAAGGGCGAGAAGATTACGGCTCGGCTGGGCGACCTGGCCGCCACCGGATCGGTGGTGTTCCCAATGATCACTTGCGATCGGCGCGGCTTGGTCACGGCGGCTGCGTTCACGGTCAACGCGGACGCGACGGCGGATGGAGCGAACTACCGTACCCTGCTTGTGAGGCGGTACCGTGCCGGCGTCGCGACGACGCTTGTGACGACTGACACTATCGCCGGGCTAACGGCTTTCATTCCAAAAGACAGCAGCATGAGCGCGGGGCAAGCCTCGTTTGGTTTTGAGCCTGGTGACGTCTTGACCATCACCAGCAATTCGGCAGGAGCCGGGAAGGCGCTGACTGGTTTAGCTGCGACGCTGACTTTCATAGAGTTTTGATATCGGCATTTAAATCGTCGAGACGTAGCAAATGAGATTTCTATCGTCGCCGCACGCGCTTTCACCCCATCCGCGATTACACCATGACGCCGCGCCGGCCATTTCCTCTTCCGATAACTAGAAGCGCCTATCGTGGAGTTGTGCCTACGCGTCAAGCGGGCTTGGCCCGGTCGAAAGTCGGCTCCCGGTCGCGATTTCGCTCCCGCTGCTGGGCCTTGGTAGTCAGGGATGCATGTGAAGAAAACCGGCCGGCGGTCGCGCCCTGCCGCCTTGCAATCCGAGCATGCAAAGAGTCCGACAAGATCCCAATGCATCGAGCCGTGGTCAGGACCAAGCCTGTCTATCAGCGTTCGGATGTCGAGCCTTGTTGATTTGCTGCACATCGCGTGCCCGCAATTCACGTAGACGGTTTCGCGGGCGGCCAAGGTGTCGGCGAGTGTCTTAGTCATCCCCTAAACCGCTCGGTGTACCAGGTGATCTTGCCGTCGGCCTTCATCGGCTTGTGGATCATCAGGCGGGGCAAATGTTCCGGATGCACCTCCAGCAGGGTGATCTTGATCTGTGGCTTGCAGCGGCTGCAATCGAACTTCAGCGTCTGCGGATCGGCGCCACCGCCATAGACCCATCAAATCGGCCGATCGGCAGTAGCGTACGTTGCCGCAGCTGCATTCCGCTTTCACAGGCATGTTGTGCCGGGTCGCCTTGCCCAGCGTGTCGATCGGTTCGTGCGCCATCCTTTTAAAAAAGGAACATATTCCTGTCACATCGCTCGTGAGATGTGCGCCTTACCTCATCGCTCGCGGTTATTCGCCTACTCCTTCTTCGCAAACGCCCAGACCATCAGCGGGTATTCCTCGTCGTTGCTGAGATCCCGCCACAGGCCATAGGCGCGTACCGGGCCGCCGATATGGGCCTTCGCGCAGGCTTTGTTGCCCCAGCCGTGGACCTTGACGTTGGCTTCCGCGAAGCCGCCCTCGACCATCAGCTGCTTAAGGCCGGCGGGGGTCCATCGGTTGTAGTCGTGCGGCCTGGCGTGAACGCGAAACAGGAAAGGTGTCGCCACCATCGCCCAGCCGCCGGGCCGGGTCATGGCGTGGATGTTTTGCACTGCCGCGTGAGGCCGCCGCACATGTTCCAGCACCTGGTCGGCGATGACGATCGAATATTGCTCGTCGGTGCGATCCCTGCAGATGTCGAAGGCGGGGAAATCGACCGAGCGGTAATTGGGGCACATTGCCCGCCAATAGCGGTTCCAGCCGGGCGAGATCTCGATCACGTCGGCGGCCTTGCGGTTGCCGGCCTCTAGAAAGAGCGTGAACGCCTCGATCTGGCGGATACGCAGCCAGTTGCGGGAATCATAGCCGATGAGCCGTTTTACGGCGCGTTTGCTTTGGCTTTTCAGGGCGGCAAGGCTTGTCGTCACATCGACCTCCTCCAAAGCCCGCCGCGAGGAACAGTCTAGCCCAAAGAAGTGGGCAAAAAATGACATCGATATGCGCCGCTCCTCGAAGCGGCGCTGACTGAGTTAAGACGGGGCCGGCGATAACCGCTTAGTAATCGCCGTTGTAATAGCGGTCGTCGCAAGGGGCGGTGTAGATGCGGCCGCTGCGGTCCTGATAGCGGCACATCTGTTCGCCACGACGCTGCGGCGTGGTGGAGCTGCCGACAACGGCGCCCAGCAACGCGCCGGCGCCGGCGCCGATGAGCGTGCTTTCGGTGTTGCCGCCAATGGCTTGGCCGACAAGGGCGCCGCCGGCGCCGCCGATCAGCGCGCCGGTTCCGGCCCGCTGCTGGCCTTCGGTCTGCGCGCAGCCTGCCAGTGCTGCGGTCATCAGCACTGCGGCTATCGCTTTGTGAAAGGTCATGGAGGTCTCCCTTAAAAGTCTGAAATCCTATCGACCGTCCGTGCGGTCGCATTGCGGCGGAACGGGGGCACGCGCTCTCACGAAGTGAGTCAGCGTTTACGACAGTTGAAAGGGTCCAACCAGAAAAGCCAGGCATTCGACATAAACTGGAGAGGTATTTTGAACCAAACCTCAGGCCGATGATCGTTAGCATGTCCGATCGGCAGGGGCGCAAGCAAGCGATGGACAAGGTTGTACCGACCCAAAAAGCTCCTTCAGGTAGGGGCGCAGTGCGTGCGGCCCAATATCTGCGCATGTCGACGGAAAACCAGACCTATTCTATCGACAACCAAAGGGATGCCATACGCGACTACGCGGATATCATGGGCTACGACATCGTCGCCACCTACAAGGACGCTGGTCGCAGTGGTCTCAATCTCGGAGGCCGTCCCGGCCTTCAGCAGTTGCTAGCCGATGTCGAGAGCGGGAGAGCCGGTTTCGAAACGGTTGTGGTTTACGATGTCAGCCGCTGGGGACGGTTCCAGAATATCGATGAGAGCGCCGTTTATGAGTACCGATGCCAGATGGCTGGCGTACGAATCGAATTTTGCGCAGAGCAGTTCGCCAACGATGGCAGCATCGGATCAGACGTGCTGAAGGCGATAAAGCGCAGCATGGCGGCTGAGCACAGTCGCATGCTCTCGCAAAAGACATTCATCGGCCAGGCAAGGCTGGTCCGGATGGGGTTCCGCCAGGGTAGTAAGCCGGGCCTCGGCCTAAGACGCCTGCTGGTCGACGATTCGGGACGCCCCAAATTAATCCTTTCAAAGCGCGAACAAAAGAGCATGCACACCGACCGAGTAATCGTAGTGCCTGGGCCGCCAGACGAGATCGCGACGGTACAATGGATTTTCAGCCACTTCGTCAAAACGCGCCAGACAGAGCTTGAAATCGCAAGGCTGTTGAATAAGCGCGGCGTGATGACTGACCTTGGGCGCCCATGGAAGCGGGAAAGCGTACGCACCGTTCTGACCAATGAAACGTACATTGGCAACAGCGTCTGGAATCGGCGCTCCTCTAAGCTCAAAGGCAAGGCGGTGAACAATCCCCCCGAACAGTGGGTGCGCACGGAAGGTGCATTTGAGCCGATTGTTGACCGCAAGCTATTCAAGAGGGCGCAACTCATCCACAAAACACTCTATTTGCGTATAAACAACGACGAGATGCTGGCTGCGCTCAAGAAAGTCCTCGCGCGCCGTGGCGCGTTGTCGACCGCGATTATTGACGCTGCACCCGAGTGCCCCGCAGCTAGCCTCTACTTCGAACGTTTCGGAAGCCTTCTGGAACTCTACGAATTCGTTGGATATCGGTTGCCTAGGAACTGCCAGATCATCGCCGCGAAAAAGCGGCTGAAGACGGTGCGTTTGAAGGCAATTGATGACCTATTGGTCGCGATCGGGAGGACTAGCGGACAGGCGACTTATGACCTAGAAACCGGCATCCTCCGGATCAACGATGAGATCACTGTTGCGATCGAAATCGCACGTTGCGGTGCTTCCGTATTCGGATATCCCGTTTGGTCTCTGAATAACAAGCACCAGTCACAGCCCGACATTTTCGTCCTGATCAGGATGAGTCCGGGTGACCTTGTCATCCGGGACTATCTGATTGCCCCTGTATCTAAAATCGTCGGCAAATCGGAGCTGCGCGCTAACAATGGCGCACAACTGGACACCTACCTTTTTCCCACGCTCAGCCCGCTTATCATGCTGGCGGAGCGAGCAGGTGCAGAGAACGTAGTGTGAGTCCGAAGCATCCTATGACCAGCGAGGCCGCTTACAATGCTTTGCAAACCAGCGAGCAGAGACACGCCCGTAGTATTGCTGCCGATCAACCAGGGTCAAGGGAGAAGCTATTCGCGCCAAAACTCATAGCAGCTTATGAAGCGGAGTGCACACGCAAGCGAAATTTTATAAGAGAAACTGTGGTAACAGAACAGCGCTTGAGTAGTCTGGTCGAAGCGCTTCGTCTGATAATGAGTGATAAAAGGTTTCACTCATTGCTGGTGTCCGAGGGGCTTGCCACCATACCAAAATTCTTGGCCGAGAGGTTGCAAGGCGCGATGTACGAACCGGGTGCAGCAGCGCGTGCCAGCAAGCCCTTTCCTAGCAAGAATGCAGGCCGTCATTCTGTCAGCGGGATTTGCCCGGACGTCCTCGATTTCCTCCAAGACTACCCTGTGAAGGTGAAAATCTTCGGTTTGCTGCGGCATGTGATTCCCGTCAGGCAATTGGAAATTGCCCGACTGATGGTTGCTATGGAGCGGGTCACGTTCACGTACGCAAAGATCCTTGTCGCTTTTACGCCGCGCTCGCTGCTGGCCGAGGGTTTCGATCCGGCGATGATTGCCAACGTGTCTGAAGACCAACTGGGCGCGATGACGCCTGAACTTGGCGAGCTAAGCAGTGAGTTTTTGAGCGCCGTGGAGCGACGTGGCTCCGTGAGCCTAGAACTGCTGGCAGCCGGCCGCTTTTTTGACCGGCTGATGGATAATTCAAGGGTCGTGCGATATCTGGCCCACACTTTTCCCGGCAATTTTGAAGAGTTTCACGAGTTGTCGTGTGGCCATGCATTTAATAATTCCTCTAGTTTCGCGGCAGGCTGTGGACCTCGAGCCGAACCGGCCCGCCGCGATCGCAGCTCGTGCAGAAAAGCGCTCGCTCGACCGAGCTGAACAAGGCATCCCTACCGTACCGCCTGATCAGCCCTTCCGGCTTTACCGTCGCGTGATGCGAGCATTTTGTGCAATAGGCCCGCAGCCAGTGCCATGAGCGCAAGTCACCAAGTGCGACATCCAGCCCGGCATGAATGCTGCCGTCGATAATCGTCTGGGGCGGGATCTTGACCTCACCCGGCGTAATAATCTTCTCCATGACGTGTCGGCTGTTGTAGTGGATCAGCAACATTCCTGGGCGGCGACGGATCGCGGCTTGCCAAGCCGCCTGGCTGACCATGGCATCTGGTGATCGGGATATTGTTTCGAGGTGGGTCTTCTCCTCTCTATCCCAAACCTCGATCCGGAAATTGTCCTCAGCCGTGTCCGCCATTTATGTACGTGCCTTGTGCCACCGCGGGAAAAGCCCGTTGAGACAGCCGCGCGCGACAGCGCCAGTTCGCGCTCGATCTCCAAGTTTCTCGCTAGCACCTTCAGCAATGCGACCACGGCGTCACCACCCGCCGCCTCGATTGCCTGTTGAGCAGCAAGTTCCAATTCCGACATAGCTTCGCCGGCCGGCGCGCTTTGGCGCTTTCCCATAGCTTTCCTTGCATAGATGCATTCAGGAATAAGGAACATATTCCTGTCAGGTCAAGAGGGGATTGACTCTCAGGTTCTCATTTTGTTCACTGTCGGCAGGATAGCCACAGGAGGCGAATAATGCAGCTTCGCTTGGAGATCAAAGGCGCTTCGAGCGGCGTCGAGGCGGCTAAGGCCGTGTTCACTGCGGCTGGCATTTCGGCCCAGCAAGCCGCAGATGGAATGTTCGCCTTGGAAGACTGGGACGACGCCAGCTTTGCTGCCGATGAAGAGCCCACAGCGGAAGAGGACGATGCCGCAAGTATTGGGATGGCGGCCAACAAGGCCGCTATCGCTGCATGCTGCGCCAATTGGCCTCCTGATGCTGTGCCGGACAACTATCTCATGCTTGAACTGGTCTATTGAACATGTGCGGCCGCTTCACCCGATACCTCACTTGGTCCGAGATCCACCGGCTCTATCGGCTGACGGCGCCGGCGGAGACCGGCCGCAATGACGCCCCTCGCTACAACATCGCGCCGACCGAGGAAGTCCCGTTCATCACCGCCGGCGAAAACGGCAGTCACAAACTCCGTGAGGGCCGTTGGTGGCTCGTACCGTGCTGGGCGAAAGAGATGCCCAAGGCGGCAATGTTCAACGCCAGGATCGAAGGCGTCGATACGGCCCCGGCCTTCCGACACGCATTCAAGTCGAAGCGTTGCCTGATCCCCCGCCGATGGATTCTACGAATGGACCATCTCGCCGGCCGACGGCAAAAAGGACCCTTGGCACATCTATCTGCCCGGCCACGCGCCGTTCTCATTCGCAGGGCTGTGGGCCTACAACTCCAACCTCGACATCACCAGTTGCACCATCATCACCGAGCCCGCCGGCGACCCGATGAAGAACCTGCACGATCGGCAGCCGGTCATCCTCGACCACACCTACTATGACGCGTGGCTGGATCCGGCGACGCCCAAGGAAGATTTGAAAGATATCCTCAGCCACGACATCGACGGCCAATTGCAGTTCAATCGCGTCGGCCGCGATGTCAACGCGACACTGATCAACAAGCAGCCCAATGACCATCCCGCCTTGGTCGCGCCGATCAATCCCCTATGAGCGATGAACCAGCCAGACTTGCCGAAGGCATGGTAGCCGCCCCGCGCGAACGCGCCCGGATTGAAAATCATGTCTGTGAGCATGCCGGTTGCGGCACGGGTGCGCCGTTCGGCTTCGCGCGACCGAAGGGGCCGTCACATTGGTTCTGCCGCAGGCACCGGGCCGACGGCGATCAATATCTCTTGGGAGGGAGGCACCCGTGACCCGCTCGCCGTTCGCCGAGGAATTGCAGCAGGCGTCCGACTGCATCGCAGACGTTTCGCGCGCCGATCTTCAAATCCTGCTTCGACGCGCCGCGCTGATAATTCGAAACACCGGCGGCATCGATCTTGATCCTGGCGTTCAGGATACGCTCTCCGACATCGCAGTAGAATTGGGGTTGGCGAAATCGGATCTGATCAAGACCATCATTGGCGATTGCCTCATTGCCAACGCGTATCTCCCGGTGCCGCGTCTGTTCGATGAGGAAAGCGAGACCGAGGGCTCTGCCTAATTCCCTGCATCCGATCATTGAGAGTTGACCCAGGGATGGCCGGCCCGGATTACGAATTTGGGGTGACAGGAACCGCGCCGGCCAGGCCGGGCACAAGGGGTGGGCTAATGACCAGCCCTGTCACGCTACCGGCATGATAGGAATCCAGCAACTAAGCCTGATGGTCTAGAACGCGAATGCGCCGGTTCTTGCGCGCTTGGGGCAACGGGCCGGACTCCTGGCTTTGCGGCGGGCATTATTCCTCCTCCCGGTAATCCAGCAGCTTGGCGTGACGAAGCTGCTCCTCACCTTTCAGAAACTTCACCCGCCCGACAAGACCCGGCTTCAGCCATTCCGCCTTGTCCTTCTTCAAGCCCTTCGGCACCGGGCCGCCGACCTTGCCCTGCACGCGGTCCCACAGGCGCTTGCTCGCGCCGGTCCTCCAGCGGCATGTTGCGCAGGTCGTGCCCGTTTAGGTGCGGCAAATCGAAGGCGACGAGATAGTAGTCCTGATAGGTCTCGCGGCTGCTGACGGCCGACTGCAGCGCATGGAAATCGGAGCGTCCAACCTCATCAACCACGATGGCTTCACCCTCAATGATGAAGTCGTCGGCTTCAATCGCGGAGGCCTGGTCGGCAAGAACCTTATAACGTGCAGTCCAGTTGTACCCTCTCCTGGTCAGCAGGCGAATGCCGTCTTCGTCCTTGATTATCTGCGTTCGGTACCCGTCGAATTTGATCTCGTGAATCCATTCCGCACCCTCGGGCGGGGTGTCGACCAGCTCCGGCTGCATCGGCGGGATGAACTTCAGACGCATGCACGGAACTCACATAATTGCGATTCAAGGCACAAGGCCCCGATCGGTTCCGGGACATTTTAGCGAAGCTGAATGTTTCAATCATTACCGCGATCAAACGAAGGGTGGATGTTCGCGATAGTATGTGGAACCCGGTGCCACTTTCGCTGTTCTTCCCTCAGGAGGAACAAACATGCCAGACGACAAAAGCAAGCGTGATATTCGCGACCGCGACCGGGTATCGGGCGACGAGGAATATGAGGTCGGCTACTTCGCCAGCAAGTTCCAGCTTACCATCCCTGAAGTGCGGGAACTTATCAGAAAGCACGGGAACGACCGTGAGACGCTGGAGCGTGAGGCCAAGGCACTGGGCAGCCGATGACGAGGTTATCCGACCACGGACCGGCAAGCAGCACTGCAATAACGGATCGGCCCCGACGGAACATTTTAGCCATTCTGCATGTTTCGGTGCATGCCGACGATTGACACAGAAGAGTGCAGAGCGGCGCTAACCCTGATCCGGCGAACGATCGAGGATCATTGTCCGCCTGGCGTTCTTCCGAGCGAGGAAGTGGTGAACGGTCTTTATGGGCCGGAACTCATGCATGAGGCGGCCGCGTTGGCCACCGCCATTGTCAAGACCGTCGACAAGCTGACGTTGAGTTCGACGAGTATCCCGCCCGCGCCGAGCATTAAAGCTTAGCTGTGGATAGTAACGGCATCTTCACCAACCCGAATGATGGCCATTGCGGGCGCGGGGGACAGGCGTAGCGTCGATTTTGTCGGGCCACCTCCGACATTCTAGCATACCCAGACTGGGCGATCGGCGACCCCCGCCCCCTTACCCGTGTTGCCGATCGCCCGCTTTCGCGGGAGGCGAAGTTCATGAAATGGTTGGAGCATATGACGGCATGGATCGCCGCCAGAAAGCGGCGCTAGACCCGGCTATATCTTCACTGTCGCGATTGAGCATCCGCAGCGGCAAGACCGCGAAGATATCTTAACGAGCCCGACGGTGTGGTCTTCGATCTGGAAGAGTTCCTTCAGCGAATTGCTGAAACATTGGCGTTTGTCGCCGACCGAGCGCCGCGGCTGAACTAAAAAGCCGCCGGCCGGAGCAGCGGCGGGGAAAAAGCCCGCCCGCCCCATTCACGGCAGCAGCGGCGGGCCGTCCCTAGGGATAGCGGGACTTGCCGGGGTGTTAGTTTTCCCCTGCTGAGATTTGCGATGCAATGTAAGTGCCAAGCCCAATGTTCCATAACGATACAGCGACTGCGGCACATCACAAAGTATATCATGAATTGCTGATGTATGAGAACGGCCGCCAGACAAGCCGAGAACCAATTAGCACAGACCGGACCTTTGGTTATCACATCCAAGCCTTTGGTCCTGCGGGAAGACTCGCCGTGCTGGCCTTGCACGACGGGCTTATATTGTGCGGCTACATCCTAGGAATCGACCGCGATGTATCAACCCGGGACAGAGCCCGAAGTTCCAACAAGAGTGCTCAGCAGCCTTCCGTGGTCTTTTTCATCTGGCCAGGCGCAGCCGAGTTAGCGTCGGTATCCTGTTGACCTGGCGCGGCCTGCTTGGCGCTGCCAGTTTGCTGACCCGGAGCGCAGTCCTTGGCGGAGTTCGAGTTGGTTCCACTCGTGGTGGTCGAATCCGTGCCCTGATCGGTCGTGGTGCTCGGCATGGTCTTGGTTGTCGTCGTGGATGACCCGCCAGTGTCGGTGGTGTTGCTCGATTGGGCAAAGGCCAACCCAGTTGACAGTGCCACAATGGCGGACGCGAAGAGTAGCTGTTTCATGATCAACTCCATGTTTAATGTCCCTCGGGCACCTAACTTCGTATTGAAGCGGCGGTTCCAGCGAATAGGGTCTGAGCGTCTCCCCGCACATGGCGCAAAAAAGCCCGCCAGCCGTCAGGCCAGCGGGCAGTTCTCATGGGGGAAAGCACCGGGAGCAGTGCGACGACCGAAGTTCGACAGGGCAGTTTTGTTGAGTTGCAGCGAATGCAGTGGGTCCGCCCCTACTGGCGGGCAGAGGCGGACCCGGCCCAGGCTTGGGGGCCTCGACCGGCAGCGGGGGACGCTGCCGCAGTTTTGCCTCGACATTTCAGGTTCCACTAATGCACAAAAAAGCCCGCCACCTTTTGGGGGCGGGCTTTCCAAAACTGTAATTCTCTTGATTAAGTCCCGGAAACCGCAGATGAGCTGGGCGAAGCCGTTACCGACGACAGCCGCTCACGTTTCGTGAAAACGGGCTTCTGATAGGTCTTCTTCATCGACATTCCCCTTTGCCAATCCAATGTGTCACTCTTTGCCTTCGGCCGGACAACGTGTCAATCGAGCAACAAGAGGGGCGATTACATATTTGCCAGACCCGGTGGAGGCAGCGGTGGTTTGTGCTACAAAATCAGCCATGCTCCCTACGCGCTGTTTCCGTTGTTTTGTTGGAACCGTAATCCTCAGTGCAGCCATGCTTCTGGCCCTCTATTGGTTTGGCCCCATAGGATTTGTCCTCGTCCTCGGCATCGGCCTGCCAGCGCAGTTGGCTTTGAGCTTTTACTGGTCCGATCTTGAAGCTCGTAAGGGCCGGGGCGGGAATACGCTGAAAGACGAGGGCTTCTAGCACTACCCAGCCGTAGGGGAATGGCTACAGCATTAGCGACTTGAAGAGGATGAACAGCGAATCCACGGACAGATTGTTGTTCGCCTTCAGATACCGGCAAACGTTGTGCAGATAGTCGAAGTCGTAGGGTCGAGGTTCCGGCTCGTACGCCGCGCAACATTGACCTGGGCCGCTGTGCACTGCGAAATCAAAGACGGCGTAGTCGACGCCGCCGGAAGCTGGGCGCCGGCCGTCGCATCCCAATAGAACCGGCGATAGACCGTCGCAACCTGGGCATCAGTGATCTTGCGCAGATCGGCCTTGGTAGCGTCGGCTTTCACATAGCGCCGGAAGTTGGTGAGCGTGACGCCTTTCATAGTGGCGCCGCCGGGATCAGCCGGATTGTCCGACCAGAGGCCTTCAGATTTCAGAACGAGCGCAAGCGCCCCGCGAAGTTGCGGTCCATGGCTAGTACCTTTCCGCCCTGAGGGGCAGTTGTTGAATTGGCAATGGAGGTGGAAGGCTGAAATCAGCCGGTCGAGCAGATCAGCGGTCTAGCCGCTCGCACTCATCAAGTAGGCCACCAAGCTCGAGGCAGAGATCGACGCGGCCGAGGCTGTTGGCGGTGTCATTAATCCCCATCCGGCGGTTGTAGGATGTGACGGTGTCTTTCAGTTGAGAAACACGACCGGCCTTATGACCGCTCGAATAAGCGAAACCAGCGATGCAAACACTTGCGGTGATTGCAAGCGCGGCAGTCTTGGCGTTCATTGATATTTTCGCCTCTCGAATCAACTTGGGGAGAATTCGTCCATGGAAGACAGTTTGACTGAAATAGCGGCGCGGCTCCAGATGCTCTGGAAGGCTTGGGCTCCCGCAATCGGCCTTGGCGTTGCCGCAGCCATCGGCATGATTTGGACCGTTTATTTGCCGATAGTTGGGCTTCGCCATCTGCTCGGGTATAACTAGCGGGGACTCGGCCCCTGGGCCGCCAGGGCCGGCTGAATGCGCGCCGCTAGGCCGAGAGCCTACCAATGGCCAAGCCGCTGTTTAGCTTCGACAGTTGCAGGACGGCTTGGTCCCGGAGGCATAATGATCGTTCCGAAAAGATCGTATCGATCCATCCAGGGTTTACGGGCGATCGCCGCTTGGATGGTCGTCCTCGGGCACGCAGTCATAGAGGCAAACGCACTGTCCGGCCAGAATACCCTCATGCCCCTTCGCCCATACACTGACGTCATATGCCATTTTGGTGTCGATATCTTTTTCGCCATAAGTGGGGCGATAATGTATTTGATCACGCAGCCAAGACAGGATGCCGGACGGATAGCGGACGCTGGTCGTTTCGCGCTCCGGCGCGTACTGCGCATACTTCCTTTGTTCTGGCTGTCCATGATTCTCACGCTCTGGACCGGGAGGGGCACGCCGCCACCTGACGTGTGGGCCTGGACGCGCCAGCTCTTCCTCATCGATTTCCCTTTGCCCCAGCCAGTCGGCTGGACGCTTGTATTCGAGATCAGGTTCTATGTGCTGGTTGCTGTCATCGTGATGATATTTCGAAACCGCAAGCTGGGTTTTGCCGCTATGGCTGTCTTCCTTGTGCTGGTATCGCAGGTTTGGCCGACAGCCGAAACGATGACAAGCCCGATCATGTTGGAATTTGTGATGGGGATCGCTGTCGCGGCGGTATGCCAATCAGGGATCCGCTTGCCGGCGAGCTTGCTGCTCTTGGGCGCCGTGGGTTGGTTTCTCTATGCCTCTATTTGGTTATACCCCACCATGGAGATCAATGCGTTCCGCTGGTACGGCTTCGGTCCGCCTGCCGCGTTGTTACTTTGCGCGGCGATGATGCTGGAGCGCGATGGCAAGCTGAGGACGCCATCACTGGCGCTGGCTGCCGGAAACGCTAGCTACAGCACGTATCTCTGGCACCTGGGCCTGATAGGCGTATTGAGCTCGTTCTGGTCGCGTAGCCCCCTGGCGAGCGTCGTCCATCTTTTTACGTTGCTTTTCCTGACGGCCGTCGTAAGCGCAGTGAGCTATCGCTTGATCGAGCGACCGCTTATCGTGCTTTCGAAACGCCGCTTAGAGAGCGGGGAACTGCATGGAGCCCTGATAACTGGATTGCCCCAGCGGCTTCGATCTGGCTGAATGGGCGATTTAAAGAGTATGTGCGTTGACATCGCCCCAGCCTAAGAGCGCACACCGAACAAAGCGGGCTCCCTTGCAAAGACTCTCGTCCTGGTAGGCCTGAAATTGGAAATCGATGTTCAGTGCGCACCCGCAAAGAGCGAGCCTATGAGACCGTCCGGACCGAGATCGTCAAGATCAAAACTGCTATTGAGGCTCATCACGGAATTCAATTGGAGCGACTACGTCATCGCCGCAATCCTAGTCGCGGCAAATTATGGTTTGATTTCTGCAGTCACCGGGGCTTGGCCAATCGAATACGGCTACATTCGGCTACTACTCGATTTCTAGCCGCGCAGATCAGCACGCCCTGCCATCTTATCGACTACCATGGCTTAGCTGATCAGGCCATTTCGCCCGGCAGTTGCGAGCAGTTGGATCTTGTGCAACTCTTCAGAACTGGGGAGTGGGCAAATGTATTGGCAAAGGGTGTTGTCTTTAGGGGCTTTGCTCCTCTTTTCTGCTTGCACATCCGACTACTTGAACAACTATGATTCGGTGACGCTCGCGGCCGGCGATGCGAACCACGCCAACCTGCTTCTGCAGACCGTCGATCCCTTCAACCCAAACAGCAACAACACCCACATCGAGGGCGACGGCGCCCGCGCGGTGGCCGCCTTCAACGCGTATCGGCGCGTGGCGCCCACTGGTGGTGCCGACTTGGACTGTGCAGGCGGCAAGGGAAACAATCCGGTTGTAGCCGGTCCTGTGAAAATCACTGGTGCTGACACCAACCGGCTGGATGGCGATCACGACGGCGTAGGCTGCGAGTAAATGGACAAATCCCGATACGACAATCGCTCAGACCAATGGCGCAAACGGCAAGGTGCACAGCGTCGGCGTGCCCGCCTAATAGCGGCCATACCAAAGCGGCTGGTCTTCGTGACGGTTGCTGCGGCAGCCGCCTTCGTCGCGCAGTTCGCCGTGCAGCACAGCGAAAGTTCCCCTGACCTTCACGTTTCCAACTGGATCGGACGTACCCCGGAGCCGATCGCCGGCGTCGCCTCTGTCATCGATGGCGATACGATCGAGATTCATGGGCAGCGGATACGCTTCAACGGCATCGACGCTCCCGAGTCAGCCCAACAATGCGACGACGCTAAGGGCGGTCGCTACCGGTGCGGCGCGAAGGCCGCGGCAGCGCTAGACAGGTTCCTGGCCACCTCGAGGCCGGTCACATGCAACTTCGTCGCCTGGGATCGCTACAACCGCTTTGTGGGCGACTGCCGGCGCGCCGATGGCGCAAGCGTCGCCTCCTGGATGGTCGAGCACGGTCAGGCGCTCGATTGGCCTCAATACAGCCATGGCGCCTATGCAGCGCAGCAGGCGAAGGCCGAGGCGGCGAAGGTTGGGCTGTGGGTCGGAAAGTTCCAACCGCCGTGGGAATGGCGCGCAGGGCATGGGGACGCCCGGCCGGCGGTGATCGAGCGGCCCCTAGGGATCATCAATCGACAGGTAGCGCAAAGCTATTCCTGCCAGCCGCGGCGGAAATGCTCGCAAATCAGCTCGTGCGACGAGGCTCAATGGTATCTCAGCAATTGCCCTTGGGGCGGCAAGCTGGATCGCGATGGCGACGGGCAGGCGTGTGAGACGCTCTGCTAGTGAATGACTATCGGCCGCTGGGTTCGCGGGCCGAACAATTTTGGTGTGTGGGGGGACTACAATGAGAATGGGCAGACGAGCCGCAGTTTCGGCTGCGGTAGCCTTGGCGCTTGCAACCGCCTCATGCACGACATCGCAACAGGCGCTAACCAAGAACCCGAGTGCCGTCAGCACTTCAGCCCTTTGTCGAACCTTCACCTCTACCAAGGATGCAAAGTTTCAGGATGATCTTTACGCTGAGCTTGTTCGGCGATCCGTGACTCTCGTCCAGTGCGCCGACATGACCAGAAAGCAGAATCAGGCGATAGCTGCCGGTATCGCCATTGCAGCTGTGGGCGCAGCCGTTGCGGTATGCTCGAACAACGACTGCGGCGGGGGCGGATACGTCAGGCCGAACTATTACCAGGACTCCGATTGGGACGAGTTCTATAACCCATACCCCCAACTCGTTTGGGCTTGCCGCGACATCGCTACAGGCCAGTTTGTTGACTACAGCAATTGCTACGGCAAAGCGCAGACGGATTGGCGCTGGCCCGCCAAGTACGCCTATTGAAACACACCGGCAATCACGGGATTGGAGGGCGGGATGGACTACTACATCTACGAGAATTGGACTCACGATCGAGGGCGGATCCATCGAGCCGATTGTGGCTTCTGCAATGCAGGCCAAGGCACGCAGACCGGAACAGGGGATAGGAACGGCCGCTGGCACGGCCCGTTCGATCGAACGACAGCATTCTCGAAAGCTACCGCGCTCAATCGTGCCGACATGCGCGCATGCTCAATATGTAATCCGTAGACGATCACTTGGCCGGGAACCAGTACTAGTTCCAAAGCGGCAAATCGGTCCAGTTCGCCGGGAAGCCTGCCTGACCGATCTTGATATGCGCCACAGGGAATGTCGCCATATGTACTCTCAGGCGATCCGCCCAGTTGGTCCGCGGGCGGCTCGTGTACCAGCCTGCTGGGTGGCTGATTGTCATTCACGGGAAGCAGCAAATTAGGTGCCGCTAAGTGCTGACCCTGGCACCGGGACGGCGGCCAACCCCGTTGCGAACGCGTTGCAATGATCTCACCAGGCTGCATTCGCTCTCCGTGATGAGTACCCGCCACGCCAAGCGAGCCGTGGCGGGTAATCAACCAACCGACGATGAGGGGACTGTTGATCGTCGGCTGCATCAAACGTGTAAAGAACTCCAATGTTTCACGGGTCAGACCTTTGCGCTTCGGCATTGGGCTTTGGTCGGACCAAGCCCTTTAGCGCCAACGCGAAGGCCCGTCACTGATCAGCAATGACGGGCCCTGCCTCGAGACCGCTCGGCTGTAAACCAAGCTGCGAACTGAACTTCGATTTTAGAAACAGGTTCCCTTGATCTGCAAAATTGAGCTTCAGTGGGTCCGCCCCTACTGGAGGCCGGAGGCGGACCCGGCCAAGGCTTGGTGACCTCGACCGGCAGCGGGGACGCTACCGCTTTCAATCTTTGTTAGCCGGCTTCGGCTTTGCGGGCTGCGTTGCGATTTTTTTTAGAACGCATCCGATGCGCGCTGGTCGGACTCCTCATAACTTAGGGCGGCACGGGAATCGCTGTCCTTGATATCGCGTCGGATCTCCGTGATGTCGCGCTGCATGTTCTGCGTGGCGTCCAAGAACCCGCCGATCATCGCCTTCGCCCGCCTCGCGCCCTGCCCACCAGGTAGGCCAACGAAACGCAAAAAGGAACCCCACCGGCCGAAGCCGGTGGGGAGACTGGAAATGATGGTTAGGAAATTACAGGGGAAGCGCCTGCGCTATCTGCAGGTAGAGCAGCACACCGAGAGCCCCGGCCAAGAGGAACACCAGGCCGGTCAGAACTTCGGAGGAGGTGCGAGGCAGCCTCACGGCTTCGCTCCTTTGAGCTGATCGATGATTTGCGTCACTGCCAATAGTAACCCGGCCACCGTCAAAATGATCCACATCGATGTGGAGCCTAGCCATTTGAGGCGCGTCCAGAGCTTGACCACGGCGAAGCCAGCATCGAAGTGATCCTGGTCGAGATCGAGGAATTCATCGAGACGGTCGCGCTGTTCCGGCTTTAGGCGCCCAGCCCAGATTAGGGCCTCGCGCTGTTTGCTGTCGAGGCGATCGAGCCAGAGGATCGTTTCCGGGTCGAGGTCGCGCAGCCGGTTAGGCACTGCTCCCGTCATTTCACGAGTGTTTTGATGGTGATGGCCTTGGCGTGGTTGAGCCGCACGCAATCGCCGAGCCGGCGCCGGTCCTCGGCGTGCAAGTCAGTCGCCTCTTCGCGCGGGATGAAGCGATGCGGGATAGCGACGACCCCCTCGCATTCCTGGATCACGCTTGGGTCAACGTGGATGGCCGGCTTCGGCGCCAAGCTATCGACCGATAGCGTCGAGCCGTGCTGACACCCCTGGAGAGATGCCATCAGGCTTACAGCCAGAAGGGTTCGTCGGATCGTGCGGTGCATTGTCTTCGTCCTTCTGGGCGCGCACCAGCTCGGCAATGCGGCCGGCGTCGCTATGCTGTTTGTCGATGTAGGCTTGAGCCGCGGCATCGATGTCCTGCTGCCGGGTCTTCATGTCGGCCGCCTGGGCGATGGCGGCGAGCTTGATCTTTTCGTGCCACAGCGCGGCATCGGCCTTTTCGCCGAGGGCGTGCTCCCGCCCGACGCGGCCGTCGGCGACGCTGGCGAGCGCCGGGCCGACATAGGGAATGTCGCGGAGCGGCCCGAGCGGAACACCCTCGTAGAAGAAGATGATCCCGCCGGCGACGACGATGGGCCTTTAGGATGGCAGGCAGTGCCGAAGGGTGAACGCCATCAATGTTGACCCCAAGCGAGGTGAGAGCAGTGCGGTAGACAGCATCCGCGCTGTCGTGGGCCATGGCGAGCTTGCCGATGTAGGGGCGCACCGCCTCTTCCGCTGCGCGCACCTGGGCGGCCTCTTCGCGGGCTTCGCACTTGGCGCGATCAACAGCAGTCGAAACCGCCGCGGCTATCGCGGTGTCCATAGCCTTCTTGTCGACCTTGTCGTCGTCGTCGTCTTCGTCGTCGTCCTGCTCCGCGTCTTCGGCGGCCTTCTTTTTCTCCTCTTCCTCGGCCGCGTCGTCCGCGGCCTTTTTCTTTTTGGCCTCCTCGTCGTCGTCATCTTCGTCCTTGGCTTCCTGCACTTCAATCTCGTCGAGCGCGACCAGGATCGCATCGAGACCGTCGAGCTTAGCGTCGGCCGCCAGCTTGCCCTTGGCCGCCTTGCCGGCCGCCTCGATGATGGCGGGCCGCTTGGCCTTGAAATTGTCAGCGGTGACGCCAACGAGAGCCGCGCTGACATCGATCTTCTGATCGGCGGCCGCTTGGGCATGACGTGGGCAAGGATCGCGCCGTGGGCGACAGACGCCATGCGCGACAGCAGTGCTGTTTTCACATCGTGATGATCTCCATTTTGCTGTCGCCGACGACTACATCAGGCCCGGCGCGGCCTTCCTCAACCAAGGCGACGTGATTGGCGGAAATGTCCCGCATCACGCCGTCGTAGGATTCTCCAGCCAGCGTGCCGGGCGTCATGTCGGCCCGGTAGCGATAGCTGCTCGAAAGTTCTTTCTGCCGATCGGATTCGATCAGCGCGATTGCCGCCCCATCCCAGATGCTGAGCGGCGCCATGAGGTACGGCGCATGGAACTCCACGGCGTCACCCAGCGCGCCGACAACGGCTTCGCGCGGATGGTCCCTGGCGCTGACCGGGATGTGCTTGAGCAGCAGCGGCTTGTCGACGAAGGTCGGGGCTGCTTTCGCCAGCTCGTCGGCGTCACGATAGAGGCGGTACACCCGCTCGGGATCGAGTCCGAGCGCCTCGAAATCCGGGATTTCGCGGCCATAGTACGGGCAGACGTTTGCCTTTGAGATTGGCGTCATCTCGACGCGCAGATGGCCGTCCTGGTCGAACGTGCGCACGCTGTTGCGATCCATGGCCATGGTGTCATTGGCAGCGAGCTGGTCGATCTCTTGCTCATTCGGCATCGATCTGATTTCCTATTATGTAAGGCCGCGCCTCACAATTTTGTTGACCTGGAATGTGTAAGGCGCTACCTTACAAACATGCTCAAGTCTTTCCGAAACAAAGCCCTGCAACGCTTCTTCGAGACCGGCAATCCGCGCGGTCTGAGCGTGCAAGACGACAAGCGAGTCGCCCGCATCCTTCGGGCCTTGGAAGCAGCCTCAAAGCCGGAAGATATGGACCTTCCCGGCTATCGCTTTCACGGCCTATCGGGCGATCAGAAGGGGCGCTATTCTGTTCGAGTGAACGGAAACTGGCGCATCACCTTCGGTTGGGACGGCGAAGACATTATCGAAGTCGAACTAGAGGATTACCACTGATGAACACGGCACCCATCAAGCGCGGCCTGCCCGCGATGCATCCTGGAGAGCTTCTGCGCGAAGACCTCTTGCCGGCCCTCGATAAGTCGAAGACCGAGATCGCCAAGCTGCTCGGTATTTCCCGGCGCACGCTCTACGACATCCTGGACGAGAAGCAGCCTGTCACCGTCGGCATGGCGCTGCGCATCGGCAAGCTGATCGGCAACGGTCCGGTGTTCTGGCTCAACCTCCAGCGCATCTACGATCTGGAGCAGGCAGAGAAGGCGCTGAGCGCCGAGATCGAAGCTATCCCGACTCTGCACGCGGCGTGAGTCGCATGGCGATGGGTATCAGAACCATGACCGAGGTGAGAGAAGTCATCCAAAATTTGGTTGATGAGGAAACCAAGGGTTGGGACGAAAAAAACATCGAGCCCTTCTTGGCCATGATCCATCCTGACATGGCTTGGCCATTTGCCCCTAACGCAGATGCGCATGATCCAATTGACTGGGTCTTCGTAATGGGGCGTTTCGATGAAGAAGAGTGGCGCAAGGGCTATAACGACCTATTTGCCGCACATGATTTGATTCATAATCGTCGGAGTACGATCAAGATCGAAGTGGCCCCCACGGGGGACGCAGCTTTCGGGGTGGTCGACATCGACACCCTATGGCGCAACAAAGAGACAGGCCTGGATTTTCATTGGAAGGGACGCGTCTGCAAAATCTATTCAAAGCTGCGGACGGGGGAATGGAAGTTCTATTGGCAGACCAGTGCGCTCACCTTCCCTCCAAGGCTCTCGCCCCAAGCGCACTGATGATTCCAACTAAAGCGAGGCTCGATTCAGTCTATCGCCTCTTCACCTTCGGCGTGATCTCCTCCATCTCGGACTTAACCCCGTAGCGATGGGACTTCGCTTGTCAGTCGCCCCGCGCGAGCATGAGCGCGCGGCCTGACGCTGTACGGGATCGGGCTTCCCTCACTTTGATCGTCGCTGGCGGAACTTTTGCAAGGTTAAGGCCTTCTCCTCTCGAACAGTGGAGGTCCAAATGGCAAGTCTTGGGAGACTGGCGATCGCGATGCTTGGCGTTCTGGCCTACCAAAATCGCGACAAAATCGGCGAATTGATCCGGGGGGCGGGAGATCGTAATCCCAACGACCCGGAAGGCGGGATTCTAGATCAGGTTTCCAAGGGCGTCTCGGGAACCGGGCTTGGCGATATCCTAGATCGATTCAGAGGTGCGGGGGCCGGCTCAAAGGTCGACTCTTGGGTAGGCACTGGGCCGAACCAACCGATCCAGCCAAATGAGGTGGAAGCGGCAATAGACGAAGACACGCTGACGTCACTCTCGATGCAGACCGGCCTTTCGCGCGAGGAACTCATCAGCAGGATCACCCGGGATTTGCCAGAGGCCGTCAACAAGATGACGCCAAATGGCGAACTGCCCCCCGAGCCAGCCGAAGGCCTTTGTTGGAGCGGAGCAGGTTGAACAGCTCGGCCCGCTTGAAAATCTGATCGCCATCGGCCTGGAGCGATTCCCCCAGGTTGGTGCTGAGCACGAACACCGTGAAAGCGCTGATGATATCGTTCACCGACTGGCGCGTCTCCAACCAGTTGTCGACATAGGGTCGACTCCGCCGTGCCATGCCCATCGGTGTAGCTTGCCACCACGCGAACCGTCGCGCCGACATCGGCGTCGCCGAGCGTATAGGCCGCGTTCGTCGCCCCACCGATGTTGGCAAAGCCGGAGCCGCTATCGCGCTGCCACTGATAGCTGATCTTGCCGAGCCCATCGGCGTCGACCAGTGTGTTCGAGGCCGTCAGCACCTGATCCTCGCTCGTCGTGCCGGCGATCGACACTGAGCAAGTTGGCGCATGATTGCCCGTATCGATGTTGATAGTGGCCGTCGCAATTCCGGTACTAGTCCCGCCATTCGCAGTACCTCCGCCATCTACCAGCGTGAATGTGAGGGCGCGAGCTGACGTGGGCGGGTTAGCCGAAGAATTCGAGTATGCGATGTGCTCAAGAAGGATGGAAACCGAACTCGGCGAGGCGCCGCTGATCAGATTGATGACGAGATCGGATCCGTTGCTGCCACCGGAAATCGTTCCGACTTTGACGCCGGCGACGAAGACAGAGCCGCCCGATACCGTCACAGACGCGTCGGTAGAGATAGCGAGTTGATCCGAAACTGCCTTGTTTTGGGTAATCGCGACGCGCAGTGAGCCCCCGCTGAACTTGGAAGAGTCAATGTCGGTAACAACTGCGGATGGCGCAACCGCGCCGCTGGACAGCCTGCCGAATAGGCGAGGGTTGCGGATGTCCCACCGGCAGACCCATTCAGATCCACCACCGGCGCATCATTTACGGCCGCTACGTTGAGCGTGACAGATGCGGAACTTGAGGAGGCGCCGCCCTGGTTATCTCGGACGCTATAATTGAAGGACGAAACTCCGCTAAAATTCGAAGCAGGCAAGAAGTAAACCGTACTGCTTGCGTACACCGTATTGAGTGCCGCCGGAACTGTGCGCGCGGCATCTAGGTAGAGCGTGCCGTTCGATGGCAACGACGTGAGAACATAGCCTGTGACCGACCCATCCTGGTCCGATCCGCTTAACACGATCGTGGAAAGTTGATCCTCGAAACCACTTGCGGTGATTTTGTTTGCCTTCGGCAATTTGTTCGGCATAGCACTCCCCTGATGAGATCATGGGGCTCGCTCGTCCTAACGGTAGCTCGGAGTTTGCATGTGCCAAGGCAACTCACTGTTCGCCAAGACAACGGATTTACAGAGCTCGGCGGAGCTACCGAGTTGAGTAGCTTCCCCAAACTTTTATTAGAATATTAGAAATACCTTAATTATGGGAAAGAGTCCAATAATTCAGTCAAGCAGATTCAACTGGTCAAATCATGAAATGAAATGATAGCTTACGTCGAGGGCTGCCTGTTTGAACTGGCAGAACTGGCATCCCCAGTCCGGGCGGCAAAGCCGGAAGCGGTGGGGTTGCCGTGGCCGCGACCGGCAGAGGCGATTTAATGTTCTCACAATCGCGCCAGTTTAGCCCCAACGCAAAGCGGAAGAGCGGAAGCTCCAGATAAGATGATTGATGGTCATGAAACCCCGATCGAGAGGAGGAGCGCCACGAACGCGACAGGCAGAACCGCTGCCAGAGCGCCCTCAATCATTCTCAATTTGTGATCTTTGAACACTTGGAACCTCGGCTTGTTGAAGTCTTGGTAGAATTTCCAAGACGCTGGACGGTTCCCTACTCCTCCCGAAAATCCTGCAGCGAGTCGTCCCGAAGGTCTTCCTCACCGCGCAAGTGCTTTACGCGGCCGATGATGCCCGGCCTGACCCACTGTGTCGCCGCCGGCTTCATCCCCTTCGGCGATGAACGGCTGCCGCACGACCAGTCATCTTGGCCCTGAGTTGCTAGCTGCCGTAAGCAACTTGGTTTCCGATCAGTTCAGAGCGCCTCATCTTCAACGATGCCTGTCGTGGGCTCGCGCTCTTCGCCGTCGCCCTCCCCCCGGCCAAGTCCGATCGGTATATCCCCGGCCAGCAGCTTTTCCTTCGACAGCAGCCCGGCGTCCTCGAGCGCCTCGAAATCCGGCAAGTGGCGCAGCGTGTCGAGTCCGAACTGCGACAGGAAATTTTTGGTCGTCACATAGGTATAGGGCGCGCCCGGCTGCGGGCTGCGCGGCCCCGAGGCGATCAGATCTTGCGCGCGCAGCACGCCGATCAGGTCGCGCGACACTTCCTTGCCGAAGAAGCCTGACAGCTCGCCACGGGTGATCGGCTGGAAATAGGCAATGCACATCAAAACCAGCGCCTCCGCCTGCGACAGTTCTTTTGCCCCCTCGCCCGCTGCCGTGCCGAAGGCGGCGCGGATAGCGTCCCCAAAAATTTTTTTGGTCCGGTGCTGCCAGCCACCGGCGACCGCGACCAGCTCGTAGGGGCGGCCGGCGAGCTCGGCGCGGATGTCGTCGATGATCAGCTCGAGATTGCAGTTCTTCCCCACCACCCGCGCGAGGACACTACGTGTCACCGGCTCGCTGGCGGAAAAAATCACCGCTTCGACGCGGCCCATCCACTCGCGCCAGCGAAGCGCGGCCGGCAGATGTTCCAGCTCGGTATCCAGCAAAGCCGGCTGAACGTTTGGCTTGCGGCGGGCAGACGCTTGGCTCATCCCTACAACCCAAACAGCCGAAATGTGGTGCGGCCGGAAAGCTCGCGCACCGTATCGAGCTGTTGCAGCCGCTCGAACAGGCGTCGCGCCGCAAAGCGCGACAGGCTTTTGGTCGTTAGCGATCCGGAGACGACGTCGTCGTCGAGCAGTCTTTGGATCACATCGCCCGCCCCCTTTGCCCTGAGCTTCGGTGCGATGGCGATGAGCCTTTCGGCACGGCGCGACAACTCGGCGGCCAGCCGGCAGGACTCCACCGCCGCTTGAACCAGCGCAACACAGACCGCGCGCTCAAACCCTTTTTCGCCCGGCCGAATGCGCTTGCCGCCGCCGTCGGGGCGAAAAGCCGGACCAAAGGCCTGAGCCATCAGCAGCGGCAGCGACTGCGGCCAGCGCAGGCTGTGCGCCAGCACCAGATCGGCGAGCCACCACGCCAAAAGCTCGGCATCGGGGCGCACGGCGACGACGTGAGCGGCAATCGCCGCGGCGGCGAACGGCGCCGGCCGCTGCAACCCCGCCAGTTTTTCGATCTCTGTGCAGAGGTCGGCGAGCGCGGCACCATCCAAATGGAGCCCGAGCTGGTCGACGATCTTTTCGAGCCGATCGGCGCTGGCGACAGGCGGCTGCCCGGCCAACTGCCGCCAGGCCCCAAAGATGGTGCCGGCGGGTCCGGGGTCGGTCCCGACCTGGCGCAGATACCAACCGTCGCGCAGGGCGGCCGCGTCCTCGGCGCGGCCAACAAGCCGCATGCTGGCGGCGGCGCAGCGAAGCGCCAGGCGCTGCCGCCAGGCCCCGGCCCCGGCAGGCTGCGCGCGGGTGAGCGTATCGAGGGCACCCAGGGCGGCGCCTGCCCGGAAGGCCGCGTCGCCGTCACTCGGCGCGCCGGCGCTTGTGATCGCCCAAGCCGGAACGAAGGGCGGCGCAGAGAAGCTGGGGGGCGCGGGATCGAGGCGAATCATGATTTGGAGGGTAAAGTGCCGGTGCGCTTTTTGCCATGTGTTTTGCACCAAAACGCACAGCCCGTCGTACCAACAAAACGAATGATAATGTTGCATTATCGTTCGTTATTGCGCTACAAGGACAAATGGCCGTTTTCGTTGAGCAGAAGCCCAAAATTCACGCCCAGCGACCCTCCGGACCACCCCACAGCGCGACGGTCTTTCCTGGAACGGCACAACGATAGCGCTGGTGCATCCCAATGACGCTTTTAAGCCTGCGGGCGCAAACCTGACGCTGCCCGGTAGAAGATCACCCGCACCGACGGAACAAGCTGGCTGAGGTAATCGAAATCGCCAACATTGCCGGTCAGGACCGTCGCCCCGAGCATGCCGGCCTGGTGAATGATCAGCGCATCGTTGAGGAAGCGGCGTTCATGCCCCTTCCCTTTTGGCAGATGGCTCAGCCGGAACAACAGGCCGGCCAGCATGCCGGCGCGTCCCCAAGCGGCGGCGTCGGGTGCATGCAGCCGGTGCGCCGGAATATCCTCGATCGTATCCGCAACGGCTCCCAGGACCGACTTCGTAGTCGGGTGCGCCGGGTCGAGCCGGCCGAACACGGGGCTGAGCTCGGCAAGGCAGATGGCCGAGTGGTGACAGAGCCGATACATCAGAAGGTTATCGACCGCTTCGGGCGTACGTCCCTGCAGGACATCCAGATAGACGCTGGTGTCGAGGAGCAATACGCCGCCGACAGGCGGCTGGTCACCTGCCCAGGACAGGGCGGAATCTGGTCGCCGTTCCAGCCCTGCCCTACGCCGCTGTGGTTTTAGAGACCGCAGTGCGCCGCCTAGATCAAATGCCAAGATCGATGTCCGCGGAGATGCTGCCCTTGCGGCCGACGAGCCGGGCGCCGAAATCATCCTCGAGGGCCAGTCGCGACAAGGCCAGCTCAAGCAGTTCGGTATCGGAGGTCACATGGGCGCGCTTCTTTGCCGCCTCAATCAATTCCGACGGCACCCTGCCGGAAAGGCGGGTGTTCTTGGCCGCGCCAAGCAGGCCGACCGCCCTCGCCTGCTCAAGCACCAGACGGTTGCGTGTGTGTGCGACCCGCTCCTCGCTTTCGGCTGTCGCTGCGCCACGTGTGGTCATCGTGAGATCTCCATCTGTTGAACGAAATATAAAGGATGTTGAACACGAAGACAAGGAGAGACCACCCCCGGTGGCGATAACCGGACCTCTCGCAACCGCAGCTATTCCGTCACACAGCTCGCGGTGGACAATTCCGGACTTTGGCCGCACCTTCGCTCGCAAGAATCGCATTGCTGCGACATTAGAATGGACGAGGCTGGATGGGCAAAGCCCGTAATTTGATGGTGTCCACCGACGCAATCGACGCCGATGACCTGCCGGACATTGTCGACGTCGTCATGGAGATGGGGCGGCCGGATGAAGGCCCCTCCCCTCCCCCGCCGGTCCTTGACCCGCGACAGACATCGTTGCCTACGCATCTCGAAAAGCTCGCCGACCGTGCGCGCGATTATGTCGAGGCAGCAAGTTCGGCGAACACCCGTCGCGCCTACGCAGCCGACTGGAAGCATTTTTGCGCCTGGTGCCGGCGCCAGTCTTTTGATCCATCGCGGCCGGACCCGCAGACCGTCGGCCTCTATATCACCGCGCAGGCTTCGGGCACTGGAAGGGACAAAAAGGCGGTGGCGACGATTGAGCGCCGCCTGTCATCCCTGACCTGGAACTACACGCAGCGCGGCCAATCGCTTGACCGGAAGGACCGTCATATCGCAACCGTGCTCGCCGGCATCCGCAACACGCACGCCGCCCCGCCCCGTCAGAAGGAGGCCGTCCTGCGCGACGATCTCATCGCCATGCTGGAGACGCTCGACCGCGGCACGCTGCGCGGCCTGCGTGACCGCGCCATGCTGCTTTTGGGCTTCGCAGGCGGCTTGCGCCGCTCCGAAATCGTCGGCCTCGATCTTGCCCGCGATCAAACCGAGGACGGTCGCGGCTGGATCGTGTTTTTCCCGGACAAAGGGGTGCTGGTGACATTGCGCGGCAAGACTGGCTGGCGCGAGGTCGAGATCGGCCGCGGCTCGTCCGACGCCACCTGCCCGGTCGTCGCCCTGCAGGCCTGGCTGAAGTTTGCCCGCATCGCGCATGGCCCCTTGTTCCGCCGTGTCACTGGTCAGAGCAAAACGGTAGGCGTCGATCGGCTCAACGATCAGGAGGTGGCCCGGTTGGTCAAGCGCACGGCCTTGGCCGCCGGCGTGCGCGCCGATCTCTCCGAAGGCGAGCGGGGACAGAAGTTTTCCGGACATTCACTGCGCGCCGGCCTCGCTTCCTCTGCCCAGGTTGATGAGCGCTACGTGCAAAAGCAGCTCGGCCATGCCTCGGCTGAAATGACTCGCCGCTATCAGCGCAGACGCGATCGTTTCCGTGTCAATCTCACCAAAGCATCAGGCCTGTAGGGCGAAAGACCCCTCCCCTGCCCTTCGGAGCCGAGCGTGCGTTATCGCCAGGATAGCTGGTCCTTCGGCAACCGGCCGCTTGGGTCGAATACGGTTATCTTGTGCGGCAGATCCGGACCCCAGTCCCAAAGGACCAGGTTACGATCCTCCATCTCGGCGCTCGGCGCGAAACTTGGGACCACAATGCCGGCAATACTCCGAGGCCGCAGCCGGTCGTAGACGGACCAGGACGCCGGACGCTCTCCGTCGCTAAGCGCCGTCGCCCAGGCGCAGGCCATGTTCTCGAGCGCGATAGAAAATTCTCCCCTCGCCTCGTCCGTTGTCAGATCCACGATGTCATCGCAGTCGATTTCATAGGAACACAGCACGCAAGGATCGATCCGGTGCGCGAACCCCTGGTTGGCTTCTTTGACCGCTGTCATAATGGTCAGCGCCAAATAGAGCGCCGGCACGCCTTTGGGATTAAATCGCGCACCTCTGATCGCCGCCCCTTCGCCGGAAGTCGGCTTGAATGCCCAACGTGGATCGTGTGCCCGGTAGCAGGTTCCAACGAACCTCAAGCGAAACCACCAACGGCCATGTGATCGAGATAATCACGCACCGCAGCGGCCTTGCCGTCCTTCACCAGCGCTTCGGCGGTGCGCCCGCCAAATGCCGGAAGCGGCTGAGCCCGATACCAAGCCATCGCCTGCTCCTTGCCGCCCGCCCAATCCGTCACGCGGCTGATGATCTCAAGCATTTCCCGCAGACGCCCCTGTGTCTTAACCGTAGCACTGCGCTCTGAGCGATAAAGGGTCTCGCGAGCAAGACCGGCGGTCTGGGCCAACTGGCCCTTGGACATGCCAAAACCGTCCGCGACCTGCTCGATCGCAATCTTCCCGTTCCGGTCCATATAGGACAAGATGAGAGGTTCATTCTGCTCGGGGATCTTGAGTGCGTGGGCCACAGAATTCATCCTACCATACTGAGAGTCATATTTCTTGTGCAAAAGATATGGCGGTTCTCGGCACCTTTCAAGCCCAAGACCGAACCATTCAAGCTGCTGCCACCGCCCTAGCACGCACGCGGATCAAGCTGACCGTGCGCGCGCTATGTCGAAGCAGCGAGTTCGGCAAACACCCGTCGCGCCTATGCCGCCAACTGGAAGCATTGTTTGAGCTCGGTGCCGGCGTCAGTCGTTTGATTCGCAGCCGCAGACCCACAGATCGTTGGCCTCTACATCACGGCCCAGGCCCCGGGATCGGCAAGGGACACAAGTCGGCGTCGACCATCGAGTGCTGCCTGTCGTCGCTGGCTTGGCACTTTACGCAAACGCGGTCGACCGTTCGACCGGAAGGACCGGCATATCGCCACCGTGTTCGCCGGCGTCCGTAAACAAACACGCCTCCCCTCCCATCAAAGTGCGCGACGTTCTTCTCGCCATGCTGGAAACGCTTGACCGCGGCACCGAGCGGTCTGCGCGACCGCGTCATGTTGCTTTTGGGCTTCGCCGGTGGCTTGCGCCGATTCGAAGTCGTCGGCCTCGATGCTGCGCGCGATCAAACCGACGACGGTCGCCGCTGGATTGAATTCTTTCCAGACAAGGGCGTGCTGGTTGCGTTGCGAGGCATGGCCGGCTGGCGCTAGGTCGAAAGTGATCGCTCGTCCGACGCCACCTGCCCGGTGGTCGCGCTGCAGACCTGGCTGAAGCTGGCCCGTATTGCGCATGGGAGCCGAGCGGCTGAACGGTCAGGAGGTGGCGCGGCGGGTCAAACGCGGTCTTGGCCGCCGCGTGCGCGGGGATCTCTCTGAAGGCGAGCGGGCACAGGAGTTTTCCGGGCACTCGCTGCGCGCTGGGCTCGCCTCCTCCGCCGAGGTCGACGAGCGTTATGTCCGCCTGCCCGACCCCGCTTCCGTCGAAACCGTCCTCGCGGCTTTAGAGCCGCACTCGGTCGGCCGAAACGCTTAGTTTAGCTTCTTCAAGGGATAGGAAAGATGACGTGGCCGCTTTGCAATGTCGGGTCAGCGCGGTCGAGTTTAATCTGCAGATATTCCTCAGCAGCTCAATGTCGTGATCACTTGCCATGCGCCGGTGCGGGGTAGCCTAAGGAAGCCGAAAAAAATTTGCGCGGGACGCTTGGGTAAGCACGATTTGGGCTTTGGATAAGTGGATTTGTCCGCAGACAAAATCGCCGAATTGTATAGCGTATTCAGGCGCATGAATCGGATCATGTGATCCTATCCCGAGACATTAAGCTTTTGTTAACTTTAAATTTCTTGCCCGGGCGAGCGAATCGGACATAATGACGGTTGCCTGGCGCTTTTACGTCAAAAATCGTTTTTAGAGAGTCTCGATCGAATGAACGTGAGTTCGCCCGTTCCTACGAAAATCCCGCTGCTGTTCGAGAAAAGTATCCTCGATCAGGGCGACCAGATATCGAAGAAGTTGCACCTGCTTTCGATGCAGCGCTTCCCTCCCCACGCAAAGAAAAATCTTCGTTCGTTCTCGCTGGCGGAGGTTGCCACGTATCTGGGGGTTTCCCAGAGCCATCTGAAGAAACTGCATCTGGAAGGAAAGGGACCGGTGCCTGAAACCTCGACGTCGGGCAGACGCTCGTACACTGCTGAACAGATGCTTGAGCTGCGCCAGTATCTCGACCAGTACGGTCGATCTGACGCCCGCATGTATGTTCCCCATCGGCGACCGAGCGAAAAGCTTCAGATTTTAGCTGTGGTTAATTTCAAGGGGGGCAGCGGAAAGACCACTACCGCCGCCCATCTAGCCCAATACCTTGCACTTACCGGGCACCGTGTCCTAGCTGTCGATCTCGATCCGCAGGCGTCGCTTTCTTCGTTGCATGGATTCCAACCTGAACTCGACCAGACGAAATCGCTCTACGACGCGATCCGTTATGACGACGAGAGGGTGCCTCTCTCGGAAATCATCAAGCCGACGAATTTCCCGGGCTTGGACATCGTGCCAGCGAACCTAGAGCTGCAGGAATTTGAATACGACACGCCTCTGGCAATGACGGACAAGTCTTCGAATGTGGGCAGGGCGTTTTTCACGCGCATTTCGACTGCATTGATGGAGGTCGACGATCGCTACGATGTCATAGTTATCGACTGTCCGCCGCAGCTTGGCTATCTGACGATCACTGCACTGACCGCGGCGACCTCAGTGTTGATCACCATCCATCCGCAGATGCTCGATGTTATGAGCATGGGCCAGTTTCTGCTGATGCTCGGGAACATCCTGGAGCCGATCAGGGCGGCCGGTGCGGAGGTGAATCTGGAGTGGTATCGCTATCTTGTTACTCGATTCGAACCCACAGATCAGCCACAGGCGCAAATGGTAGCGTTCCTGCATACGCTGTTCGGCGAATTCATTCTGAAGAACCAGATGCTGAAATCAACGGCGATTTCCGATGCGGGGATTACCAAGCAGACCCTCTACGAAGTCGAAAAGAATGCGATGACCCGTTCCACATACGAGCGGGCAATGGAAGCCTTGGACGTCGTAAACGGCGAAATCGTAGCTTTAATTCATGAAGCATGGGGGCGTTGACTTTGTCTGCTGACAAAAGTGGATATTTGCCAAATGTATTCAATGGACTACGCGCTATCTGGAGGTAAATATGGCACGTAAGAATCTTCTTGCAGGCCTCGTAGAAGCGGAGACCGACGACCGGGCGTCATCAGCCTCCGCTGCGGCATATCCGATTCGCGGCGCGTCAAAATCCATGATCCGCTCAGTCAACGAGTTGGCGAAGCAAGCGGATGCGTATCTTGAGGGCGAGCATGTCGTCGAACTTGACCCAAGCGCAGTCGACGGCTCGTTCGTTTCCGACCGCATGGGCGACGACGAGGAACAATACCAAGAGCTGCTGGAAGCGATTCGGGAGAGAGGGCAGGATTCTCCCATACTTGTCCGTCCGCATCCGAGCTCAGACGGGCGCTACATGATTGTCTTCGGCCATCGCAGAGTCCGAGTCGCCCGCGAACTGGGACGAAAGGTGAGGGCGGTCGTCAAGGAGATCGATGACAAGACCCATGTAATTGCCCAGGGTCAGGAGAATTCCGCTCGGGCAAATCTCAGTTTCATCGAGAAGGCGATGTTCGCTAAGCGCCTTGAGGATTTGGGGTACGACCGAGAAGTGATCTCGTCAGCATTGGCCTCGAACGCCGCTGCGGTCTCGAAGATGGTATCAGTTGTCACAAGAATTCCGGCATCTGTGATCGGCAAGATTGGATCAGCTACGTCTGTAGGCCGCGAGCGGTGGGTTGAGCTGTCTCTGCTTGCCGGCAAGAAATCCGAAGTGGTCAATGCAATCTTATCCGAACCAGAATTCGCCGAGCTGGAGAGCAACGAACGCTTCGAAAGGTTGCTAGCAGCCCTGAATTCGACGGGGAAACCAGTTCGCAAGGTGGCTGTGAAGTCCCAAGCACAATCCTGGGTCCCCGAGGACAAATCAGTTAGCGTTAGCGTCAAGAAGGCAGGCAAAGCCATCACTATCGCCGTGAAGGAGATGGACGGCAGCCGTTTTGGGACGTGGATTTCCGACAATCTGGGCAGCCTTTATGAGGCGTTCAGAAAGTCGGAGAAGGCATCAACAGGAGACTAAAACCGCAAAAGAAAAAGGCCCCCGAACGTCACCGTCGCGGAAGCCCTTCTCGTCTGTCGCAAGCTGAGAATCGCATTTCCCCGAATCACTGTCAAGAGTCGTGGCGCCGTTTTGGCGAGCAGATTTCTTTTGCCTAATCGAAGGTGAAAGAAGATGGAGACGGGTATTGCAACGACGCCCTTTGGGCGGCGACCGATGTCGCTTGCCATGTTGGCAGCGCAAAACGATTCACGTGAAATCCCCAAGGACAGGGTCGTCGACAAGTGGCAGATCTACCGCAACCTCTGCGAAGGCAAGAGCATCGTCGGCATCGGCGATCGTGCTCTGGCCGTCCTGAATGCGTTGTTATCTTTCTATCCTGACAGTGAGTTGAGTGAGGAGAACGATCTCATCGTCTTTCCCTCGAACGCTCAGCTGTCGCTCAGGGCGCACGGGATGCCTGATGCCACGCTTCGGCGGCACCTGGCGGCTCTTGTTGACTGCGGGCTGATCACCCGTCGGGATAGCCCGAACGGCAAGCGTTACGCCCGCAAGGGCAGGGGAGGGGAGATCGAGGAAGCATTTGGCTTCTCCCTGGCGCCGCTGCTGGCCCGTGCTTACGAATTCCAGGCGGCGGCCGAGCGTGTCCGCGCCGACAACAGGGCGCTCAGGCTTATGCGCGAGCGGATCACCTTGCACCGCCGTGACATCCATAAGCTGATAGAGGCGGCCCTTGATGAAGACGTCCCTGGCGACTGGGGAGGCCTGTGGAAGCGCTTCCGCGGCGTTGTGGAGGCAATTCCTCGCCGAGCTTGCATTGCCGAGCTCGAGCCCATCGTCGCCGATCTGGCCGCCTTGCGTGAGGATGTGGATAAGCTGCTGGAAATTCATATGAAATCTACGAATCCGAGCGGCAATGACTCTCAAAACGAGCGGCAGCAATCTGATTCAAATACCGACTCTATTTTTGAATTTGAACCTGCTCTAGAGAAAAGCGGGGCGACGGCCGAGCCCAGGACGACAACCGCAGAGGCGCCGAAAACATACCCGCTGGGGATGGTGCTAAAGGCCTGCCCCGAAATTGCGGATTATGCCGTCGATGGGATCGGCAATTGGCGCGATCTCATGATAACCGCCGCCCAGGTGAGGGGATATCTGGGCGTTTCGCCGTCAGCGTATGAGGAGGCCTGCCATGCGATGGGCCAGGAAACCGCTGCGATCGTGATTGCCTGTATCCTGCAACGTGCTCAGCACATCAATTCCGCCGGCGGCTATCTGCGCGTGCTGACTGACAAGGCCAGGGTAGGGGCGTTTTCGGTCGGGCCGATGCTAATGGCGGCGCTGAAGGCTAACGGCGCCACAGCGAGGATGACGGGATGAAGATCGCCAATCCCGCAGCTTATCGCTTTGCGCTCAGCTCAAAGCGAATGCGAGTCGGTTCTGGGTGGCTTTCTGCGCAGTCTGATTGACGAGGCACAAGAGCAGGACAGTTTCCGTGGGGCCTGTTCCCAATCATACGATGATCCGCGCCCGTTCCAGCTGCCGCCCGGCATGGTTGCGAGTACTCGGCCTATTACACGGCGGCTTAAACTGCCTATCGTTTTCGCGGGCCTGCCAATGCTTGTGGAAAGCCCGGAAATCCCGTATATTCCGGAAGAAGGAGTCCTGCCGATGACCACTACCGTCACCGCCGCCGCCGTCTCGAAAAACTTCGGCGCCTATCAGGATGCCGCGGTTCGCGACCCGGTCATCATCACCAAGAATGGCCGGCCGCGCACTGTGCTACTGGCTTACGAGGATTTCGTCCGGCTCTCGAAGCGCGACAGGCGGGTCGAGCTCACGACAGAGCTCAGCGCGGACGAAATCGCCGCGGTCGAAGCCGCAGAAATGGAGCCGGGTCTTGACCATCTCAACGACGAGCTCCTTCCGGCAAAAGGTCTGACGGCAAAAAATGCTGCCGGCTGAAATCAAGGTCGGCCACGTTTTCCGTTATTCGTATCTCTGGCATTGGCAACATCGTGAAGGCCGCGAGGAAGGCGACAAGGACCGGCCCTGCCTGGTGCTAGCGCTGGTCGCCATGCAGGAGGACGGGTCGCCGGTTGTCCGAGTTCTACCCATCACACACACACCGCCTTCCGATCCCGCCAATGCCATCGAAATCCCGGCTGCGGTCAAGTTGCGCTTGCGGCTCGACGGCGAGCGGTCGTGGATCGTTTTGACGGAAAGCAAACCGGTTCGCCTGGCCGGGTCCCGATATCCGGTCGCTGGACACGGAGAGCGGCTATTACGGGCCGTTGCCGCCCGCGCTGTTTGCCGCGGTCAAGCGGCGGTTTATCGCCATTGCGACAAGCCAAGCGCACAGGAGCACGCCACGCTCCGCGTAGCCGCTGATCGGCACCGATCAGCGTCGCGGGCACGATCGGTGAAGGAGCCTTGGACTTGCGCCGACAGTTGCGACGCCGCGGTAGTGAGCATACTCGTCATGCGCGACCACACCACCGGCCGATCGAATGGGGTCTTGCAATTTTCGCTTCTGCTGCGTTTAACTCCGCAGTCTCGAAATGAACCGGACTGGCTTAACGGCCAAGTCCACGTCGCAGTTGACACAGAGGAATGCACAGATATGGCGACCGGAACCGTGAAGTGGTTCAACAGCACCAAGGGGTTTGGATTTATCCAGCCCGACAACGGCGGTCAGGATGTTTTCGTCCACATTTCCGCTGTCGAACGCGCGGGCCTCTCGACTCTGAATGAAGGTCAGAAGATCAACTATGAGATCGAACAGGACCGCCGCACTGGCAAGTCCTCTGCCGGCAGCCTCAGTAAAGCCGGCTAAATTTTCTCCTGCGTCCCGGCAAGAGGGAAATGAACGCGAGATAAGGCGGAGTTTGGTCTTCCGCCTTTCCTTTCACATTCTGAGCAGATCCTGCCGATAGCAGCCGCGCGCTGCCGCACGGCCCTCGAGAGATAAAGTCAGGCTGCGACCTTCTAGCTTGTCCGCTTCGCCGGCGCCGGCTTTTCCGGCTCTTTCGGTTTGCGGCCGAGCCCCATGGTCTTGGCCAACGCCGAGCGCGCAGCGGCGTAATTCGGGGCGACCATCGGATAATCAGCCGCCAGGCCCCATTTGGCGCGATATTCGTCCGGCGTCAGCCCGTAGTGGCTCGACAGATGGCGTTTTAGCGATTTGAATTTCTTCCCATCCTCAAGGCAGACGATGTAGTCCGCCGTCACCGACTTCTTGATCGGGACCGCAGGCTTGAGCGCCTCCGGCTGTTCTGCGGAGACGGCTCCGGCTGTGCCTTTCAAAGCCGAGTGTACTTGGCCGATCAGGGCGGGGAGATCGCCCACCGGGATTGGATTGTTCGAGACATAGGCTGAGACGACCTCGGCGGTAAGCTCGATGAGGGTGTCGAGGTTGTGATCGGCTTCTTCTGTCATGAAACTCTCCGGGTGGCTTTAAAGACAGCAGGCGAACTCCTGCTACATACGGGCGGCTGCAGCTGAAAGCAATAAATGTCTCGGCAGCTTAAGTATCGCCATAAGCTAATTCTAATACGCGGCGGCACCGGTAATCGTCGGCTGCTGGGCGCCGGAATCGATGTCCAGCCGTGCCGTCTTGAGCGTTTGTAGTTCGGAAAACAATGGGGTCAGGACAAGAGCTGTTCAAAATCTTGCGTTAAGGGCGAACGGATCGGGAACTCTATGCTGCTCGACGGATTGGGTTAGGCAGTCTGAGCGATCGGAAGCCTTCTGGCATTTGATGCTCTGCGTCCCAGGTGTAGATGCCGGTCAGGTTGATGTGCTCCCAACTCAACGGCGAGACGTGCTTAAGCAGATGATCCGGAATCTCGCGACGTGCACTGCGCAAGTGGGTGACGGCCCGCTCTATGTAAACCGTATTCCAATGCACGATCGCGCTGACAACGAGATTGAGGCCGGATGCGCGGAACGCCTGGCTTTCGAATGACCGATCGCGGATCTCGCCTCGCTCATGGAAGAACACGGCGCGCTTGAGTTTGTGTGCCGCCTCGCCCTTGTTGAGGCCAGCTTGACAGCGACGGCGCAGTGCCGGGCTTGAGTACCATTCAATCATGAAGAGGGAACGCTCGATGCGGCCGAGTTCCCGCAGCGCCCTTGCGAGTTGACTCTCCTTTGGCGATGCCGAGAGCTTCTTCAGTATCGTCGACGGCACGACAGATCGCGTGGTGATCGACGCCGCCAGGTGAAGAAGATCGTCCCAGTGGTCGACTATCAGGGTGGAGTTGATCGGAGCACCGATATGATTGGCGAGCGCGGGATATGCATCCCCTTTCTCGAACGTGTGGAACTTCCGGTCTTTGAGATTGCGCAGCCGAGGTGCGAAGCGTTTGCCGATTAGGGCGAACAGCCCGAAAACGTGATCGCTTGCGCCACCGGTGTCGGTAAAATGTTCTTGGATATCGAGAACCGTGTCCTGGTCGAACAGTCCATCGAGCACGTAGGCGGCTTCGCTCTCAGTCGGGCTGATGGGAAGTATGCTGAAATAGCCGTATTGATCGGACAGGTGGCTGTAGAACTTGGAACCGGGCTCACTGCCGTAGTGCAAGTTGATGTCGCCGCGCTTTGCGGCTCTGTCGCTTGCGCGGAAGAATTGGCCATCCGACGACGAGGTCGTTCCGTCGCCCCAGAGCCGAGAATGCGGGTGCCGGGCATGCGCGTCTGTCACGCCCACTTGCGCCGCGCGATAGGTCTCTGACCGGGCATGGAATGTACGCATCCAGCCGATCTGGTGAGCGCTGATGCCCTTGGACGCGCTCGCCATTCGCTTCGGCCCAAGGTTGGTCGCATCCGCTAGGACTCCCGCCAGCATGGCCGAGACATTCCTAGGACTGTCGCCCGTTCGAACATGCGTGAAGCAGTCCGCAAATCCGGTCCACTCGTGCACCTCTCGCAGGAGATCCGGTACTTCGACCAACGGATAGAGCTCGCTGATCTCGGCGTTCAATTCTTCGGCCGCCGCCGGCACCTCACCGGCATTCGGCGTGACGATCAACGTTCCCCCTTCAAGACGAACACCTTCAAGCTTTCCGGAACGCGTTCTGTGCGCCAGCCGCTTCAGGTTGAAGTCGAGCATCTGCCGCGCTTCCGTTAGCCACACGGCGGCATCACCTTGCACGCCCAGTCCGAGACGATCCTGCTCCTTCATTGTGATGAACGTTGATCGTGGCATCAAATGCTCGTCGATCGGCCGGAAGGATCGGCTGCCGTCGACCCAGATGTCAGCGGATCGAAGCCTGTCTCGCAATGCCGCCAACGTCGCAATCTCATATAGGCGGCGATCGGGCTTATCCTGCCCGAATATCAGTTTCCGATCTGTCTGGCTGAGGTGAGTGACTGGGACGGTCTCCGGCAATGTCCGACGCTTCTCCGAATAGAGCCGCTTCAGCACCCCGACCGCTGCAAGAAGCGGGTCGTAGCGGCGCGCCGAGCGGAACGTGAATGCCTGCAGGAAGACGCCAGCGTACTTGTTGACGGTCGGATATTGTTCGGCCGCCACGGTCAAGGGTGATGCCTCGCTGACCTCGACCAAGGACTCGAGCTCCGGCTTCATCCGAAGCAGTCGATGCCAGCCAACTTTCTGGTCGAGAACCTCCAGGTGCATTCCGGCCATAATCGTTCGCCGATTGCAGCGCTGTGATGGTGTCGAGGAACATCCGTAGCGCCTTGGTGGCGTCCGGCCGACGGTCCATGTGCCGCTGCTTCTTGCGGCTGTTGGCTTGCGAGAACAGCCTCCCCATCAACTTGATAAACATCGTCACGGCATCATCGGTAAGCTTCTGGCCGAGTTTGATGACTTGAGCCACGATCAAAGCGTGACGGCGACTGGCGTTGAAGTCGTTGGCCAGCCATGCTGGCGTGGCATTGCCTTCGCGGACCATCTGATCCCAACGTCCCGAAGAAACGCGGATCCGTAGTGCGGGGTCGATCTCCAGCGTCCGCAGAAACGTGATGCGCTCGGTCAGTCCGACCAGGTTCGACCCGCCAGGCGCTTCTGGCGCTGATCTCAACCAATGAAACCGCGTTTGACCGATCGTCGGGTCAACCTCCAACAGCCCGTCCAATGATGCAAGCCGATCAGCTGGTATCGCTTCGATCAGCGCCCTCTCTGCCCGTCGCCGGGAAATGGCCCGCGCCGCGATCCCCATCCGCTCAATGATGTTGGCTGCCGGGAGTAGCGAATTTCGATTGCGGAGCTCCGCTACAATGGCGCCAGCTATCGAAGCACCCGTGTCTGTTGTTGAGGCCATTTCGATTGCCGACAGCAATGCGGCACGCCGATCTTCGGCTGTTGCGTTTCGCTTCTGCAGATAACCCAGGAGGTGAGCAATGTGATTGCTGCGGGTTTCCTCACGACGGGCATACAACCTGAATGCGGTCGAGCTTGCACCTATTTGCCCGGCAACATAGTCGAGCATCGCTTTCGGTGGAACTTCGTTAGGCAACAGTGGCCGGCAGGGGTAGCGCATCAGGCAAAGTTGGATCGCAAAGCCGAGCTGATTGTGTTCACGGCGCCGTAGCTGGATTTCCAGCAAATCGGCCGGCGAAAGAGAATAGTGGCGGATCAGACTGTCTTCATCGACTGGAATGTCGAATAGCGTCTTTCGCTCGTGTTCTTTGAGAAGCGCTCGTCGGGCCACTTTCCACTCCACTCCAGAACGGTCGTGGCAAAGCCTCTGTCCAAAGCGGCCTAACGGTACAGGAGGCAAATGGCGTATCCACAGCGAACATCCGGGCGTTCACTCTCCGTTCGACCTTCGCGCAAGATTCTGAGCAGCTCTTGTTCTGACCCCGACATTGGTCGGCAAAGCTGGCGCGCATATCTGCGAGATAGCCGCCTGCTGCGCGCAACCGACAGCGTTGTAGCGCTCGTTCCAGAAGTTATAGCCGACCAAAGCACCGATGCGGTAGCGCGGCGTGTTCCAGAAATAGTATCCCAGATCAGTGGTGAAATAGGTGATGTCGCCGCCGCGCTGATCACTCGACGTATTCGAATAAGGTTCGACTGTTGGCGGGAAATCCTCGTCGACGAGAGAGCCCTCGCTGAATCCGCCCGCACCGAGGAGGCCCTTGATGAAAATGCCGGTCGGATTGTGGGTTGCGTTGAAGAAGACTTCGCTCGAATGCACATCGAGATGGTCGTAAGTGAGCCGAGAGATCAGCAGTGTGCGACTATCGTCGTAAAGGTCCTTCCATGCTTCGCCCGGTACTGTACCAGTTGCGTAGCCCAGCCTCGAACGAAAAAACTGGGTCCGCTGCCCCGGCTACAATTGCCGGATCGGCGATCACCGGAACATCGGCAGCGGTAGCGCTCTCCGTCAGCCCACAAAGCGCCAAATATGTCAAAAACAGTCGCTGCATCAGATAATTCTCCTTTGTGTCCCCGGGTGTCGATCTCGGGTTCTGTCGCAAATGTTCGGTCAGAAGGTCACGGCTTTGAGCGCTCTTCGGTTTCTGAGAAGCTCATGATGTAAAGGCCGGCAGTTGGACTGATCGGGAATCCGGCTGTGCACGTACGCCTATCAGCATGCCCTCCACACAGTTCTGTCTCACCTCCACTGTCTCTACCGGCGGAGACGACCTTTGATGGCACTTGCGCAAGAAACTCGTCGTCACGAACGCACCCATGCGAGACAATCAGTGATCCGCCATTGCGTCCGCCCGGTGACTGCAGAATCGTAGCAAAACGCATGCCGAGCTGGCGCGCTGTCTACTGCACCGTTTTCTCCATACCGGCGGCCTCGCCCATACGCTTTTTGGTCGGTCTTCCGACATTCTTGCCGAGCTTCCGACGCAAAAAAGGCCTAAGCGCCCGGTCGGGCGTCAGCTGGTTGGGGTTGCGCAGCCCGATCGGGGGCGATCCAGTAGATCTCCCTCGGGGTTAGCTTTGAGAGCTGCGTGGCCCTCTTCGAGCTAAAAGCCGGCTTCCGTCGTCGGTTGAGCCTTCCGGTTGATTGGTACTCGTCCAACACTGCGAGGACATCCGCAATACGATGCCTATCGCTGTCTAACTCGTCGACGGATCGGACCGCGGCACCCACGAGGTTGAAACTAAGCGACGGCGATATACATTCGCCGCTGCTGTTCTATGCCCCACTGCCCCAAAATTCTGACGTGCCCCTCACCTGAAGCTGTTTAGCTGGATCCGGTTTGCGCCCGCCACAAGCGGGCGTAAGCGCCTTCAGCTGTCAGCAGATCAGCATGCCTCCCCTCCGCAACAACCCGCCCCTTTTCCAAGACCACTATTTTGTCGGCGCAACGGATGGTGCTGAGTCGATGAGAGATGATGACGATGGTCTTGCCGCCCCGACGCAGATCCTCAACCACTCGCAGGACAAACGCCTCGGCGACCGAGTCGAGAGAGGAGGTTGCTTCGTCGAGGATCAGGATCTCCGGATCCCGGTACAGAGCCCGAGCCAACGAAAGGCGCTGCTTCTCGCCCCCGGAGAGGCGTACGCCGTTTTCGCCTAGATAGGCCTGGAAGCCACCGGGCCAGCGCTCGATCACCTCCCGCAGCCCTGTTTGATCGCAGATTTGGAGGATCTTTTCGATGTCCGGCTCGAACTCGCCAAGGGCGATGTTGTCGATCACCGAGCCTGAGAACACGTCGATCGATTGCGGCACTGCAGCGACAACCTTGCGCAGGGATACGGTCGACAGATCCTCGAGGGCATAACGGCCGATCCGGATGTGTCCACCCTCAAGCGGGTAGACATTCTGCAGCAGCCCCGCAAGGGTGCTCTTGCCCGAGCCGCTCTCCCCCACCACCGCTGTCATTTCCCCCCGGCGGAAGGTGACGCTAAGATCCTGGAAAAGCTTGAGCTGGCTACCATAGCGGAACGTGACCTTCTCCAGGTGGATGTCGCCAATGTCGGATTTGTCGGCATCGATGCCGCCACTGCTTTCCGGCTCCAGGTCGAAGATCTCGAACAGGCGATCCGCTGCGACAAAAGCATCCTGAACGATCCGGTTGGTCTGGATCAGACTGGCAATCGGCCGGGTGATATAGCCCAGCAAGGTATAGCAGGAGAGTAATTCGCCAGGCGTGACGGTTTGATCGAGGGCAAGTGTCGTTCCGAACCACATCAGCACGATGGTGAATAAAGTTGCGAGGAATGTCGAGGTGCTGTCTCCGAAGATCGAGATGAGGCCGGAGCTGTAGACGGAGTGCAGCATCTTGATGAAGCGGGTCTCCACCTTGAAGTTGGCGAAGCTCTCCATGCCGGAGATCTTGATTGTGGAGACAGCTCCGAGTGATTCCACCAGTTGTGTCTCTAATTCGGCAGCGTTCTCCATTACGGCGCGCTGACGATTCCTATTCAGCCGGTTGATGATCCAATAGACCGAGAGGTACAAAGGGATGGAGACCGCCACGACCAAGGCGATCTTCCACGAGTAGATGAACATCAGCCCTAACGAGAACAGTACCGTTAGCACGTCAACGAACATGTTGATCGAGACGTCGTTCAGGAGGCTCCTGATCTTCACCGCGTCATTCATGCGGGAAATGATTTCGCCCATGCGCATGCTGTCGAAGAACTTCTGAGGCAGGCTTAGGATGTGATTGTAATAGCCGAGGATCAGGTGGACGTCGATCTTCTGCCCCGTTTGCAGGACGAGCCGGTTTCTGAGGAGATTGATTAACACCTGTACAACCAAGATCAGCAGCATGGCGACGCTCATCAGGTTGAGCAGATTGCGGTTGCCCGCTGTAATCACATGGTCGACGATCTTCTGAACGTAAATGGCCGTCGAGAGGCCAAGGATCGTCGTCACCAGCGCCCCCGCGAGAGCCTGCGCCATCGCCGCCTTGTGTGGCGCAAGCAGACGCGCGAAACGACCTAGGGGTGAGGTGGTCTCGTCGCGGCGCTTGAAGGTGTCTGCGGGAACCAGGAGCACCAGGGCGCCAGTCCATTGCTTTTTGAAATCCTCGTGCGCCAGCTTGCGGATTTCACCATAGGCTGGGTCCATGACGATGACCCACCTGGCGTTGATCGCCTGGACTACGACGAAATGATGCATGATCTCGCTGACGACTACGTGCGCGATGGCGGGCTTGGGGATCTTGTATAGGCTGTCGAAGCCACCCTTCACCCCCTTGGCAATAAAGCCCAGCTTCCGGGCCGCTTCCATGAGCCCCATCACCGTCGTGCCGGAGCGTCCGGTCGAGGCATACTGCCGGATCCGCGGCAATGGCAGCTTGTACCCATAGAAGGCCGCGACAGAAGCAAGGCAGGTCGCCCCGCAATCCGTGATGTCGCGCTGCTTGAACTTGATGACTTTGCTCGACATGGTGGCTCGCTGGCTGTTTGGAAATGGAGAATCAGTGGCTCGCCAGGAGCGGGTTGAGCCAATCGTCGACCTCGTTGTGCAGGAGTTCCAGGACAGTGCGGTCGCCCAGGAGGAAGCGGGCCCGTACGGTCATGCCTTTCTTCAGGTTACCGATGACCCCGTGCTTGAGGGCGAGATGGCGGCGAGAGAGCGCGCAGCGGACCTTGAAGGCCGGGGTCCCGTGGTGCAGGGTGAAGTCGTGCGCCACGTCGAGCACCGTCGCGTCAATGACACCCCATTGATTGTAGTTGAAGGCATCCACTTGGAGACGCACCGACTGGCCGGGGCGCACAAAGCCGATGTCGTTGGGGGAAACGAAGATTTCCGCCACCAGTTCACCATCCGGCGAAACCCAAGCGACGGTTTGCCCGGCCTGGACGTAGCTGCTGGAAGTGAGGCCCGAGAATTGCTCGAGAGCGCCTGATACGGGGGCTCGAATGAGAGTCAGGTCCCGTTCGCTCTCAAGCTGATGCAAGGCGGCCGTGAGTTCCTCGAGGCGCAGGTTAACGTCGAACAGCTGCTGGTTCCATTCGGCGAATTTGCGCCGGGCGAGGATTTCGCCCTGGATCTCAACGTTGTGAAGTGCGAAGGTTTTTTCCTCAACGGCCTTTGCCGGTGCTACGGCAGCGGAGAGCAGTCGCTTAGCACGCTCAAGTTCCGCAGCCGCATTACCGCGGGCATATTGGTTCTCCCGCACAAGGTTGAGGAAATGGGCGCGCTCGGCCGTGGCGAACTCGGTCAAGAGGCGGATCGGGTCCTTGGCTTGCGTGCCGGAGGAGATCAGGGTTTCGAGGTCACTGGCAAAATCGCTCTTTGCGCGAATATCGCCTGTAAGCGCCCTGAGCTTTTCCTCAACAACCCCATCATCGAGGGCGAGGATCTCTTGCCCCTGAGCAACCAGATCGTTTTCAGCGGCAAGGATGCGGGAGATGCGTCCGGAGACGGGCGCGACCAAGGGCGTCTTCTCGACGGTGGGTCGAATGATACCGGCACTTTGGACGGACACCGATATGGTGATAAATGGCAGCGATAACAATGCCGCAACCACAGAGAGCACAACTACCTTGTATATGGCCAAAGATCGCCCTGATCGGCGAGAGAGGATGCTCTCTGCGGTGTAGCAGGCCATTTCAGAAGAAAGGGGAACTGCTGATCTATGTTCAGTATGAGGCATATTTGGGTTGGCACTTATGTTCTATCCGTATATCTCTGACGTACTATCGCTTCCCCTACACTCGCAGCTACAAAGGCTATTAGCGTAACAGCTGCCCAAATTACTTGCCAGAGGCCTCCTGAAATTGCAGAGGCCTCTTCAGGAGTCAATTCGGTCACATCATAAGACGACAGGTTTGACTTCATTGCCTTGCTTTCCTAAATCATCAAAGATGAGGGTGTATCAGTGGATTATTTCATCGAGGATTTTTGCGCCTATACTAACAAGTGCAAGGCCTAACGTCCCCAAAATCCCGAAAGCTATCCAAAACATCCCTCCCGCAATTGTCGATGCTTCTTCGGGAGCCAATTCGGTCACACCATAAGCTGACATTTCCGCCTTCATTGTTCTCTCCTTTCTTAGAGCTCAAAATAAGAGGATGGGCACGGTCAGCGGCGTGTGCCGCCGCACAACGAGAACATCAAGAGTCGTGCCAACTGCACAGGAAACCGCAAAACAGCGCTCATGCATTTTTGAATTCAACGGCTTAGTTCGGAGCGCGGCGGCACACCGGGGCGACAACACAGTGTCACGAACTCGACAAAACCGACAACAGCCTATAGGTGACCAAAGATCGTTCTGGCCGTCTGGAAAGGATGCACTCTCCAGTGTAGATGGATACGTCAGGGGAAGTAAGATATTGTTCCCTGGCCCAGCTAGTGATCAGTAATAGGCCTATGACCTTTTCCTCGTTGGTTCTAGAATGCCAGCGATTAAAACTGCGGCACTAAAAGCTCCAAACAATAACCAGAGAAGCTACCCGCCAGAAGTTGAGGATGCCTCTTGTCGCTTGGCAGTTAATCGTAAGAATGCGATCGTTTCAGTTAGGGTTGGCAGTTAATTGCAAGAAAGGGGGGTGGCTCAGATTCTCAATTTAACGGCAATCGCATCGGCGTGAAGGTCATGAATCCTTTGAATTTCATGCGCCGTCTTAGGTAAATTCGATGCCGTTAAGTCGCCGACACTGCTTCTCACTTTAATGCCAATGGCTGGGTTTGATTATCAAATAAAGTGCACGTTCTGAAATTAAGTGCAAAGATAACTAACTGAAATCGTGGACAAGCGATTCTCGTAATTAACTGCCAAGCGACAAACCCCTTTTTGCCCGTCTATCTCAATTGCCGTCAGCACATCAGTTTCACCGGATACGTCAAACACCGATAGGCGGCAATCGACAAATCGCACGAAACCATACAAATCCAGCGCACGTGTGAATAGAGTTTGGACGCCCGAGTTGAATAGAAGTTCCTCCTGCAACAACACGTCGATGTCACGTTCGTAAAGGCGCGGGAGAATTTCGGACGCGGGCTGCGGGTTCATCTACAAAATCCCATTCAGAATTTCAGCCGGCCCAATCGCTTTCCCGCGGTAATCATCTGACCATCATCGCTCATGACAAGATAAGTGTTGAGGCGGTCGGACACCTTAGCATAGCTCCGCCCGAGCTCGGCCGTGGCGCGAGATCGAGCCTTGCCGTCCATGAAATATACGTCGGCACCAAAGCGCCGCTTGCGGCGCCCATAGGCGAGGATTGCGTCGATGACTTCCGGCCTGATCCCCCGCTGCTGGCAGCGGGTTTCTGCATGGCGCGTATACATTGATCTCTCCTCCCTCCTTGGTCCCCTGGGGAAGGAGAGGGGGGTGCCATTTCCTGTCATGCCGCTCGCTCTTTCGAAGTAACTGGGGGGCCTGAATCCATCTGACTCCCGCTGTATTCCCGCAGGGCGCAAAGCATGCTTACGAGCCGCATCTCGTGAACGTTGTTGCAAGGGACATCCAGGAGCCGTGGATTCGCAAAAACCAAGGCAAGCACCTGCGCCCGCGACACTGCGACGTTGATCCGATTGAGGCTGAAGAGGAAATCGACCCCGCGCGGGATTTCATCCGCCGACGAAGTGGTCATGGATACCATGCAGACAGGAGCTTCCTGCCCTTGGAACTTGTCGACGGTTCCGATCCGGGAACCAGGAGGAAGCGATCTTCTCAGGGCGTTCACATGCGCGTTGTAAGGCGCAACGATCAGGATGTCTTGAGGCGTCAGGCTTCTTTCTTTGCCATCACGATCGCGGAACCTGACTCCGATGAGGCGATCCATTTCGCGGCGGATAGCATCGATTTCCTCGACAGCGACCTGTCTGTTACGAGTGTGCTGAACTTCCACAAAGTGAACACCTGAGGATCGATTGGCATCTGAGATGATCGCTTGTCTGGCGGCACCTTCATCTGAGGCGAGCCGGCTCTCATAAATGATCTCGGAGATGAACCGGCACACGCCGGTATGCATGCGGCGTGATATTGGCAAGAAAATGCCCATGTCGGCCGGAACAGTGGTATGCCCGGCGAGCAGATACTCGAGCTACGACAGCCCACTTTCTCCAGGATGCGCACCCTGAATCGGCTGAGGCAACTGCATAGGATCGCCAACCAGCACGATGTTTTTGGCGCAGGTGCCCATCGCAACGATGTTCGCCACCGAAACCTGGCCAGCCTCGTCGACAAACAGATAGTCGAAAGCCTGTTGGAATTCTGGCCTCGAGAGCAGCCAAGCCGTCCCGCCCACCACTGAGGCCGTGATCAACTGACTGTCCATTTTTGGACGTGACGTAGATGGAGCCATACGGATCGTCGAAGCCACTCCCCCCTTCTTTGCTATGGCGACCGATGTGCCGGCTTCGTTGGCTCTATTGACCACTGCACACAGCAGATTGTCGATGGCTTTGTGGCCGTTGGAGGCGACTGCAATCCGCTTCCCTCGCTTGACCAAATCCAGGATAGCGCATGAACTGACGTAAGTCTTTCCAGTGCCTGGTGGTCCTTGGACGGCCACTGTACTGCGATCGAGGTCACCGACTGCGGTGATGACTTCCGGAACGACATCTGAAGACGGATCGATGATGTTCGGCTGTCTAACATGGCTCAGAAAGCGAGGTCTGCAGCGCTGCAAGAAATCCAGGATTGCCGGGACTGCCGATCATCCCGAACGATTGAGGCCACCGCGCTTCGAATGGCGCCTTCGAAAGTCCGGGTATCCAGCGGTCCTGCAGGAACCAGGCACGTCGATTCGGGTGCATCATCGTAGCGGTTCTTTGAAAACTGCACGACCGCGCGATTGCTATCGATCTCGATCAGCTTCGCGGAAGACGGCAGGCCGTCCACCTCAATATGGCAATCTCCCACATCGATCTTCGTCTCCTGTGCGGGAAACTCATAGGTGCGCTGCCAGTAGCTGCCGGCAACGGAGGTTGCCGAAACAGCTTCCAGCCCGCCGAGGCAGTCGAGATCATCCACCAGTTCATCCGCCTCTCTCCCTATCTTGTCAAAGATCGACCACCAGGCCGGCTTCTTTCTCGCGGGTGGAAGTAGCTCAGATCAAACAGCAAATCGGCCAGCCGATCCCCTAGTTGCGCACGAACTGGCTGCAGCCTTTCTCGCAATTCGTCCGCGGCTGCTTGCTCGGCAGCAACTCTCCCGAGATTACAGCCGGCGCCTTCGTCCGCCCCTCCTCGATCCCGCCATTCCATGTTCGGGGGACGCACCTCGGCTATTAACCAGTCGCGGAGCAGCTGCGTGGAGATGCAGTCAACCCGGTTGTAGCCTCAACGGCGGGCGGCATGGCAACCGCAGGAACATCTCGACCGGGACCAATTGCGATGAACCCGCATCCACCCGATCACACAGGTCCTTGCGCCATCGAAAGAGCTGGCTGACGTGAATGCCCGCCGATCGCGCCACTTTCGACACTGACACGCCAGGCTCAAGCGAGGCCGCGACCAGGCGCTCCTTCTCCTCACGCGACCACCGCCGGCGTCTCTCCACCGACGTGATCACCTCCACCCGCGGCATCGTCATAGGGCTACTCCTTGGATTATCCCTAGGACTTCCGACGTTCGCCCTTAGCCCGCAAGGCGGCCGTCACCGGAGGGATACGAAGAAGATTACCACAGTCGGGCTCGATCTGGCCAAATCCGGTTTTCAGGTTCATGGCATAGCCGAAGAGGGAGACGTGATCGTACGTCGCGCACTGCGTCGATCGCAGGTGCTGGACTTCTTTCGCACACTGCAGCCTTGCCTCGTAGGGATGCAAGCCTGTGGCAGCGCGCATTATTGGGCTCGGGAATTCAGGCTCTGGGGCATACGGTTCGGATGACGCCACCCGCATACGTGAAGGCCTACGTGAAGCGCAACAAAACTGACGCCGCAGACGCCGAAGCTATTTGCGAGGCAGTCACCCGGCCGACCATGCGCTACGTGCCGGCAAAAACGCAGGACGAGCAGGCTGCCGGAATGGTGCTCAAAACACGAGATTTGCTCATCCGTCAGCGCACTCAAGCAATCAATGCCCTGAGAACTCACCTCACCGCCGCGTGAGGCTCGGTCGTTCCCCGAATTCTATTGCCAGACGACAATTTTGCTACGGAACCCTTTGACGAGAACGGTCACCAGAGCCTATAGGCTTTTAAGCCGCCCTGCCTGATCCAGTACCGACTGTTCGGATTGTTCACGTCATTGCGCTCGATGGCGGTGTGAGCAAACATGCCTGCGTCGATGTCACGCTTTGCGGCTCTATGTTTGATGACGTCCTGCGTGCCCGGATCGGTCACGTCATTGCGCTGGATGGCGGTAGGGGCAACCATTCCTGCGTCGACGTCGCGCTTAGCGGCAAGCTCTTTAATCTGGTTCTGCTTGTGCGGATTGGTCAAGCTATTGCGCTCGATAACAGTATGAGCAACCATGCCTGCGTCGATGTCGCGCTTAGCGGCAAGCTCTTTGATCTGGTTCTGCTTGTGCGGATTGGTCACGCTATTGCGCTCGATGGCGGTATGAGCAACCATGCCTGCGCCGATGTCGCGCTCCGCAGCTCGCAATTTGATATAGTCCTGCAAGTCCAGATCGTCCACGTTGTTTCGCTCGATGACGGTACGAGCAACCATGTCGGGATTAGCCTTAAGGTCGCGCTCCGCAATCAACTGTTTGATCTTGTTCCGCAGCCCCGGATTGTCGACGTCATTGCGCTCGATGGCGGTACGAGCAACCATGCCTGCGTTGATGTCGCGATTAGCGGCCAGCTGTTTGATCTGGTTCTGCGTGCCCGGGTCGGTCACGCCATTGCGCTCGATGGCGGTACGGGCAACCATGTCGGGATTGGCCCTGATGTCGCGCTTCGCGGCTTGCCCTTTGATGATGTCCTGCGTGTACGGATTGGTCAGGCCATGATAGGTGATGATGTCATTTGCTGTTCTAGTCGCAGCTCGATTACCCGCGTCGGTCTTGGCATTTGCGAAACGAGCGGGTAGTGTTTCCCGCTCAAGCTTTGTGAATTCAGACTGAATTGCCGGATCGCTCTCAATAACTGCTCGGAACCCTAGATTGGTGCTGAGCAACGCGTTGATTTCATAAAAAGCTGCGGCCCGGTCGGCATAATCGGCTACCCGCGTGAATGCCTCTGTCAGCTTGATGATGTCCTGGGTGACCGGATTGGTCAGGCCATGAAAGATGATGATGTCATCTGCAGTTCTAGTCGCAGCTGGATTACCCGCCTCGATCCTGGCATTTTCGGCACGAGCGACTCGTGTTTCCTGCTCAAGCGCTCTGAATTCAGACCGAATTGTCGGATCGCTCTCAATAACTGCTCGGAACGTCCGATTGGTGCTGCGCACTGCATTGATGTCATAGAAACCTGCGACCGGGTCGTCATGATTGGCAACCCGCCTGAATACCTCTGTCAGCATGGCATTTGGCAGATTGTCGATCATCGAAGTCTCCTTATGTGGCTCGATCAGCGGTCATCTGTTTAAAGAATTTAATGCACTAGCCGATAGAATAAACATCTGGTGGCCTGTCGCAAAACTATGTTCATTCGGCATTATCATATCTCGACTTGTGACTGCCCCACAGCACAATGAATACTCGTACAGAAGCTTGCATTCTTGCAGTTCTGGTTGACTTAGTGACCCACTGCTGCGCTGCGCAGGCAGCCCACGTCGAAAAGGATTTCGCCGACCGACTTGGCACGCAGTGAAACATCGTGTTCTCACTGCCAATGTTGTTCAATAGAGTTTCGAGCGCAAATACAAAAGTGATATGCGTCCATACTTTCTGAATATGCGCACTGAACGTGAGTGCATATTCGCCCTCCGCATCTCAGATGATCCAATCCCATCATGCAGGCCGATGTATATCATCCAAATAATATTGGTCGTTCTGTTCCATTTTGGTATTGGGTCAGCGGCGCGGACGGTGCGGTCATATGTCCGGCCTGTTTTCTGGCCTTTCAGCCATGGCCACGATGAGATCCGCGGAGCAAATCGCCTAATCAGCTTCTCGCGCTGTAACGCGCTTGCGATTTTGCGGTCTGATTTGCTTCGGGATGTCGTCCCGTTGGGTCATCACAAGCGTCGCTCCAGCGACAAGCAGCGTTCGCAGTTGCTGGTTTCCGCGCTTTGAGATCGAACCTATCCGTTCTTTTCCTCCGCGCGCGTGGAGTCAACCCAATCCAGGCAGCGAAATCTCGACCGGTTCGGAAGCCAGCGGGATCCGGTACAACTGCTCGAACGGTCGCGGCAATGATCGGCCCCACGCCGGGAATCGCCGTCAGGCGTCGAGCGCTGTCGTCTTTTCTCACCGCTTCAAGGATTATTCGATCGAGCCTTTCAATGCGTGCCCACGGTCTCGATTTGCTCGACGAGCTCTTCCAAAGCCATTCGTGCTGCACCCGGCAATCTCAGGTCACTGTCGTCGCGCACTATGGCGGCAAGACTGACGATTCCGACCAGACCGGTCGCCCTGACAATGCCCAGTTCGGCAATGATTTCGAATTGCTCGGCGATGGGCGGATTTGGATTGGAGGCGTACTCGCCTGTCGTTTCGCATCATGTGGATCGATCTCGCCCAGCGTGGCGATAGCGCTTGATTAGAAACCGAGTACAGGCCGCACACGACACTTGACGCGCCGGTGATACTCCTCGCTGCGGTTGTTGAGATACTGGCTCTTCGGATGCGGATCGGCTTGATCTGCCGCCGCGACCGATCCCGCAGCGGCTTTCCGCGTCACAGGAAAGGATCGCCTCGGATTTGTATGGCTACTGTCGATGACGATGCGCTCGGGACGGCGGTGACGCTGCAATGCCTTGCACTGGAAGCGTTTAGCCGGCCGATGACGATGCTCGCTAAGCCAGAACTCGATGGTGTCGCCGACGCTGTCGATGGCCGCGATAGAGATACATACAGCGACCGCGAACTTTGCTATAGGTTTCCTCGATATGCCCATCTCGCCGACGGCACGCTTGCGCCGATAAAGCGTACAGCAGCAAGGGCGAGAAGTGAAGGACCTAGCGGTGGAGCGTCGAATGATCGATACTGATGCCGCGCTCGGCCATCATTTTCTTCAAAATCTCGAAGGCTCAAGCCATAGGCCAGATACCAGCGAACGCAAAGCAGAATGTCGAAATGGCGGCCCTTGAACATCTGAACTCTCCGGCGAAACACCAGAGGCCATGCCATGCGCCTGGTAACCGAAGACTTTGTAACACACCCGGCAATTACGGTCCGGCAGCGGAAACAACGAAACAACGCAACTGTGATCATCCGTGAGCGCGATACCCAGAATTCTGGCCCTGGGTTGGGCGACCGTTTCGATTTCGTTCGCACGCCCGCCCATAGCGATAGCGTCGCGAACAGCAGATGAACCACACAAATTGAGGAAGCGCTAAATTAAGTGCCAAATGACACACGGTCCGCACCGCTCGTCGGCGGCAGGACCCAATTTCTATCCATTGCGCGCTTCCTCGCGGCGTCCAACTCGGCTGTGCTGTTCAGCGCGGGGTCCAACTCGTCGGCGGTTGGGTACCGGGGCATTTGCGCCTCGTTGATCCAGCCGAAGCTGAGATATCGGAAGTGGTCCGCCGGCATCGTGACTCGGCTTTTGTCCAATTCCCGAACGAAGTCCGCCGACCAATCATGGATCGTATATGCTTCAATTTTATCCATCATTGGCCGCCAGCGTTGGATGCGCTCTTCGCGCGACATGTTGGCCGCTCTTGAAATCGCGGTCGCGATCTCATCGGGGCGGTTCGGATCCACCAGCAGCGCTTCGTTGTGATTGAAGTCTTCGGCCGCACCCGCAAACTTCGACAGCACCAAAACGCCGGGATTTTCCGGATCTTGCGCAGCGACATATTCTTTCGCTACCAGATTCATGCCGTCACGCAGGGGCGTTACCACGCAAATATGCGCGGCGCGATAGAGACCTGCCAACTGAGCCTGGCTGAAAGCATCATTCTCGTAGAGGATCGGCCGCCACTCGTCCGTGCCATGCTCGTCATTGACGCGTTTGACCAGGCTCTCAACGTTGTGCTTATAACTTTTATACGCTTCAATTTCCGTGCGGGAGGGGTTGGCGATCTGCAGGAGCACGATGCTGCGCGGCTTGGTTGCCAAGACCTGATCGAAGGCTTCGACCCGGGCTTCGATACCCTTCGTGTAGTCGAGCCGGTCGACCCCGATTGCAAGCTTCGCGCCGTTGAGTTTCTTCTGCAAGGACGAGATATAGGGGTCCTGTTTCGTAAGTGACTCGGAAGCATGCTGTGCGAACTGCTTCGGATCGATACCGATCGGAAATTTTTGACATCGCGTTCGGCCGCGCTCTGAGGTCACAACGCCATCCTTGCTTTCCAGCCCCAGATGGGAACGCAGATACGCAAGGAAATTATCCAAGTCCCAGTTGGTCTGAAACCCGAGTAGATCGTACCCGAGCATCGATTTCACGAGTTCGCGATGATTAGGCACCCGCTCCATAATGTCAGGCGTCGGCCATGGCGTATGTAGGAAGAAGCCGATCGGCCAGTCGATGCCGAGCTTATGCACATCAACGCCGAGCAGGAGGAAATGATAATCATGAACCCAGACCGCGTCCGAATCCCTCAAGTCGAATAGCGCGCGCGCGTCGAATAGCGCGCGCGCCATGAAGGCGTTGATCTCGCGATAGCTTTCAAAATGCTCTTCCGAGCCCTGGATCCGGTCGGGCTGCGAGTGCAACGCCGGCCACAGCGTCGAGTTCGCAAAACCCTGGTAGTAACCAGGATAGTGCGCGGCCGGCAGATCGAGCTTCGCCACATGGCCTTCGCCATGCTGCGCGAGGTCCAAGGAGCGCTCATTGTTATCGCCTAAGTTGCCCGAGGACCCCATCCAGACGGCGCCGGAACGTTCCACGAGGGGCTCGAGAGCCGCGGCTAGCCCGCCCGTCTTGGGTTGATCGGGGTCAAAAGTCGAAACGCGGTTCGAAATGACGACAAGCTTTGGTCGCTGGGTTGCCTCACCGATATGGTTCTCTTGCTGGGCAGAGCCAGGGCTATGGAAAGGATCTGCATGGGATTCTCGCGCACAATGCTGTGCTGCCTCGCGCAGATGCTGGTCAAAGGCTGCGTGTTGCGTGGCTGAGGCTGCCGCGTGAACAGTGTTATTTATTCTAAGCATCTTCCATGTCCGTCGTAAGCGCCTTGCCGATCTCTTGTGCGTCTTGGCTCTTGACCCCGCCCGCCCTGCATAGTTCAGCGCAATCCGCGCCGGTCTGAAAGGGCCTCAACAAAAGTACTGCTTGCAAGCGCCAGGCGAGAGAAGTTGGGAAGCGTCAAGATCCTCCGATCTATCCGGATGTTTAGTTGATTTTCTGGGAAACTCCCTTCAGGGCATCGTAAAGTAATTTGATGATATCCGATTCTAAACTTACACGCAGGTTCCATTGCTGTGCGAGGGATTGAAGTCGAATAAGATCGGCCGGGTTGTCCGCATCCATGGATGCCATGAAACTGTTCAGACTTCGTTCTGCTTCAGCAGTTTCATTACCGAGGGCAAAATTGATGCTTTTAACGGAAAGGTTATTGGCAGAAATAGGCGACATGATTATCTCCAAGATAGTGGTATCTCTTTATCGTGATACATCATCCATATTGCATTGATCACTTCTGTAGCTGCGCCTATCGCATCAGTTATGGCAGCCAAAACTTCGAATTCCTGCCTCGAAACGCCAGCATCCATTTCACGTTTGACCGATTGCCGGCAGGTGTCGAATTCCCTTTCCAGGGCGGATTTCTTCGCACCGTCAAAATCCCTTAGCAGCTGTCTCTGTAACTCAAACATGGCTATGACTTCGCTCACCCTCTTTCCTCCTCCACCATCCAACTCGGCCTGCTCTTATAAGGAACATGCATCTCATCTCCGCCGATGCGCACTGAAATTCCGCCTCGGTCTATAGCAACGATCTGGCCCAAGCTCTCGAGATTGTCGCCGATCTTCAGGCGCGTTCCATTCTCAACGACGATGAACGGCGTTCGGCCTAGGTGTACACCTCTAAGCGCCGGCAATATGACCGGCGTGAACTGCGTCTCGAGCCGGATGTAGGGTGCGAACTTCTCCCGAAAGCGAGAAGCGACCTTCTGCCACTCTTCAAAAGCAAGCGGAGTCAGAGCCCCCGAAACGAGCACACCGTCTGCCTTCGTCAAGATGTCGATGGAGCGCCGCAGTTGGGCCGTCATCGCGGTCTCTAAAAAAACGCGAGCGCCGTCGAGTGTCACGATCGCGTTTTCAACTTCCGTTAGCCCCGGGATGTCCTGCCGCAGCCGATGAAGCGCTGCTTCGACCTTCGCATCGCTTGGTCCATATCCTGTTATCGCTATCTCCCCGGCGCCGATTAAGCGGACGCTACCCTCGATCCCGAAGCCGCCTATGACTGTCGATACGAGATCGACGAGCTGCGAATCCGATGGAGTGGTCGGTGGTTTGGATATCACTTCCGCCTCAAGGCCGGCGTTGTTCAGGGCGACGTCTAGTTCAGCATCGTCTACAGGTCGGAAATTTCCTTCGATGACCAGCTTGTCATCAACCCGGGCAATCTCGACGTTTTGAGCGACATTTAATTCGCGAATGATTTGTCGCACGATCCTCATAGGGTCAGTGGCTGGAGACACTTGTGAGGCGGACGGGGAAACTCGCCATATGGCGGCCCAAAACACGGCGACGGGCATGATCAGGAGAGTGCAAGCTAGTGCCCCGAGCCGTAGTCGACCGGGCGTCGAGCCTACCATGACATGTATCAGTCGGCCGATCATGGCCGCCGCCGGTTCGGGAGGGGCTAGCGGCCCGGAAGTGTCCGACTCCCGGTCTATGGAGTCCGCCTCGGGGAAGCTGCTCCCGGCCGGCCCGATCCCGAAGATCGTCCGCCCCACCTTTACCGGTGTTAGCGGATCGAGCACCGTCAAGCTACCTACCGGGAGGTCTTTGGTCCCGATGCGAACCCCCGGTGCGAGGGCAATGATATGGATGTGTCCCGCCTCGACGGTAATGCGAAGATGTGTGGCAGCCAGTTCCGGATCAGCGAAGGTGAGGTCGTCGGTATCGCTGGCACCGATCAGCCACATTCCTTCTTCGAGCGGGGTCTCTGCACCCCGGTTGGGACCGGACAGCACGCGCAGGCTCAGCTTGGCATCATCGCTCGCCAGACCAACATATTCCATGTAGGCACCTCTCACGACAGCGATATCCTTGCCAGTGGCTGTACGGAGATATCCGGGGTAAGTTCCTGATAGGAGAGCACGGGTAGCCCGTAGAAATCGACTTCGATGATCTTGCGCAAGTATCGGCGGACGTCGATAGAGGTGAGTAGCACAGGCTTGTGCGTTTGCTGGCCGACATTGCCGATCGTATCGCGCACCTTATTGATGATTTGCCGCGTGATGCCAGGGTCGAGGGCGAGATAACTGCCGGCGGAAGTCTGCCGAATGGCATTACGCAGCGTGTCTTCCACTTCCGGCGTAAGAATGTAGGCAGGCAACAGGGTCCTGCCGACAGAATGCCGGAAACAGATTTGCCTTTTCAATGCACAGCGCACATGCTCAGTGAGTAGAACTGTGTCTTTCTCCTTGGGTCCCCATTCGACCAGCGCGGTGAGGATAGCGCGCATGTTGCGCAGCGAGACCTCCTCGGAAACCAATCGCTTCAAGATCTCAGAAATCGTCTGCAGAGGAACGGTCCGCAACACCTCTTTTACGAGTTCGGGAAAAGATCCTTCCACTTGATTCAGCAGATTTTTTGTTTCCTGGATTCCAATAAACTCAGCTGCTTGCCGGCGCAGGACATGACCAATGTGGTAGCTGAGGATCTGAACCGGTTCAAAAAATGGGATATTGGCGGCTTGCAACGACTCGCGATAAGTGATGCCCACCCAGGTGGTCTCGATCTGAGGCAGGAATGGCTTGTCGAGAATACACGGAATGCCCACAAGCTCGAGGTTCTCGGGGATATCACGAGCCAGAAGGTGCTGCGCCCGTAATGATCCTTCCCCACATGGAACTTCATTTACCATGATTGTGTACGCGCCATCCGTATTGCTGTCGCTGACACGCAGATTAATGCCTGGAAAGGGAACGCCGAGATCGAGAAGGAGCGCCTGCCGCACAGCATCCAACTCCTTGTTCAGCCAGTCTGGCCGGACGATGCTCTGAAAGTCTCGACCAATGTCGAGCATCAGAGGAACCGTGAGCGTGAGGGCATGGCCGACTTCGCCGCTCCTTTCAGCCGGCCCGTCCGAAGCCCTCACGGGCGCCATGACGCCCGAGACGGAGTAAGGACTCGACTGGACTGAAAGCGGCCGCCTGCGCTGCAACAACCAGCCACCGCCTCCAGCGAATGCTGCCAAGATCACGAAAATCGCCGAAGGAAAGCCAGGCACCAAAGAGAACAGAATTAGGATGAAGGATCCTGCGATCAGGGCACGTGGCTGGGCTGTGACTTCGTCTCCAATCTCACTGCCGAGATCTGAGCCCTTAGCCTTATCGCTTATCCTCGTGACGATGAAGCCTGCCGTGATTGAGGTGAAGAGAGCCGGGATCTGACCGACGAGCCCGTCGCCGATGGTCAGGATGGTGTAAATCTCGAGCGCTTTGTACAAGTCCATGCCCTTTTGGAGGGCACCAATCGCAATGCCGCCTGTGATGTTGACGAAAATGCTGATCAAGCCTGCGATTGCGTCACCTTTGATGAACTTCATCGCGCCGTCCATCGCGGCATACAATTGGCTCTCGCGCTCGATGGCCATGCGGCGCCGATGGGCTTCCTGAATATCGATGCCGCCGGCACGCAGGTCGCCGTCAATACTGATTTGCTTGCCCGGCATCGCATCCAGCGAGAAGCGTGCGGCGACTTCAGCCACGCGCTCGGACCCCTTCGTGATGACCACGAACTGCACGATTGTGATAATCAAGAAAGTAACCGCGCCCACAACGAGATTCCCAGCTACCACGAAATCGCCGAAAGTTTTTATGATCTGGCCGGCGTCTGCGTGCAGTAAGATCATGCGTGTCGCGGCGATGCCGAGGGACAACCGAAAGAGCGTCATCAGCAAAAGCACAGACGGAAAGGAGACGAACGCGAGGGGTGACTTAATATAGACTGCCACCATCAGCAGGAGCGCGGAAATCCCAAGATTGATGGCCTGCAGAACATCCATAAGGACCGCCGGCAGCGGAAGGATCATCATAAAGATGATCGCAACCAATAGACCCGCCAAAATAATGTCGCTCCGGCCGGTCGCGATTGCCAGGACCTTGTTGAGAAAATTCACGCTGTACTTCCCCGCGATGCACCCGGCACGGCCGCCTGTGTCAGCAGTATTGTGACCATTCGCTGACAGGCTCTCGCCTCGGAACTGAGACCGAGTTTCCAATAAGCCTTGACCCGCACCTGCAATATCCGGAATCGCTCCTCATCATTCAGCGCGTGCAGAAGAAGCCGACCAGCCTCGGCAGCGGCCTCTTCGCAGTCGCCCGCTCGCAGCAATGCCAGGCAGCGTGCATGTCGTGCCCAACCCCATGCGGAGTCGAGATGCTCGAGGGCGAGCAGGAGCTTGGCTGCATCGTGAAGAAAGCCAAACTTAAGATAGAGATAGGCTAGCACCGATAGCGCATCGCGCTTGTCGGGACTGATAAACGGTTTCGTCATCAGGTTTATCCTCGCATCAAAGCACGGCAGGCGTTTTCAAAAAAGAAACGGTCGCATTGCGCCCGATCTAGCACCGAGAGCGCGTCGCACAGCACCGCACGATCTGGGTCTCCCGTTTGGGCAGCCAGATGGGCCAGCGATGTGTGTGCGGCCTTAAGCGTCGCGGCGTACGTCGGAGCCTTGAGGACTGCAGGATTTGCGATCGGAGGCGCGAAGGCGGCCATCATAAGGTCATCGACGGTGGGAGCGTCGTATAGCACATCGAATTGCAAAGCCGACCGAGCATGGGCAACGAGGCGTGTTCGCCGCAGTTCCGTCGATCCGGAGACGGTTGGAGCAGAACAATTCAAGCTGCCGGAATCGATAATCATAGGTCACCGCGCTGCGGCATCAATTTCGCCGATGAGGCGTACGAGAACCTGCGCCGCGGTTTCTAGCGTTGGAAGATCAACGCTGTTTTCGGCTATGCTGATAAGCAGGACCAGCAGCGCCTCGCCGTAAAAGGCGACGTTCACCATGTGCGGCAGCGTACGATCCGGGTGTACCGCTTTGAGAGCTGCCGCGGCGATTCCCTTGCGGTGAAGCGGCATGGCGCGCGTTAAGTACATTGCGACAGAGCCATCGCGGCACTCCATGTGGAGATCACCCGATCGTTCAAAACGCAGCGTCAATGGGGGCGCCTGCGGTGGAAGTCCCATCGCCGAGCAAAAAGCCCGAATAGAAGCATGGGCGCTCATGCACTCTCTTCCTGTTCAATGCGGATGTCCATCGCTTCCTCTATCGCCCGCAACGTCGATGCTCTTGCCTCCAAGTCGCGGTAGACTCCGACCGGAATCATCGCGAGAAGATCTCGAGAGTCACGCAGTACGGCAATCTGCATATCAAGGTGAATGAGAGGGATTCCTAGCCGTTCGGGAATGGGAATGATCTTCGACGGACCAGGAACGGTATCCTCCACCAGCGGCAATAATTGCCGCATCACGCCGGTAGCGGTGATGTCGATGATATTTCGCCGCCGTATCCGTTCGACCATTTTTTGGCAGCACTCATGCACGGTATCCAGCACTCGCAGCGCCGATAATCCGCTGAGGATCTCCCATAGCCGAGCCGGCTCGACCGACGGGCCAGCCGAGGCGATGTCCGCGCCGAGCGCATGCGTAAGAAACGCGACATGGCGAGCAAAGCCCTCGACTCCAAACTTGCTCAGAATCTCCCTATAAAGCCGGAGCGGTCCTGGATCGCTTGAGACCGTGGCCCGATAGAAATCACGCAGCTCTGCAGCGAGCCTCTGATCACCCCCCGCTACTTCAGACGCTACCACCGAAATATTGAGGCCGGCACGAACAGCCACCCCCTGCCTGGCCATGAGTTGGGCCTTGGCACCATCCGTCCGTACGGCAAGCTGGTCGAGGCCCTCGCGTCGCAACTCTCGCGCCGCCAGATCGAGTGCCGCATAGGCATAAGAGGGGTCAGCGAACCGCCGGCGAACCTTTCGGAGTATGTCCTGCAAGGCAGAATCGTCGCTGCGGATATCGCGCAACAGCCCCGGCAACTCGGTACGGTCGAAATACGGGAGACGTTCGAAATAAGCGTCAATCTCATGGACCGCGCTGAGCGACGGCGCTAAGCTCTCCTCCGAGATTTTGCGCTCAGCTATCGCCTTTGACTCGATCGCCTCGGAAAAACCGAAAGTGCGCTCTTCTCTTGCCTGTTCCAAGAGGGTCGCGTGTGTAGGCCCCGCCAGGCGAACAACTTCGCCGCGCCATGAGCCCACCTCCACCGGGATTGGCTCGATCGCCATCCGATCACAGCAAAGGCGCAAAGGGGCCATTTCGCATACTGTCCCATCAGGCATTGCTTCGGCCCCGTGCGGTCTTACAGCGGTTCGCCTGGGGCGTCCCGCCAACGTCTATGGGCAGTGCACTGCAGATTGCGGCGCACCGGCTTCCTTGCGGGCGACTTGCCCGTTCCGCGGCTTGGTGGATCCGTATTTTTCCCACCATTTATCGCTTCGTGCTTGCTCCTTTCGAAGCGACTTCTGGGCAGCGCCCATCGAGACGAACTGTGTCATTGGGCTATGCCCTTTCGGGGACCCAAATGGAATATCGGTCCATGTCTATTATAACATCGTGTCATGCCTAACAAATATCAAACCGATATGAGTACCTACGAAAACCAGATGGGTTCCAGCAGACAAATCAGCCCGCAAGAAATCTCGGACCGGAGGCCAGCTGACACATCGAATAGCGCGACCGAAGTCGGTGATCCTTATTGCCCGCCACCACTGGCAGCTCGGATCATGACGCCGAAAATGAGCCAGAGAACGAGCTTTCCGCCAAAGGGCATTGGAAATGATCTTTAGCCTGCGCCGCTCCTCCATGAACAGACGTTCCAGAACCTTCGTGGTCCTGATGGCGCGGCGGTGAATGATCGGCAGTCTCAGATCCAAGATGCTTCGAGGTCGTCCGTGAAACATGGCGACCGCGCTCAGACCGGCGGCGAGTATCGCGGGCGATGGCGCGCGAGGGCGCTGATAGGCGGCGCTGGCGCGGGCCTTGAACTCGCGCCAGCGGTCTTCCAGCACCTTGCCGGCGAAATTGCGCATCACGCACCATGGGCGGGCTCGGCGCGCCCGACCGCATTCCGGCTTTCCTCTCCAGTGCTTCCTCCACGATTAAGCGGGCCGCAAGCTTCATCAGATCCGAGCGACCCGTTGGTGTGGAAGGGCGCCTTCGATCACGTTGGAAAGGGATTGGCGCATGCGCATCGATGCCGGTGTTCTCGTCCTTAGCGCGTGCGGAGCGGATTCTTTCGCCTCAATCGCATAGTGTAGCCAACACCGCCGATCATGCTGCGCCGGATCGGTACCGATGGTACGATCGCGGGGGGAAGGGCGTCCGCTTCCGATCGTAATAGTCGCCACGCAACATACATCGGGTTGGTGATCACGACGGCCCCCTATGCGACCGATTGGTCATGCCTTTGGCGAGCAACTCCATATGTAGTTCTTTGCGTTTTGCCTTGACTAGGGGGGCACCATAGCTCTCCTTGTATTCTCGCATTGCCTCAGCCTTCGACGTCATGTTCTTCTTCATGAATTGCCGACGCTGCAACGCAAAGTCCGCAATCGCCACCGTGAGAAAACTCAATCCGGCACAGATGGCGATACCGAGCAGCAGGTTACCTGTCACGCCCCTTAGGCAGGTCATCCCGCAACTCGGCATCCAGACGAGCGCATACATCCCTTGGCGCAGCACGAGCAGCAGAACCGAGACGAGCACCAAAATCTTACCGATCGATTTGACCCATTCAATGAAATTCGTCAGCGAAACGATTATCTTGGCGTTCTCACTGGGACTGAGGTTTCTCAGCGCTGGCGAGACCGCCTCGGGCGTGAACATCGGGCCATTCTGTAAGATGTTGGCGCCGACGCCGATTACCAGAACGATTCCGATGAAAGGCGCTAGCATGCGTTGCAGTTCGGCAACATAGGACTGCAGGAGCTTTTGAGCGACGCACAGGAGATCACCTTGGAGAAGAGGTACAGGTAGCAGGATCATCGCCTCGAGCCGCTCTATCATGCCGGATAAGGAGACGTAGAACAGAGAGAAGAATGCGATGGTCAATGCCGCGGAAACGACTTCACTGCTATGCGCCACCTGCCCCTTCCTGCGCAGATCGCGCAGCCTTTTGGGTGTGGGCTTTTCAGTCTTTGCGGCGCTCATGACAACCATGTGGCGATGAGGTTGAATATCGCGACCGGTGATGGCACGCGTTTATCGGCCTCGGCCAGAATGATCGCGAGCGAGAGGACTAAAACCAGGAGGGCCACCGCGCTCTTGACAGGCATGGCTATAAAAAAGACCTGCAGTTGCGGTGCAATGCGGGCGATCAGCGCCAGACCGATTTCGCTAAGGAACATAACAACGATAGCTGGACCGGCGAGGAGCAAAGTCATTAGCATGACGACATCTGCGAGATGCAGAACCCCCGTGGCGAATGCCGGGCCGAATGCAGGATGCAAGCTCCACAAAGGCCAGACCTCATGCGAGCGATAGAGCGCTTCGAGCAGTGCGGAAAAGCCCCCGGTGGCAAATAGCCATGTGACGAAGAGTTGGGCGAACAGCGTTCCAAGCGGCGAGACCTGATTGCCGCTCGCCGGATTCAAGAGGCTCGCCATCGCGGCGCCCCTCTGGTTGTCAATGAAGGTGCCCGCCGCCTCAACACCCCAGATGGTCGCGGCAATTGGCATGCCGAGTACGAGGCCGAGTAAGAGTTCCTTCAGCCCCAGGCCTAAGATCAGCTTCAGATCCCAAGCATCGAGGTTCGCAGGCCTGGTTGCCCAAGCGTGCGCCATCACCGGGAAGCTCAATGCCGTGATTGCACCGTTCCGCGCCAGTCCGGTCACAATGCCGCGCCCCAGAATGGGTATGATCAGCATCATGCCCGTCGTACGCGTCGTCGCGAGCGCAAAGACGACAAGGGCAGTATGCAAAAGAGACAAATCAAGTAGCGGCATGAGGCGGATGTTACATTACTCCGATATTGTTGAAGACGTTCAGCGTATACTGGTACAGCTCCCGACCAATCCAGCTCCCAGTTGTCATCAAAGCCAGGCTCACGCATATCAGTTTCACCGCGAATGGAAGTGTCTGCTCTTGAATATGGGTCAGAGCTTGCACCAAGCTAACAACCAGCCCGACCCCCGTCGCGATGACGACCGTGGGCATCGACAGAACCAGAGTTAGTTTCAGGGCTTCGATGGCGATGTTGGCCAGAGTGGCGGTGCTCATCATGATGTTCCCGCATAGGACAAGACCAGACCGTGGATCAGGCGCTGCCATCCGTTCACTGCGACGAACAAGAACAGCTTGAAGGGCAGGGAGATCGTCACCGGCGAAACCATCATCATACCCATCGCCAGAAGGATGTTCGAAATGACGAGGTCGATAACGAGGAAAGGCAGGAACAGCAGAAAGCCTATCTTGAACGCGTCCGCCAACTCGGATGTTATGAATGCCGGGACCAAGATCATAAAATCGCTGTCGGTTACCGCATCGGCGTCCCGTTCGTTCCATAGTTCACGGGTCGCATTGGCGAAGAATTGTCGTTCCTGTTGCGACGTGTTCTTTAGGAGAAAATCGCGAAAGGGCTCTATAACTACCGGCATCGTTTCAACGAGCCCACGGAGAGCTTCGAACGAGATCTCCTTGTGGCGCACGGCTTCATATGCCTTGTTGGTCGCTGGCTGCATGATGTACACGGAGAGCAGGATGGCGATCGCATTTATTGCCATGTTTGGCGGAATGTTCTGAACGCCGAGGGCATTTCGGACAAGCCCGAACACGACCACGAGCTTGACGTACGACGTGGCTGTGATCGCAAGGAAAGGGATAACCGCGATCGCGCCGATCAAGGCGATCATCGTAGCGGGATCGGGGAACCCGGTGTTCATGACTCGGCGCGTGGTAGGCGCATATTTAGGACACGCACACCTGTCCGATCGGCGATACGCACCAACTCGCCCGCAGCGACCACTTGGCCATTGACTCGCAAGGTGATATTGGTCGTTGCGTCGAAACCAAGATCCAATACCTGGCCCACAGCGAGTTCACGAAGCTGCTTGAGCGACATGGTCAGGTGTCCGACCTCCACATCGACCGGTAGGTCGATGCTGTCGAAGGTTTCCGGGGGGGGAGAGTCTGATTTATCCATAAGGTAGTCCACTGCTGAAAGAACTGCAAGGCGGGCATCCATTATCGAGGCGCGGAATCGTGTATTGCCACAGAGGCACATCAGAACGGTCATCGCTCCGTCACGAGCGACCGGTGAGGCGTCGAGCAAAATGACGTCGCCCGGTGCGATTGACCGTAGTTCCGCCCAGGTAAGGTTCAAACGAGCGACTCTCAGATCGAGAGAGAGGGCCAGATCGTCGAGAATTGTGGACACGACCGGCAGCGCATCGCAGCAGCACCGCGTGATCCATTCGAGTCCGCCGGCATCGAATTCTACTAGGCCAAGGAATTTTTCTGGACCGTCCAAGCGAACAAGCCCAATGGCGTAGGGCGGCGGCACTTCGGTGATCTCGGAAGAAGACCAGATGGGCCGCTGACCGCACCATCGTTCCACCTGAATCGCTACATCGCGAAGCACCATGTCGAACAGAATTTCCCGCAAACCGTGGTCCAATGGCAGCGCCGTGATGTCCGGCCAGTGTGTCACCGCCATGGACGGCAGGAGAATCGGGTCGATCGCGATGCGTAGATCGTCGCCGTGTAGGCGTACCATCAACCGGCGCCAATTCGCCGGCACACGCGATGGTGTCGAATCGGGAATGACGGCTGCGACGTCGATGCCAGCGAGGCTGAATGGAGCCGGCAAGCGGGCGGCAAGACGCGACATGATGGCGGCCTCTCGTGAACTATAGCAAGGCAGATCGATCACGTGCCTCTCCATAGGGAAGAACTCGCTCGAGCCCGCGAGACGGTCAGTTGTGCCGCCCAGGAAATGGAGCTTTGTTGACGGGTTTGACGCCTCGCTGCTGCGTCCGTGCGATTCAAGCTCGTGACTGCCGAGACCCTCGCGGGGTGCGCCGTCGAGTGACTCACACTCTTTGAAATTCCGATGGTTGAACGCTTGCGAGAACCGCTCATCGTCCCCAAGGTGAGGACCCGCGGCGCGGTAGCGCGCCCCCCGGGTGGGGTGGAACAGACACTGTTTGTGACGGCCGCCAACGCAGAATTCCTACTGGCGAGTACCCGCGCATCGGATCGGCGAACAGCGATGCGGACGATAGTCGCAATGGAACAGCTCAGCCCAAAGGACATGCGTCAAATATCTCTGAAATCGGCAAGCTGCCTCGTGACTCGAGCTTTTCGGACAAGCTGTTGATGCAAGCCTTTCGGGTTCCCCATGAAATTGATCCTGTCATGGCGACGGATATCCCGAAATCACTCCACTCGCCGGGAAGGGCTCCGCTCAATGGTCGAACTGTCTGTTACATCCAATCTACTCAACGTGGGTCAGTAGCAAATATTATGTCGATATTGGATCATCTCCAATTCTTATGAATGAGGTCTGACTTACATCCACCCTAAATGGCCTTTGATAGGCAGTAGCGCCCACGTCGACGACTGCACGAGAGAGTGCCTGGCACTCATCGTTGATACGTCTCTCTCGGGCATGCGGGTTGCCCGCGAATTGGACCGGCTCATCACCGAGCGGGGCCGGCCCAGGATGATCGTCAGCGACAATGGCAGCGAGTTCACCTCGAACGCCATCCTCTCGTGGGCGGATCAGAGCCGCGTCGAATGGCATTACATTGCGCCCGGCAAGCCGATGCAGAATGGCTTCATCGAGAGCTTCAACGGCCGACTGCGCGATGAACTGCTCAACGAGACGTTGTTTACGCCCTGTGGCGCGTCGACTACAACACCGCGAGGCCGCACTCCCAAATCGCCTGGCAGACACCGGCCGAGTTCGGCAGCACCTTCAATCCGCGACGGTCGCTCGCGCTGCGCTATGCCAAAGGCTCCGCGCCAGCGCCCGTCGCTTCACCCGCCCAGCAGGGCACAACCCACGCCGGAAACGAACTCAAAACTGGATAGAAACTGGGGGCGACGTCAGCGGCAACCACGTAAGGCTCCACAATAGAACAACGCTCGCGGCCATAGCTGTAACCAGCTCCGTGGGGTGTGCGAAATCGCTCGTTCGCTTTAGAAACGTCGCCCAAAGACATACCGCTTGGATTACTCGCCTCTCGACAACTTCTAAATCGGGACGCGCTCCCATTCGGTGGGCAGCGCTTCACTAAAGCGCTTTTCTATCTGCGCGGTGAGCAGGGCACTTGCCGCCTCAGCGGCGGAGGTGAGCGGCACGTGGGCGGATGACGTGAGGCATGCCGTCAGATAAATTGGCGGATCGATGACGACAGGCCGCAGACCTTCGTAGCCTGGAATGTCCGAGAAATCCCTCTTGGGAACGATCCCACTTGCTACGCCGGCTTTGACCAAGGAGAGCACGCTGCAGAACGTGTCGACCTCTGCCACGCAGTTCGGTATCACTCCGGCCGCTCTAAATGCCCGGTCCAGTGCGTCGCGCATCGTATGCGGCTGCCCTGGCAGCACAAGGGGAATTGCCGCTAGCGTCTTGAGGGACACGGATGTTGCGGCATTTACTGCCTTGGCAGGCCGGATCAGATAGAGGCGCTGGCGGAACAGCGGTTTGCGCGAAACACCAAGGGTGGGTGTGTCCTCGAAGACCATGCAAACATCAAGCGCGTGAGATTCCATGAGCGGCCTGATGCGGAGAAAATCACCAGTAACCAAGCTCAGGATTACTTTGGGGAGTGCCGTCCTGCAGGCGGCCATCAAGGGGGCGGCGAGGGAGACGGCGAGCGTCGAAGACATGCCGAGCCCAACTGGACCTTCTGGCTCTCCCTCCGTGGAGCGAACGATGCCGGGCAGTCGCTCTAGCCGCTGCAAGATGAAGACAGCCTCCCGATAGAAGGCCTTTCCCACTTGAGTGGGACAAACACCGCGTGCGCTGCGGTGCAACAGGGTGGCGCCAAGCCTGGCTTCGAGGCCAGCGATCTGTTGGCTGAGGGCTGGCTGGGCCACATGGATGGTGGCCGCTGCCCGGCAGAAGCTCCCAGCATCGACGATGCTCACGAAATAGCGGAGGTGGCGTAGTTGCATGGACAGCCTTGACAAATTTGAAGAGACGTAGTTTGCGCTTGTGGCAGCGGGGGCATCATCTGTGTTTTGAAAGAGGCCGAAAGTGACGCCATTTTGCCTCGGCTAATCCCCATCGGGCTTCTTTGCGATCCGCGGCAACGTACTTCGCGACAAGATTTTATAGGCGCGCTCCAGGCGCGCGAAAAATAAGTGACATTCAATGCACTTGGACATCATGTTGCCAGATTATGTACTGGGACACTAAAACCACTCGTTTCGTGCAAAGCACGCCGCAAGATCCGGGCCAAGTTGCGCAGCCGTCGTTTTGGGCGAGCGTTGGTTGCCTTCCCAACAGATTGGCGGACTATTGACATTCGGCATGTCTGCTTTGGAGCAAACGAATAGACCAGCAGTCGCCTAGCGCCCGCCACTTACAGTGAGGACGCCACGATGCCGGCCTTGACTTTGCGCCGTACACGTCGAGAAGGCAAAATGGCCAAGATCGCGGTGGGTCCAGGATCGGAAATTTTCCATTCACGCAAGAGGCTTTGACGCCTGTTCGTCGCGACGTTCCGCGGATCGATCACCGCTGCGATCTGGAGCGGCCTAGCGGCGATAGAAAGTTTTGCCGCAGGCTTGCCGCGCATACCGGATCGAGCGGGCATGGAGCGATAGGACAGGTCTTCCCCGGGGAAATCGTACGCCAGAGCCGACATCACGCACCGCGGACGAGCAGGCAAATTCCATCTCCCTCGGCACGGAAGGACTTAGATCAATATCGGTCGTTCAGACGGCACGTCGTTTGCTGGGAATCATCTTGATGACGAAGGAGCCGACAAATCAGGCTGATGCAAAATGCAGGTTGTTTCCAGCGGTCTGAATTTCGCCACAATATTGCACAGCCAACAGATCGCCGCTGCGCGACAATTACGGATGGCTTGTCGCCAAGGGAGCTGAATTGAGGAGCATTGACGAACTTGGCAAGGCGCCCATCTCGATGGTTAGGCCCATCGAACGTAATACCACGGACGATTCTACTGACGGACCGGCTGTTGGGGTCGAAGGATCCGGACAATCGTCCTGTTCTATGGTGAAGCAGGCGCGCTCTGATCCTCAAGCGTCAAGCGTTTCCTCCTCTCTCAGCATGCAACATACCAGTATCCTTCATCTGCAGCCGGAGCTGCTCGGTGATATTGCTGAGCGGCTGAGCCCGATCGATCTGCTAAGTATGTCGCAGACAAATCACCAGTTGCGTAACGCCGCCCACCTATTGCCCGCGTCTCGAGAAAGGCGTCAGAGGGCTATCCGGGTTCAGGCCATCTGGGCGAGGTTAACCCGTCACGAGCCCGGTGCGGATCGCTTCGCCGCGCTCATGCAGCCCAGCGTGATCCAATCACTCGCGCCCCACTTTAATTGTCTCACCAAGGCGCAGCAGGAGGGCCTCGTCGTGCTGGTCCAGAGGCTTGATGACCCCGATGAGCGCAACTCGGTCCTGATGGATATCGGACCGGGCTTGGCAGGACTCGAGCCCGATCTCCAGGAGGCTCTCGTCCACCTCGCCGAGAGACTTGACCCGCCTTGGGAGCGCACTTCCGCCGTGCGAGCCCTCGGAAAAGGCGTAGGAGGGCTTGCGCTCCCCCTGCAGCGGCGTCTCGTCGACGTCGCCGACCTGCTCGACCAGTCCGCACATCGCGCCTCGGCCCTGGAGGGCCTCGGAGCGGGTGTGGCAGGGCTTGACCGCGTTCTCCAAGCGCGTCTCGTCACCCTTGCCGAGGAGCTCGACGAGCCCGCAGATTGCGCCTTGGCACTATGGGGCTTCGGAGAGGGCCTGGCTGGGCTTGATGGCGTTCTCCAGGAGCGTCTCGTCGACCTCGCCGCAGGGCTTGGGGACCAAGAGCATTGCGCCGCGGCCGTGCAGGGTCTGGCAACAGGCGTGGCGGGGCTTGATCGCTATCTCCAGGAGCGTCTTGTCAAGCTTGCCGCAGGGCTTGGGGACCACGAGCATCGCGCCGCGGCCGTGCAGGGTCTAGCAGCAGGCGTGGCGGGGCTTGATGGCGATCTCCACGAGCGTCTCGTCGACCTCGCCGCAGGGCTTGGGGACCAAGAGAATTGCGCCGCGGCCGTGCAGGGGCTGGCAACAGGCGTGGCGTGGCTTGATCGCTATCTCCAGGAGCGCCTTGTCAAGCTTGCCGAAGGGCTTGACCAAGTGCATGGGGCATTCGCCCTCCAAGGCTTCGGCACAGGACTGGGAGGGCTAGATCGCGGTCTCCAGGTGCGTCTTGTCAAGCTCGCCGTGGGGCTTGACCAAGTGCATGGCGCCTTCGCCCTCCGAGGCCTCGGCACAGGCGTGGGAGGGCTTGATCGCGGTCTCCAGGAGCGTCTTGTCGAGCTCGCCGTGGGGCTTGAGGACCAAGAGAATCGCGCCGCGGCTTTAGTTGGCCTTGGAGCCGGCGTGGCGGGGCTTGCCTGGGATCTCCAGCGCCGTCTCGTCCGCCTCGCGGGGGAACTCGACCAGCCCGCAGATCGCGTTGCGGCGCTACAGGGCTTCGGAGAGGGGCTGGCAGGGCTTTATAGCGATCTCCAGGGGCTTCTCGTCGACCTCGCCGCGGGGCTTGGGGACCAAGAGCATCGCGCCGCGGCCGTGGAAGGCCTGGGAGCAGGCGTGGCAGAGCTTACGCGCGAGCAACAAGGGCGCATCGCTGCCCTTGCCGACGGCCTCGCCCACCCGGACCATCGGGCTCGCGCCTTGGCAGCATTGTTGCCTAGGCGATAAGCAAGATTACGGCTTACTGACCGCTTTCAACGGTGTTGGAATGAGTTGGAGCCGATCTACGCAGCTGGATCAGACGTACGGGCGAGCTTTGCGAGCGATGCCGACGCCAGGACAGCGCAACCGAGACCGACCACAGAATCGCTGTCCGGGATTTCGCGGAATCGCGATCCGCCAGTTCCTGATAACGAATGGCCGCTGCACATACGATGCAGGTTCACCCAGAGATTATCGCTTTGCTTCCCACCCAAACTGTTCCGTCTCTGGGTGAAATCATCCAATTCCAAATCCGCTGCGTGATTCTCCTCCAGTGTGGCGTTGGTGCGCAGAGCCCGAAGGAGATCCTCGATTTTGCTGACCTCGCGCCAGGCCTTATGGCCCGCGCTGTATGTCTCCTCAAGTGCCTGCCGGGCCAGGTCGGCTTTTGCACTAGCCTCTTCTAGCACCTTTTGAAGCAGCTGCTCGTGTTCGCGCAGCGAGATCATCTTGGCCTTCACTTCTTCGAGATCGATCAAAGCGGCGGCTTCCCCGATTAACGGATCGTATAGCGCGGCTTCGCGACGGGTGAGGTCTTCGCGCCATCCGTGAAGATCGGTCAAGGCGGTTCCGACGGCCGCGACAGCACTGTCGAGAGCCGCGTGGCGCAGGCGCAGCGCATCCTCAGCGTTGCGGCGCCGCATTTCTTTCAATGCGAAAAGGCGATCTACAGCTTTGGGTATCATGCCAGACACGCGGCAAGCCCATCGAGCATTGCGTCGAAGCCGATCTGCTCCTTTGTCGACTGCCGCAAGAAGGTTCGTATGCGGTCTATCCTTGCAATCGCTTCATCGGTGAGCGGATCGGCTCCTGCCCGGTACTCGCCGACGCGTACCAACAGTTCCACCTCCTGATATTCTGCCATCAGCTGCCGCAGCTTGCCGGCCAACCGCGCATGGTCCGAGGACACGATAGCGCTCATGACGCGGCTGATACTAGCCAGAATGTCGATGGCGGGATAGTGGTTCGACATCGCCAGGGCGCGTGAGAGCACGATATGACCATCAAGGATGGACCGGGTTTCATCGGCCACCGGTTCGGCCATATCATCGCCCTCCACGAGCACGGTGTAGAAGGCCGTTATGGATCCCCGATCGTTGTTCCCGGCGCGTTCCATAAGCCGCGGCAGTGAAGCGAAAACCGATGGCGGGAAACCACGCCGCGTCGGCGGCTCGCCGGCCGCGAGACCAATCTCCCTCAGCGCACGCGCGAAACGGGTCACTGAATCCATGAGCAGCAGTACACGCTGTCCTTGGTCGCGGTACCATTCGGCGATCGCCGTGGCGACATAGGCCGCCTTGGCCCGCTCCGTTGCGGAGCGGTCGGAACTGGCAACGACCAAAACCACTCGCGATCGCGCCTTTGCACCGACACCGTGTTGGATCAATTCTTGCACCTCCCGGCCACGCTCGCCGATCAGAGCTATCACGATCACGTCGACCGCCGCGCCTCGCAACAGCATCGAGATCAGGGTACTCTTGCCCCCGCCTGCTGCGGCAAAAATGCCGATGCGCTGTCCCTCGCCGCACGTGAGAAGACCATCGATCGCCCGTATGCCGACAGCAAGAACCTTGTCGATGATCGGACGGGTCAAGGGATCCGGTGCGTCCCTATAGACAGGCACGCGGACTTCCGGAAGCAAGGGTCCCTTGGTGGATGCGTCCAAAGGTCGGCCGAAACCGTCGAGTACGCGCCCGAGCAGGTTCCAGCCGGACGGTACCATGAGGGGCTTTCCCGTTGGGATCACTTCCGTCAGCGTGGAGAGGCCCTGCATTTCGCCGAGCGGTGTCAGAATGGCGACATCGCACTTCACGCCGACGACTTCAGCCGACAATTCGAAGTCGCTCTCCGGACTGCGGAGAGTGCAAAGGTCGCCAATGCGGGCACCCGGCGCCATGGCATGGATTACAGTTCCAACGATGTAGAGCACACGGCCGCGGACGCGCATCGTCGACGCCTGTGCAACGGTCCTTTTTGCGCGCTGGAAGAAACGATCGATGTTTTCCTGCTCGGGGGAAAAACCACGTCCGTTGGCTCGGCCGGTTCGGACATCACTCATGCTTTTGGAACTTGACAATTGTTTGGCTTTGCAGCGACGGATAGGCCGTTTCGCAGGCCACTTTCGATCGCGGCAAGCTGGCTCTCGATCGTGGCGTCGACCAGCCCGGCATCGGTCTCAAGAATGCATCCGGCATCAGTGACGCGCGCGTCGCCAATCAGGTCGACGACGGCGCGCGATGTCGCCGTCGGGAGGATATCGTCTAACCGGTTGCGGACTGCTTCGAGCAGCGACGGTGCCACGCGTAGCCGGACGAGCGAGCTGTGGCCCGCGAATTTCATACCGCGCAAAGCGATCTGCACCGCCGCCTCCACCGGCTCGACAGTGTCGATGATCCGGCGCGCGATCTGTAGACCCACATCGATGATCTGCTCCTCATTTTGCGCCATAATCCGCAGAGACTCCGTAGCGATCGCGGTCAAACGGGCTTCGATTGCCGGTTGTGCTGCAGCCAGGCCAGCTTCTTTGGCCCTCACCTCGATCGCTTGGGCGGATGCGCGCGCGGCGTCGATGAGCGCACAGGCTTCGCGCCGTGCCTGAATAAGCACTTGCTCGGCGTCCACCAGTGCCTGTGCGGTCCCAGCCGGCAAGATTCGCCCAGGGCCGAGGATATCGGCCGATGCAGGGGTCAGCTGAACCAGTGCGACCATATCGGCATCCTCTTACGGACCAGGCGCCGCATCGCATGAAATGCGTCCTCGCCAGCATTGTCGTCACGACAGTTCTCAACCGCCGTCGCCCAGATTGGCGCGGGGCGGCGCAAGCCTAGCCGAGTTCGCAGCATTTGCGGAATGCCACCAATTGCCAGACCGAACATCGCTGCGCCGCATTGAAGCAAAGCGCTGGGCGCGGACGGAATGTCGGAAGCACCAAGCGCCGACATCAGTTTGGGAGTCGGTCGCGGTAAAAGTGTGGCTTGCGAAGCGAATGCGACGGCTTCTTCGCCGAGAGCCGCGCGAACCGCTGTGATATCGGTCGTCCGAAGAAGTCCTATAAGGCCGGGTGCACCCACCCAGGCGCCGGCCAGGCTCATAAGGCGCACGGCGTCCGGGGCGGGGAGGAACGAGAGCCGGTTTCGTGGCACGGCAGCGGCGGAAATGATGGCGGACGGTTCATCAGTTTGGCCACGAAGGAGCCAGCGTCCAAGCTTAAGACGCGTGAACGGGTCTATCAGAACGTTATCCAGCGGCATCCATTCGGGCCAACCATGCGCCATTGTAAAATCGAGATCAGCGGCAGGATCGGCAATGCAGCACATCACGGCTCTCGCCCACGGTGCTTCAAGCCATACATCCGACACTGCTGCTGTCCCGGCGATCACTGCTGATTCGTTCAATTCGGCTAGTCTCATTGAGCCGCTAAGGCGGATATCTGACGGAGGCGACGCCATAGCAGGAACCCGAGGACGCCATTGCCGAACAGCGACACCGCTATTACGCATACAAGCCCGATCACCAGATGGGCTGCGCCACCCTCCGTCGTGACGACGGCTGTTCTATCGACGGAACGCAATAAAGGCTGATCCTGACTTGCTTCTACGAGCACGACGGAGACCCTTTCATAGGATAGGGCTTCCAGGCTGTTTGCGACGAGCTCCTTGATTTTCGGTACCATCTGATTGACGGTAGTGCCGGATGCGTAACGGACAAGCACGGCAGCGCTCGACGGGACGGCGGGGTGTCGATCGTCACTCGTCTCGTCGGGTGACAACACCACATGGACCCGGGCATTGAGCACACCATCGAAGATAGACAGTGTCCGCGACAGCTCCTGTGTGATGCCATAAATGTAGCGCACGCGTTCTTCTGTTGGCGATGAGATCATACCTTCTTTCTTGAAAAGACTGCCCATATCGGCGTAGAGGTCGTGTGGCAGTCCGGCGCCGTTCAACAGTTGCATGGCTGTGGGAACATCCTTAATATCTACTGACAACGTGGCAGTGCCGCTGTTGTCCGTCGTTTTTTCGGCATAGATGCCTTGACTCATGAGCAGTGCGAGCATTTCGTTCGCTTCCTGCGCTGGAAGGTTGCGGTACAGCTCGAGCTTCGATTCGCAGCTCGCCAGCGTCAACAACAAGAGAATTGCCGACAGCCGCTTCGATACGAAGGTCACACCCGTCCACCAGCTCAGATCATTCAGTTTTTCAGGAAAGTATCCAGGCTTTGTGTGGCTTTGCCGACCACCTTGGCTGTTAAGTCGCACTGTATGGACAAAACTGAAATCTCAAGCTGTGCGTTCAGCCAATCGCCTGAGTGGATTTCTTCCATACCCGCTGTGCTACGAGTGGCTTCGATGGCGTGGGTAAAGCGGGCGCTTAGCTTCTCCATGCTGCTGAGGATGACGTCTCCCGGCGTGCGGGCGACGCCAGATCCACGCGCCACTTGGGTCGACTGGTCGATCGCAGACCTTTCATGCTTTGGCGGCAATTCGGGCCGATTGAATTCGGCGCGAAATGGGTCCAGGGGTTCAGTCGATATTTCCGATACGAATGCAGTGTCCGTTGGCAAAACGGATGTCAACGCCGCTGGGCTGATGCTGTTCACGTTCACCAGAAGTCCCTCTTCACATGTCCAATCGAATTCTTGCCAATAGCGGCGACGAGTCCATCCACATCGGGTTCTCCACCCGGAACCAGCCTGAGTACGGCATCGCGCTCGCTGAGCCGTCTGGCCAGATGGAGAGCCAGCGCGCTGAACGCCAACCCATATGCGTCGTTGGTTTCCGAAAGCGGACGGAGTTGCTCCAGCGCTGCCTCGATATCTCCTACCGTCAGATCCGCAACGGCGTAAGCGATAACGGACTCCCTGCTGCCCGGCGCAAGAGCGTCAAGTCCTTTCGCAATTCGCCTGGCCCGCACTACGTCGTTCGAAATGCAAGCCAAGAATGCCGCTTCGGCAAGATTGCGCCGTAAGCCGCCCCCCATTTCAGTGCGACTCTCGGAGGGCACAGATGTACACGAACGAGACATGCGGATATCGAATTTCCCTTCTCTGGCTAAGACGCGCGTCATCTTCCGATGACCATGCCATCTGCTACGGACCGATTTGAACGCGACTACAGCTTCTTCAAATCGCTCCCGCAATGACCGGCATACCGCTTTCATCCTCAATTTGCACCCGGGCGCTATCCAGACGCGACAGCCCACGTCAACAAAGGATTTTGCCGACCGACTTGGCACGCTGGAAGACATGGTGTTTCTCATGCCAATGTTGTTCAATAGAGTTTCAAGCGCAAATAGAAAGGCGATATGTGTCCATACTTTTTGGATATACGAGAGCGTGTTCGTCCTATTCATATCAGTTGATGCTCCAATGCCATCATGCCTGCTGATATATACATATCCAAATAATATTGGTCGTTCTATTTTATTTTGGGTATTTGGTCAGAGATACCGGTGGCCTCTGGCGTTTCAAGGGCTTGGGAACCGGGGACGCAGACGCCATCAAGCCGTATGGGCAAGGCTCCCGGCTTGAGGAAGAAGGGAAAGCGAGGGTGGCACCAGCATTGGCAGACGATGTCCTGGCAGTGGCTTTGGAGTCTCTGTTGATGAATTCAGATACTCCTTGCGCCTTGTCCGTGGCTGTGAAGCGCATTGAGCTCACGGTCGACGGTGTCGGGATCGTCATGGAGGCGACAGGCGAACGATCAGTGCGATTAACCAGCAGGATTGCAAAGACAGTGCCGGATAATGAACTGGAGATCCGTGACTTGCTCGGAGAGAACCTGCTCTACTGTGTTTCTGTCCCGGTGGCGCTCTGTGCCGATCGAGGCGGTGCTCTGCTGCTTTGGGCTGACATTGATCACGTCGATTGCGATCGGGCGGTTGTAAGCAAACAAATGGCGTCATTTTGCAACGCAGCGATTTATTGGAATGGAATTTGCCACCACCATCGCAAAATCAACGAGTCGCTGCTCTCCAAGGATCAAAACTGCGCGCGCGGGCCCGATGTCAGTTGCCACAACGCTTGCGAGTCCACGCGTGGACGTATGGATGGCAAAGATCTGGACGGGACGATGATGAGTGCGCGGCAAACGATCGCGCAGGTGGAGAGCTTCTTGAGAAAAGGGCGGGAACAACTCGACCGCCAAGCTGAGCTCTTGGGCGACTATGCCATGACCGGCGATGCCCTTTCCGCATTTGTTAAGGCTCAAGACGAGAGTTTTCAGCAAGCGTACACATGTGAGCGGCAGGCGGTTCTGAGCGATAGCATGACTCTCACGTCCAATCTGCAGCCAGTACGTGCGCCGCGCGTCAAACCAGTACGGCAGTGGGTCTAAGGCGGCGATGCAGAAGGTAGAGAGGCTAGTAAGGGGCAGTGGCGAAGTGGACATTACTGAGGCCGGCCGGCTAGCGCGGCTTACCGAAGAAATCATCGCAGGGCGTACCGATTTGGCCGCTGTCATTGGGATGACGGATGACGAACTCGAGGCAGTCTACGCGCTCGGCCATCGGTTCTATTCCTCTGGTAGATATGGCGATGCGCTGATCTTCTTTCGTTTTCTCTGTATGCACCGGTACATGGACTCGAGATTTTGGTTCGGATTGGGTGCTGCCAGTCAAATGTCCGGCGAAGCGGCAAATGCCGTGCGTGCATATGGGCTGGCTGCGCTGCTGAATGGGGAGGATCCGCAGATTCCGCTTCGCGCTGCGAAATGCCTCATCAAGCTCGGCCAGCGGGCGGCCGCTGTGAGCGCGCTTGAGAGTGTATTGGAGCTTAGCGGTGGAAAGCCGCAGCATAAGGCTTTCGCTCAGCGCGCGTCGCTGATGCTGCGCCAGCTCAGGTCCGAAGCAGCGTGTAAAGGAGCCTGCGATGCCTAAGGTGAGCATGACGGAACCGATCGCTGGAATGCGACTTAAACCCACGGTGCCAACTAAGATCGACGCACCCAACCGCAATTTTTCGGTCGGTTCCAGCAAATCGGGCGCAGAACATGCGCTGCCGCCAGTGGATGTCGGTGCTCCGGTGATGGATGCGGCGCCAATGTTGCCCCCACCACGGGCCTTTGACGCGATGGAACTGGCCACGAAGTTTCTAGCCCTCAAGATAAAGATGGCCGACGCCCAGGCTGCCGCGGGTATGGAGGATGTGCGGCTCCGGGGTGAACTGCAGAAGCAGGAGAACGAGAAAATCGCCCGAAAAATTGTCGATGCGGCGGAGAAGTTGAGGGAAGCGAAGAAGAGTTCGGCCGCCATGAGGATATTTGGATGGATTGCGGTCGCGCTGTCGGTGGTAGCGGCAGCGTTCACCGGCGGGGGTTTCGCCTTTGCGGCCGCAGCAGTGGCAGTGACCGTGGGGATCCTGACCGAGACAGGGGTCGTCGAAAAGATGACGCAGGCCATTGCGAAGAGCCTGATCGAAGACCTGGGGATGGCGCAGGGTCAGGCCGAGTCTTGGGCCACTGTCATTACGGCTTTCATCTTCCTTGCTTCTGCGCTGGCAAGCTTGGGTGCCGGTGCTGTGTCTGGTGGGTGGAATGCGGTGACGAGCATTGCCACGAAGATCACAAGCCAGGGCGATAAGGTGGCGAAGATCGCTATGGCAAGTCAGCGCGTTGCGACAGCGGCTTGGGCGGGCGAAGGTACTGCTTCAGTAGCCGAGTTCTTAGCAGGAGCTGCAAGCGGAATAATCAAGAAGCAGGCGACGGACGTCAAGGCGGAGACGCTGGATATGAGGAAATTCCTCGCTAAGCTGGCCCGGCTTCAAGAGGACGAAATGGCCCACATCCAGGAATTGGTCCTCGGCGTCAAGACCATGACGCAAAGAGTTGTCGAAGTCATCGAGGAGCAGAGTCGATCCGCGTCAACCGTCATACGGCACATCGGCTGACGAGCGATAATAGCTGTCCAAATCTACCAAGTCTAGGAGAGTATGCATGCTACACACCGTCGTACAAGCAACCGACAGTCGCGGCCCTCGTCTGCCGGACGGCGATTTGGATGAACATCGGCCCATTTTGCCTATGTCCGTGACGTCTAGTGGCATGGGAGTTAGCTACGGCGAACTGACAACAACACCAGCCGATCTTTCCAAGCTGACATTGAGCGGTTCGCCGATGCTGGCAGACAGCGTCGTCCAAAACATTGGTGCCGAAACCGCTCTGGGAGCACGGCTCGCCTCGGTCGATACATATCTAGTTTTTCAGTTGCTGCACAGCCTCAATTTGAAGTTCCGGGAATCTGCAAGACTGGACCGGCAGGCCGCGCGTGACTGCGATATTGCCGCACAGGAAGCTGCTGCCAAGGCGCTCCGCGCTGCTGGAGAATTTGATCTGCTCAGCACGCTCACAATCTCTGCCTTCGGGATAGTCGGTGCGAGCCTGGGTATTATGGGCGCGAGCAAAGCACAGACTCGCTTCGATGAGCTCAGCCACGAAACGGGTTTTCGGGCTGATACTAAGCTGGCCGTAGAACAATCTCCGGAGGTTAGCCAGCCGCCCTCCTTTGACCTGACTGGGATCTACATAGCCCAGCAGGTCGCCCAACAGACCACCATGACCTGGAGCGGCCTCGCCACGGGCATGACCGAGTTCGGTAAGATCCCAGGTGCCATCTTCAAAATGGGGGCAACCAGTGAGCAGGAGAAAAAGGCAAATCTGGAAGCGGAGGGTACCAAGATGCGCTCTCGCGCCGAGGACGAAACTGAATTCAAATTGGTATATGAAAAGATGATCCAGGATATTCTGGAAAAGTTTTCCGACATGAGACGCGCGGACGCTGAAACGAGGAGCAGGATCGCCAATATGGGATGAGAGCAGGACAAGTTAGATCTACAAAGGAAAAGGTCAGTGACAATCTCATACGTGAGCCTCTCAACTCAGCTTTATCGCGACGTGTCCGATAATTTCGGGAGTGGGGGTAGCTTGGACGGGTTGGCACTGCTGCTCCAGATCGAGCGATATTATTGTCTCGAGAATCAAGTTAGAGACGAATTCGACGAGATGCGGAAGCGAACCGATTGGCTGACAACTGCTAACTCCGCTCTCGCCGCGCTACGCGCCAACCGGCCGCCTGACGACAAGGCACTCACAAATTATGGCACATTTGTCGACGGGCAGGGCAAGACCCAAGAGGTCCATCAGTGGATGCTCGAAAACGGCATCCCAATCGAGCAGTTCGGAAACGATGCCGCCGGCATTCAGTCGGAGTTCGATGCTGCCATCTCGAATCTCAAAGCGCGCATCGATTCGGTAAATAGCGAGTCGCAGCTGGATTTGATCCGCCTGCAGTCCTTGATGGACAAAGTAAAGCATTGCCTTGAGTTGGCGACCAGTTTGTTGGCAAAGTCTGACAAAGCCAAAGAGAACATAATCGCCAATATCAGGTAAAGAGCGGATGCAAGGCTGAGGCTCCTGGCCTAGGAATCAAGCGGCATTGTAGTTTGTCACCGAAAAGGATGAGCATCTGGCTATTGCAGGCAGAACTACTGTATTTCTTTGCCTCTTCTGGTTGCTGTCACCTTTAGGGGGGTGCAACGGCAGTGGTGCGACTGCCGAGCGCGGGGTTTTGCTGAATAGGCCGCTTTTCGTCCCGCCTGACTTCGCCTCTTTGCGAAAACGTCGGGAACCGCAGACTAACGGCTTTGAAGTGCTTGGGCAGAGGCAAGCCCAGCCAGTGGCAATCACAGGGGAGCGGAAGCTGCCGGTGGTGTCGGATAGCAGGCGGGTGAGCCTTGACTATGCGAATGCCGACATTCGCCAGGTGGTGCAGGATATCGTAGGTGATATCATGAGCATGGCCGTTGTGATCGATCCTGGCGTTGGAGGGAGAATGACCCTTCATACAGCTCGCCAGGTGCCCGCGAGTGAGGTGCCGCGGCTTCTGGACAAAGCCCTTGCACCGCACGGCTATGGACTGGCTGCGGATGATCAAGGAGTGCGGGTGGGGCGCTTGGCTGACCTCGCGGGCGGCATCCAGAGCAGCGTACAAGTTATTCCGGTGCGGTATGTTGACCCGGCTGAGATCATCGGGGTAGTCCGACCGAACTTGCAGGAGGGTGTGCGTCTCACGCTAGCGCCCGGAGGGAGAGGCATTGTTGTCAGTGGCCCTCCCGGATCGCTGAGTTCTGTGCGGGAACTGGTCGACCTCTTTGATACCGACGCCATGCTTCACAAGTCATTCGCGCTGTATACGCTGTTTCAAGCGAGCCCGGCCGAAATTGAGCGAGAACTCAGTCTGTTGTTTACGCAAAATGGCCAAGAGAGAGAGCTTATCCAATTTGCGGCGCTAGAGCGACTGAATGGTATCCTCGTTGTGGCAGAAAATCCTGCAGCTCTCAAGCAAGTCCGCCAGGCGATCGCTAAACTGGATAGTGCGTCGGAGGCGACTGCAAACATTCACGTGCGTCCACTGCTCTACCGGCGGGCTACGGAAGCGGCGCATGTGCTGGCGCAAACTTTCGTCGCTGAGGCGCCCAGTGCTGTCCCGCCTGCACAGCCCGCGGGAATGTTCGGCAACTTATCGCTGGGAAGTGGCGTATCCAATCAAGCCAGCCCGCCGGTCAATGCGCCAGGTCTGCCGGCCGAAATGCCAGATGCGACCCCCTCGAGAACGCATTCAGTGGAGGAGCCGGTGATGTCAGCGAACCGTCTTGGCCTCTCGGCGCCGGTGCAGATCCAGGCGGACCCCGGACGGAACGCACTCATAGTACTCGCAGCACCGCACGACTACAAGATCGTTGAGGCCGCGATCCGTCAACTCGACGTCAGGCCTCGGCAGGTTCTCATCCAAGCCATCATCGCCGAGGTGCGGCTGAATGACAGTCTGCGCTACGGCGTGGACTATCTTCTCTCCACTAGGGGCCTGGGCGCAGTTCCAAGCGGTCTATCCTATGTGTTTCCCGGGACGGACCTCAACATTGTGTTACATGGGCTAAGCGCGCTTGGAGAGGTCAAGGTTGTCTCCGCGCCGCGCATTCTTGCGGTCGACAATCAAACCGCCACGATCCAGGTGGGCGATCAGGTCCCGATCCTCGTCCGATCATCGCAATCCACCGTAAGCGAGAACTCACCGATCGTGAGCGACGTCGAGATGCGCGACACAGGGGTGATCTTGGCTGTTACGCCCAGAATCGGTGCCGGTGGTAGTATAACACTCGACACGTTTCAGGAGGTCAGCACTGGCAACAGGAACACGCTTACCAATGTTCAATCCCCAGTAATCTCGGTGCGCCGCCTCCAGAGTACCGTATTGACCCGAAACGGCGACACGATCGCAATCGGCGGATTGATGCAAGATAGCACTAACCAAGCCAATTCTGGGGTTCCTGTGCTGAAGGACATTCCGCTTTTGGGCGGACTGTTCGGCAGCACCGAATTCGCCAAGGAACGAACTGAGCTTTTGATATTGCTTAATCCGCGGGTGGTTGACAGTGACGCCGAAGCAAGGGCGCTGACGGAGGAGCTGCGCGAAAAGCTCGAGTCGCTAGCCCCCGATATGGGCCGCCGGCTAACGCCGTCAGCTCAGCCGCAACCGTCGGGCAGACAGCGAAATGGGAGCGGCTGACGTGGGCCGGCGGTGGTTTTTTCATTGGCTCGGGTGCTGGATTGTGGGGCGAAGCCGTGTTGCCGCAGCTGATTTAGTGACTGTGTAGTCGTCCGTGAAGAAAGCGATTTTCGCGTCAACCGTGAAAGTGATCTTCGTTGGAGCGCTTTGTCCCCACTGAGGGAGGGAATTCAGGCTGATAGCGGCCAGAGTGGTGGCGTTAGGAGGGTTGTGAGCATTGCCAGGAACCAGGCGCACAATAGCCTCAGCCAATTGAGCAGGAGGCTGAAGTTGTAGTCGACGGCGGCAAGCACCGGCGTTGTTGGCATCGCCCTGTGACAAGGCCCAAAAGTTGCGGCCCAAGCAGTGGTCGTTCTTGGATGACGGGTTCGATGGCGGCCTGGCGTTGTAGCGCCCGTTTTACGGCCTTGGTGAGGCCGCGCTTAGTAGCCGGCGACATCGGCCTTGAAGGTTTTATCCTTCGGGGCGTTGTGGCCGCGATCGCCGGCATCGGCGGCCATTTTGGCGAGGTTGGCGCCGATCGAGTTCTCGATGCGGGAAAGAATGGTGGCCAGCGTGTGGCCGTCACAGGGACTGCCCGCAGCACCGTGATATGGGCGACGAACTGGCCGTCGCGGCTGCGATACAGCGGCGTGGCGACCGAGACCTTGACGTCGAATTCATAGGGCTTGTGGGCCTTGCCACCTGCCGATGCAGTCGACCTCGGGAGCATGCAGGGAGTAGACCTTCCTGCCGCGTTCACGCTGGCGCTGGTCCCCACGCCGGTGTCGGACGATCACCGCGCGGAAGTCGGCCGGCTTGGCCAGCCGGGTCGGCGGGTTATCTGGAAATACGAAAGCTAAGCGCTCCCGTCTGTTTCACTCTCCTCATCGATTTTCGCGCACCGGTAGTTTCCGGCGCTGCAGGCGCTTAGCAGCATTGAGGAAAGCCCCGCCCGACACACCCAATGGCTTGCTCAGCTTCCTCGATCGAAAACGCTGAACGCCCCCGGCAGAAAGGAGGCTGGCCAAATATATTGATAGGGCGTAGCGTTAATCGTGAACCATGTCCGATTATCTGCTTTTCGTGCGGAATATTCGACATGATTTATGGAGCCGCGATAAACGTTGCTACAAATCCGTTGGCATTCGGCTGTCCGCTTTCGGACGGAGAAAAGGGTCGTGTCCCCGTATGTGGTGTAGCTCGTCGGCAGCAAAAGCTGCTCGCGAGCGCGCCCTCGATAGCGCTGTAGATGCTATGGGCGGCGGCAGCACCCTCGACGCTGTTGAGCAGCTACCTAAGGAGCGCCCCATGTCACCATCCTTTGATGCAAGCAAATCCCTTACCGCCCTTGATCAGGACAGCACGTTGGTCGCAGTGATTGAGATGAGCCAGACAAAGTGGCTCATTGCTGCGACGGTCCCTGGCTTTGAACGTAACCCTCTCAAGAAGCTCGATGCCGACCCGGATGAGGTGTTCAGGCTGTTGCGCCGCTGGCGCAGCGAAGCCATCCAAGCCGGGCGTGAAGTCCGGCGCATCGTTGTCGCCTATGAGGCTGGACGCGACTGCTTTTGGTTGGCGCGCTGGCTCCAGGCGCGCGCTGTCGAAGCTTATGTCATACATCCATCGAGCGTCGCGGTTTCCCGTGAACATCGGCGTGCCAAGACCGATCGCCTCGATACCGAACTGCTGATGCGCGCCTTTCTTGGCTGGCTGCGGGGCGAGAAGCGCCACTGCAGCATGGCAGCCATCCCAACCATCAATGAGGAGGAAGCCCGCCGTCCGAACCGTGAACGAGACAATCTCGTCCGCGAACGTACACGGATCGTCAACCGCATAAAGGCAATCCTCGCTCGCTTCGGCATTCGCGCCTTCAAACCCAATCTGCGCAAAGCTGCCGAGAAACTGGAGGCTCTGCATACGGCGGAAGGTATGCCCCTACCGGAACGAAGCCGAGCCGAGTTGCGCCGTAATCTCGGACGGCTTCACCTGTTGCGTGAACAAATCCACGAGATCGAACAGGAGCGGTTGCGGCAGCTCTCGGTGGTTCCGGACACGGAGAAGGGTCCGCTCGCGATGGTTCGCCTTCTTGCGCGGATCATCGGTGTCGGTATCGAGACTGCGGACATGCTGGTGAATGAGATTCTCTCACGCGGCCTGCGTGATCGGAGAGCCGTCGCCCGCTATGCCGGACTTACCGGGGCGCCGGATGAGAGCGGCCAACGCAGGCGCGAGAAAGGTCTTGCGCGGGCCGGCAACGCTCGCGTCCGCTACGGCATGATCCTACTGGCTTGGCGGTTCCTCCAATTCCAAAAGGACAGCGCGCTGGCGCACTGGTTTTGCGCGAGAACGGCCGATGGCCGTGGCGGTACGCGCAAGACAATGATCGTGGCTTTGGCGCGCAAGCTACTGATTGCCTTCTGGCGACTTGTCACGACCGGCGAGATCCCGACGGGAGTAGCCCTGCGTCCGGTATAAAGCATGGAGGAGCGTTCGACAGGACGAGCATTGAAGTTTGGCAGCTGCAATAGCATCTGCCGATAACGATCCGAGGTGGTGGTGATCCCGGCCGCTCACATGGCTTACGACGCCGCGCTGTAGAATGGGCCCACCGCCCGGAGCTTCGCCGCCGATGCGTATGGCTGCATCATGGTTTTTGATCCGCGAGGATCAACCGCATACAAGCTTGCGGCGCGTTTACGGCGCCGGATGGCGAGCTCCCCTCGGTTTGCAAGTTATAGACCTCTACGAACAGGCACCTGCCGGCTCAATGTAACGCTGCCGCCGTGCTCGTGACCATCAAGGGCAAGTCGCTTCGCGATGGCCAAAGGCCCACCCTTGACCGTCACTGCGCGCGGCGCCCCAATGAACCCCGGAGCCAAAGCAGGAACAAATGGGGCGCCACAGTCCGAACAAGGAGACGGAACGACTGAAAGATCACCTTGACAAAGATTAGCCCATACAAGCGAGCGAGCGGCTTTGCGGTGGTCATCGGCGCTTTCCGGTAGGGCCTGGTTGCGACACCAACCTTTGACCGGAAGGACTACCGATGACCGACGACATGATGAACCTGCGCGCGCTTGTAGAGAAGACACCCGATGCCGATCTCTTGCGCGAGATGATCGGCTTTGCCGCCGAGCGGCTGATGGAACTGGAGGTTGGGGCCGCCACCGGCGCCGGCTATGGCGAGAAGACCCCGTTGCGGCTGGCTCAACGCAACGGCTACCGCGAGCGGGATTGGGAGACGCGGGCCGGCACCGTCGAGCTGCGCATCCCCAAGCTGAGGAAAGGCTCCTACTTCCCAGGCTTTCTGGAACCGCGCCGCATGGCCGAGAAGGCGCTGACGGCGGTCATCCAGGAGGCCTATGTCCAGGGTATCTCGACGCGCTCGGTCGACGACCTGGTCAAAGCCATGGGCATGAGCGGCATCTCCAAGAGCCAGGTCTCGCGGCTGTGCGAGGAGATCGACGGCAAGGTGAAGGCCTTTCTCGAGCGGCCGATCGAAGGCGACTGGCCATACCTGTGGATCGACGCCACCTACCTGAAGGTGCGCCGCGGCGGTCGCATCGTCTCGGTCGCCGTCATCATCGCCGTCGGCGTCAACGCGGACGGCCGGCGCGAGGTTCTGGGCATGGAGATCGGCACCTCCGAGGCCGAGCCGATCTGGACGGAGTTCCTGCGCAAGCTGACGCGCCGAGGCTTGCGCGGCGTCAAGCTCGTCGTCTCCGACGCCCATGAAGGCCTCAAGGCCGCCGTCACCAAGGTGCTCAGCGCGACATGGCAGAGGTGCCGCGTCCACTTCATGCGGAACGTCTTGGCCCATGCCGGCAAGAGCGGCCGCAGGGTTGTCTCCGCCTTCATCGCCACCGCTTTCGCCCAGGAGACGCCAGAAGCCGCAAGCACTCAATGGCGCGCCGTCGCCGACCAGATCCGGCCGAAGGTGCCGAAGCTGGCGACAATCATGGACGACGCCGAGCCCGACGTGCTGGCCTACATGACCTTCCCGAAGGAGCATCGCGCCAAGCTGCACAGCACCAACCCGATCGAGCGCCTCAACGGCGAGATCAAGCGGCGCACAGAGGTCGTTGGCATTTTTCCCAACGAGGATGCCATCACCCGCCTCGTCGGCGCCCTGCTGCTCGAACAGAACGACGAATGGGCCGTCCAGCGCGCAAGATACATGACACTGGAAACGATGTCGCAGATGAGCGATGATCCTCTGATCAGCTTGCCAGCCGTGGCGCGCTGATCAGCCCGGCCAATGCCGGAGAGCACGGCGACCAAAGCCGTCAGCTACACCACTCCCAGGGACACGATCGAGAAAAGATGCCACCGACCTTCCGCGAGGTAACCGGATGTCTTCGGCACAGGTTCATCAGCAGCGGCCTTGCACACAATAAAGTCGTTCAAGTGGCGCATTATTTGCACATCAGGATGTGAGCACAAATCATGCACCCGCTGGCCGTGGTTCCCGCTGGGCATAATAGTCGTTGATCCGTTGGAGGTGAATCATGAGGAACATTGACGTGCGTGGCAAGGCCCCCATGCGGTTGTTTAGTGCCATCGACCTTGATACAATGGACGATCCTCCCACCGGGCCGCTTGCGCGGTTTGAAGAAGCCGGCGGAGCATCCAGTTCTGTGGTGCCGCAGACGCGCTCTGAGTTTCAAGGCCCACGCACCAGGGAGGAGCAACCCAGCAGTATCCTTTCTCTACTGTTTGAACAAGGTGACACAGCTGAGAGGCTTGATCCGATCGATCTGCTGAGCTTGGCGCAATTAGGTCCTGAGCTGCGTGATTTCGTCCAGCCACTTCCGGCATATCAAGAAAGTCGTCAACGGGCTGCCCGAGTCCAGGGCATCTGGGGAAGGTTACAGCAACCGGGAGCAAGTCCCTTGACTGGGGTGATGTATTCCGGCGTGATCCAACCACTGGCGCGCAATTTCAATTGCCTCCTAAATAACCAGAAGGATGCTCTCGTCGAACTAGTCGAGAAGCATGACGACCCTGATATGCGCAACTCGGCCCTGGAGGAGATCGGAGCGGACTTGGCTAGCCTCCCGCCTGAGCTGCAGAAGCGTCTCGTCATTGTCGCCGAGAAATTTGACGCGCCAGAGGATCGCGGCTCGGCACTATGGGGCCTTGGCGCCGGAATAGCAGAGCTTTCGCCCGAGCTGCGGCAGCGTCTTGTGGTGGTCGCCGAGAAACTTGAAAATGCAAATCGCGCTACAGCCGTATGGGGCCTCGCAGCCGGCGTGGCAAGGCTTGCGCCTGAGTTGAAGGAGCGTCTCGTCGTCTTCGCCGAGCAACATGAAGATCCCGAAGATTGCGTCCTAATCCTACGCGGCTTCGGAACAGGCGTGGCAAGGCTTGCGCCAGAGCAACAGCAGCGTCTCCTGGCCGTCGCCCACCGCATTAACGAACCGGAGTATCGCGCCTTGGCCCTCAGCGCGCTCGGAACAGGTATCACTGGTTTTGAGCCCGAGTTGCAGCAGGTCCTCGTCGGTCACGTCGAGAGGCTCGACGACCCGCATCGCGCCGGGTTCATCGAGGGCCTTGGAGCCGGCGTGGCAAGGCTTTCGGGCGATTTGCCGGATGCTGTCATCGACCTTGCCGAGAGACTTGACCCCTTAAATCGCTCCCGAGCTCTAGAAGCCCTTTCAGTTGGTGTCGCAGAGCTTCCGTTCGCTCTCCAGGAGCGCCTCGTCGGCCTCGCTGAGAGTCTCGAGCACCCGGAGCATTGCGCCTCGGCCCTACGCGGCTTCGGAACAGGCGTGGCAAGGCTTGCGCGAAAGCTACAGCAGCGTCTCCTGAACGTCGCCAACCGCATTGACGAACCATACCATCGCGCCTTGGCCCTCAGCGCGCTCGTAACGGGTATCACTGATTTTGCGCGCGAGTTGCAGCAGAGTCTCGTCGGCCAGGTCGAGAGGCTCGATCCGGAGGATTGCGCCTCGGTCCTCGAGGTCTTTGGAGCCGGCGTGGCGAGGCTTTCGCCCGATCTGCAGAAGCGACTAATCGTCCGTGCCGAGCGACTTGACGACGCCAATCGCGCCTCGGCCTTACGGGGCCTCGGAGCCGGCCTACCACGGCTTGCGCCCGAAGTGCAGCATGGCATCGTTACATTGGCCAAGAGCATCGCCCCCGAGTATCTCGCAAGAGGTCTTGAAGGCCTTCGGCAAAGCTTGGCAGAGGTTACCCCCGATCTACAACGGCGCTTCGCTGCCCTTGCCGACCGAATTGACGAGCCGGAGTATCGGGCTCGCGCCCTGGCAGCATTATTGCCCTAGTTAGTGAGGGCTCACGGATGACCTTCAAGGCTTATTGAACGGCGTGGTGAAGGGGCGTCCAGATCTGCCCGTCGCGTGTTCGCCCCGCCACCTTGCTCCAGGTGATGCGCAGCGAGCCATTCGCGTCAGGTACATCGCCCGGCCGATTGCCGGCAGGCACCTGGCGCGAGCCGCCGCGTCGCCTTCGTAAAGTCCACCACGGCGGATAGCCTGCGCGTCGATCCTCGACATGATCTGCGCGATGGATCTTTGGTCAGGCATGAGTCCCGTTCCATTTTATGGGGCGGGCCATTCTGGCAGTACACTATTCCCCTCAAGATGAACGTCCGCCATTCTCTTTTTAGACGCCAGAGGCTGTCATTCCGCTATACGGCCTCGACTGTCGTTGCCGCGCGAGCAACTATAGCGCCGCAAGTCAATACAGGAACGACACAAGCGGCCTACCCCGCAACCATCGGATCGGAGGTGCCGATCACTCCGTGGCAACCGCCGGGGCTGCGCAGCGTCAATCGATGGCCAGGCTCCCCGCACAGACCACCCTTACGACAGCCTTTTTCATGACAATTCCACCGATAGCCGGTCGACGCCTGCACGCCATGCGAAGCAACGTGTCTCCGTAAGATGGCACAAAACAGCGCGAACAACGTGAGCGCTGTTCCGGCACCACCTTTCGCGCGTGGTCGTGAGCAGCGATGTTCGGAGCCTTTGAGGGCTTCGACACATGACGATTTCAGAGCTTACGCTTAAGTCCAAGGATTCTGAGCCGGCGCGACGTTTCGAGGTGTTCACGGGTGCCGGCCGACGGCGCGAATGGTTGCCGGAGGAGAAGGCGCGGATCGTGGCGGAAAGCTACGATGCCGGCGAGACCGTGAGCGCAGTGGCCCGGCGATATGCATTGTCCCCGCAGCAGTTGTTCGCCTGGCGCCGGTCCGCGCGGGTACCGTTGGCGAATGCGCCGGGACCTGAGCCGTTGTTTGTTCCAGCAGTGGTCGCGGCACCGGAGCCCGAACCGGCGGGGAAGCGTGCGAGATCGACGCGGAAGCGGAAGGCCGCGCGAGAAGCCGGCGTGATCGAACTGGAGATTGACGGTGTCGCCATGCGGGTCGGTCGTGGCGCCGACACCAGGACGGTGGCGGCGGTGATCCGTGCGCTGAAGGCGCCGTCGTGATCGGGCCGACGGGTGTGGTCAAGGTGATGGTCGCGACGAAGCCGGTGGACTTCCGCAAGGGGCCGAGGGCCTGGCGGCGCTGGTGCGCGAGACGATGGGCGCCGATCCGTTCTCTGGCGCGGTCTACGTCTTCAGGGCCAAGCGCGCCGGTCAAGCTGGTGTACTTCGACGGCACCGGCGTTTGCCTGCTGGCGAAGCGTCTGGAGGACGGGAAGTTCTGCTGGCCTGCCATCACCGATGGCGTGGTGAGGTTGTCGGCGGCGCAATTGCAGGCGCTCCTAGCAGGGTTGGATTGGCGGCGCGTGCATGACGCCCGCGAGACGCGCGCGCCGGTCGCGGCAAGTTGATTCCATAGGCGGCTAGACGCGCTGGCAAAGTATTGGAATACATGATTGATTCGGCTTTGTGAGCAACCCGGCCGAGCCTCAGACCAACGATCCGATCGCGCTTCAGGCGATGCTCGCGGTGGAGCGCGCCGAGAACGAGCGGCTGCGTCAGATCATCAAGGAGCTGCAACGTCACCGCTTCGGCCGCAGGGCAGAGAGCCTGCCCGTTGACCAGCTGCTGCTGGGTCTTGAAGAGGCCGAGCAGGTCGAGGCCGAGGGCTTCGCGGCGCAGGACGCCGCCGATCCTGCCAAGCGCGAGGCTCGCGCCAGTAAGCGCCGCGCCAACCGCGGTTCACTGCCCGCGCACCTGCCGCGTATCGAGCAGGTCATCGACATCCCCGACAATATCTGCCCGTGCTGCAAGGGGATGCTGCACGTCATGGGCGAGGATCGTTCCGAGCGCCTCGACATCGTACCGGCGCAGTTCCGCGTGATCGTCACGCGCCGACCGAAGTATGCTTGCCGGAGCTGCGAGGAGATTGTAGTGCAGGCGCCGGCTCCGTCGCGGCTCGTCGAGGGCGGCATCCCAACCGAAGCGACTGTCGCTCATGTGCTGGTGGCCAAGTACGCCGACCATCTTCCCCTATATCGCCAGTCCCAGATCTACGCGCGCCAGGGCATCAATCTGGATCGGTCCACGCTCGCCGACTGGGTCGGCAAGGCAGCCTTCCTGCTCCGGCCCATCCACGAGCGGCTGTTCGAGCGGCTGAAGGCGTCCGGCAAGCTCTTCGCCGACGAGACCACGGCGCCGGTGCTCGATCCCGGCCGCGGCCGAACCAAGACGGGCCAGCTGTTCGCCTATGCGCGCGACGATCGCCCCTGGGGCGGGGTCGATCCGCCCGGCGTCGCCTATCTCTATGCGCCCGACCGCAAGGCCGAACAGCCACTGCGGCACCTTCAGGGCTTCCTCGGAATCCTGGAAGTCGACGGCTACGCCGGATACCGGGCGTTGGCCGAGCGCAATGCCGCCTGGCGTTCTGCTGGGCGCATGTCCGTCGCCGGTTCTACGAACTGGCCCAGTCCGGACCCGCACCGATCGCCACAGAGGCGCTCCAGCGCATCGCCGAGCTCTACAGGATTGAGAGCGAGATACGGGGACGCTCGCCCGAAGAGCGGCGCGCCGCCCGCCAGGAGAGAAGCCGCCCCGTCATCGATACCCTTCAGCCATGGCTGCGCGAGAAGCTCGCCCTGGTTAGCCAGAAGAGCAAGCTCGCCGAAGCAATCCGCTACCCGCTGTCGCGCTGGGCTGGGCTTGGTCGCTTCCTCGACGACGGCCGCGTCGAGATCGACTCCAACGTCGTCGAACGCTCGATCAGGCCAATCGCCCTCAATCGGAAGAATGCGCTCTTCGCCGGTTCCGACGGCGGTGGAGAGCACTGGGCGACGATCGCCTCGCTCGTAGAAACCGCGAAACTCAACGGCCTCGACCCGTACGCCTACCTCACCGACGTCATCACCCGCATCGTCGCCGGCCATCCGCAAAGCCAGATCGACGACCTGCTGCCCTGGGCCTACACCCCCGCACCACTCAAGGCCGTGGCCTGAGAACAGCGGTTACCGAACAACGCTCCCGAGGGCTACTTATTCGACAACAATGATCGGTGCGGGATCAATCAGCTTTGGTGCTTATTCGCTCCGTCTGCCGCCCGATCGAGCGCAACCATTTTCTTGACCAGGGCCAGCAGGTCGCGCTTGGTGCCGTGCGGCAGAGACACGACCTGCTCCGCGAGCCTTCGGCTCGTTGGTTATTGCTGGTTTTTTATCTTGCTCAGGTGCTTGGGCAATTGGTGCGACCAATGCGATGGGCTTGCTTTCGTTTTGAGCAACAGTGGGCTGTGCAGATACTGCAGCCGGGGGGTTCATTTTAGTAGTCCCTAGTCGGAAAGATCCAACGGCTAATATGGCGATCAGGTACAGCGTCACCGAAATTGCAAGGCTCGGTGCTATTGCGTTAGGAACATGCTGACCATTTTTCCCCTGCATCGGCAAAGCTATCGATTTTCAAGTCGCGGCAGGCTCGTCGGAAGGCGGTTTCGGCTGATCTCCCGTTGTCGAGGCGTTGTAAGGGAAGACATACCCTTGCCCGTCAGTCGCCGGACGCTGCTCCTCCGGAATCGAGCGTGCGTCGTAGCCGCTGATGCTGAGCAGCGGGATACGCATGTGATTCCTCTTTTTTGTGGCGGATCTTTGCGGCCTCGGAGGAACCCGCCTGACCGTAGCGACTTGTAGAGCGAGATTATTCATGGGCCACCGGCAAGCCCGGGGCCAACACCCAAAATGGCGGGCTCGGCCGAAAGCAGCTTCTTCGCCGCTGCCCTGACCTGGTCGAGCGTCACTTGTTGGATGAGGGCCGGGCGGCGCTGAACGTAATCTATGCCAAGTTTGTCAAGCTGCAACGCGAGAAGCGTGGCTGAAATGGATCTCGAGGAACCCAGATTCTGAATAGCGTAGGCGCCGATCAGATACTTCTTGGTCGCCTCCAGCTCCGCCGCTGTTGGCCCTGTGTCCACCAGCTCCTTGATTACTTGTCTTATCAGGTCGAGCGTCTCGGTCGCCCTGTCGGCGCGCGTCGAGGTGGTCACCACAAGCGAGTTGGAATGCTCGTACGTTTCCAAGCTAGAGGAGACATCGTAGGCAAGGCCACGCTTTTCGCGCACTTCCTGGAACAGCCGTGAGGTAAATGGCGAACCACCCAGTATGTCGTTTATCAGCTGCGCGGCATAGAATTCCGGGTCGCTGCGTCCGATGCCGGGAAAAGCCAGGTGGAGCGAAGTCTGGGGTAAGGCGTAGGCGACCAAGGTCGACCAGCCAAGCTTCGGGGTGACATCAGGTACCGTCGCAAGCGTCTGTTTCGGGGGCAAATCGCCGAACAACTCGTCGAGCCTTGCACTCAGGGACTTGGCATCTATGTCGCCCACGACCGCGACGTGCAGCCCGCCGCGGGCGAAAGCGGCCTTGTGGAAGGCGCTTAGATCGGCGGGCGTTATGCGCGCCAGGCTTTCCTTGGTGCCCTTGGGCGGCCTCGAATACGGGTGTGCGCCATAGATCCTGCGTCGCCAGGCATCCACGCCGATCGCGTGAGGTTCGCGCTCGTTGGCGATGATGCCGGAGAGAAGCTGAGCACGGATTCGGTCAAAGGGTTCCTGATCGAAGCGGGGCCTGTTCAACGCGAGCCTGATAAGATCGAAAGCGGCGTCCCGGCGCAGGGTAAGCATGCGCACCGAGCCATAGATGCCATCACGCCGCGCTTTGAAGCTCACCTGAGCGCCGGCATCGTCGAGCCGCACCTGAAAGGAGTCGCCGCCGTAATCGCCTGCGCCTTCGTCGAACAAGCCGGTCATCAGATTGGCAAGCCCCTCCTTACCGGCCGGGTCTTGGCTGGTACCGCCGTCAAATACGAACTGGAGCGTGATGATCGGCAGCGTATGGTCTTCCACCAGCCAGGCGGTGATCCCCTTTTCAGATTTCACCTCCTGGATGTTCAGGGCAGCCCGAGCGGTAAGTGCCGGGAGGACGAGGAACAAAATAGCAAGGCAAAGCACAGCCAGAGAGGAGGCGAGGCGCCGGCCCTGTCCAAAAGGAGAGGGCAATGCTTGTGGAATGGCCCTGCGGTAGAGGTTCGTCATCATATCAATTTTCCTTGGGCAGGAGATAGCCGGTGGTCGAATGGTCGGACGCGAGGTAGCGGGCGGCAACGGCCTTAACCTGATCGGCGGTGACCTTGCGGACGCGGTCCGGCCATTCCTCGACGTCTTTTACATTGCCGCCTGTGGCAAGCGTTGCGCCATACATGTCGGCGATAGAACTCTGCTCGTCGCGGGCGAAGATCATCGAGCGGACGTAACGATCCTTGGCCTTCTCCAACTCGCCTAATGTGACGCCGTCCTTGGCGATGCGGGCGACCTCGACCTCGACCGCCGCCTGGACATCGGCCAGCTTGGCGTCGCCGCGCGGTGAGCCGTGGATGCTGAAGTGGCTGGCATCCAGCATGGTGCCCTCGAAATCAGCGCTGACCTCCGCGGCTATGCCCTGCTTGACAACGAGCTCCTGGTTCAGCCGACTGCGGTTGCCGCCGGCGAGAATCTGTGCCAGCAGGTCCAGCGCCTCGGCTTCGCCGGGCTCGGCGGTGCGATAGGACGGCACCACCCAATGTCTGGAGAAGAGGGGGACCGAAACGCGGTCGTCGCTCAGCGTCAATGTGCGCTTGGTGTTCTGCACCGGCTCAGAGGCGCGCTCACGCGGCGGCAGCTCCGGTCCACGCGGGATGTTGCCATAGGTCTTCTCGGCCAGCGCCTTCACGGCCTCGGGGTCAACGTCGCCTGCCACCACCAGCACGGCGTTGCTCGGCCAGTAGTATTTGTAATAAAACGTGACGGCGTCGCTGCGATTCAACTTCTCGATCTCGTGCATCCAGCCGATCACCGGGATCCGGTAAGGTTGGCTCTGCCAGAGCGCCGTGACGACCTCCTCATCGAGAAGCGCCTGCGGATTGTTGTCGACCCTCGAGCGACGCTCTTCGCGGACCACGTCCCGCTCCGTTTTGATGACGTTGTCTGTGAGGGTGAGATTGCGCATGCGATCAGCCTCGTAGCCCATCATCTGCTCAAGTGCCGAAGGCGGCACTATTTCGTAGAAGGCGGTAAAATCGTAAGAGGTGAAGGCGTTGAGAGAGCCCCCGATCTCGGACACCGCGCGGTCCAACTCGCCGGCGCCGTGATTGGCCGTCCCTTTGAACATCAGATGCTCGAGGAAATGTGCGATGCCGGACTTGCCAGGGGGCTCGTCGGCGCTGCCGACCTTGTACCAGATCATGTGGGTGACGATGGGCGCGCGGTGATCCGGAATGACAACCACCTCCATGCCGTTCTCGAGCAGGAACTTCGCTGCCTTGATGTCATTGGTGGCCGCCAGAACCGGAGCGGCGGTGGTCACAAACGACAGCGCGGTCGCAAAAAGTGTCCCGCGCAGCCAGCCAGACCGAAGATTCATCGATGGCTTCGGTTGTGGTGACCGGGCAATGGGCAAGGTTCGAGGCGAAGTGAGTTGTCCCTCATTTTGAAGGTGCTGCGTTCTCGTCGCCCTCACTGGGAGAAAGTGGATAGGTGGGCAGCGCCGGGCCAGATGAGCCCTCAGCATGCTGCCAGGCCCGACTCGAGCGTTATCTTTGAATGCGTCGTGGAAAGGTGGGGCGGCATTTTTTGGTGGGGTATCATGCAACGACTCTCCTGGCTTCGTATGTGTTTGCGATGACCACGCACGCACCGTGCCAAATGAGAAAACCGTTTCGGCAATGTGATTGATCAGACTCTGTGTGTTGCGTATCCGACATTGTCGGACATCTGACACTGAACCGCTCCGGGTTTGCCGGAGGCCGTTTCGTTTGAGTCACGCTGCCATGGCCGGCTCTTCGAGCATGGCGTAGTAGCGTTCCTCGGCTTCGGCCGGCGGGATGTTGCCGATGGGCTCCAGTACCCGGCGATTGTTGAACCAGTTGACCCATTCCAGCGTCGCGAACTCGACGGCCTCGAACGAGCGCCATGGTCCGCGTCGATGGATCACCTCGGCCTTGTAAAGGCGTTGATCGTTTCGGCGAGAGCATTGTCGTAGCTGTCGCCGACACTGCCCACCGAAGGTTCGACGCCAGCCTCCGCCCAGCGCTCGGTGTATCTGATAGAGACGTATTGAGCGGATTCAATCGGTCGTCGCAACAGTCTCGATCTTACCATTTGCCAGGACTTGGTCGAGCGCTTCTGCGGGAGTTTTCCATCCAAGCGTCTTGCGGGGTCTGGTGTTGAGCGCATGCGCGACCGCATCGAGTTCGTCGGCACCGTGCTGGCTGAGATCGGTGCCCTAGGGAAGTACTGTCGCAGCAAGCCGTTCGTGTTCTCATTCGTGCCGCGCTGCCAAGGGCTTTGAGGATTACAGAAATAAATCTGCAGGCCCGTTTCGATCTTTAGCCGGGCATGCTGGGCCATTTCCGCGCCCTGATCCCATGTGAGCGACTGGCGTAGATAGTCGGGAAGACGTGGTAATCGATCGTGTGATGGCGTCCCGCACCGCTTCTGCTCCGTGTCCTGCCAAGGCCGGTCCGTTCCTTATGGTCTTACCCTGTCCATGGCCTTCCATTCGCGGCAGGTACAGCAACAGAGTGAAGCGCGTCGTACGTTCGACAAGCGTGTCGATCGCGGAACTGCCGAGGCGAGGATTAGATCGCCCTCCCAGTGCCCGGGCACGGCGCGGTCGCTGATCTCCGGCGGCCGCTCGCTTATCATGATCGCCTCGTCTAGGAAGGCCTTGCCACGACGCCGGGCCCGCTCTCGTGGCATCCGCAGCGCCCGGCCTGATCGCAGACAGGCGGTGAGTTTCCGTCGCAGGGCTCCACGCCCCTGGATATAGAGCGCCTGATAGATCGCCTCGTGGCTGATGCGCATGGTCAGGTCCTCGGGGAAGTCGAGCCGAAGCCGGTTCGCGATCTGCTCCGGACTCCAGGAGGTCGCCCAGCGCCGGCTTTGGCGATGAATGGCGCGGCGTCCCTTCCATAGCACATCCGGACCGCTGAAGCCGACCGTCAGCTGTGCTGATCTTGCCGACGAGCCGCTCCTGGACGTAGTCGCGCAGCACCGGGTTGTTAACGAGCTTGCCCCAGCTCGGTCGCTTGGCCGCCCGATCGGCATGCCACTGCGCGGTGCTGGCACGGTAGTCCAGGTTGCCGCTCCGCGTCGCCGCGTTACGTCGCAGTTCACGGGAGATAGGGATCGCGGAGGGAATGACCAGCGAGGATGCTGCATTGGCGGCTGGTATGTCGCAGCCTGTCGGAACCAGATTGTTCCGACGGGCGGGCGGCATGGCACCAGTGATGTTCAGATCTTCAACCAAGCCGCCATCAGAGCGGTACCTCTCATTTGCAGAACGCGAGGAGATCGCACTTCTTCGCGTTCAGGGTCTTTCGAGACGCGAGATCGGACGCCGACTTGGCCGATCCGCGTCGACACGCCGTAGACGCGGAAGTTAGCCTCGAACACGCGTCGGACCTCGTCCTTCAAGGCGGCGTCGGATTTCGCGCGAGCCGATAGTTTGGTGGGATCAGCCCGCTTCGCGACATGGTCGTGGTAGGTCGACGGGGCGATCGGCACCTTGCAAATCGGCTCGACCCCGTGCGTCTGGCGGTGATCGTCGATGAACGCGATCATGGCCTGAACCGGCGGTCGAGCTCCGCCTGGGCAAAATACGCGCTCGCCTTGCGCAGGATCTCATTGGCCTGTCGAAGCTCACGGTTCTCACGTTCCAGTGCCTTCAGCTTCGTCGCAACATCCGTAGGCACCCGACTCGCACGCCACTGTCGCGCTCGGCCTTCTTCACCACTCATGCAGCGTCTGCGCCGTGCAGCCACATCTTGGCGGCGATCGGCGAGACCGCAGCCCACCGCGACGTATGCTCGCCTTCGTGATCCAAAACCAGCCGAACCGCGCGAGTCCGGACCTCGGGAGAGAACTTGTTGGTCGTCTTGCTTGTCATGGCTCCACCTTCTCAGGAGTTGGAGCCTCCGATCAACCCGGGGCGGTTCACTCAATTGGATCAGGCTACCCTAACAAAAAGACTCGGCACAATCTGGGTGCCGGGTCTTTAAGGTCACATGTGATTGGGTAGGTGATGTGACGCTTCTTGGCTACGCCCCGCATGATTAACGAGCCGTTAACTGCGCGGCATTCCTCAGCTTCTATTCGGCGAGAAGAGCGACCACATAGGTCTCTTGGCGCCGGGACTAACCCATATGTCCCGGACAATGTGCCGACGTTATTGCGTTCATGGGTCACTGGATGACGATTTCGCTGTTTAGGGTGTCAGTCAAGAGGGCACGCTGCATTTGCGTTCGCAAGCTGTCCCATCAGCGAGATGTAATGGCGGAATTTCCTATCTAGGAATCAATGCCCGACCGCACAAACGGCAGTCTGCTTCCGATTTGCTGCCGCCTTCGCCGCGATCTTCGCCATCCGGCTGATTGCCGCCGCAAGCCTGCGCGTGCCATGGCTCGACAGGTCAGAAACTCGGGACGGCTTATGGATGATGCTAGGGACACATTGGCAAGGCTTGTGGTAACCCTATTGCAGGGTCAACCGGGCCAGGGTGACGCAATCAGGGGCTCTCGCATACAACCGGTGTTTGGCTACTCCATGGATCATCTGCGATTTAAATCAAATACGTCCAAGGAAATTGACGATTGCGCGACCCTCACCTCGTAGACGGCTAACGCGGGCGGCAACTGAGAGGGTAAAATGACAAGCGATTTTTCCGCCGCGCGAGTGCATCTAGATCGAGCGTATCATTATCTGCGAGGTGATGACCCGATGAGCCGGAGGGGTCGCGAAGCCTTGGATTTGCTAATTGAGGCAGTTGCCGGCGAGGAGTTCAAGCAGCCGAGCCAAAACGCGGATGTGCTAATGTTTCCGCTTGGGCGTCGCTTCTGAGGCGATCTCCAAGGTGGCAATCATGAACGCCCGTCAAGGCATGAGCCGAGTCTGCAATCGAATGGGAGTCCGAGGCCTATCGCTCACAAACTCGGAATTTCGCTGCGCCTATTGTCATCGGCGGCAGCTATTCCGGAATGGCCGCCGCCCAGCAGTTCCGCCGCGCCCGCGCCAGGTTCCTGGTGATCGACGCCGGGTTGCGGCCGAACGCTTTTTCCAGCCATTTGCCTGCCTTCCTGTCCCATGGCGGCGTCGATCCGGCCGAGATCAGGAACGGTCGCCTGAGCAGCTTTCGCGCTACGCGACCCCCTTGTACGACGGAACGGCCGAACGGGTGAGGAGCCGCGACGGTTTCGGCTCTACTGCCCGACGGCCTCCGCGGAGAGCCGTCGAGTTGTCGCTGCCGGCGTTTCAGATGCGCTGCCAAGGGTCAATGGGCTGGCTGAGATATGGGGAAACAGCGTTCCACGGACCCTGATGTATGACTGTGAACTCTATCGGGACGGTTCGGCGTGGGTTGCTGCCGATCCTGCTCGGTCCACCAGGCACTTCGTCTGTCCGAATGAGACCGCTGCTTGGCGCTGCGGGGCGAATGCCCATTTTTCCATAATCATTGCATATATCAGTGCTGCGCCCCCGCCAATCCGAATTGCCGCGATCAATGGAGTTGCCGCATTCGCGTTGGCGAAACGGAGTGGTCGCTCAACCCTTCTTCGGGATGAAAGAAGGCCGGATGCTATTCCGATGGTGGTTCTGGCCACCGCTGCGACCGCTATCGTTCGGGATGGCAGTCAGGTCGATGCCGGATGAGTGGCCGCTTCACGAGCCCACGCTTCTGTTTGATCTCGACGGCAAGGGGCCGCTGCTGCCTCATGCTCTAGGCGACTTGGGGAGGTGCGAATATTATCTAGGCCGAGCACGTTTTCGCCACCGCTCCCTCATGCTCATGAGAGGGTTCGAATCGTTGATTGTCTTCGAAGCCACGAGGCCAGCGGCTTCTCCGCCGCATCCGTGCCCGCGCTCGCTTCTAGTCCTGCTTTCATGACCAGCGCTACTACGGCTATATGGTCGGTATACGTGCCGAACATTTTCGGCCGGATCGACTTCAAGGAAAAGGGCGGCATCGCTGCCGCCCTCAAGATTGTGAGGTGCATGGATTAGAAATCCATACCGCCCATGCCGCCCATGCCGCCGCCGCCCATGCCGCCAGGCATGCCGCCGCCAGCCGACTCCTTCTTCGGAGCCTCCGCGATCATGGCTTCGGTGGTGACGAGCAGGCCAGCGACCGAGGCCGCGTCCTGGAGAGCCGTGCGCACGACCTTGACCGGGTCGACGATGCCCATGGCGATCATGTCGCCATACTCGCCGGTCTGTGCGTTGTAGCCGAAGGTCGCGCCCTTGTTGTCGAGGATCTTGCCGGCAACGATCGAAGCTTCCGCACCAGCGTTGGCCGCGATCTGGCGGGCCGGAGCCTGCAGCGCGCGACGCACGATGGCGATGCCCGCGGACTGGTCGGAGTTGACGCCAACAGCGTTGATGCTCAGCGAAGCGCGCAGCAGTGCGACGCCTCCGCCGGGAACGATGCCTTCTTCGACGGCCGCGCGGGTCGCGTTCAGCGCATCGTCAACGCGGTCCTTCTTTTCCTTGACTTCGACTTCCGTCGCGCCGCCGACGCGGATCACCGCAACGCCGCCCGCCAGCTTGGCGAGACGTTCCTGCAGCTTCTCCTTGTCGTAGTCCGAGGTGGTCTCTTCGATCTGCTGCTTGATCTGGGCGACGCGGCCCTGGATCTCTTCTTTCTTGCCGGCGCCGTCGACGATGGTGGTGTTCTCCTTGGAGATCGACACCTTCTTGGCGCGGCCGAGCATGTTGAG
>NZ_JBVVQW010000019.1:0-97501 GCF_055811655.1 Mesorhizobium sp. WSM4809
CTGAGACCATCGGCGGGATCATGCCAAAGGCCTGCACGATAACCTCGACACGTCTCTTGAGGCCATGCTCAAGCAAAAAACGCTCCTCGATCGAGCCTTTCAGCGTCGGCCCAAACTTGGCCGCAACGTGCCTCATCGACATGTATCTCTCGAATGTAAGCTGCTGCGGCAGTTGCTTGTTCCTGGGGCAGCCCACGCACACGAACGTGTCGTCGAACAGCGCCGCTCTTGGATGCGCGTTCGACATGAACAATTCTGGACAAATCAGAAAATCGACGTCACCGCGCCGGAGAAGCTCACCGGGGTCCTCGTCGAGCGGCAGCAATTCGAAGCTGACGGCGGGAGCTTCGCGTGCAACACGCTCCACGACCTTTTCAAAAAACACGAGTGTGGCGAAATCAGAAAGGGTGATCCTGAAACGGCGATCGGACTGAGCCGGATTAAACGGATCCCAAGAAATAATCGAACTCTGGATTTTCAAGAGTGCGCCGCGAACAGCGGGCGCGAGTGTTTCCGCACGTGGGGTTAGAACACGTTCGCGGCCGTTCATCGTAAACAGTTCATCCTTGAAATAGTCGCGCAGCCGGGCGACGGCCGCGCTCATGGCCGGCTGACTTAAGTTGATGCTGCTTGCCGCCGCCGTAAGGTTGCGTTGGGTCAGCAGCGCGTCAAGCACAACGAGAAGGTTCAGATCAAGGCCTTTGAAGCGCATCGCTTTCACTTATCCATAGCGTGGATGCTCGCGATCTAAACAATCGATTTTACCAAACTTCCAGGGCGCTGCATAGACGACCGCACCTGAGATGCACCCGATCAGGCCACTGCTTCTGAGTGTGTGCTGGGAAAATGACTTGCAAGTAGCCGATTATTTCGAACTCTCCTCCATCTTCCGAAATGGCTATCGGCCGACAAGGGTTTTCAGGTGGTCGTAGCTGGGCCGGTGCAAGTCCGCAGGTTCGCGAAATCGGCCCTATGTGCACAGCGCAGTGGCTCACTTGGACCCGCCGTTTCATCCTGGTTGGCGAGTTTGATTTCTTGGTAGGCGAACTCGGATTGTACAGTGTGCATCCGGATCTTGAGAGACTCGAATGAGCCATTCTGTCCGCGTCATGCGTCCGGTGCTGCAGCAGCTTGTCATTCCATTCGCATTTGGCACGGTTCGGCACGCGCTGCGGAACCGTAGCGAGAGGTCCTGCAGAGACGGCCTGGCGACGATAGTTCCGGGCGTTCGCGTCGCCACACTTGATCGCGACCGCCACTGCGCTCCAGCTTTTGCGATCAGGTACTGGGAATTTGTCCGCTCGGTTGCAGCCAGTCGGCCTTCGATACCACGCCGCGATCCGCGCAAGTCCCGATCCTTTTCACCGAAACTGGCGCGCTCGCCGTGCCCACGGCCGGTAGCAACCGCAACTGATGGGCTTGAGTCTGATGCTTGATCAAATAACAGGTGGAGCGAAGGGACGCGGCTCGCGCCCAGAGGAAATAAAAGACCGAGACCTAAGCCTCGATTTCGCCAAAGGTGTGCTAATTACTTTGGTAATAATTGGACACCTAATACAATATATAATTTATAGAGGAACTGACGACTTCTGGACGTCTCCGTATTATAACATAATATACATATTTCATATGCCTCTCTTTATGGCGATAAGTGGATATGTCTCTTCCGGGGCAATTATTCGAAAATCGTTCACTCAAGGGGTCCGTGATCGAGCAGTACAGTTACTACTGCCAATGTTTGTTTGGTGCGCGTTTATTTTCGCTCTAAAGTCCGCTACGATTTATCCAACGAAGGGTCCAACTGATGTATTGCTGGATCTATCGATGGAAATCATGGGAACATACTGGTTCATATGGGCGGCGTTTATTTCATTCGTTCTAGTTCGTGTTTTTGCAACTTTCAAACAGCTACCGATGTGGATCATAAGCGCATCCGCAATCGGGGTCGCATTCGCGCCCGTCACATTGTCAATAAGCCCGTTGGTAAGATACACTTACCCATTTTATTGTTTGGGGGTCTTGTTTGCCCAGCCAATTGGATGGCAGAAAAGTATCATCTGGACTCACAAATCGACCTTTGTACTCTTGCTTTCGATAATAGCTGTCATATCATTACTTCTGTGGGATAAGCAGACCTACGCCTTCAACAATCATGTTTTAATAGATGATGAAGAATCAGCCAAACAAGTGCTGCTGATGTTCGCCGGCTCTGCAGCGGCTTCCGCGGTGGCAATGCAGTTTATGGTCCAATGCTGGAGAGCTGCCTCCTCAACTAGAATAGCTCAGTTTGTCGCGATGCAGCTCGGTCAGAGCACGCTGCTCGTTTATCTTGTTCAGGGTGCCGCGTTTCGCCTCATGGATTTCATCCAGTTTGGAGAAGCCTGGAATCTCACGACCAGAATTGCGTTCGCAAGTGTGCTTGGAGTGACGATTGTCGCCGCAGCGATGGCAATTCGCAAGATTGCGCGCGACCTTGGATATGTGTCGCAGATCCTTGTCGGAGCGCCGCCACGCCCACGTCTGCTCAAATCTCAATCTGCAATAAATTAGCCGCCCACAATGGTCGCGATGACAAGCAACGACGTTACGGACAGATGAGGCATGCGTTTCAAAGGCCTTGATCTGAACCTTCTCGTCGTGCTCGACGCACTGCTGACCGAGCGCAACCTTACGGCGGCGGCAAGCAGCATCAACCTAAGTCAGCCGGCCATGAGCGCGGCCGTCGGCCGGCTGCGCGATTATTTCAACGATGAACTGTTTACGATGAGAGGCCGCGAACGTGTTCTAACCCCACGTGCGGAAACACTCGCGCCCGCTGTTCGCGGCGCACTCTTTCACATCCAGTGCTCGATTATTTCTTGGGATCCGTTTAAACCGGCTCAATCCGATCGCCGCTTCCGGATCATAGTTTCGGATTTCGTCACACTCGTGTTTTTTGAAAAGGTCGTGGAGCGTGTTGCACGCGAAGCACCCGCCGTCAGCTTCGAATTGCTGCCGCTCGACGACGATCTCGATGAGCTTCTCCGGCGCGGTGACGTCGATTTTCTGATTCTTCCGGAATTGTTCATGTCGAGCGCGCATCCGAGAGCGGCTCTGTTCGACGAGACATTCGTGTGCGTAGGCTGCCCGACGAACAAGCAACTGCCACAGCAGCTTACATTCGAGAGGTACGTGTCGATGAAGCACATTGCGTACAGGGTGGGCCGTGCCCAGATGCCATCCATCGAGGAAAGGTTTTTGCTTGAGAATGGTCTCAAGAGGCAAGTCGAGATCATCGTGCCGGCCTTTAGCATGATCCCGCCGATGATCTCAGGCACAGCCCGCATAGCGACCATGCCCTTCCGGCTGGTTGAGCATTTCAAAAAGACCTTCCCTCTGCGGATCGTCGAACTTCCGCGGCCACTACCCACGTTCACCGAGGCCGTCCAATGGCCCACCCTTCACAACAGCGATCCGGCAAGCACCTGGATGCGGCAGATAATGTTGCAGGAGGCATCTCGCATGTGAAGCCGCGGGCCCTCCGGGTCAACGGCACGCAATTCGATGATCTTGCATGACAGTGTGGTGCTGATTTTCCGGCGATGCTGAAGATGCAGTCGCATCAGCCGCGCGGTGCGCCGCGTGCTGCACTGGCGTGCGTGAGGCGGTCTAAATTACCAAGCAGCGCAATGTCATCCCGCTTTGGTAGGGCTGATCAACCCGTATCAGCGACGAACCGATGAGGCTCGCGAAAGGCATGATCGCAATGCCGCGCGAGCGGGCACGGGTCGAAAACCATATTTGCGAGTCTGCCGGATGTGGGATGCGTGCGCCGTTCGGCTTTGCCAAGCCAAAGGCAAGAGCCGCATTGGTTCTGCTTCGGGCACCGAGCGCACAGTGAACAGTATTTGCAGGGGCAAGATGATCACTCCGCCAAACGTCAAAATTTGACTACTCGCATCGCTCGATCGATTGCCAGCAGGCTATGGAGCAGGATCTCTCAATACTTTCTTTACTGCGGCTAGTGCGACATTCCGGCAGGAGCAACGGAGGTCGGAAATTATGGCCCGCAAAGTCGAGTTCCAGGATGACGATGTGCTGGTCACGTCGCACAACCCGCTGAGAGGCACCTTGCTGCTGATCATGTATGACGATGATGAGATCGCACTGCAACTCGACAAGGAAACCGCCGAGGCGTTGCTGAGTGCGCTGGGAGCCTTTCTGATGGAAGGCGTGGTCGGTCCCCTATAGCCCCCCCTGCCAAACCCACAAGCGTGCGTTCCTGCCGACCGCGGTCGTACGCCGCCCTTGCCTGTACTCGCCTCGGACTTGCCGGCGGGGCGACTCCGCTCCCCGATGTGTCGAGGTTTCAACCACAGGTGTGGTCCGCTTCTCCTCAATCAAACGCGCGCAGTCGCCCAGCGTTGGGAGGTGCCAACACTCTTCGACGTTTGCCTCGTCGAGGGAAACGAACCACCATTCTTTCTTCCCGGCGACGGCCACAGATGCTCTTCCGAACCATCGCTGAGGTCGGAGTCGTCGAACCGCACCCGAAGGATCCCCAGGGCCTTCGAATAAAATAGCCTTCGTCGATACGGATCCGCTTCGAGCGGATCCGGCCGACCGGGCTCGGGCTCTCCATATCGGCAAGGCGGTCTTCAAAAGTGTGCCGCCTTCCACAACGCCGATGCCGCCGCGCGGGTCGCGGAGCAAGTCTACTCAACCCATTCACAGCGCGACTTGGTGCTGGCCGATCTCAGCCGACCGCGTTCCAGATCGTTTGAGAGTCGCAGTGGCGAGGTCACCGATGCGCCAAGAAGGACAGCTACCTGGGGACCTGAAAGACAAAGGCCATCCATCCGGAGTGCCCGGCCATTGAAGGTCTGTGCTGGGTTTCGCACCGGACCGTGCTCACAATTGTGCTCTTCGGCATCGGGTTGCTGCAATCGATCTCGCACGTGGACCCTTCAAGGAGCATGCTTGAGGATGTGGAACCTCTACTCTGACTTCCTGACCACTGACGAAGCTGTCGGGGTCAACGTGGTCGGCTACATGCCCGGCGCCGTGGCGGATTAGTTCGGCCGAGCAAAATGGCCGTGCAGGTCCTTGAATCCTCCAGCACATCGCTAAAAGCATGCTTGCCAGCTTAACTGCACAGTCTCTGCGCTCTGTCGGCCATCGGTCAGATTCGTTCTTCAGATCAAGGCAGCTTCAAGGACCCACACACCCGCACCATCCGGCTCCCTCAGCGATGCTGCCGGCGATTGCCGCGGTACCTCGGGTTCGTTACAGCCTGACGCTCAGCTCTCGAATTGACTTGCACCTGTCTTGGTCAACAGCAACCCATCGCACCAAACGTGGTCTACGCATCCCCACTCACAGGCGGCAGCCGCATCCGGAAAAAACCCACGTCCATTAAGATTTGCACTCGTGTTGCAGAGCAGCGAAATGCCCGTGAGCTTCTCATATTCTATCAGAAGTTCTGCAATTGGGTGTTCAGACGTTCTCGAAACTGTCTGTAGTCGCGCAGTCCCGTCGAGATGGACGACCGCCGGGATCTTCTCTTTCCACTCCGAACGGGTTCGGTGATCGAACAGCATGTAAGGATCCTGCGTGCCAGGGTCAAACATGTCAGGTGCACGATCCTCCAAGCATATTGGCGCTACCGGCCGAAAGTGCTCTCGAACTTTGATTTTGTTGAGATGGTCCTTCATTTCCGGCGAAGTTGCGGCCGCCAGGATGCTTCTGCCTCCCAAAGCACGTGGACCAAGCTCTGCGCGGCCTGCAAGGAACACAACAGGCTTGTTGTCGGCGAGCACACTGGCAAGTTCTTTCAGGCTGCAAGCAGCGGATTGCCAACCAGGTGGAACCTTGCCGTGGCTCACATTGGGCCCGCTGTAGACTGACCAGTCGAGATGCACGAAACCTTTGTCGGCGGCCAGCGCGCAGCAAGCGGCACCGATCGCCGATCCGCTGTCGTTTGGAAACGGAGGCACCCAGACTTCGTCGAACAAACCGCTCGCCCGGAGGGCGCTGTTCCATTTGATGTTCAGCCCGCATCCGCCGGCTATGCACAGGTTTCGGGTATTGGGAACCGAGTACGTACGCAGCGCGCTGGTCATCCCCCCGACGAGAAGACGCTCCACGAAGGCATGGAACGAAGCAAGTATGTCCTCGGGCGTTTCGGGGATTAACCGCGACGCGCTTGCATCGAAGAAGTTGTGCACAGCCGTGTGTAACGCGTCTTCGCTGTGGCTGTTTTCCCTGTAACCAAAGGCAAGGTCCGTATCCCCGGCGAAATGGTCGTCGTAAAGCTCCTGAAACACGTTCACGATGTGTTCATGGACCACTCCGAGCGCGATATAGGCCATCAACTTGCCGGCGATACCGAGATCCCAGCCAGTCCGCAGTTCTCGCATGTAAGGACCAAAATGTTGGCCCGCAGCGGCATACGCATGGCCTATCATCGGAAACAGGCACCCAACAAATCGGACTCCACTTGGCTCGACGTAGTAAAGCCGCGGAAAGATGCAGCCGTCCCAAACCAGACAAAATGCTGGTTCCTCTAGTTTGGCGAATGAGCTGGTGCAGTATGCGGAAGCAACGTGCCCAAGAACATGCGGGTAGCTTTCATAAGAAAATGCCCCATTGTCGAGCATGAGACCGGAACCTTGATAGGCTGTCAGGGGATTTTCGGCGTCCCGCTCCACATAAGGCGCGCCGTTGAGAGTGATAGGGGAGCCGTTACTCAGAACTTGAAATTCCGACTGGATTTCACCGTCCCATCCGTCAATAACGAACCGGTCGATATCGCTCGGAGCAAGCCCGTTTTCCGCCAAAACGGCGGCGACCGTCTCAAGCCGCTCGATATGCTGGTATCGCGGGTTATTGTCGAGCTTTTCCTGCTCGATGCAAAAGACTAATCTGCCGTCTTCCACGATAGCGATTCCCCCGTCGTGCGTCAGCTTGATACCGCAAATGCGCATAGTAGATCCTAGTCAAAGTGAGAGTGACCGCGGGTTTTGACGTCGCGCTATGCGCGATGATGGGGGGGGCGGTAAACTAGATTGTTTGGATGTGAGCATCCGCGCGGTGAATGATAAGATTTGCCGCGTGATCGAGAACAAGATGGCTGACATGCAATTGCGAGGCAGCACTGTGGGGCACAGTGAGAAGGGCTGTCCACCGCAAGCCGCTGGGCAAGGATGTGCACGGTCACACGTCACCGGCGCCACGGGAGGTGCCGCGCTCCCTCGGCACCGAGCGTGCGCGCGCTGAGCACGAAGGTGGTCGCTTAGAAGAGAGCCTTCCTCGATCAAGCCACTTTTTAATCTCTAGTCGAAAGTTTTTTCAACGGCGAGGGCAGCGCCCAAAGGAATATCCCGCCTGCAGCTAAGCGCGTGTCGGGCTAGCGCGGGGTCGGTAGAAAGGGCATTGTCTCGGCTCACAGATCAGTGGTACCGGGTCGGCTCGGTAAAGACGAGCTGGGCTCAATTGACGGATGATCGCCTTGGGGGGCGGAGAGATGACCGGCTTGCAAAGATTTGAGAGGGCGGTCGTTGTTCAGGTTGGCCGCCACAGTTCTGAGCGTATCGTATTCGATGTCAACCAGGCGGCCGTTATCCTGATCCGTGACCTTCATCGTCGGACCGAGAAACGGAAGGTAGCGATGGACGCTTGTCTGCAGGTATTGCGTGGTGAGGCCTATCCACCAGCTGCTCGAAGGGCTTTTGTGGCAGCCGCGCTTGAAGCAAAGATCCTGCGCAGCGATTGAATGCTGTTGGCGCATCAAGGCTTTGATGCTTCGTGTGGAAGTCGGAGAAATGTAGGGGGCAGGCCCGGAACGCAGCCTTCCTCCCTCGCCGATACGACGTTCTGCCAATCGAACGCTAAGATTGGCGTCGAGACCTGTCGATCCATCGGTGATCAACACGCAGCGCATTGTTCCCGACCAGATGAGGGAGAAGATCTCGGCTACTATAGGCCCATCGAAAGATCGGTGCGTACATTTTCTCCCGGCGATATGAAGTCGCGCGGCTTACGATCCGACACCTGATCCTAGACGGTCCAGGACGCCGGCGAGCTGGCACTTCGCGGCAGCGGAAAGTGGCTTGATCGGCCGTGGGGGCTCGGCGGAACAAATTTCGAGGAGCTCGGCGATTGCGTATACGACGCGAAGGCTCGAGAACGTCTTAAAAAGCTCCCACACCGGGGCCAGGGTGGCGTCGATCCGGTGTGCTTCAGCATGGTCGCCGTGCTGAGCGGCTCTGACCATCCTCAGGCACGGGTCGGGCAAGATGCCCCCGAGGACGCTGTACCATGTATCGGCTCCGGCGATCAGGGCCTCGGTGGCGTTCCAGTCGCCGCTGTAGCCGATCGAGAATCCTTTCGGCACAATTTTTTTCTGGTGCGCAAGTTGGCCTTTGATGGCATCGCCCCGGTCGGCCGAGTTCTTAATAGCGAGGATCTCAGGCAGCTGTCCCAGACGCTCGATGAGCGCTGGCGTGAAGCGAAAATGCGTGTTTGCGGGATTGTCGTAGATCACGATCGGCAGGCCGCTGTCGCGCGCCACCGTCGAAAAATGCTCGAAAACTTCGTCCTCAGTGAGCGGGGTGTAGGAAACAGCCGCGAGCAACCCCGCGGCTGCGCCGAGGGCCTTCGCATCACTTGCACATTTTACCGCTTCATCGGTGCGCAAAGCGCCCACGCCGATCACGAGCGGGACTCGTCCACCCGTCTCGTCCAGCGCCTCGCAAAGCGCCCGGCGGCGTTCCTCGCGCGACAGATAAATATAGGTGCCGGTGCTGCCGAGCAGGCCGATAGAATCCACCTTTGCTGCGCAAAGCCGCGCTATCAGCTTTCGAAGCGCCAGGACATCGACGCCGCCGTCGCTGTCGCTTGGCGTTATTGGGAAGGCCGAAAGGCCGCTCAGGAATCCCATGCTGAAGCTCCCGTTGTTATATTGGGTCAAGCGTTGGGCATCAGACCCAGTCCAGCGCCTGCTCTAGATCCGCGATCAAGTCGGCGGCGTCTTCGAGCCCTACCGACAGACGCATGAGATCGTCGCCGACTCCGTCAGGCAAATGCGCGTCCTTGCGAATTGACTCGCGCGAGCGGGTCAGGCTTGCTGGATGATAGATAAGACTGTCAGCGTCGCCGAGACTGACCGCCCTGATGATGAGCTTGAGCCGGTCCATCATACGGCGCGCGCCCTCGAACCCCGTCTGGAGGCCGAGTGCCAACATGCCCGAGCCTTTCGACGTCTGTCTGCGCGCGATCTCATGTTCGGGATGAGAGCCGAGAAATGGATAGCTAACCCAAGCCACAGTCGGGTGCGCCTCGAGCGCCTGGGCGACCGCAAGCCCAGAGGCACTGTGACGCTCCATATGCAACGTGAGTGTCTTCAACCCGCGCAAGATCAGGAACGCCGACATGGGCGAGAGCGCTGCCCCGGTGAGATAGCGCAGGCCAGTTTCGCGCAGCAGGTGCAGTGTTTTTACGTCGCCCAGTATCACCCCGCCCAGAGCATCGTCATGGCCATCGATGTACTTGGTCAGCGAATGGATCACGATGTCGGCTCCAAGTTCCAGCGGACGCTGGAGGGCGGGCGAGGCGAAGGTGCTGTCGACGGCGACCTTCACGCCGCGAGAATGGGCGTGTTCGGCAATGGCGGCGATGTCGAGGAAACGGCCCAGCGGGTTGTTGATTGGCGTCTCGAAGAACACGAGCCGGGCCCTGTCAGTGATGGCGCCATTGAGATTGCTGGGATTAGACAGATCGACGGCAACGACCTTGATGCCAAACTGCGGCAGCCCCTGTTCCACCATGGCGAGCTTATTCGAATAGAGTGTCTTGTGGACAATGAGTTCGTCACCTTGGAAAGCAGCGAAAGGATCAGCGTACCGAAGGCGGCCATCCCCGAGGCGAGTACCAGCCCAGCTTCGGCTCCTTCTAGATTGGCGAGCCGCTTTTCGATGTTTTCGGTGGTCGGGTTGTATTCGCGTGCGTAGAGCCTTCCCCCAAGCGCTGCGGCGGCTTCGTTTGCCGCCACGCTTTTAAATCCATAGGTCGATGTAAGAAACACCGGCGTCTGAACGGAATTGGAAAAGCCCGCCGGATCGAAGCCATGATGGATGGCCCGGGTGGCGAATGCGAGACCGACGTCGTTCCGGGACGGCGTTGATGTTGTCTCGGCTTCAAGCTGATCTTCGGCGCTGGTCATCGGCTTTAGCCCTCTTGATTTCGGCGACAATGCCTTCACACTAACCCGGGTGGAACGTCCAGTTGGCGATGAAAGAAATGGTCCAGCCTTCTCCTTCCGCGTCGATAGCTCGCTCGCAAGGTCTGGGCGCGCGCCAGATCTGCGAAGCTCTTCGCGAGCAGATCCTAGGTGGAATCTATGAAACGGGCAGCCAGCTGCCGTCGTCCCGCGGCCTAGCAAATGAACTCGGTGTGTCGCGGACCACGGTCACCGTGGCATATGACCAGCTGGTCGCCGAAGGTTTCATCGAGGTCATTCAAGGCGCAAGACCTCGCGTTGCATCTTCGCTCGTGCGGAGTAAAGAGACCAGCGCGGTGCCCAAACGGACTGGCCCGATCCATCTTTCCCGTTACGGGGAGCGACTGCGCGCCAGTCCACCACGGCGCGATTACCTCCCCAACCGCTTCAAGGTCGATTTCCGTTATGGCGACCTCGCCCCATCTGATTTCCCGGCGCTGACGTGGAAGCGTGCGATGAACGCGGCAATGTCACAAAGTCCCGGAAGGCTAGCCTATCACGATCCACGCGGCTCGCATCGCTTGCGCCAGGCGCTGCAGGGATATTTGTGGCGTGCCCGAACGCTGAGCTGCCAGGTCGAGCAGATCCTCGTCGTAAGCGGATCACAGCAGTGCCTCGACATGTGCGCGCGCCTGCTACTCGATCCTTCCGACAGCTTCGTGATCGAGGATCCCTGCTATAGCATGGCGCGCCAAGTCTTTGCCAGCACAGGAGCCACGCCCGTCGCTGTCGCCGTCGATAGCGAGGGCATGAAGACCGAGCTGCTGCAGGAGATCCCAGCGCGGCTAGCCTACGTCACCCCGTCGCACCAATTCCCGCTCGGCGGCGTCTTGTCGATTTCGCGGCGGCATCAGCTCCTCGAATGGGCTCGGCGCAATGACGCCTATATTATCGAGGACGATTACGATGGCGAGTACCGGTACGACATTCGACCGGTGCCCCCGCTGCATAAGCTGGAAGACCGCAGTTCCGTAATCTATGTTGGCACGATCTCCAAGACACTGTCGCCGATGCTGCGCATCGGCTACCTGGTGGTTCCGGCCGAGTTGCAAGACGTCTTTGCGATGGCCAAGCAGCTTCTCGACAGGCATTCTCCGGTTGCGGAACAGGAGGCCCTGGCCTCACTCATTGAGAGCGGTGGTTATGAAAGCCACGTGCGCCGCGTCCGCCGTCTTAACGGGGGGCGGCGAGAGGCACTGCTTGCTGTCCTTCGACGTGCGTTCGCAGACAGCATTGCCATCGAGGGGGCCGATGCAGGGCTGCATGTCGTCGTCTGGTTCAAGGATCTTTCTCGGTCGCTGGAGGAGGTCATGGTTGAAGAGGCGCGGCGGGTCGGGGTTGGCATCCATCCGATTTCATCGCTGTACAACCGAGATGAAGGCCGCGCTGATCGGATTGGATTGGTGATGGGCTATTCTGCCCTGACCATTCGGCAGATCGAGAATGGTGTTCGCCTCCTTGCTGGCGCTGTCCAACGGGTCAGAAGCTTTGCCGAAGATTCGGCAAGACGCTCAATGGCCGCCCTGACAGCGAGGGGGCCTGGCTCCTGACCTCAGAGTCGCGCCGCATTGATCGCAGACTGGATCAGCAAGACTTGCCAGGACTGGCACTGTCGGCCAGTCCGGGTCCAGGACAGGAGTATGCCCCTGGGACGGGGGAAGGGAATTCTTGTGGAGCTCTCAATTCCGGTCGAAGCAAAGGCGCCCTCGCGACTGGCTTAAAGGAGAAAGGGTTGTTGGATTTTCCGCTCATCGACGAAGAAATAGCAGAGGTCGCACCTGACTTTCGCGCAATCAGCATTCTTGTTGATGCACAGGACAGTGCGCGAGGCGTCATGGCTCGGGACGTGTTGGGGGAGGCTTGCGATTTCGTCCGAGCGGGGGGACCCGCCTGGGGAGAAGCGCACTTGGCCAATTGGGCGCAGGCATACGTTCGGTTCGGCGCGAAACCAAACCGGACGCCGTGCTCGGCGCAGGCATTGAAAAAACGGGTGGAGAAGGATGGCCGAATCCCATCAATAAATCCAATCGTTGACCTCTACAATGCCGTGAGCCTGCGTTTTGCAATACCGATTGGCGGCGAAAATTTTGATGCATATGTCGGCAAACCGCGGCTGACGATTGCCATAGGAACGGAGTCTTTCCACACTGTTTTGAATGGGGAAGCGGTCGTCGAAAGCCCTTCCAAGGGGGAGGTCATCTGGCGCGACGATCTGGGAGCTACATGTCGCCGCTGGAATTGGCGGCAGGGCACGCGCACCCGGTTGGAGACGGTGGGCGGCCGCATGTGGTTTATCTTGGAAAGCTTGGCGGCCATGCCGGAAGAGGCGCTCGGGCAGGCGGCTAACATGCTGGTGAGCGGTCTGAGAGAGCTGGCACCAGGGTGTAAGGTCTACAAGCAGGAAATCACACCGCTAAAGCCTTTCGCCGCCGGTCTCGACAGGCGGGTCGGTTGAGGAATGTGCCCGCCCCGGTGTGATCGGTTCGCTTGCAACCAGTGTTAGTTCCTTTGCGGCTGGGTCTCCTAGTGCTGCGATGGGAGGGGACGCCTCTGGCCATTTCGTACTCAGCAGGCCAGCGGAAGGTGCACCGCATTATGATTCGACCCTGCGCCATGGTAAAGATTGCTCGGGTTGATTAATCTCGACGTCAGACGCCAGTCCTGGCACTCCAAGCCGTCATAACATCTCGTGGCGAAAGCCGGATGGAATTCGGATCGAAGCGGTCTCGAGACATCTGCCATCCTTGGGCAGACTCGTGGCTCCGCCGAGGAGGGGATGCGGATGATGATTCATTCCGCTTGCCTTATCGGGGGCAACCACGGCAGTTGTACCCGATCCGCCCTCGGGCCGCGGCTGCGTGCGGCAGTGCTCGATCGCCCCATGACCTTGAGCTGCCGAGGCTGAACTGGCCTGCATGCCATGCGCGACCTGATAGGCAGGCCGGGCAGCACGGAGCATATCGGCGATCTCAATCGAGTGGCCGCACGGGCGAGCTTTCCGCCTCCTTGAAAAGGCCAAGTTCTCGCGCGGACTGGCCTGCAGCACATCTACAGGTCGGGCTTGCGCAGAGGCCGTGTGTGTCGAGCTTGCTTCCCCCCAGAAGGACCTGGGTAATTCCGACGTCGGCGCCGGCCTCAAGGCCTGGCGAAGCTTTGACGCAGCGTGTGCCGGCCGGACCCCTTGACGGTGTTGGCGCAGTTGCAGTCTCGGCGACGACCCGATGGATGTGCAGCGTCGGGTAATCGCGTGCTGCGCCGGGAACAGCCAGCCGCGCAACGGCGCCCGAGCTTCCATCTGTAGCGCAGTCGGCCAAGCCGGCCGGCCGACAGCATGGCATCACGGCATCGTGCGCCGTGCCACGCTCGATAGGAAGCAGCATGCGCTCGTTGTGGCCGTGGGGCCATAATGCACCGGCCGCTCCTACTTCCTTGAACGAGCCGCCGAGGTGCGCCATCTCCGGCGTAGATGTCTTCAACAGCACCCATCAGGGGCGCCAGAGAGGCTGCCCCTGATTCTATCCTTATCGCCGGAAACTCGGTAGCACTACGCTGGCGACGGCGGAGCCACTGACGGTTGAGTCAGACATTTCGGGGCGCAGAAGCCGTGGAGGGCCTCTCTGTTGGATCGCCAAATATTAGCCCGATGATCCGGCCCGCCATGCCACTTCACCAACTGGACGGCTTCAAATGCAACTAACTGGCTGTTTCCAGAGGGCCAGATTGCAAGTATCTGATCTGTAACGCACACACGGAGTTCCGCCGATGTAGACCTCTCCGGCCTTCCGAGATGATGATGATATCGATTTCCTGCGAGCGAGCATCCGCGCAGCGCCGCTGTCGAACTTAGTCTCTGCCACGGCCCAATGCTCTTCGCCTCGTCACCGCCCTCTTGCTTGATGCGAGCGAGGGCGAGCACGGCGTGATCTACGGGCTACCTCGCGAAGGCTACGCATGCCGATCACAAGGCTGGAGACCAAGCGCAAACTGACTCGGAACCGGAACGCTGCCGATCGCGCTGGCGTGGCTGCGGGCCTTGCGCGCCGCTGGGCGACGGCTTGGCCATCTCATGGGGCCGGACACTTATGGACGCCGGCATGGTATGCGGCCAAGCAGGAAGCGGGAAGGTCGTCCCGACTTGGAATTACATCGCCGTCCACGCCTATGGCGTTCGGGAAGAGTGCTGGACGTCGTGAATGGCCTGACTGACCACCACGAGGGCGAGCGCGCCTCGCCTTGGGCGGTGTCGGACGCCCGCTGGATTTTGCACAGGCGCAACTCTCGCGGAATCGTTGGCTTGCGGCCGAGCGAACGGGCATCTGACCGCGAGATCGCCGCTTCCAGAATAATCATGAACTTTGTCGGAATGAACCAATGATGCCAGAACTGACCCCATTCGCCCTGTACCTCGCCGCGGCCTCCGTGCTCGCCATCACGCCCGGTCCGCGGAGACTCTATGTTATAGCCCGCAGTCTCGCCGGCGGTCACGCCGATTGCGTTCAACACGCTGGCCGACATGTTGCCCTTGTTGCCAGCGGCATTCAAGGCCGCACGGCAGCGCGTCCTGGATGGATCCAGAGCCTGAGGGAGGGGCGGAGAGGCGCGCTAGGATCGCGCTGGGCACCTCGCTACGAAGAAGCAGCTGCCACATCAGTTTGGCTCCGGATCGGTCCAGCTTCCTTTCCGGGCGCCTACTCTGCGGAAACAACTGGATAGCCTCGAGCGATCTTCCGTCATTTCGCAGCAGATCAATGTTCTCAAGAGGCGCGGCAGTATCCGTTGCGTGAAAGTCGGCTCACAATGAATCACGATCGCGTGAATAAAGAGCGGGTCAGTTCGATTGGCTCGCCTCCCTATGCCGATCATTTCGGCCAAACGGCAGAGGCCAGTCAGCCGAGAATGGCGGCCGCCTTCATGAAGGAAAGCCACTCCGTGCGCCAGGCGCCACTTCGGTTTGCACTCGACTACATGGCGGCGCCCGGACTTGACGTCAAGACGTTCTTCGCGCTTGCCCGCGATCTCGGTCTGACCGACGTGCAAATCCGGAATAGTCCCTGCAGCAAGGCTGTTGTGCGCGGCAAGCCGCCGGCGGATGTCCGGTCTGCCGCTGCCGAAGCGGGCGTCACCATTATCTCAGTCAACGCCCTACAGCGGTTCAACGAATGGACTCCCGCCCGCAGGGCCGAGGCCAGCAAGCTCGCCGATTATGCGGCCGCTTGTGGCGCTCAGGCGCTCATGCTGGTGCCGGTCAACGACGGTTCGTGGTCCGCCAATGGCGGGCGCAATGGCAATCTGCGCGCCGCCTTGAAGGCGCTCAAGCCGATACTTCAGTCGCGGGGCCTGATCGGACTCATCGAACCGCTTGGCTTCCAGACCTCCTCGCTTCGGTCAAAGAACGAAGCGGCTAACGCTATTGCCTGGGTTGATGGCCAGTCCGTCTTTCGGCTTGTGCACGATACATTCCACCACACGCTCGCCGGCGAGACGTCTTTCTTCTGCGATCTGACCGGTCTCGTGCACCTTTCAGGCATAAACGATCCAACCTTCTGGGTTCACCCGGATCGCATCCTGGGAGGTTCCGACAATTGCAGCCAGATTGGGGCGCTACTTGATGGCGGCTATACGGGTCCCTTTTCTCTTGAGCTCGTCGAGGAAGTCCACGCGTTGAATGACTCTGCAGGCGCATTTGCCGCCAGCATTGATCTCATCCGAAACGGGCTACTGGCGCGAGTGCCGGTCTAAGGCTATGAGCTCTCGGAGGTCGGACAAGAATTTCAGGGTTATTGCAACCCCAGCTTCCTCTTCAGTTCCGCGTTTTCCTTGCGCAGGCGTTCCGCGAGCAGGCTCTTCAGTCGGTTGTTTTCTTCCTCAAGAGCGACCAGGTCCTTCAGATCGTCACCAACCGGTGTAGGCAACGCAGCTTTCTTCCATTGATAGTAGGTCTGTTCCGAGATCCCGGCCTGCTTTACGGCGCCCTTGTGAGTGGCGCCACCACTGATAGACTTCTGGATCAGGGCGAGCATCTGGGCGCGCTCCTTTTCAGAGTAGATCTTACGTCCGGTCCGAACAGCCGCTGCTTCCTCCGCCTGAGACGCCGCATTGGGCACATTCTTCCGAGCAGGCTGCCTGGGCTCGGCCTTCGCTTTCGGCGACCGTTGGGCATTCTTCTTCTGTGGCCTCTCTACTTTGGCTGCCGGTTGCATAGCGGTTGCTATTGGTTCTGCGTCCAGGGAATTTGCCATGTGATACTCCGCTCGCGGTTTGTTAATGTGTTCAGCATCAATTGCAACAACACTTGAGTCAACAGGGCGACCATTTGGCAACTCCATCTCCTCGAGTTCCCTTGTTGTCTCGGCCATTGCTGCGGTAAGATCGACATCGCTCCAGATCGAACCACTCCGCTTTTGAGAGCTGCGCTTCTGTTTGATCTCCACCGTGAAAGCTCGGGGCTGCCGCCTCATAGGTCGTTCCTTGTTGAACACGAATTATGCAGTAAGTCGCGGCAGACGACGAATGAAGGTCTGGCCGCCTCTTCTGTAGCCGAGCTATATACATCCGACCGCCCGAGCAAGCCCTGCTGGCGACGCACACTCCGGAACAGAGCGGTTCCTATGAGTACCTGGGAGCAAGTAGGCAATGCCATGTCGGACGAGGAGGTGGTGGATTCCCGCAGCATGCAAAAGCTATCTCCCGTGTTTTCAAGGGCAGAGCGACGAGGGCTGACATCGGAACTGAAAGGAGCTGCTCAAGAGCTGTGATCCAATCTGCGTTGGCAGTGCAGGACGGCATACCTCCGAAGGGCGCTGCCACCGACGCTAGCCTGCTGATTAAAAACAGAGAACCGCCATCGGTTGCGCCGAGGGACGAACAGCTGCCGGAATTGGGGCGCGGGGAGAGTGGAGGACATGAGCCGTGTCGAGCTCGCAGGAGCGTCGTCCGGCAGCTGCGTGCATGACAGGCTTCAACGCGCCGCTCCTGTTCGGGACACCGCATAAAGCGAAAGAGCCATTTTGGTGGACCCGTATGCTTCGTCCAGCAAACGATCGGCGCCTTGACGGACGCGAGGGGCGGAATGCATCCGAATGCAGCGTCCACAATTGACGGAGCTCCTTTGTAAGAGCTGCACGCTCAGCTTCATCTAACTTATTGAGTTGAAGAGATCCCCCAGCACGGCTTTGCCCTCGATCTGAATGAGCAGAGCGTACACTTCATTTGAAATACGCACACCGTCCCCAGCGCAGTGGACTGCGGCGTTTATGAAAGGAATGTCGGCCAGGGCGATAGTTCGCATCATTTCAGATGTTTTCCGGCAGGTAGATGTCAAACGGGAGAAATGTCTGCCCCGGGGCGTCCGCGGTGCTGGTCTTGATGGCGCGATCCATCAGCAACATCAGCTCCTGGCAAAGTCGGCGCAGCGGCGTCGCCACCGCCATCGTAATGATGTCGTCCGCGAGGGCCGCCCGCGACTCCGGCGTGATCTCATTCACGATCGCGACGAGATCCTGGCCTTTGCCCTCTTCCCGGAGCGCGGCGATAGCCCCCTCCATGCCCCCGCCGGCCATGTAGAAGCCGACGAGCTCAGGTTCCCGGTGCACAAGATCCAGCAGCGCCTCGTAAGTGATCTGTCGCTTCTCAAGATTGACGAGCGTATCCAGCACCTCGAATGCCGGCTCATTCTCACGGAAATAGGAGCGAAATCCGCTTTCCCGCAGCTCATGACCCTGGAAACGGTGGCTGCCGACGAACACGGCCACCTTGCCGGACCGTTTAGCGACCTTGGAGAACATCCAGGCTGCCGTCCGACCCACGCTGCGATTGTTGAGACCTATGTAACCCTCGCGCACGCCCGCGGCGAAGTCAGAAAGCAGCGAAAAGACCGGGATGCCTTTCGCCTTGAGCTCCTCGACTGCTGCCGTGATCTTCGGGTGGTCTGGCGCCACCATGGCGATGGCGTGGCATCGGCTACCCAGATCCTTAAGCAGTGCCGTCAGATCCCCCGGCAAATGTGACGGCGCGAATTCGATGAGCGGAATGCCGTGGAAGCAGTGGGCCGAACTGACAGACGCCTCGACCTCGCGCGCGAACTCCCGGTAGAAATGCTGGGACGGTTTTCTCAAGATGAAGCCCAGCCGGTAGCGCGGCAGGTCCTGTCGCATGCGCTGTTTGATAAGTCCCGCATTATGATAGCCGATCGCGTGGGCCGCGTGGTGAACGCGCCGCACGGTCTCCTCCCGCACCGGAAGGCGAGCGTTCAGGACCCGATCGACCGTTGCCACGCTCACCCCGGCTTCGCGGGCGAGATCGGCAATTGTAGGGCGCTTTGCCGTTGCTCCAATTTTGATCGGCTGGCTCTCCGTCATCAGGTGCATCCCGGCGATGAATTGCGGCGGCAACCTGAAGATTTCGGCATCCTCCCCGATCGACGGCCCATACAGTGAACAGCGCTCCATGCGCACCTGGGCGCTTCTCGGTCTACGGTCCGTTTTCTCAGGGCGTCCATGCTTCTTGTCCTCACCGCGTTTGGTGCTTCTGATCTGTGGCCCCGCGAAGCGCTGTGTAGACCAGCGAGCCGATTGTTGGTGCTGATGAGCCCGGCGAGTTGGTCGCGCTGCAGCAATCTTGCCGGGCGAGGGGCTCTTAATCTCTCGGCCAACCCCTGAAGGCGGAATTCATGCGCGTTTCGTCCAGTTCGCCTTCCCAGCGTGCGACAACCAGCGAGGCCACCGCGTTGCCGACCACGTTCGTCAGCGCTCGGCATTCGGACATGAAGCGGTCCACGCCCAGGATCAGAGCCATCCCAGCAACGGGAACGCTTGGTATTACGGAAAGCGTAGCGGCCAAGGTGATGAAGCCGGCGCCTGTTATACCTGCGGCACCCTTCGAGGAAAGCATCGCGACGAGCAATAGCAGCATCTGGTCATAAACCGACAAGTGCGTGTTCGTCGCCTGCGCCAGGAAGAGGGCGGCGAGCGTCATGTAGATATTGGTGCCGTCCAGATTGAAGGAATATCCAGTGGGGATGACGAGACCCACGACGGAACGCTTGGCGCCGGCCTTCTCCATCTTCTCCATCAGCGAGGGCAGCGCGGCCTCGGAGGAGGACGTTGCCAGGACCAGCAGCAGCTCTTCCTTTATGTAGCGCACGAGAGAGAAAATCGAGAAGCCGTTATATCGGCAGACCGCACCAAGAACCCCGAAGACGAAGAGGAAGGCGGTGAAATAGAACGTCGCGACCAGCACGGCGAGGTTGGCCACCGAACCGATGCCAAATTTGCCGATGGTGAAGGCCATGGCGCCGAAAGCGCCGACAGGCGCAGCCCGCATCAGGATGCCGACCAGCTTGAACACCGGCGCGAGAAGCGCCTGAAGCAACGAAAGCACAGGCTTGCCCTTCTCGCCGACCATCGCGAGAGCGACTCCGAACAGAACCGAGAAGAACAGGACCTGCAGGATGTCGCCGTCCGCGAAGGCACTAACGATCGTTGATGGAATAATGTTCATCAGGAAGCCGGTCACCGACTGGTCATGGACCTTGGCGGCATAGCCCTTCGCGGCCTGGGCATCGAGCAAGGCCGGATCGATGTTCATTCCGGCACCTGGCTGAACGACGTTTGCGACAATGAGACCGACAATCAATGCGAGACTCGAGAAGGTGAGGAAATAGATCATTGCCTTGCCGGCGACCCGGCCGACCTTCTTGAGGTCATTCATGCCGGCAATGCCGGTCGTCACGGTTAGAAAGATCACCGGCGCGATGATCATCTTGACGAGCTTGATGAACGCATCGCCGAGCGGCTTTAGGCTCTCGCCGACGGCCGGGTAGACATACCCAACTGCGACACCCAGCGCGATGGCGGTAAGCACCTGAACATAGAGCTGCGCGTAGAAGGCCTTGCGGGGCGTTGGACCCGCGCTTCGGATTGGTGAAACCAACAGCTTTTCTCTCCCTGACCGAATCGGGCTGGGCCTCCTCCCTTCCCGCGCTTCTCCCATCGCGGCGCTCCGGTCACGCGCTGCTGGCATGTCGCCGCAAGTCTTGTGCCAAGTTGAGGCGCGCCCAAATACGCGCATTCCTCCGCTCGGTGAGGCAGCCTCAGTAAGGGCGGGTTGTGCGGGTTTTCGCACTTTTGCCGTCATCTCGGGCGAAATCCCGCCCTTGCGCCCAGCTTTGCACCCCTGGCTGTAAGCTTGGCAGCCACAAGTCGGTATCCCGGGATCCGCCGTGCCCGTTCGCATCTTGGTCGCACTTGCGACCCGGCCGGGCGCGGCAGTGGAGGACTCCCTACACGACCGGTTTCTAACTGCTCTTCCGCTGCAGCCACGACCACCCGACGGGTCGTTTATACGACCGAATAGTTCGCCGGACCTGGCGCGCATCGATGCGAGTCACAAGATGCTTCATAGCGCCAACACCTTTGCCGCTCGACGACACTTCTAGCCGTACTGTGTGCCCAAGCCGTCTCAATGCCGACAGCGTCCCGCAAGCTTCGACATCAGCAGGCTTCGCGCGCCGGGCATTGAAAGCCGGGGTAGCTTTGCTGTTCGACGTCCATCTGTCGGCAAGTCTCAGTTGATGGATTTCTATCATGTCCTCCTGCTTTCCTTTCATAAATGCAAGAAAAGCTCGGTTGACTAGCCATCCTCATTCCCGCTCTGTAGGGCAACGTGTGGTTGCGCTCCGGAGCCTGAGCCGCGCCTCCGTTCAGTAAGGATAGCCAAGCCATGCATCAAGCCTTGCCTCCGGCCTCTTTCGTGCTTGCCCCTGGTCAGGGCCTGACGGACGCCCAGAACCATGACCCAATCTTGATCCTATGCAAGGCAGTATGTCACCTGCGGAAATCTGGCGCACTGCCGCCGACACATCACGATTACCCGCATCAACGTCTCAAGCGTTCCGGCAAGCGGCTCCCAGGCGCGAGCAAGTTCGCCAATTATTTGGCGGCTCGTGTGGCGAAGACATTCTTGTTGCTGCCGGCCATCGGTGGCTTGGGTCCTGATGCCATCTGATGCGTCTGCGCCGGGGGACATCGCAGATCCAGGTGGCGCGGCGTTGCTGTCGCGGCCCAAGATCGAGGATGACATGTCAGATCAGAACAATGGTCGCCGAGCTGAAGACAGTGCTGAGGAGACTTCGTCAAGCTGCATATCACTCCAAGACTCCAAAAGGGACGACTGGGAACCCACCATTCTGCCGTCGCGCGCGAGCGCGCTTGCCGGCATCCACGAAATTTCGAAAGCACTCACCGCCTCCTCCGCGCTCGAGGTCAGGCTGGCCAAGGTCGTAGATCTGCTGCGATCGTTTCTTCAGATGCGGCACGGCTTCATCTCACTTGTCGACGCTGACGGCGAACTGGAAATCATCGCAGGCGCCGACCGGGCCGAGAGCTGCAGTGAGCGCTGCCGGACCTACCTGCCGCGGAATGCAATCGACCAGGTTTTGGCAACGGACAAGCCGCTGGCCACCGAGAACATCGCGGTTCATTCGGCTTTCACCGCCGCCGACAGGGACGTGCTCGGGGGTTGCGACGACATACCAGTATCCTTCATCGGCGTTCCCATTCGCGTCGATGCAAATGTCGTGGGCACGCTGACCATCGACCACGCACTGCGGCATGGTTCCAGAGTTTGGCTCGATTACGGCCTTTGTCTGCTCCCGCTAATCGCCAACTTGGTAGGGCAGACGGTGAAGTCGCATCGCTCTTTGGAGGGCGACCGCGAGCAACCGACGGCAAGGCAGGACTCCCTGCCAAAGCAGAAGCGCCTGGCCCCGCAGCGTAACACTCACGTGGAGGGGATGATTGGCAACAGTTTGGCCTTGCGCGGTTTGCTTGAGAAGGTCGCGCTCGTAGCCAAGGCCAAGATTGCGGTTCTGTTGCGAGGCGAATCCGGTACCGGCAAGGAGCTGGTCGCCAAGGCTATCCACGAATTGTCCCCGCGCGCCAAGCGGCCCTTCATCAAGCTCAATTGCGCGGCGCTGCCCGAGACTGTGCTGGAATCCGAATTGTTCGGCCATGAGAAGGGTGCATTCACGAGCGCGTTCAACTCGCGCAAGGGGCGCTTTGAGCTCGCCGACAAGGGGACATTGTTCCTGGACGAGATCGGCGAGATTTCGGCCTCGTTCCAGGCAAAGCTGTTGCGCGTGCTGCAGGAGCAGGAGTTTGAGCGCGTTGGGGGCAACCAGACCATTAAAGTCGACGTCCGCATCATCGCCGCCACGAACAAGAACCTGGAAGAGGCAGTTGCCAGAAACGAGTTCCGTGCCGACCTCTACTACCGCATCAGTGTTGTTCCGTTGCTGGTGCCGGCGCTACGCGAAAGGCGCAGCGATATTCCGCTCCTTGCCGCTGAGTTTCTCAAGAATTTCAACGATGAGAACGGCCTTATGCTGACGTTCGATCCGAGCGCAATCGAAGTGCTGATAAACTGCGACTTTCCCGGCAACATTCGCGAACTGGAAAATTGCGTGTATCGGACCGCGGTTCTGGCGGCGGGGCCATCAATCGGGAAAGAGGACTTTGCATGCTGCCAGGGCAAATGCTTCGCCGAGGCGCTGCATAATTGCAAACTTGGCAAAGTCGCGCTGCAACCTTCGCCCATCGGGGCGCTGCCACTGGATCGGGCCGCACCGCCGGCTGCTGGGGTTAGCTCTGCCGCCGTCGCAGCCCCATCAGACACCCTAGGGCAGCCGCCGCTGAACGCAGCTGGGGTCGTCCACTCCGCAAGAATGGCCGATGCCGAACGTGTCATCCAGGCGATGGAGAGATGTGGCTGGGTTCAGGCAAAGGCGGCACGCCTGCTCGGACTGACGCCGCGCCAGATTGGCTACGTGTTGAGGAAATACGGTATCGAGATCAAGCGTCTTTGAACAAATCACCGAGCCGAGCATCTGGGACAATAAAGCGCTCGTGACTTTGCGCCTTGAGACGAGTGATGCGGTGCTCGTCCAATTCCGATCCGATCCCATAGGCCGCGCTGCCCCCACGGTAGTCCCCACGAGGCGGTCCGACGGCGGCGCTTTCGGTGGTCCAGCCCATGTCTCAATCCCAAATCGTGCCCGACACACGGAACCAGAAACGGAGAAAAATTAATGTCTGATGCAAAACTTCAAGCTGTGCTTTCTTCCCTTTCGCAAGTCGCGAGACAGCTGGATGTTCTGCTGTGCGACAAACCGGCGTCGGATCCTTGTTGCGTCAAGCTAAACACGAACGAGAACCCGTTTCCGTTGCCGGAAGCCATAATGCAAAGTGCGATGGCTGCTCTCGGACAGCAATATCTATATCCAGAAGACGACAACGCCAGCTTGAGGCAAGCAGCGTCGAAAGCCTACGGCGTCTCGAAGGATCAGGTGATCGCCGGAAACGGATCGTCTGAACTGCTCGGGCTTATCTACAGAGCTTTTCTGGTTCCAGGAGACAGAATGGCGATGTTGTCGCCGGGGTTTTCGTTCAACCGCAAACTTGCCCGTTTGCAGGGTGCCCAATTCACCGAAATCGGATGGGGCGCGGATCATTCCTTGCCCGTCGACGACTTGCTTTTGGGACCGGCAAAAGATGCCAAGTTCATTCTGCTGGCTAACCCAAACAATCCCACCGGAACGTTCGTTCCTGTGGCCGATGTCGAACGCCTGGTATCACAATCAGACCGCCTGATTGTGTTGGATGAGGCGTATGTCGATTTTGCACCGGACAATGGTCTGCATCTCCTCAATCGTTATCCAAACCTCCTGATCTTGAGAACATTCTCGAAAAGCTATGCCACCGCCGGCATTCGCGTCGGTTTCGGACTTGGCCACCCTGAAGTCATTGGCAGGCTGCGGGAGCTTCAGAACGTCTTCAACATGAACGTGATCGGCCAGGCTGTTGGCATCAGCGTGCTTGGGCACCGTGGCGCCTACGCCGAGAACCATAAGCGCATCAAGCATGAAAGACAGCGAGTGACGGTGGCCCTGTCGAAACTCGGATTTTCCGTAATACCTTCTCACGCAAATTTCCTACTAGCGCGTGTGCCAGCGGGGCAGGAAGGCTCATGGTGGCAAGCAGCCTTGGAAAGGCAAAAGATACTCGTTGCCTTCTTTGAGGATGCAGGGCTGGAAAATTACATCCGCGTCAGCATCGGTACAAAAGCCGAGATGGATGAATTTCTCGAGGTCGCCACAGAGATAGCTGCAACGGCGAAGGAAACGATCCCGTTGTGCCGGCCCTCGGCGGCCGCTGCTTCTGCCTTAGCCAGTCGGTAGTTCCCCGGCGATTTCAGCGCACCATTAATTTGAACTTGCTTGCACCATAGCGAGCCACGAACTGTTGCAAAGAGTTGGAGAAAATTCGTGAAGAATGCCTTCCCCGGCGGCCTAACCTTCGGCATATTCGTCCATCTCGACGAGGACGGCTGCGAGATTGCGCGGCAATACGCCGATCGCCTGAGTTTGGCAGAGGCGTGCGACGAGCTTGGCTTCTACGCATATCATCTGGCAGAGCACCACTGCACTCCGCACGGGATGGGGCCATCGCCGAATCTGTTCTTATCCAGCGTCGTCCAACGCACCCGGCACCTTCGCGTCGGCCCGATGGTAATGCTCCTTGCCCTTTATCATCCGCTGCGTGCCTTCGAGGAGATCTGCATGCTCGATCAATTGAGTGGTGGCAGGGTCGAACTGGGTATAGGGCGCGGCTCTCTCCCGGTCGAACTGGGTTACTTCGGGATTGCTGCGGAGGCGGCGCCAGGTCACTATGCGGAAGCCAGCGAAATCCTCATCAAGGCGATGAAGGGCGACACGCTGTCCTATCGTGGCCGCCATTTTGAGTTGAATGACGTCCCTTTGACGCTGAGATCGCATCAGCGCCCCCATCCACCGACATGGATCGCCACCAATAGACCGGAGTCCGCCACCTGGGCCGCTGTCAGTGGCGCCAACATCGCGTGCTTGGGGCCGGCCTCTTCGGTTCGCAGAATTACGGATGCATTCCGAGCCTGCCTGGAGCGCAGTGCCGACGCGGACGAGCGACATCCATTTCTTGGGATGCTCCGAATGGTCGTGATCGCGCGATCGGAAACGGATGCACATGCGCTCGCGGCACCCGCTTACGAACGATGGCTCAAGAGCTTCAGGTTCCTCTACGACCTTAATGCGCTCCAGACGCCCCCCAAATCTGCCGCTGAGCTTGGATGCAGCAATCGAGAGCGAGTTGTGCGTGGTGGGGACGGCATCTTCCGCGCGACAAGCTCTTCTTGATCAGCTCGAAGAGGCCGGTGCTAATTATCTACTTTGCCAACTTGCATTTCGGAATCTGTCCTTAGACGCTTCGCTATACACCGCCAGGGCGATCCAATCTGAAATCATGGCTCAAGTTACCTGACGGAAATGCGCGTTCGCGTTCGGAGTCGAATTTCTCGGCGCACCGGTCCCGCGCATGATGCCGACATAGTGCTTGGTGTGTGGGAGGGCGGGCACGCTTGTGGAGGCCGTGGACAGTTGGAGCGACCGGCCCGCCGATTAAGAAATCGCCCCGATTGGAACCGCTGGAAAGCGAATTCCTGCTGCGATCGGGTGAGTTCCTGGGTGTCTTTCCGCACGTCGATTCTAACGACCGCGACCAGATATGCATCGATCTTATCAGCGAAGAGGCCTTGAAGACCTCAGCAATCGAAGGCGAGTACCTCAACCGCGAGAGTCTCGCGATCAGAAACTCCACTACAGGTGAACAGCTATGGGAATTTGCATCTCCAAATCCTCCGGATCGACTCGACATGCCACAGACACGGAAGAGTCGCCGCGAGAATCAACGGCGTCGGGGATTGAGGGCAGCATATCAGCGCTGAGAGTCTCCCTGGGAACGCCTGCCGACAGGTTGCGACGGGGCGGAGATGCTCCTCTGGAGCCACATCAGATCCAGCAGGCCGCCTACCATATGGGAGCATGTGTCGTCGGTGACGACGTCACGAGCCCGACAAGACTCGCGACAGCGGGGCAAACAGTTCACGACGTTCGCCTGCTGCTCAAGCATGGCCGGGGAAACGTTAAGGTGGACGACATTCCCTCTCACGGCCACAACGGCATCGGATCGTCGGTTGCAATGATGGGAGCAGACCACAACATTAAGGTTGCCGTGGCCGTAGTCATGGGAGCCGCGTGCTGCAATCAGACCGCTCCCCTTTCCGCTATCGTCCACGCCCCACACATGGCGGCCGACGAGCGGAGTATTACCTCTAGTGCTTCCGTGTCAATGAAGGAGATAACCGACGAAGGTGATGAGATCCCAGTTAAGACGGGCCACATTTGGAACGAACTGCGGCGCGGAAGCCGCGACCCGAGGTCGACCGTTGTCATGGATGCCTGGGCCAACGGTCCCGCTGTTCGGTTGAAAGACAGCGCATGGAGCGGAGTGCCGGCCAGGGAAGGTCATTGGTCGATGGACAAAAGCACCGCCGAATTCCTGAAAAACCGTGTTGAGGGGTTGATTCCGTTCGTGCACCCGGACACAAATGAACAAACTGCCAACGATTTGCGCCGGAAGCAAAACGCACCCGTGTCGTGGGAGAAATATGCAGAAGTACAGGTGATCTCACCCGAGTTCGCCGATAGTGTACGCAACGCATTGTCCCGTATTCCTGAAGACCAACAAAGGGAAATCGCCTCACTGATGATTCAGGAAGCCTACGGAATGGATCCTTCCTTGTGCACGCACCAAGACGCAGTGGAATCAGTTCTGGTGGCCGCCAACCAACTGGACTCGCTGCCCCGGCCTCCTGTCGAGCCGCCGGAATTGGCGGCGTATCACCAGTTCGACGCAAATCAAGAGGCCCAAGCTCACGCAGTTCCTGGCATGCAAGATATCTTGCCGCACATGACTCCGCCGCAGCATGCAGCAGAGGAACGGAATGCGAATCTGGACGGCCACATAGCAGATCTTGAGGCTGAAGTCCGTGCGACAGGTACGCAAATCTCCTATGAACAGCTGCGGCGGGGTGGTCTAGTCGGACAGGCCATAAACCGCGACTTCAGTCACGCCCGAGACGACCTGATGGCTGCCTCGAGAAGCAGAGATCGCTCCGGCCGTTGAGGTCTCGGCCATGGTAAGCAGCATATTCGATCTTTTCGTGACACACGAGATCGGTCACGAGCTGAGAGCGATGTCGTAATGGCTGGATGAACATCGTGATCTGCTCGGATTGGTGAGCCGAGACCTGGGTCGAGACGACGTCAAGGCCACCCGGATGGCAAGGTCTGCCCGCCGAAGCCGTCTTGCGTTGCGCGTTGCTCAAGCAGTACCGCCAGCTGAGCTACCAGGAGCTGGCGTTCCATTTCGAGGACTCCGCGTCGTTCGAGCCTTTGCCCGTCTGCCGCGGTCATGGAGCTCGCAGAAGTCGGTGCTACAAAAGACGATCAGCGCGATCCGGTCCGAAACCTGGGAAGCGATCAATCGCGTGCTGATGACCAATGGGCCGGCGGGCAAAGCCGGAAGACGGCGCTGTCGTGCGGCTGGACAGCACTGTGACTTCAGCACTCATGCACGAACCGAGCGACAGAAGCCTGCTGTGGGACGCAGTCCGGGTCATGATGCGCCTGTTGAAGCACGCTCATACCTTGATCGGCAGCGCAGGTTTGGCATGGCGCGATCATTGCCGCGCGGCTAAGAAGCGTGCCCGCAAGATCCAGTTCACACGTGGTCGACCCAACCGCGTCGAACTCTACCGTGAGCTGATCGGGATCACCCGCGCCACACTGGCCTATCCGCAGCAGGCAGCGGCGCGGGTTGGCGGTGGCGACCACTCCGTTCGTCGAACTTTGGCAAGCTCAGGTTTGCCACTATCGGCCGCTGATCGAACGCATCATCACACAGAGCGAAAGGCGAGTGTTGGGCGGCGAACCGCGGGCGTCCTGTTGTAGTTGTGCCTGGATCGGTGATGGCCAATCATTCTTCACGATTGCTGCGTGTCACTCGAGATGTTTCCCGTCGGCTGGACCACATGCGGAGGGACGAGCGCGCGGGCTAGACGATCAGATACGGCTCGCAAGGAGCATCAGGTACGAGAGGCGGCTTGTCCGTTCGGATCGGCTCCCTCTTCGGGAATATCGTCAAATGACGAGTAGTTCAGATTATAGAGTTTGGAATAGAGCCCGCCCATAGCCATCAGTTTTTCATGGTTGCCGGTCTCAATAACCCGGCCGTTCTGAAGCACGATGATACGATCGGCACCTCGGATTGTGGCGAGACGGTGAGCGATGACAAGCGCAGTCCGGCCTTCAAGGAGCTTTCTGAGGGCCTTCTGGATCAGCATTTCCGTGTAGCTGTCGATGCTGGCGGTGGCCTCGTCAAGAACGAGGATCTTGGCGTCGGCGACGAGAGCGCGGGCGAAACTGACAAGCTGGCGCTGGCCGAGAGAAAGATTGCCGCCGCGTTCGACGAGTTGAGTTTCATACCTGTCGGGAAGGCTCATGATGAAAGCGTGGGCTCCGACCACCTTGGCGGCCTCGATCACTTTGTCCCGCGTGGCTTCCGTCTTGTGGTAGCGGATGTTCTCGAAGATCGTGCCGGTGAACAGAAACGGCTCCTGCAGCACCATGGCGATCTGGTTGCCTAGCGATTCCTGTGTGAGATCGCGCACATCATGTCCACCGACCATCACTTGGCCTTGCTGAGCATCATAGAAGCGGTGAACGAGGGCCATCGCGCTCGATTTGCCAGAGCCGGTCGGCCCGACTAATGCGACCGTCTCGCCGGGATTGACCCGGAAGGAGACGTTTTTCAGCACCGGATGGTTGGGCTCGTAGCCGAACGTGACGTTCCTGAACTCGACCGAGCAGTCAATTTCCGGCGAAAGGACCCACGCATCCCGTTTGTCCTGGACTTCCACCTTGACGTCGAGCACATCGATCAGGCGCTTGCCGGAGGCCATTGCGCGCTGCATGACTGAATACTGCAGGGTAAGGGATCGAATTGGATCAAAGAAGCGTTGAATATAGAATATGTAGGCCACCAATACGCCTACACCGATGCGGCCATTCATAATCATGGAGCCGCCGACCACAATGACGACGGCCATGGCGAGACCGGTGAGGCCATCGACGATCGGGACCATGACCTGTGCATACCTGGCAGCAGTCAGGTGAGTCCGGAGGTCGGCATGTGCCTTATCGTCATACAATACGAAGTTTACGCACTGGCGGCCCATGGACTGGACGGTGCGCACGCCCTGAATCGCTTCGGCCAATGCGCCGTTGACGACTGAATTGGTCTCTTGCGCAGCCATGAAGGCCTCGCGAGCACGCGGCAGCCACACGATGCGAATAATTAACAGGGCCGGTAAGACCGAGAGCGTCAGAAAGCCGAGGCTGAAGTTGACCGACAGCATTACAAAAATGATGCCGAGGAGAAGCGCAATGTCGCCCACGGAGTAGATCGAGTTTTCGAGAAATTCGTGGATAGAGTTGACGTCGCCCTGAAGGCGAGACATCAGGCGTCCTACCTCGGTCTTGTCCATGAAGGAGAGCGATACCTTCTGCAGATGGGCAAACATGGCGCGGCGAATGTCGAAAAGGACGCTCTCGGCCATTTTCCCTACCACGGTTTCCTGCGCGTAAGCGGCCCCGAAATTAACCAGAATGGCAAGCGCAAACGCGACGGCGGCCTTAAGCAGGGCGGAGGCATCAGCGCCCGCGGGAGTTATGGCGTGGTCGATGGCGTAGCGGATGATCAGCGGGATAAGAAGCTGCGTGCCAGTGAAAATCAACAATGTGGCAAGCGAGACGACCGCCATGGCTCGGTAGGGATGAACGAAGGCCCATATGCGGCGAATGATGTTCTTGTCAAAAGCTCGGCCAAAGATCTCCTCCTCGATGCGATGGGACCCGACGACCGCGCGCGGAGGACGTCTACCGCTATCATTCGGTTCGACTTCGAGTTCGTTGGCGTGCCGCTTGGGCATCAGGGCGCGCCTCCAAACGTGGTCGCAATGTCATCTCCAGGGCGCAACTGAAGATCATAAAGGGCCTTATAGCGTCCTCGCTTGGCCAAAAGCTCTTGATGGGTGCCGCGTTCCACGATCTCGCCGTTGTCGACAAACAGGATCCGGTCGGCGTGCTTGAGGGAACTCAGCCGGTGCGCGATGATGATCGTCACCCTATCTTTGGCGAAACGCCCTATCGCCGCGCTGATGCGCTGCTCTGTGGCGGCGTCGATCGCGGCCGTTGAGTCGTCGAAAACGACGATTGATGGGCGCAACATCATCGTGCGAGCTATAGTGAGACGCTGACGCTGACCACCAGAGAGAGATCCACCACGTTCGCCGACGACCGTCTTGTAGCCCGCGGGCAGGCCAAGGATGTAATTGTGCAACTGGGCGGATTCGCTAGCGCGTTCAATCCGCTGTTCCTTCGCCCAGGGGTCGCCATAAGCGATGTTGTTCTCGATCGTGGTGGTGAACAGGTATGCATCCTGCTGTACGACGGCGACCGCCTTGCGAAGCGTAGCCAGGGTCACCCTGCGGATGTCCTGCCCGTCAAGCATGATGGTGCCGCCAGTCACGTCATAAAAGCGAGGAATTAAGTGAGCGATTGTCGATTTTCCCGAACCCGGCGGACCCACGATCGCGATCGTCTCGCCCCTATGGGCGCTAAACGTGATGTTCTTCAGAATAACGCGGTTTCCGGCGCCGGGATATGCAAACGAGACATTGTCGAAGCGCAGGGTGCCTTCGCCGATCTCGAGCTGTCTTGCACCGGAAGCATCCCTGATCGTGATGTCCTGGTCGAGCAGACCGAATACACGCGAACCGCAAGTGTAAGCGCGGGCGAAGCCGTTCACCATCAGCCCGATCTGGCGGACGGGCATTTGCAGTATGGTCATGAACGTCAGGAACATCGTCAGCGTTCCAACGCTGATCTGGCCGGCGATGACCTTGTTGCAACCGATCCAAAGAACCAACCCCATGGCGAAAAAGAAGGCGAGGGTCATTGCCGAGGTATTGGTCACATAAACGTTAACCTGCTTGTGGGCGAGTTTGAGCGCATTTTTCGAGGCGCGGTCGAACTTTACCATTTCATAGGCTTGTGCCGAAAACGCCCGGACAACGCGGATGCCCGCGAGGTTTTCCTCCATAACGCGGCCTAAGACGGAAAGCCGCTCCTGCAGCTCGAGCCAGATAGCGCGTAGCTTAAGCTGTGTGACCGACGACCGCCAGGCCACGAAAGGCATGAAGCTCAGCGCGATGAGACCGAGCACCGGGTCGGTAGAAATCATCGTGCCCGCGCCGATCCCGATCAGCATGATGAGCATAAGCAACCGAACCAGAGCGGTGGAAAAATACATCCGCACGCCGTCGAGATCGAGGATGCCGAGGGTGATCAGGTCGGCTGAATGCACCCGGTCGTGAAAGGAAAAGCTCAGGCGCTGGACCTTCTCATAACAAGCCAGTCGCAGTTCGTACGCGGCGTGGTGCCCGACGGCTTCGGAAAAATAGTTTTGCGCCATCGTGAAGAGGCCGCGCAGCAAACTCGCTGCGAGCAGCAGGAGAGCCAGAGTCCAGAGCGTTTGTTCTACAGCCTTCCCCGTGAGATCACTCCCGATTGCCACCTGGGTCTGGTCGACAGCCCAGCCGAGAAGCCACGGAATTAGCAACTGCAGGATCACGGCTATGATGGTCGAACCGAAAGCTAGCGCGACCTGCCACGGGTGCCTCAAATTGATGCGCGTAATGCGCAGTAGTATGTTCAAGCCCCCGCCCCACGCGGCCGCTTTCACATGCGCGGAAGATTTGAGAAGGGTCGCGCCAACAGCATCACTGCCCACAGAATGTCCCCGACTGAATTTTGTGCCTTCGGAAGCGAGCCGGTCGACTCACACCAAAGATTTCCTCCAAGGTGATCCTGGCCACCATCGGCTCAAGACGCGGATCCGGCGAGTTGCGCCACGGCTTCGCTCGCTGGCATGTCGATCACAGTGATTCCGCTTGCCGCAAGGAAACGGGCCTCGTTTCTGGTCAGCGTTTCACCATCCATGATCGCGTAACGGGGGCCTTCCGAGCGCTTCATGATCTGCCTGGCGTAGATGCGCAGCATCTGATCATTGAAGCGGCAGCCGACGAAGAAAAACCCTCGGTGGACGCGTCGTTCCTTGACCACGTCAGGAATGGGCGTCTGGATATCGATTTCAGTCAGGGCTTCGACATAATCAGAGTCGGCGATGAGGAAATTCCCGGCCGGCCTGATACTGCCGTGAGGCGCATAGAGAACCGTCTCTGTCGCTGCTCCGGCCTCGAGCTCCTTTCCGAACAAATCGTAGGTTCTGGTCCAGATGTCGCGAATTTCGTTTGCCCGCGTGACGCCTTGTATCTCGGCAACGTCGGTTCGCCCGGTCTCAGCCAGCGCCGCCCTCATGGCGCCTTCGTACCAGCTGTCGATGATGAGGGAGAGCGGGAGCTTTGCGAGCCATGTGTGCAGGAGCGTCGGCGCCGTCGGCCCGGCGAATATATCTGTCATCCAGGCTTGAAGTGTGCGGCGATGCCGGCGCTGCTCGATGAATTGCGCGACTGACCACATGTTGGTGCGGATCTTCGAGGGGGCTGGCGCCCGCGTGTTGAGCGCGGCGGCGACGGCCTCCGGGGTACACGGTACAGCCGACTCCGCTGAGCTTAGCCGCAGCAGACCCGGACCGAGATATGGGATCACCTGATCCGAGACGAGCGCTTGTCTGGCCAGCTCAAGCAGCTTTCGGGCGAAACTGTCCCGCACGACGACGAGGTGGCCCGAAGTCGGGATCGTGTTCATGCTCTTTTCCTCTTGACGCCTCTCATTGAAGGGGCAGCATCAGTCCTCGCCGGGCAGCTTCCTTGCCTCGACGGTGATTGGCAGGCGCGTATGTGGCGGAAGATCGGGTAGGAGGAGCCGCCACCCGTTCCTGAGCGTTACGACCCCGCCCCAGAGGTCTTGGTTCTCGAACTTGATGATCGGCTCTTCGAGATCCTTTTTGGGGACATACGCCGACAATCCCGAATCGGTCCTGCGGATCATTACTTTCATCCGGCCGTTCCTTGTTTGGCGTTTTCTTCGGGTTTGTCCAGGCTCATCAATTCACGCGCTCGCATGCCCACGACCGTCCCACGGTCGATCCATTCGACCGCGTAGATGAAGAACTGCTGGAGAAAAGTGCCAATGTCGCGCACATAACCCTCTTCACCCTTGCGCACGAGATTTTCGCCGATCTCCCTGCCAGGATAGGTGCCGTCATTCCTAACGTGACGAGTGGCACGGACCCGCTCTCCCGGCTGAAATTGGGGAGGTCTGCGGATTTCCACCTCCTGTTCGCGTCCGAGCCACATGGCGAATCCTTGGTTCTTTAGGGCTACTGTCATTGATGAGGCGCGCAGGCATTCCCGGGGGCAGCCACTTGTGTGGGTAACCAGTGGACTCAGGCAGGAACGCAGGTCTTCGGCACAGGACACACCGAAGCACATTGCTGCGTTTCGAAAGCTCCCTCGCATTCGGTGCACTTCTGCAGCTCGACCACGTAGCTCTCGCCTTTGAACTTGATAGCGCCCGACGGGCATTCGAATTCGCAAGCGCCGCATTGTGTGCATTGGGATGCGATGATCTTGAAAGCCATTTTGACTCCTGATTCGAGTAAATGAGATGGGTTCAGGCCGTCGCCGCGCGTGCCTGGACGCCGAACTCGGCGGCGTAAACCGCGCCGATTGCCGTTTCGATGTAGTCATGGCCGTAAGCGTCGGTTGCTCGGATGCCGGCGGCCGCGAGCTGATCCTTGGGGCGGTCCCCGATTTTGACGCAAAGCACGACGTCCACGCCTTCCAGCGCAGCGATGACCCCGTCGAGAGTGGCCTTCTCGCCCCAACCCCCGAGGCAATACTGCTCAACCTTGCGATGCCCGACAAAGTTGATCCCCCGCGTTGAGGCTTCATACATCTGGAATTCCTTCGCATGGCCGAAGTGTTCGTTGACGCGACCGCCGCCCTTCGTCGCCACCCCGATGAGAAGGGAGTTCCCGGAACTCGATGTCTTCATCACTCCGATCGCTTCGCTCCTGGCCGCCAAGTGATCGCGGCGCTCGTCCGCGACCAACCGCCGGTAGGCTTCACGTTTGCTGGCATCGTAGGTGAGCTCACCGGGGATGTGGTCGAGCGTGAATTCCTGGCCACGATCCTCACCCAGCAGGCCGACGGCATCGGCCCGGCACTGCCGGCAGTGGCGCATCAATTTGGCGCCGCCTTCAAGACGATCCTGAAGAGCCTTCAGCTCCATTGCATTGGGGCCACGCTGTCCGGTCAACCCGTAGTGGGTACCGTGCGCCGGGTCCGAGATCAGAGGCATGACGTTATGGAGGAACGCGCCGCGCTGCTTGACCCACTTGTTCACCTCAATCAGGTGCTGGTCATTCACTCCAGGGATCATCACCGAATTGATTTTGGTGAGGATGCCGCGTGCGCTGAGCATCTCCAACCCCAGCATCTGCCGCTCGTGCAGGATTCTGGCGCCTTCGACGCCGCAATAGCGGCGGTGACCGTAAAAGATCCAGGGATAGATTTTTGCACCGATTTCCGGATCGACCATGTTGATTGTGATCGTCACGTGATCGACATTCATGTCGGCAAGCTGGTCGACATGGTCCGGCAGCGCGAGCCCGTTCGTGGAGACGCAAAGCCTGAGGTCGGGGATTTCCCTGACGACGCGTTCGAACGTGGCCTTCGTCTTCTCCCAATCGTAGCAGGCATCACCCGGTCCGGCGATGCCAAGCACCGAAAGCTGCGGCACTTCATTGGCGACCGCGATCACCTTGCGTACTGCCTGATCGGGCGTCAGCCTTTCCGAGACAACCCCGGGCCGGCTTTCGTTGGCGCAGTCATATTTGCGATTGCAGTAGTTGCACTGGACATTGCAGGCCGGGGCGACGGCGACGTGCATGCGCGCGAAATAGTGGTGCGCCTCTTCTGAAAAGCACGGGTGGTCCTTGATCTTGTCCCAGATGGTCGGATCCACATCGTCCGGCCCTGTCGACGCTCCGCAGGAGGAAGATGTGCAACCACCCGACTGGGCACTCACCAGCAACCGGTCGGAGACCCTCGCGCCGGTCAGGCTCTCAACTGAAATCGCCGGTGCGGCCATTGAGCGGCTCCATTACGGGTTAACGTCGCCGTTCGAAGCGCAAGAGCAATGCCAACTCAAAACGTGGCGCTAGCTCACGAATTGGGTTTCCGCGTCTGAGATCATGGAGTTGCTCCGACATAGCTTTGTCGGACTTCTAACAGGGGCACGCTTAGAAGGAGGGGAAGACGACTGTGGCCGGACAATCAGTTCAAGAAAGACAACATGCTCGTCGGAAGACCGGTCGGAGTTGCGCCGAGGGCGATCACGCGCGCCGACCGCTCAGCCGGCTCTCGGCCACGCGCATTCGTCCGTGGTGAAGTTGCCACTGCTCGACTGAGTCTGCAGGGTTCCGGTCCAGGAGGGTGGGGCTCTCCTTTCTGCGATCGGCAAGACGACGGAAAGGGCAGGTGATAAAGGGGGCGTGACCGCATCACACGCTCGCGCTACTTTGGCCTGGGCTCCGACACAGTTCGCGTAGCTGGCGCAGTGTTCTCGTTCTCCACCGTCATGAGGATGCTAAAATTTCTTCACCTCGATACCGTGTCGGCGCAAAGCGTACCCGACCTGTCGCGGCGTGACGCCGAGGACACGAGCGGCCTTGGCCTGAACCCAGCCGACCTTCTCCATCGCATCGATCAGCCGGTCGCGTTCCGTCAGGCGCGGGCCTATTGCGGGGAGAGCGGGATCCTCCTTTGCAGGGTCGGCAGTATGGGGTCGCACGTTGTCCTGCGGGGCGCCGAAACGCCCGCCCGGCATCGGCAATCCGGCGGGCATCATATTGCTTCGAAAGCGCTGGTTGCCGGTATTGCCGCTGTGCGAGTGATCAGCTCTTTTCCAAAGGAGCCAGGACAGGCATTGGTTATTGTTGCAGGCAAAATCCGATGGAGCGATTGTCCTTGAACGCGCTAGCGTAGCCGTCCTTTGTATGCAGTTCTCCAATTCGCGGACGTTACCGGGGAAGTAGCATTGCGAGATAAACTCGAGCGCCGGCGGCGCGAAGGCGAGTTCGAGATGGTTCTCCTTGTTGAATCGCTCGAGGAAGGCGTTCGCAAGCCGAGGAATATCCCCCGGTCGCTCTCTGAGCGGAGGCAGGATGATTGGCACCACATTGATGCGGTAATAAAGGTCGGCCCTGAAATCCCCGTTTACGACAGCCGATTCGAGATCCCTGTTGGTGGCGCATATAAGTCGCACGTCGACCTGCAGCGTCTTGCTACCACCGACACGCTCCAGTTCGCCTTCCTGCAAGACGCGTAACAGCTTGGCTTGGAAGGCAGGCGAAATCTCGCCGATTTCGTCGAGGAGCAGCGTTCCCCCATTTGCCAGCTCAAAACGGCCGGCGCGCTGGGAAATTGCCCCTGTGAAGGCACCTTTTTCATGTCCGAATAGCTCCGACTCCAGAACGCTTTCGGACAGTGCGGCGCAGTTCAACTTGACGAAAGACTTCGCTCGCCGGCGCGAGAGCCTGTGTATGGCTTGCGCGAAAAACTCCTTGCCGGTGCCGCTCTCGCCCCTCAGAAGCACGGTGGAATTCGTCCTTGCTACAATGGAGACTGTTTCGAGCACCTGCTTGAGTGCGGGGCTTTCCCCGATGATCCCATCAATTCTGACAGGCGCACGCGGGACCGCGTCGGTCCGGGCCTCATCGGACGAAGTCTCCGCTCCCCAGAGCTCATCGACGCGCCGCTCACGATCGTTGGTCAAGCCGCGATGGAGGCGAACGGTGCGGCCGACGAGGTCGGCCACCATCGTCAGGAAGCAGATGTCCTCATCGTAGCGGGACCCGCAGGCGTTGTCTCTTACGATCGACAACGTCCCAAGGATCCTGTCCTCGGCCTTAACCGGGACGCCGATAAAGGCCATCGGGAGAAAATTGACGCCAGGACGTGTCTGAAGGTCGCTCTGAAAAAACTCGGACGTGCTGAGGTCCGCGATGACGAGCCGCGTGCCGGTAGCGACAATTTGATTTATTGCGGCCTTTGGTATGACGGGACGCGTGCCTGATGGGGCGCCGCTGCCAGCACTCGCGGCGATCTCCGGCTCACCTTCTGACTCAAGGACAAAGATGGCTCCATGACGCATTGGCACAAATGACGGGAGTGTGTTCACGACGTCGGTGAGCGTAACCTCCAGCCGGGTGGGAGCCATCAGCGCCTTCGAGAGCTCGTAGAGTCCCCTGAGCCAGTCATCTGCTTCGAACATCCCCTCACTGGCGGGTTTGCGGAAGGTGTCTCGACGTCCTGCTTCGTTGACCCGATCCGGGGATATGTGAGCCATGGAAAGACCTCAGCGGTTGTGGTCAGGGGTGCTCCTCCCAAGCACCTTTTCATCAGTTCAGGACGTTTCACCCCTCCGCACTTGGGGCGCGATGGTGCCGACAAGATTGCGCTTCGTCGAATTTCGGGGTGCACAGCTGCACACCCACTGAAACGGGTGCCAAGGCCGATCATCCGAACTTGAAGAGGACGCCGAAGCCACCACGCGGATAGTTCCATTCGATCTCGCCGCTGGCCTCGCACAAAACGCGGCAGGTGCCGCACTCCATGCAGCCATCGGCGGTTATTTCAACCTGACCTTTGTCGTTCAGCTCATAGCATTTCGCGGGACAGACGTGGGTCAGCGCGAGCAGACTTGCGCTCGGTTGCTCGTGCGGTCGCACCTTTATATGCGGACGGCCGGGGTCCACCAAATAACGGTTCTGGTAAAGCTTGTCTTCGACACGTGATTTCGTCACCGGGTTCGCCATGTCGTCAGTGCCCTCACCGCCACGCCAACGCCAAGCGAACCGCGTCGCTGATCAGCCCGCAGCGCGAGCGCGCCTTGATGAAGGCGGCCGTCGTCGCCTTTTCCTTCTCGATCTTTGGCGTGCCGTCGACACGCATGAAATTCTGCGCGGCTTGCGACATCAACCAAGGGTAGGTCGTGAAGAAATTGGAGGCGTTTGTGTGCAGTAAAGCGGGCATGTCTTTGTATTTCCGCAGGTCTTTGATCACGAAGGATTTGTCCAGTATTGCCTTGTATAGGGCCAGGTTTCGCTTGGTCATAGGATCGTTGCGTCTCTTGACCTGGATGATAGCCTCCGCCGCCATGCGGCCCGAGGTCATGGCAAGATTAGAGCCCTCGCGGTGAACGGCGTTGTTCAATTGCGCGGCATCGCCGACAACCACCCAACCGTCGCCAAAGAGCTGCGGAATTGCTTTGTAGCCACCTTCGGGAATGAGATGCGCGGCATATTCTTTCACCTCCGAACCGGCAATCAGCGGCCGGACCGAAGGATGGTTTTTGAATGCGTCGAGAAGGGCGTACGGGCTCTCCATCTTGGCGGCGAAATCCGAGACGAGGCAGCCGATGCCCAGTGAGATCGATTCCTTGTTGGTGTAGAGGAACCCGAGCCCGGCCATGCCGCGGGAGATCGTGCCGACTGCTTCAATCACACAGCCTTCACCCCCTTTCACGCCGAACCGCTGCTCAATGACCTCTTCGGGCAGGAAATGCATTTCCTTGACTGCGAGCGCAACGGATTGCGGCTTCAGCATCTTGCGCAGGCCGCCCCGTGTGCCAAGCAGTCCGCAGACACCCTCTGCAAGAACAACCACGTCCGCGTAGATCACTCCGCCAGCCCGATCCGTGCGGACGCCGATCACCTTGCCCTTGGTATCGCGGACGAGGTCCGTCACCGTGGTCTCGCACAAAACGGTCGCACCGGCCTCCCGCACCCTGCGCGAAAACCATTTATCGAACTGGGCACGGATGATCGTATAGCGATTGGGCTTTACCTCGTTGAAGTCGTCGGACCGATAGTGAATTCCGGTGTGGGAGGTGTCGTCCATAACCCATAACCGCTGTTCAACCAGATGCCGCTCGAGAGGTGCATCATCGCGGAAATCCGGAATGATCTTCTCCAACATGTTCGCATACATGATGGCACCCTGGACATTCTTAGAACCCGGATATTCACCTCGCTCCAACTGGAGCACATTCAAGCCATCGCTTGCCAAAGTGTAGGCAGCTGCGTTCCCGGCCATTCCGGCGCCGATGACAATGGCGTCGAACTCTTCCTTGATCATCTGCATCTGCCTTAGCTCGCAAGCTTGTCGCGACTGTGTGGTGACAGCCGCCGGGTGAAGGCCTCGATCAAAGCCGGCAAGAAGCGCACCGCATCGGTGACGATCCCGAGGTGAGCGAAATCGAAAATCGGCGCATTCGGGTCGGTGTTGATGGCCACGATGAGATCGGCTCCCTCAACTCCAACGCGGTGCTGGATGGCGCCGGAAATGCCGGCCGCTATGTAAAGCTTTGGCCGGATTGTCTTGCCTGTTTGGCCGATCTGCCGATCGGCCGACATCCAGCCCTTTTGAACCAGGGGCCGCGAACAGCCGAATTCGGCGCCTATCACGCGCGCGAGACTCTTTATAAGCTGCATGTTCTCCGCTCCGCCGAGACCAAGCCCTCCCGCAACAACCACGTCCGCATAGGCGAGATTGGCGATGCCCGACTGGCTATCCGGAAGGAATCCCAGCACCTTGGTGACGATGTCGTCCTCGGCGAGCGACAGCTTGTGCGGGATGACACGCCCGATCGCTCTGTCGGTCCGCTGCGGCATTGGCATGACCCTCGGTCGCACCGTCGCCATCTGCGGCCTGTAGTTGAGCGTGTAGATCGTGCATAGCAAGGAACCGCCAAAAGTCGGGCGGGTCGCGGCGAGCGAACCGTCAGCATCCACGTCGAGTTCGGTGCAGTCGGCGGTTAGCCCTGTCAGCAAGGTGGTTGCGACGGACCCGGCGAGATCCCTGCCGAGCGTGGTTGCGCCCAGAAGCAGGATCTCGGGTTTGTAAGTATCAACCAGATCCGTCATCGCCTTGGTGAAAGGCTCATTGCGATAGTCGGTGAGCAGCGGCGCCTCAACGAGGTAGACGAGATCGGCGCCATAGGCGAAGGCCTCGGCGACTGCGTTCTGGGTGGCATCTCCCGGGGGTCCGAGCACAGCACCCGCGAGCTGGACGCCAAGTTCGTCCGCCAGCTTGCGGCCCTCGCCCAGCAGCTCGAAGGATACCGGGTGGACATGGCCGCGTTCGAGCTCGATGAAAACCCAGACGTGCCGATAGTCCCTGAAACGCTCGGGAAGCTCTTTCTTCATCCCGGCACGGCCTGGGGGCCGCCGAGGGGCGTCTGAGTTCGTGCTCGACATATGGTCTGCTCCTTGCCGTCACGCGCCCTCGAAGGCGAGTTCCGGTTCCAGCGCCGGCTGGCGGGTGAAGATTGCACCGATCAGTTCGTCGGCGACATCGCGCAGTGTCTTCTCCGCGGTCTCAATCTGCGCGGCCTTTTCCGACCGGGCGCTAGGGGCAAAAACGCGTTTGACGACCGTCGGCGAGCCACGCAAGCCGCATTTGGTGAGATCTTCAATGCCGGCCTCGGCCGCGCTCCATTTCACAATCTGGCTACGTGCGGCGCAAAGCGCGTCTTCGATCGAACCCCGGCGCATCTCGTTTGTGCCTTCCAGCATGGTGATGAGGCATGGCAGCCTGCTCTTCAGCTTCTGGGTGCCGCCTTCGCAGCGGCGCTCGACCGTGATCTCGCCTGCGGCGAGATCAATGGAGGCGATTTTCGCGACATAGGTGAGTTGGAGCAGATCGAGACGCTTGGCGATGCCGGGCCCGACTTGGGCGGTGTCGCCGTCGATCGTCTGTTTGCCCGTGAAGACCACGTCCGGCGTGCCGAACGTATCGCCGATCTTCGCGATTGCCTGGGAAAGAGCAAAGGAGGTGGCCAGCGTGTCGGAACCGGCAAAGTAGCGGTCGGTCAAAAGCACCGCGCGATCGGCGCCGTAGCCAAGCGCCTTGCGCAGGGAGTCCTCGGCCATAGGTGGTCCCATGGTCAGCACGGTGACCTCCCCACCATAGGCGTCGCGTAGCCTGAGTGCTTCTTCCAGCGCGAACAGATCGTAAGGGTTGATGATGGTCGGCACGCCCTGGCGCATGATGGTGTTCGTCACCGGATGGACCCGTATCTGTGCCGAGTCCGGCACCTGCTTGATGCTGACGACGATATGCATTGGCGTTCTCTGCGTTATCCCGATGCGGGCTGGCGGTGCGCGTTCCTGTTTGCATCATTCGTGCCAGGCATTTTGCGGGCGCCCGTGTCCATTGAAGCCCCCGGTTTCGACGTCCGAATTGTCGGTTTGTCGACATTGTCGCGTCGCAACTATGTGGCTTATTCGCCGAACCGCTTCAGGACTGTGTCGAACGGAACGAATGTGCGGCCTGGCGTGTGAGATTTGTCCGGATCATGGTCTTTGAGCACCTTGAAAATCCGGTGGGTGAGCGGCGAGGAAATCGCGAATTCCTCGTAGGCGCGTACCAGCATGGCGCGCATGCGCGCGGCGATCACCTGGTCGGGCAGGCCGGAGAAATCTTCCTCGACAAGGTATTGGCCCACACGCTTGAGGATATGCAGACGCGAGACATTGAGCACCTTCGGATCATACGTGACGCCAAGGACAGCGAAGAACTCCTCGGCAGATGAGAGGCCTTTCAGGCGCGTGAGTATGTTGGTGACGTCGATGGGACTGCTGTCAGCGGAACAATTCATTGCATTCTCCCTTGTCGGAAACGGTGGTTTTGTGCGTTCGTCGCACATTCGACATGCAGCCCCGAAAGCCGCGGTTTGATGAACGAATGCGGCTCAGCCAGACGCGGCAATCGCCTCGTCGACACAACTGGCCTCGTTGCCTGGCGCTCGGCCACACGGAGGTCTGGCGCGAGCACCAGTGACAAGAGAGGCCGGATTACGCGCCTTGAGAGCCGGTCGCGGCCGCGCCCGACCATCTGCTCGATGAGCTGTAGCGCTCCTTCCCTGAGCCCGCTTGGTGGCAACTGCACATATCCGATGGAAGACAAATTGAGGGCGCAGACGCCGCTCTCGACTGACGCATGGAGGTCCTGTGAGGTCATCCGGCACCATGTCGTGAGCGCACCGAGACCCTCCGTACGACCACGGCGCAGATTGCCTCGAACCGTCAGTCCCCATGACCGCGTGCCGATCTCGATCCCAGGCAAGCCGGCTGCCGCAAGCCGGCGGTCGCAAGCTTTCCGCCCTCGAGGCAACGCCGGGAGCCTGCTCGACCTCGCGCAGGGTGGCCTCCTCGAGAAGACCTGGCTGCTCACGAATGGACGCCAGTTCTTCTGCCGCTGAGACCTGGAACGCATTGGAGAGCATCGGCGCTGCTTCTATTCGACCCGGAACTGTGGGCGTGGCGCAGCTTCTCCACAATCGAAGGCAAGACCTCGAGCACCCGGTCCACGTCTTCTTGTCCGTTGTCACGCGCGAAAGAGAAGCGGACCGCCGCATGTGGCATTTCCATCGCTCTCAGCACATGGCTTGGCTCCGCACAGCCTGATGTGCAGGCGGACCCCGAGGAGCAGACGATACCCTCGCGGTCCAGGAGATGCAGGATCCCATTGCCTTCAATACGTTCGAAGGCGATGTTTGCGGTGTTCGGCAAGCGCACCAGGGGATCGCCATTGACGAAGCTGTTTGGGACACGCTGGATAAGCCCGTTCTCCAGCCGGTCGCGGAGCCACTTTATCCGCTTGGTCTCGTCATCCATGAATTTCAAGGCAAGTTCGGCGGCCATGCCGAGCCCGACTATGCCGGGCGTGTTTTCGGTGCCCGCACGCCGGTCGCTCTCTTGGTGACCGCCCTTGATCATAGCGTGGAACGGCAGGCCGCGCTTGACGAAAAGTGCGCCAATCCCTTTTGGCCCATGGAATTTATGGCCGGAGAGCGACAGCATGTCGATAGGGGCTGATTTCAGGTCGATCGGGAGCTTGCCGACGGCCTGCACGGCATCAGTGTGGAAAATGGCGCCGACATCCTTGGCCAATTCGGCGAGCTTGATGACCGGGAAGATCGTACCAGTCTCGTTGTTGGCCCACATGATCGAGACGACCGCCACGTTTGGGGTAAGCGCGGCCCGGTAAGCATCGACGTTCAGCCGGCCATGGCGGTCCACCGGGATCCTGTGCACCTTAGCGCGGCCCGTCTCCTCAAGATGAGCGCACAGGGTCAGCACAGCAGGATGTTCCACAGCGGACGTCACGATCTCCGTTCGGTCCGGCATCACCTCGAGCGCCGAAAGAATGGCCGCATTGTCGCTTTCCGTTCCACCCGAGGTGAAGGTGATCTCATCGTCGAACTGCGCCCCGATCAGCGCCTGCAACTGACGCCTCGCCTTTGCCAAAGCAGCGCCGGCAAAGGCGCCAAAACGGTGCGCCGACGAAGGGTTGCCGAATTGATCGGTAAGGAACGGCAACATCGCATTAACGACCGCGGGATCGACCCGGGTCGTTGCGTTGTTGTCGAGATAGACAACTGTCATCGGTGGTCTCCAATCGAGCGGAATGCCGTCAAGCGCGGCCTGGTCGCATCGAGCCTGCGCCGTTGAGAGTGCGATCCAGAGCCTGCGCAAGTCTCCACAGATTGAACGCAGGCCCGGGACCAGGGCCACCGCCAAGCTCACCGAAGGCGCCCTCTCCCTTCTTCGACGATCAGCCGAATGACTTGCCGCAGGAGCACTTTTGTCGCGCGTTAGGATTGTCGAAAACAAAGCCGGAGGATTCGAGACCCGTGACGAAGTCGACGGCCATGCCGGCGACATGCGATTGGGAGTCGGCGTCAACAAACACCTTGATCCCATCTGTCTCGACAATGGCGTCGCCCTCGCGCGAGACGCTCTCCAGGCCCAATGAATATTTGAAGCCGGAGCAGCCGCCGGCCTCAACCATGATACGAAAGCCGTCTGCGGGCTCGCTAGCGGCGGACAGAGCGGTCTTGACGGCGGCAACCGCCTTGTCGGTGAGCGTGATCATGGCTCGTTTCTCCTCGATGCGGACGAATTGCGGATTACCGTGCATGGACCGTGCCAATGGAAAAAGCCGTTTTCGAACAGCGTGACATCCTCAACACGCCCAGGATTCCGCTTTCGGAATTGCCGCGTATACGTCGAGCATCGACGAGTATTGTCGGATTTGTCGGTTTCGCCACACCTGCATGGACCCGAGTTCCTCGTCGAACTGCATGCAAGCGAGGTTTCCGGGATGATTCCAGGAATTGGTACGCCTTTTGAGACTCCTCGTGGCGAGGGCTAAGGCTCCCAACACCGACAATATGCGCAACGGAGGGGTTAAAACATGCACCAGCGCGAGGAACTTTCGCCGGAGGCAATCCGGCGTGCACGCGAAGACTGTCCCACCATCCGCGGCCGCGATCTCGCCGCCAAACTGGGCATTTCGGAAGCGGAGCTCTACGCGGCACATTGCGGCTTTGGCGCGCTGCGTATCGAGCCGCGCGTCAATGATGTGCTTACCGGCCTCGAGGCCGTCGGCGAGGTGATGGCGCTGACCCGCAATGACAGTGCCATGCATGAAAAGATAGGCGTCTACGACAAGGTGTTCACCGGCAACCATCGCGCCATGGTGCTCGGCAATGACATTGATTTGCGCATCTTTCCGAAGGTGTGGACGCATGGCTTTGCCGTGGAGACACGCGAAGCGGAGGAAATCCGCCGCGGGCTGCTGTTCTTCGATGCGGCAGGCGAGGCAGTGCACAAGGTATATCTGAGACCGTCCTCAAGCGTCCATGCCTATCGAAAACTGATAGACGAGCTCCAATCCTCCAACCAGGAGCCGATCATCTCGGTTGAAACGAGGTCGGCCGAAAACGACGCAAAGATTCCGAACCAAGCCGCTACGGTCGATGACCTGCGCGAGCACTGGAGTCAGCTGACCGACGTACACCAGTTCTTTGGCATGCTGAAGGCGCTCAACCTTAGCCGCCGCCAGGCGGTGCGCATGGTCGGCGAAGACTACGCGTGGCTGCTCGACCATGCTGCGCTTGGCTCCATGTTCCATCGTGCGGCCGAAGACGAGATGCCCATCATGTGCTTCGTCGGCAATCGTGGCTGCATCCAGATCCATTCCGGCCCAATCAAGACGATCAAGCAGATCGGGCCATGGATCAATGTGCTCGACAAGACCTTCCGCCTGCATCTCAGGACCCACCACATCCGCGAGGTTTGGGCCGTGCGCAAGCCGACCCGGGATGGCCATCTCACGTCACTTGAAGCTTATGGCGCTGACGGCAAGATGATCATCCAGTTCTTTGGGATGCGCGAGGAAGGCGCACCCGAGCGCGACGACTGGCGGTTACTAGCCGAGGACCTCCCGCGCATTCCCCGTTCGACCGCTGCTTGATCAACAACGATTCGTCTTGATTTCCGTTCTCGCGCGGTGTGCAGGCCGCCACTTTGGACTTCCGACCATCGCTGTGCCGCGAACCCCAACCAGGGCACAGCTGCGATTTGGGGCCGCCGCGGATCGCCTCCAGTCACAAGCTCCATTCCCTCGAGCGTTTCCGCGTTTGGCGAGAATCGCTGCCGTTGCGGTGAGCCCCAACCCGAACCCCGCGGTAAAGCTGCTCAATGCAGGCACAACGCGTCCGCTGGCCGCCGGCGGTGTGTGTCAATCAATTTTCCGGGTGCCCGCCATGTACGGCAGCGGCGGCAGGAATTTGGTCCAGGTGAAGTCGATTGGCGGCTGCGTCAAATTTCCAGAGGAGGCCTCCTCAAAGGCATCCTCGAATTTCCATCAGCATCAGGGGCCTAGGCGGCTGATGCCGAGCTCGAACAGCTAGTCTAGCGTCCGGATGCTTATGCACGGCCCGACATAGGTCTTCTTTCGCCTCCGGCCAAGCAAAATTGGGCTTAGGCCGGCCCGAGTGCCACACACGGGGCGTTACACATGGTACTTGGTATGAGCGTCTGGGTCGTTCGCATTCCCCCCGGTTAGATGCGCGTTCGCATCGATATGGAGGGCATGTTCGGTATCGGGCGCGTTACAGCCGGTGGATGAATTTCAGCGCCAATGCCGTTGAATTGGGTGAACCGTTTTTGACAGAGACTGGTTATCGGAGCTTGCGGGCGCATTCACGCGGAGCTCCTACCTGACGCGTTCGCGATCGAGATCATCGCCTTCCGGCGGGCAGGCAGTTCCTCATCCAAACTGCGCCCCTCCGCCTAGTATTTCACTGCTGTACGCATTTTCAGCAAATGCTGAAAGCCGGCATCATAATGAAATTCTGTAGACGGCATTCACCAAATATGGGCTTGCTGACATGATGCGTTCGACAAAGATCCCGTCAAAAGCCAGGCGCAATTTCCCTCGAAATCCAGAAAATTAATGCCGGCTTCGGTGCAGATGTCCCGCGTCTGCGGCGTTAGCAACGGGGTGATAGAAATCAGAACGGCTTGCTTTTCTAGCCGCGCGGCTGACCGCTGTAGCTGGGAAATAGCGTCGCGAGCCTGACGGGGCTGCCCTATTGATTTGACCTCAGCCAGCAATGTGCGTCTCAGGTCGGTCCTCGAGCCTCCCTCGGATTGGTCTCAGCGATCCGAGTTATCGAGCAAGTGTCGACGACGACGCAAAGCCGCTCGCTCGCTACGGCGCTTGTGGAGGGCGCGCGGCGAGCGGCTTTTCTGCCGCCGAGATGCGTCCGGAGTGGCAGGTAACCTCGATCGATACTCGGCCTCGGTCCACTAGGCTCCCCGTTCGATCTTCATGCGCCATCCTGTCGTGTCTGGAACGGACAAGAATGTCTGATGCCCGCCAAATGTTAGCCCCATACGGACCGCCGCAACGCAGAATGAGCGGGGTGCCGATGGTGCGCTTGCTCGGCACGCAACTTGCTCGATTTGGTCATCGGAGGCGTGTCGGCGGTGCATTGTGCCCAGCGGTGGCGAACAGCCTTGCGATCTCAACCGAGCGTAAACGCCTGAACTCAGGAGAACCAAATGGCGACCCACCCGGTTCCAGATCATGTCCCGCCGGAAATGGTAGGCGACTTCAGCCTCTTTTCGTCGCCAGGCATGGCTCCGGCGCCCAACGGCGACCCGCACGCAGCAATCGCTTGCGTGCATGCCGGACCGCGAATCTTTTATTCGCCCTGGAACACGCGTACCGGGGAGGGTGCTTGGGTCATCACTCGCGCCGCAGATCAGCGCCGGGTGCTGCAGGAGACCGAAAACTTTTCCAGTCATCGCAACGTTTTCGCATCCGCACTGGGCGAAGACTGGCCGACGATCCCGCTCGAACTCGATCCCCCTTCCCATGCAGTCTTTCGCTCATTGCTCAATCCGCTCTTTTCGCCGAAGCGTGTAACGGAACTGGAGCCCGCCATCCGCGAGCGAGCGATAGCGCTTATCACGAGGATCGCCTCGTCGGGCACAAGCTGCGATGCCATGAAGGATTTCGCCTTTCCTTTCGCGGTCAGCATCTTCCTTCGCTTCATCGGACTGCCGGAGCACCGTCTTGAGACGTTTGTTGCCTGGGCGAGAGATCTGCTCCACGGCGATGATGTGAGAAGGCCGGCGGCGGCTCGGACGATTGTAGCGTTCATAGACGAGCTGGCGGCGATGCGCCGCAAAAAGCCCGTCGACGATTTCATGAGCTTCATTGTGCACGCGCAGGTCGAGGGCCGCGGGCTGACAGACCAGGAGGTCCGTGGCATTGGCGTGCTCGTTTTGGTGGCGGGGCTCGACACGGTCGCTACAGCCATAGGCTTTGACTTGGCCTATCTCGCGCGAAACCTGGAAGATCAGGAATTGCTCCGAAAAGAACCGGACCGGATCGTGCGCGCAGCCGAAGAACTGCTGCGCGCCTTTCCGACCGTCCATCTGATCCGCGTGGCACGAAGAGATATCGACTTCGAAGGCGCGCCGATCCGCAAGGGGGACTTTGTTTCCTGTGCCACCATGATCGCAAATCGTGACCCGGCGGAATTCGAAGACCCCAACACCGTCGATCTGGCGCGAGAAGGCATCCGCCACGCCGCCTTTGGCTATGGTCCCCACCGTTGCCTTGGCTCACATCTCGCCCGGCGGGAAATTGTCATTGGCCTGGAGGAGTGGCTGGCGCGCCTGCCGCCCTTTCGGATCAAGGAGGGAACAGCACCCATCACCCATGGCGGCCAACTGTTCGGGATTGAAAATCTGATCCTGGAGTGGGGCTAAACCTAGCCCGGCCTGAGCCGGGAGCACAGACGTTGGAGGTCGCCTTGCGCATCATCGTTCACCAAGCCAGATGTCAGGGTCATGCGCAATGTTCGGCGCGAGCGCCGGCAGTCTTCAAGCTGGACGACGCAGGTTACATCCTGCCCGGTGACATCGAGGTTCCGGACGGGGAGCAAGTGCTTGCGTCGGATGGGGTGCGATCCTGCCCCGAACTTGCGCTGGAAATCGACGATCCCCCCGCTGCGCGAATGGTTTCGGAGGCCCCCCTCGAACCGAAGACAGAGGTCCCGGGACACGTCGGAACCGCCGAATCTGCGACAGACCCGTCTGGCCAAGCAAGAATCATCGAACTGCTCGACCGCGAGGCGATCCGCGACTGCCTCTTTCGGTATTGCCGCGGGACAGACCGCGCCGATGAGGCGGTGCTGCGCAGCGCCTACTGGCCGGACGCGCATGACAGCCACGGGGCGTATCGCGGCTCGGCCGAGGGCTTCATTCGGTATGCGCTCGATGTCTTCAAGACCGGACCGCGCAACATCCATCAGATCACGAACGTCCTGATCGAATTCATTGACGCGGCGGAGGCCACGGTCGAGAGCTATTTCACCGCGCTGCAACGCGGACCGGACAAAGGCGGAGAAGTGCGTCAGATCTTTTTATGCGGGCGCTACTGCGATCTGTTTCAAAAGCGGGAAGGGGAGTGGCGGATTGCCGAACGGACCGTTGTCTATGACTGGCTGGAGGAGCAGATCCCAACCTTGGTCCTGGAGGCAGAACGCTTCGGCACGCGACAGCCGATTGGAGCACCGTATCCGCACGATCCGGTCTATGCGCTGGGCAAGCGTCGCATTGCTTCTCATGACGATGCCTTCACAACCTCTGAACCGCATCAATATGACTACGGACTGTGAGCCTTCCAACGCCACCGCGACACCTGCAAGGCAGGGATGGGCCGGCAGGAACCCCGGCGTGAGAGCGGCAACGCCCCGGTCTGAAACCGTGAGCGCACCGAGGACGCCGGTGGTTTCGATTTGCTGGAGCTTGGCAGAGCCGCTCATCGATCTTGAACTGGTCTAATCGCGCTACGGACCGAGTTGGGAGACTTCGACCAGGGACAATGATGCCAGACCCGAACTGGGGAGACCGGATCATCCCCATCAACAACGCTATGGGTCATGTCTAGCGCGGTGACTTCGAAGGCCAACTTGGTCAGCTGTATTGGCGTTGAGCCCGCGCCGGCGCGTGCCCGTAGTCGGACCCATGCGCTCTCGGCAGGGCCGCTGCATCGCGAAAACAAACCAGGAGAACGGGACCATGTCCGCCCAGAAAGACGCATGTGTCGGCGCCGGCCAATGTCCCGCCATCGAGCCCGAGAGGGGGTTCGACGAGCATGTTCTTGCCTGCGTTCTCTCGTGTGCGCTCAAGGAGGTCGAGGCTGGCGAAGCGACTGCGACGGAGTCGACAGGCCTGTCCCTCGCCGAGCTGCGCCAGGTCCTGCCTCGGGGTTTTTCCGCAACCGCACTGGCAACCTTAGCCTTGGAAGACGTCAGCGATCCTGAGACGGGCATGGAGGAAGAACTTCTGCGCGGCCTGCTCCTGGCGCATGCCCGGCCGAGCGACCCGGCGAGCGCGCGCTTCGCCAAGATCGTTGCCCGGCGTGCCATGCACGATGACCACCTGTGGCAAGATCTTGGTCTTCTCAATCGGGCCGAGCTCAATCGCCTGCTTGCCACGCATTTTCCGATGCTCGCGGCCGGCAACACACGAAACATGAAATGGAAGAAGTACTTTTACCGCAAACTCTGTGAGGCCGAAGGGTTCTCGCTATGTCCTGCGCCCAATTGCCGGGAATGCAGCGATTTCGACAGTTGCTTCGGCCCGGAGGAGCACGAACGCGGAGAACGCATCACCTTTGATCTAGGGGCCACGCTTGGTCACGAGGCCTTGAGGCCTTGATCGCCGTCGCGCCACAAGCGCTTTTCCCGGCGCCGCTGTATGGAGGAGGGGATGTTCATCGCCTCGCGATATTTGGCGACCGTGCGGCGAGCGAGATCTATGCCGCATTCCTTGAGCCGGTCAGCGATGTCGTCGTCAGAGAGCATGTTATCAAGCGATTCTTCGGCGACCATCGCTCTGATCCGATGGCGGACAGCTTCAGCGGAGTGCGCGTCACCGCCTTCGCAGGAGGCGATCGCGACAGTGAAGAAATATTTGAGCTCGAACACACCGCGTGGGGTAACCATGTACTTGTTCGACGTAACCCGGCTGACAGTCGACTCGTGCATGTTGATCGCCTCAGCGACCGTCCTGAGATTGAGCGGCCGCAGGTGGGCAACGCCATATTCCAGAAAAGCATCCTGCTGGCGCACGATTTCCGTGGCGACCTTAAGGATCGTCTTGGCGCGCTGATCCAGGCTGCGGATCAACCAGTTCGCGTTTTGCAAGCATTCATTGAGAAATGTCATGTCCTTCGATTTTTTGGCGGCTCGGCAGGAAACCTCCGCTACATAGCTTTGGTTGATCAGCACCTTGGGCAGCGTGTTCGGATCAAGTTCGATCTGCCATCCACCTCCGGGCGAGCGCAGCACCCATACGTCCGGTATCACGCACTCCGGCGTTCCAGACTGGAATGTGTTTCCAGGCTTGGGGTCAAGCGCGCGGATTTCCTGCAGCATGTCGAGGAGATCTTCTTCATCGACGCCGCAGCGCTGCTTCAATGCCTGAAAATCGCGTCGCGCAAGCAGCTCAAGGTTGGCAACCAAAACCGCCATCGCCGGGTCGAAGCGGTTTTTCTCGCGCAACTGTATCTCGAGACATTCGCCGAGCGATCTTGCGAAGATTCCCGGAGGATCGAGGCGCTGCAAGACGCCCAGCACCCGTTCCACTTGAGCCAGCCCGACGTTTAGGGTCTCGGCCAGGTCGGAAGGACTTACCCGAAGATAGCCAGTGTCATCCAGATGACCGGCGAGCTGATGAGCTATCAGCCGCTCATGCGGTGTGAAGGCGGTGAGGGAGATCTGACGAGCGACATGGTCGTGCAACGTTTCGGCTAGGGCGACAAACTCCTCGTAGGCAGGACGTTCGCCCGGCGTGGCGTTTGTCGCGTTTGGCTGGGACTTCCCTTGCCTGGGCAGGTCCGGGGACCCTGCCCAGGTCGGTCCCTCAACCTCGCCAGACAGCCCTTCGTCTTTTGGCGCATGCTCCAGCAGCGGATTCTTCTCAAGCTCCTGGTCCACGAACTGATGCAGTTCGGCATGCGTCAGTTGCAGCAGGCGAATCGACTCGATGAGTTGAGGCGATGCTGCGAGAGACTGTTTCTGAAGGAGGCTGAAGGACGATTTCATGTCGGTTCGGTGTTCCTGTCAAAGAAGCTCTTGGCCGTGGCTAATTGGATCTCTCACAGGTCGACGCTGCAAAGCCGCGTCACGTTTGAACGACCTCACGGGCCGCGGGCTTCAGGACCTCGCCCTTTGTCCCAAGCGTCGCCCAAAAACGCAGTTGCGCATGGTCGATCTGCACCAGGTCACGCCGCGTCCTTCAACGATTGAAGGACGTTCTGCGGGGATGAGACGCCATAGGGGTCGGTCTCGCAGTTATCGGAGAAACCTTCCTCCTCGAACCACTGCTCCACCACGCCATTGTTGAGCAGAGCCGCGTAGCGCCAGGAGCGCATTCCGAAGCCCAGATTGTCCTTGGCCACCAGCATGCCCATTTTGCGCGTGAACTCGCCAGACCCATCCGGAATAAGTTCGACCTTCTGCAGCCCCAAGGACTTTCCCCATGCATTCATGACAAAGGCATCGTTGACCGAGAGGCAGTAGACCGCGTCGACCCCTTGTTTCTTGAAATCCTCGTAGAGATCTTCGAAATTGGGCAGCTGGTAGGTCGAGCATGTCGGGGTGAAAGCGCCAGGGAGCGAGAACAGGATGACACGCTTGCCGGCAAAGTAGTCGTCGGATGTTTTTTCTTCCCAACGATATGGATTTGGCCCCTGGACCGAATCATCGCGAACACGCGTGAGAAACGTGACGAAAGGGACCTTCTTCTGACCGGTCATCAACTTGCTCCTTTTGAAGAAACTGGCGCACTGGATTTTACTGAGGCTGGCGGATTGCCGCGCTGGGGTGCTGCCGAGGTGCGAGACGATGCCTACGCGGCTTCCCACTCTTTCCCCCGTCGGATGTATGGGGAACGGCCCGGCTCCAGATGCTCGGATCTCCAAACCGGGCGATGCCCAGTGCTCAGCGAGGACAACCGCCGCCGTCTTTGTCGATCGTTTAGAGCTTGGCGTGCCAGCCATGGTTCGGTATCGGCTTTCATCGTGTTCAATGGGCTCCGAGCACGAGCAGCAAGAGGCATGCCATTTGCAACGAAGCTGCTTCTGCACCAAAGTTTCGAGGTCAGGTGTGTAGCGCTTGAGCTTCCGCAGGCTGGCAAACGATGCACCATAGACCGCAAGCACATGCGCACGGCGCGGCCGCGGGCATCACCGCAGCGAAGGGGCACGGTGTGCGCGTAGCCGTGTTCGCAGAGGCATGACTGACGCGAACGCAGGCCTGTGGCAGCAGTTCATGGCGGCCTCTCTTCGGTATTGCCATGGTCCAGAGTCGATGAAGATCGAATTCGGCTCGGTCACGGTCATTGCGCGGTTTGCTTTCCAACGCAGTAGGCGTCCATCGAAACCTTCTTGTGTCGGAAACTGGACCAGAATTGTCGCAAGGCCGACCCAAACGTCAGGAACAAGTGCCGCTGATTAGCGCGAACCGGCAGAATGCAACGGAGTGCCACGGGCACGCAACTTGCTTCAATGATCTTGTCGGTGGGATGGCCGCGAATGCGAGGAGAGCCTAGCCGACTCTAACGGCGCTCGATGCAGAGCTTCCGCTCACCTCAACTCGCAAAGGATTCTGCTGTGACCGATATCGATTGCTATGTCTGGCAAGCACTAATTCGCCATTTCAAAACCGATGATTTGACAGGTCTCGCCAGCTCGCGCCGAAAATTTGCTGCCCATTTGCTGCCGGACGTTCAAACTGTCATTGAAGAGCAGATTGCGCCCTTGTCTCCCAAGCTCATCGGCGTCCACCAGCGGCACCAGTCCGATGCCATGAAGCTGTCCGACATGGTCATTCGCGAGGGTGGAGCCGTCATTGCGGTGACACCCTTGCAATATCAGGACATGGATATCGGCGAAGACGTGCCCTACGCGGCACTGCACAATGGCCTGTGGCTATTCCTTATCGGCGAAGAGCCTGTAGCGGTCCTCCTGTCGCAGTTTTTTGACCGCTGGGGCGGCCGAACGGTTCAAGTGGAAATCGCTTATCTGCCTGGCGAGCAGGCATGTGCCTTCTCGCGCGGATTTCTTAGCAAAATCCAGGCGGCAGGCGAAAGCTCGCAATACTACCGCAGCAAGGTTCTCTCTTTTGAATACGATGCACGCAACTGGGGGATGCGGGGAGCGATGCGGGTTCATCGCCTACCTGCCGTACCCCGGGACGACGTGGTGCTTTCGGAAGCAACTATGGCGCGTCTTGATGCCAACATCTTCGACCATGATCGACACCGAGAGGGGTTGAAGCGCCTCGGCCAGCACGCGCAAAAGGGTATTCTGCTTTATGGTCCCCCTGGTACAGGCAAGACGCACGTCATCCGCTATGTTTCTGCCAACCTGCCCGGACGCACTACTATTCTGGTTACGGCTGAGCAGACAGCGGCGATTGGGTTCTACATAGCGTTGGCCCGCACGCTTCAGCCGAGCATCGTCGTACTGGAGGACGTCGACTTGGTGGGTCGGTCGCGAGAAAACGTATCTAGCCCGAACGCTGAACGACTGCTCAACCGTCTGTTGAACGAAATGGATGGTCTTGGCTCAAATGCAGATATCCTCTTCCTCCTTACGACGAATCGGCCGGACGACATTGAGGACGCGCTCGCCTCGCGCCCAGGCCGGGTGGACGAAGCAATTGAGATCCCGCTTCCCGACGCCGGCTGCCGCGAGCGGCTGATCACGCTGTATGGTCGTGCGCTCGTCTTCCAAGACGGAGCGCTTGCGGATGTCGTCGCACGGTCGGAAAACAGCAGCGCGGCCTATATCAAGGAAATGGTCCGCCGTCTGGCTCAACGGAGCCTGGCTCGGGATGGCGGGGATGTCGTCTCGCGCGAGGATGTGGAGATGGTCTTCGGCGACACCGAAACTTTGTCGAGCCGTCTCAAGAGGCGGCTTGTCGGCCTCGGCGAGAAAACCTCAACGGGGTAAAGAGCAGAAGATGAGAGTGGCTGCTGCAGCTGGTGTTCTGCTGCGCTGGTTTTCAAAGCTGAGCTCTTGCACGGCGCGGAAGATGCCGCATAAGTCCGGCCTCTTCGGGCGCTCATGCCCCTGCCAGGCCACCTGAGCGATCGTGTGGTTTACCACCGGGCTGAAGCTGGCCGCGATCACTGGGGCCCGCGCGGCATGCTGGTCGGATAATCCGCTGTCGCTGCGCCTCTCGCAGCCTGTTCAGTGAGCCCCCGGGCCGGCCATCCGTCCAACACGTCGGCTCCGCGACACAGGTGTCGGAATTGTCAGGTCCGCGCCACAGTCTCGGGGGCCTAAGTCTGTGATTGCCGCAGGCTATACCTCGATCTGACGGATTTGGCACGAGCTTTGCGCCCTGGGGCAAGACCACGGCAGCAGCCGACGGCCATCCTATCGTCCCGCGATGGACGCAACCAACGAAGGAATTCCAATATGGCAATACCGCACCGCATCTTCGGGAGCGGGTCACGAGACGGGTGGGCTGCAGCTCGGCTGGTCGGCATCGACCTTGCTCGCGGTTTGGCAGTCTTCGGCATGTATGCCGTCCATGTGGGTCCCCTAGACCGCGAAGGAGTGGTCGGGAGTGTGATGGACTTCGCCTTTGGGCGCTCGTCCGTCCTGTTTGCCGTAATAACCGGGTTTTCGCTCATCCTGATTACCGGCCGCAACCCGCGGAAATCGACGCTAGCCGGTAGACAGGCCATTGCCAAGGTTGCAATCCGCGCCCTTATCCTGCTCGCCCTTGGCGAAATCCTCACCTATGTCAACGCGCCTGTCGCGGTCATTCTGGCATACTACGGCGTCTGCTTCCTGTTGGTCCTGCCGCTATATCGGCTCAGCGCACAGCGGCTCGGGTTGCTCGCGGCGGTGACAGCATTGGTTCTCCCGCAGGTGCGTTTCCTCCTTCTCAAAATGCTTGGCTCCGGGAGCTCAGACCCCGAGGTGTTCACCCTCCTGGTCAGCGGCACTTATCCCGCCTTGACCTGGGTTCCTTTGCTGATCGCCGGCATGGCCATTGCGCGCTTTGACCTTCGCACGCGCGCAATGCATTTGCGCCTTGGTATAGCCGGAGTCGCGCTGGCCGTGTTGGGCTTCGGAGGATCCTGGCTTGCGCTGCATTTGATGCCTGGCGTAAGCGCAGAGCTGGCAAATTTGAAAGAACTTGACGTGAGTCCTCACCACTGGTGGATGCTGGATGTGGACGAGCTCACAGCGAGTTGGCTATGGATTGCCTCGCCTCATAGTGAGACGACGTTTTGGATTTTTGGCAGCGCCGGTTGCGCAATGATCATCGTGGCGGCTTGCTCGCTTGCTATGGATGCGCTCCCGTTCGTGCGAAAGCTGGTCTCGCCAATAATCGCGGTCGGTTCGATGCCTCTGACGGCCTATCTTCTGCACATTCTGGGAATATTTATGCTTGGAAGAGCTCACTCGCTGTCCGCGTTGTTTGGCTTCATCGTGGTTGTAAGCGCTTTCGCGGTGCTTTGGCTGCGCTTATTCCCGCGAGGACCGATGGAAGCGCTGATGGGTTGGATCGCAGATCGAGCGACGCGGCGTCCGCTAGCCCGAGTTTTGGATCGACAGTGACGCTCGCCAAAGGAAGTTACCTGACCGATGGACCGATATAGCTGATAACAGAATAGCGCGCCTGCTCGGTACCATCGTGGGGTCCTACTGCCGAGCCTTGCAACTGTTGCCCTGCGCGCAGCTTTTGAGGGCACAAACACCAAGTATCCTGGCGGCATTGTGCGCGATGTGTTTAACCACCGCCGCAGAAGGTCCTTAGTTTCGGATGAACGAAGCGCTGTCGAACTCCACGATCGGAGGTTGCGAAACCAGCAAAACGCCGTTCCGGCGCTGAAGCGAAGTCGCATTGCGATGAGGCGGCGGCATGCGCAGGTGCTTGCCAAAGCTGTCGCTGTCGGTTGACCATACCGTGTCCCTGGCCTGGCAGAGCTCGTTGATGATGGGCTACCGATTCCGTACATCGCATTCGCTTGCCGTCGACAGCAAGCTGGTCAGGTCGCTCTCAAAGAGAGGATTAACGAGCTGACAGTGAGTTGACGCTTGGTAAATTCCTCTGGCGAGCGACATTCTGCGTGCGCCTTCTCTTTGGCCGGCATTCGCGCAGCCTATCGTGTGGGTTGGAATTGACATTAGGGTCATGCAGGTGTGCTGCCGGGAATGCTGTTCTCTCAGCGGCGGTTTCGTACGATGGTGGCGCGCACAAGTCGACCTACGGAGGGTCCGGCGTTTCGCGCGGAGTTCCAAATCGAGACCTGGAGGGTCGGCACCTCAAGAACGGCGCCCGGTCGCCCCCCGCTGCAAAGCGCGACCGCGCTCGCGCGGGCTGCGTAACCTGGCCAACTCCGCCCGGGCGAACGCTGATGCACTGCCCGGAGCCGCGAACGGCTATGGCCGGCGAGGCGCCCGGTAGTGGTCAAAGCCCCCTCGGCAGTAGCCCGCGATCCATGTGGCCTAGGCGAGATGACCGACAAGGTGTGGGGCAGGATCGCGCCGCGCGGCTGGTGCGGCTGCATCGCAAGCGCTGAGCTGTGGGCCTGCCCCGTCAGAGGTTAGGTTTCGGGCCGAATAAGAACACTGTGAGGGCGGCAAGGAAGGTGGCAACCGCGCTGTAGGCGAACACACTGGCGACGCCCGCATTATTCACAAGCAGTCCGCCGAAGATCGCGCCGGCCGCGATGGCAATTTGGAAGGTTGAGGTCATCAGCACACCGGCGCTTTCGGCCTGCTCGGGAACGGCGCGCAGCACCATCCAAGTCTGTACCCCCACCGGCACCGCACCGAAGCCAAAACTCCATACAGCAACCGCAATGGCCGAGGTGAAGGCCGATGCTCCAGGCATCAGCAACGAGACAGCGGCTATCGCCATGAGCAGCGGCGGCAGCGCCGCGACCGCCTTGAGGCTGTGTTTGGCCAGGAACGCGCCGGCTAAATTCCCGAAGAATCCGCATACCCCCGAAACGAGCAACAGCAGCGAGATCGTCTCGATATGGAGCGCGGGAATCATCTCGAGATAAGCCCGGACATAGGTGAAGCTGGCGAAGTGCCCAGAAGCCACCAGCAGCACCACCAAAAGCGCGACCTTGATGGTTGGCTTCTTGACCACATGCAGCAGGCCGCGGAATCCAGCCATTTCAACCGGGGGCAACGTCGGAAGGGTTACGAGTTGCACCAGCAATGTAACGGCATTGACGGCTGCGGCGATCATGAAGGTGGCTCGCCATCCCCAGATGTCGCCGACATAGGCGCCGATTGGAGGCGCGCAAACGATAGCGACCGAGACGCCGGTGAGGATGATTGATAGTGCGCGCGGCAGGAGGTGATTTGGAACCAGTCGCATCGCCAGCGATGCCGAAATCGACCAGAAGCCTCCAAGCGCAATGCCGAGCACCACGCGTGCCGCCAGGAAAGCCGGCAGCGACCACGCGACCCCTGCCAGAAGGTTGGACAGGATCTGAAGCAGCATCATGGCCCACAGGACGACTCTGCGGTCGAGGCGCTTTGTTATAAAGGCGATCGTCGGCGCCGAAATCGCCGCGGCAATCGCAGTCGCTGTCATCGTCTGTCCAGCCGCACCCTCTGTGATATGCAGATCATGCGCGAGCGGCGTCAGCACGCTGGCAGGCAAAAGCTCAGCCGCCACAAGCCCGAAGGTCCCCAGGCCAAGCGATATGACCGCGCCCCAAGCGGGACGAGACCGTCGATCCGGCTTTTCTGGGCCGTGCAGAAAAGTCTCCATGAAGCCTGTCGCGGATTTGGTCATGAAGAAGCTCGCCAGCTTGGGTGCAACGGCAACATGGGTTGGCTGCATTGACCGGCATTCAGGAGCACGTTGTTGCCGGCCCCGCACGCAGGGAATGTTCATCGCTGCCTGACATGTTGTGACAGCCGCGTGCAATATCAGTGCCGGGTTCTTCGAGCCGGAGGAGGATGTGATCGTCGGAGTCGTAGCATCACGCATGTTCCATGCCGACTTCGCGGGTCAGTCTCGAACAGCCATGCGCAATCAGCTGCCAGCACGCACGTCTGATGACCCGCGACGGGAGGCGCGCAAGCCGATCATTTACCGCCGCCTGTACGCAGGCCAAAGGTCGGCTCTGGCTCGAAGGCCCAAGTTCTTTCGGTATCGGTCTCGAAGCTGACGCCTTGTGTCGGGCATTGTCGGGTCCGCTACAGCGCTTGTTCCGACGATCACTTGTCTGGCAGCAAACACTTGTTTGTGCTCAGGCTAACTCGCGGCCAACAAACGAAAAAATCCCTGTTGGTTATCAACCAGTCAACTTGGCACGAGTCTTGAGACCCGTTCGGTCTGAGGCGGCAAGAGCTGCCCATCGGCATTCATATTGCGGCCAGCCGCGACGGATGGAACGAAGGAAGGAAATCTATAATGTCAGGTCTGCGTCAGATCGCCTTTTACGGAAAGGGCGGCATCGGCAAGTCCACCACCTCCCAAAACACGCTCGCCGCCCTGGTCGACCTCGGCCAGAGAATCCTCATCGTCGGCTGCGACCCTAAAGCCGACTCCACCCGCCTGATCCTGAACTCGAAGGCTCAGGATACTGTCCTGCATCTGGCGGCACAGGAAGGTTCGGTGGAAGATCTCGAGCTGCAGGACGTGCTCAAGATTGGCTACAGAGGAATCAAATGCGTGGAGTCCGGCGGCCCGGAGCCGGGCGTTGGCTGCGCCGGCCGAGGCGTCATAACATCGATCAACTTCCTCGAGGAAAACGGCGCCTATGACGATGTCGACTATGTCTCCTACGACGTGCTGGGCGACGTGGTTTGCGGCGGTTTCGCGATGCCGATCCGCGAGGGCAAGGCGCAGGAAATCTACATCGTCATGTCCGGGGAGATGATGGCGCTTTATGCCGCCAACAACATCGCCAAGGGCATCCTGAAATATGCGCATTCGGGTGGCGTGCGGCTCGGCGGCCTGATCTGCAACGAACGTCAAACCGACCGTGAGCTCGACCTCGCTGAAGCCTTGGCTTCCAGGCTCAATTCCAAGCTCATCCATTTCGTGCCGCGCGACAACATCGTCCAGCACGCCGAGCTCAGGAAGATGTCAGTTATCCAGTATGCGCCGGATTCCAAGCAGGCCGGAGAGTACCGCGCGCTGGCCGAGAAGATCCATGCCAATTCTGGCCAGGGCACCATCCCGACGCCGATCACCATGGAGGAGCTCGAGGACATGCTGCTCGACTTCGGCATCATGAAAACCGACGAGCAGATGCTTGCCGAGCTGCAGGCCAAGGAAGCGGCCAAGACGGCCGCCCAGTAACGACCGATATTGGTCGCCTCTCGAGTTGGGGCGCCTTGCCAAGAACGACGCCTCATCGGTGAGGCGTCATCAGACACCTTGAAAGGGGTCCCATGAGCCTGGAATATGAGAATGATGGTGCTCTCCATGCGAAGCTTATCGAGGAGGTGCTATCGCAATATCCCGACAAGGCGGCGAAGCGCCGCAAAAAACACCTGAGCATCGCAAAGAGCGGGGATGAGGCTGGCGGGGAAAGTGAGATCCTTTCCGAATGCGACGTCAAATCGAACATCAAGTCCATCCCCGGGGTGATGACAATCCGTGGCTGCGCCTATGCCGGCTCAAAGGGCGTGGTCTGGGGCCCAGTCAAGGATATGGTCCATATCTCGCACGGCCCCGTCGGCTGCGGCCAATATTCCTGGTCACAGCGCCGCAATTACTATGTGGGCACAACGGGGATCGACACATTCGGGACAATGCAGTTCACCTCCGATTTTCAGGAGAAAGACATTGTCTTCGGCGGTGACAAGAAACTGGAACAGATCATCGACGAGATCGAGGTGCTGTTTCCGCTGAACAACGGCATCACCGTGCAATCCGAATGCCCGATCGGTCTCATTGGTGATGACACTGAGGCAGTTTCTCGCAAGAAGGCCAAGGAGTACGAAAAAACTATCGTGCCGGTGCGCTGCGAGGGCTTCCGCGGCGTCTCGCAATCACTCGGCCACCACATCGCCAATGACGCGATCCGCGACTGGGTCTTCGACAAGAAGGAAGTCGACTTCGAGGGCGGTGCTTACGACGTCAACGTGATCGGCGACTACAATATTGGCGGCGATGCCTGGGCCTCGCGCATCTTGCTTGAGGAGATAGGATTGCGCGTGGTCGGCAACTGGTCGGGCGACGCAACACTGGCCGAGATTGAACGCGCGCCAAAGGCCAAGCTCAATCTCATCCACTGCTACCGCTCAATGAACTACATCTGCCGGCATATGGAGGAAAAGTATGGCGTCGCCTGGATGGAATACAATTTCTTCGGACCGTCCCAGATCGAAACCTCCCTGCGCAACATAGCCAAGCATTTCGGGCCGGAAATCGAGGACAAAACCGAGAAGGTGATCGCCAAGTACAGGCCGCTCGTCGACGCTGTGATCTCCAAGTACCGGCCGCGTCTCGAAGGCAATACCGTCATGCTCTACGTCGGTGGCCTGCGCCCACGCCACGTCATCACAGCCTACGAGGACCTCGGCATGGTCATCGTCGGCACCGGCTACGAGTTCGGCCACAATGATGATTATCAGCGCACCGCTCATTACGTAAAGAACGGCACGCTGATCTACGACGACGTTACCGGTTACGAGTTGGAGAAATTCATCGAGGGAGTTCGCCCCAACCTCGTGGGCTCCGGCATCAAGGAAAAATACCCGGTGCAGAAGATGGGCATTCCGTTCCGTCAGATGCACTCCTGGGACTATTCGGGACCCTATCACGGCTATGACGGCTTTGCCATTTTCGCACGTGACGTGGATCTTGCCATCAACAATCCGGTCTGGGATCTCTACCACGCTCCTTGGAAAGAACGCCCGCCCAGTGGGCGGGCGATAGCTGCCGAATAGACGCCCAGTCCTTGGCCCGGTCTCCCCAGATAGACCATGAAACCCCGCGAGCTTGTGAGCCTCGGGACTACCGGAAACGTCTCGACTATCTGAGCTGCGGAATGGCGCGGCCAGATTAAAAAGAGGAATACCAATGCCGCAGTCGGCCGAAAAGATTCTCGACCACGCTCCCCTGTTCCGCGAGCCGGAATACAGGCAAATGCTCGCCGAGAAGAAGCTGAATTTCGAATGTCCGCACCCGGATCAGGTCGTTACCGATCAAGGCGAATTCACCAAGACCTGGGAATACCGCGAAAAGAACCTCGCCCGGGAAGCGCTTGTGATCAATCCCGCCAAGGCCTGCCAGCCGCTTGGTGCCGTATTCGCGGCAGCGGGCTTCGAGCGGACCATGTCCTTCGTCCACGGCAGCCAGGGCTGCGTGGCCTATTACCGCTCGCACCTGTCACGCCATTTCAAGGAACCTGCTTCGGCGGTTTCCTCCTCGATGACAGAGGACGCGGCAGTGTTCGGCGGCCTGAAGAACCTGGTCGACGGGCTCGCCAACACATACCAGCTTTACGACCCCAAGATGATCGCAGTGTCGACGACATGTATGGCCGAGGTCATAGGCGACGACCTGCACAGCTTCATCCAGAACGCCAAAGACGAAAACTCGGTCCCGCGCGACTTTGACGTGCCTTTTGCCCACACGCCAGCCTTCGTCGGTAGCCATGTCGACGGCTATGACGGCATGCTCAAGGGTATTCTGGAGCACTTCTGGAAAGGCCAGCAGCGCACGGAAACCAAGGGGAGCATCAACGTCATTCCGGGCTTCGATGGATTCTGCGTTGGCAACAACCGGGAACTCAAACGTCTGCTCGATATGATGGGTGTGTCCTACACCTTCATCCAGGACGCGTCTGACCAGTTCGACACGCCGTCGGACGGAGAATACCGCATGTACGATGGCGGCACGAAGATCGAAGAGGTGAGGGGGGCACTCGACGCCGAGGCAACGCTTTCGCTGCAGCACTACAACACGCGAAAAACGCTGGACTATTGTGGGCAAGTTGGGCAGGCCACGGCTTCCTTCCATTATCCGCTCGGCGTCCAGGCGACGGACGAATTGCTGATGAAGGTCTCGGCGCTTTCCGGCAAGGAAATCCCCGAGGCAATCCGGCTGGAGCGCGGCCGACTGATTGATGCCATGGCGGATAGCCAGTCCTGGCTGCACGGCAAGAAATACGCGATCTACGGCGACCCGGACTTCGTGTACGCCATGGCCCGATTCGTCATGGAAACGGGCGGCGAGCCGACACATTGCCTCGCCACCAACGGCACCTCGACGTGGGAATCCGAGTTGAAGGAACTGCTTGCATCCTCGCCCTTCGGCAAGGACGCTCAGGTCTGGGCGGGCAAGGACCTCTGGGCTATGCGGTCGCTGCTCTTCACCGAGCCAGTGGACCTGCTGATCGGCAATTCCTATGGCAAGTATCTGGAGCGCGACACCGGCACGCCGCTGATCCGGCTGACGTTTCCGATCTTCGACCGGCACCATCATCATCGCTTTGCGCTCATGGGCTACCAGGGCGGATTGCGCGTGCTGACCGCGATCCTCGACAAGATCTTCGACAAGCTCGATCGCGAGACGAGCCAGACGGGCGTGACGGACTATTCCTATGACCTCACCCGCTAGAAGACACGGACCGGCTTTTCGCCCAGGCGGTTCATTGCCGAATTGGCTTTGCGGACTGACGCCATGAGCTCGCTCAGTGCGAAGATCCAGGACGTTTTCAACGAGCCCGCCTGCGACAAGAACCGCGGCAAGGATGCCAAGGCGCGCAAGCAGGGCTGCGCAAGGGCGCTGACGCCAGGAGCGGCGGCGGGCGGTTGCGCCTTTGACGGGGCCAAGATCGTCCTGCAGCCGATCACCGACGTTGCGCATTTGGTCCATGCGCCGCTCGCCTGCGAGGGCAATTCCTGGGACAACCGCGGTGCAGCTTCGTCCGGGCCAAGCTTGTGGCGCACCAGCTTCACGACCGACCTTACCGAACTCGAGGTGGTGATGGGGCAGGGCGAGCGGAAGCTCTTCAAGGCGATCCGCGAAATCAAGGACGCGTATGCGCCACCGGCAGTGTTTGTCTATTCGACCTGCGTGACGGCGCTCATCGGCGACGATATCGAGGCCGTCTGCAAACGCGCCGCCGAAAAATTCAGCTTGGCCGTGGTTCCGGTCAATGCGCCGGGCCTGGCCGGCTCCAAGAACTTCGGCAACAAGCTCGCCGCCGAGGCGTTGCTCGACCATGTGATCGGCACGGTGGAACCCGATGACGCCGGGCCGTACGACATCAACATCCTCGGTGAATTCAACCTCTCCGGCGAATTCTGGCTGATAAAGCCGCTCCTCGACCGGCTCGGCATCCGGGTTCGCGCCTGCATTCCAGGCGACGCGCGCTATCTCGACATCGCTTCCGCGCACCACGCCCGCGCGGCTATGGTGGTGTGCTCGACGGCCCTCGTCAGTCTAGCCCGCAAGATGGACGAGCGCTGGAGCATCCCTTTCTTCGAAGGCTCCTTCTACGGGATTTCGGACACTTCGGGGGCACTCCGCCAAATTGCTACGCTGCTGGTGAGGAAGGGGGCCGATCCGGAAATCCTGGACCACACAGAGACGCTGATCGTCGAGCAGGAGGCGATTGCATGGAAGAAGCTCGAGGCCTACCGAGCCCGCCTTCAAGGCAAGCGCGTGCTGCTCAACACGGGTGGTGTCAAGTCCTGGTCGGTCGTCCATGCGTTGATGGAGATCGGCATCGAGATCGTCGGCACCTCGATCAAGAAATCCACCGTCGAAGACAAGGAGCGCATCAAGCAGGTCCTCAAGGACGACAATCACACATTCGAGCAGATGCCAGCGCGCGACCTTTACGCCATGCTCTCTGGAGGCAAGGCCGATATCATGCTGTCGGGCGGGCGCACGCAATTCGTCGCGCTCAAGGCCAAGACGCCCTGGCTCGACATCAACCAGGAGCGCCAGCACCCGTATGCCGGATATGACGGCATGGTGGAACTCGTACGGCAGATCGACATCGCCATCCACAACCCGATCTGGGCCCAATTGCGCGAGCGCGCTCCGTGGGATTGCCCGCACCATGTGGAGGACAAACCGCCGGGCAAGAGCAACGACACCGAGAGCGTGCACGCCGTCCGGGAATTCGCTGGCAAGGCGCCGTCGAATTTGATGGACGTTGAGGAGATGCGATGACCCGTATCCTTCCCCAGACCAAATCAGCCTCGGTCAACCCGCTGAAATCGTCACAGCCGCTGGGTGCAGCCTTGGCCTTTCTCGGCATCGACGGCGCCGTGCCGTTGTTCCACGGCGCCCAGGGCTGCACCAGCTTCGCCCTCGTGCTGCTCGTGCGGCATTTCAAGGAAACGATCCCCCTACAGACCACCGCGATGGATGAAGTAACAACCATCCTCGGCGGGTCGGACAATCTGGAAGAGGCGATCCTCAATCTCAAGACCCGCACGAAGCCAAAGCTGATCGGGGTCTGCACCACGGCCCTGGTGGAAACCCGTGGCGAAGATTGCGCAGGCGATATCACCGACATCAGGCTGAAGCGGGCGGCAGAACTTGCTGGCACGGAGATTGTCCTGGCCAACACGCCGGATTTCGCCGGTGCCCTCGAAGAGGGCTGGGCCACGGCTGTCACTGCGATGATGGAAAGTATTACGCGACCTGGCGAACGGGCGCGCCAGTCGAAGAAGGTCGCAATCCTGCCCGGGTGGAACCTCACTGTGGCTGATATCGAGCATTTGCGCGAGATGGTCGAAAGCTTTGGGCTTCAATCGGTGATTTTGCCGGACCTCTCAGGCTCGCTCGACGGTACCGTGCCAGACCACTGGGTCCCGACCACCTATGGCGGTACGAGCATCGAGGATATCCGCGAGCTCGGCACGGCTGGGTACTGCATCGCCATCGGCGAGCATATGCGCCGCCCGGCCGAGGTCCTTTATAGGGCGACCGGCGTGCCTTACGTGCTGTTTCAGTCGCTGACTGGATTAAAGGGCGCCGATCAGCTCGTTTCCCTGCTGTCCTCTATTTCTGGCCAGCCTGCGCCGGCAAGTGTCCGCCGCCGACGGGCGCAATTGCAGGATGCGCTGCTCGACGGACATTTCCATTTCGGAGGCAAGAAAATTGCGATCGCAGCTGAACCAGACCAACTCTACCAATTGGCAACCTTCTTCGTCGACTTGGGCTCCGATATCACGGCGGCGGTCACGACGACCGATATGTCGAAAATTCTGGAAAAGGTACCGGCGGAGTCGATTCAGGTCGGCGATCTCGGCGACCTGGAAGCGCTTGCGGGCGGCGCTGATCTTCTGGTCACCCATTCACATGGACGCCAAGCGTCGCAACGCCTTGGCATTCCGCTCATGCGCATCGGCTTCCCCGTCTTCGACCGGCTCGGCAGCCAGCACAAGCTCTCGATCCTCTATAAAGGAACCCGTGATCTGATCTTCGAGGTTGCCAACCTGTTCCAGGCCGACCGGCGCGCGCCGACGCCTGAGGAGGTTGATCCATTCCGCAGGCGGCAAACGCCAGGTGAGCCCGATGCGTCGCCTCTCACTCGTCACTGACGAGGTTCACCGTCCGATGCGTGAACGACAAGCAGGCGCCTTGCGGGTGGCAATCGCTACTCAGGACGTCAAGCAACTCAATGCCCATTTCGGGTCGGCCAAGCGCTTTGTCATCTACGATATGACTCGCGAGGAGTGGGAGCTCGTGGAAGTCATCGAGTTCGACGACGTCTCCGACGAAACTGGGAAACATCGGGCCGAGAGGGATGACCGCATCACACCGAAGGTTGAAGCGCTGAAGGGCTGCCACCTCCTGTTTTGCCTGGCGATCGGCGGACCTTCGGCAGCCAAACTTGTTTCGGCAAAAATCCATCCGATCAAGGTGCGGCAGGCTCAGAGCATCCAGGAGGTGCTGTTTCGCACGCAGGTAATGCTCAGGAACTGCCCTCCACCTTGGCTGCGCAAGGTCCTGGCTGAAGCCGGCGTTGCGAAACAGAAACCGTCCTTTGAGGACGAAGACTGAAATGAGGAGGCGAAATGACCGACCCTGCGGTTAGCCCTGCTGTCGCCGAAGACGAGGTGGCGCTTGCCAGCCCGTTTCTCCAATGCCTCGAGCGGCTTATCCGTGCTCAGGATTCCCACGGGTCATGGGACGGCAAAGCGGACGCTGAGTTGCTGGCCGATTTCATTGTCAGCAAGGAACAGCGCCGTACGATTCCAATCATCGGCGATCCCGATCCGGACGTGCTGTGGAGGCTCGACAAGTTCTACACTGCCGTCGCCCTTGCAATCGAGGAGCGCTGCGGCCTGATGGCATCACCGATGATCGAAATGAGCCATGAGGGCTTCGGGCGCGTGCTTTTTGCCGCCGGGCGGCTGGTCGTTCTGTCCAAGACCCTGCGAGACGTCCATCGGTTCGGCTTCGAGACGTTCTGCAAACTCGCCGCGGCCGGTACGAAACTGGTCGACGAGGCAATCGCAGCCATCGAAACCTATCCCGAGGTGGCGCGTGCGTAATGGAAACGGAATTGGAGCATAGGGCTCATGATAGGTCTTGAGCGGTGCGACGGCCTCTACTCAACCGAACAGGCCGATGGGCTCTTGAGGCAGCGACGATGAAGCCACTCGTCCTGATCTGTTCGCAAGATGCCGAGTTCTATATGTTCCTTAGCCACATACTGGAGGTGGACGGCTTCGACAGTGAGCCGGCAGGCGGCGCAAAGGAAGCGCTTGCACTGGCGGACGAACGGGAATTTCAGGCCGTGGTGCTGGACTGCGGGCCAGCGAGCATATCCGGATCCCCAATCTGCTCCCGGCTCAAACAGCAGCCCCGGACCGGGGGGCTGCCCGTTATCGCCCTGATCGCGCCCGGCGCCGAGAACCAGCACCTCAGCCTCCTCAAGGCTGGGATTGACGAGAGCTTTGTGCGGCCGATCGCACCGGCCAAGCTGCTGGACTGTCTGCGGGCGAAGCTGGCGCTGCCCCTACGGGGCGAAAATGGTCTTGAAAACGGCGGCTGGCTCTCCTGTGGCGGCCTCGAGATGAAGCTCGATGCCCACCGGGTTCGCGGCAACGGCCACGACATTCATCTCGGACCCATCGAGTTCAACGTGCTGCGGCTTTTAATCAAAGCCCCCGGGAAGGTCTTCAGCCGGGACGACCTTATCCGCGCGGCCTGGCCGCCCAACATCCATGTCGGTGCACGCACCGTCGATGTCCATATCAGCCGGATCAGAAAAGCCCTTCAGGCGGCTTCGCCCGGCAGCGTCATTCGAACCGTCAGGTCGGCCGGCTACTCGCTCGATAATCCGGACGGCTAAATCACCTGCCAGGTCTGGTCCCACAGCCCTTTCCTCGCTGTGAGCCGGTTCGGCTTGAACGCCTAAACGAATACTCGGGAAGAAGCAGGCAAATGGGTTTCAAAAGCGTACTCTGCGTGACCGGCGATGACGGTTCCGATCAGGACGTCAGAACTGCCGCCGGCTTGTGTGCCGAAGTCGGCGCGCACCTTTCCGTGCTGATCCTACCGCCTCCGATGCTCCTCATGTCGTATTATCCGTCGATCGGAAATGGTGTCCCCGAGTGGCCTGTGGGATGTGGACTGGCCATTGCCCGATTGAACGATCGTTTTCGGGAGATCGATCGATTTACCCATGACATCGCGAGACTGGAAAGACGCTCCAAAGATCTTCAGAAGCTGCTGGGATCCATGTCGCTCTCATTTGACATCGACACCGACTGCTGCGATCCGGCTAGCCTGGGTGAATTGGCACGACAGCGGGCGCGCTGTTCCGATCTCACGATCATCGGACCGGGCCTTCTCAATGACGAGACTCTCGGCCCTCCTGTAGTCAATGGCTGCTTGTTCGATACGGGAACGCCGGTGCTCGTTGTGCCGAAGGGGGCTAAGGCGACCCTGTGGCCACGGCGCGTCCTGGTCGGTTGGGATTCGCGCGTCGAGGCTTCCCGTGCGGTTCGGGAAGCGCTGGGTCTCCTCTGCGTTGCTGAGGACGTTCGTGTCGCCCTGGTCGATCCGAAGGCGAACTACAACGGGAACGGCTCGGAGCCTGGAGCCGACATCGCTGACTATCTCGCTCGACACGGTGTTCGGGTGTCGGTTGACGTGTTGGCAAGTGCCGGCAAATCGGTCGCCACGGTGCTTGTGCAGCACGCAATCGACACGTCTGCCGAATTGATCGTCATGGGCGCTTATGGCAGCCGTGGATTACGTGAGCGGCTCTTTGGCGGTGTGACGAGATGGACATTCGAGAAGCCGACATTGCCGCTGTTTTTGGCGCGCTGACTCGTCCGGAGTTGCGACGACGCTGTTCGACGCTCTGCTTCTTCCCGGGTGACCTATTCTGATGCCAGCTTTAGAAGAAAGGGGACGGCGAGAAGCCCCTTGCAGGATCTGCACGCGGCGCCACCGGGAATATAACCCCTTCTTCAATTGCGCCTGCGGTTCTGCTCACCCGAGATGACACCGCACGCGCTGGGCAGGAAGATTCGTCGAACACGGCGGGATAGACGTCCAGTAACGAGAATTCGCCTCTCCGCTCGACGATGTCGGAGTTGATCAGAAATCCCGAGGTCACAAAGAAGATGTCGACCCCAACGAAACGCGCGGCTGACAGCTGACGAACCAGCATGACATAGGACAACTGAAACAACGGCGACGGCAGCTGATCGTCCTCAGAAGATCCAGCCCGTAGACCGCTCGTATCCGCTCGGAAATTGATGCAGCAGCGATTTCATGTCCGTTGCTGTTCGTAAAATTGATCGTTTTTCGATGAAGCGCATCAACGGCAAGAATCGGGGCCACCAAATGCGACTAAGGGCTCCACGCCAGATCGCGACGCGAATTCAGGTTCTACCTTCATAAGGCGGCGGACATTTAAGAACGGGCTTTCAGCCGACTTGCCGGGCGGCAAGAGCTTTCGCGGGCAGTGCGTGGACCACCACCAACATTGCCCACCAGCGCGAAATCGATGAGACCGTCCTGAGGCTTCATCAAACTGCGAAATGCCATCCGCGTTCGCCCCGGCTGGGCAATCCTGACCAACTCCGCGCGGCGAAAGCAGACCGCCGCATGATACAAAAATCCCATGATGCTGGTCATGCGGCTTGGCGTAGAGCGAGCTTCTTGTGCTCGCGCAGGTCGTCCATATTGATGTAGCGGTTGGCCTCCATCCAGTTTTCGTTGGTCTCGACGGCCAGCGCCCTGACGAGGCGTAGGCAGCTTTCGGCGTTGGGGAAGATGCGCACGACATAGGTGCGCCGGCGGATTTCCTCGTTGAGCCGCTCGAGCATGTTGGTGGACTTGAGATGTTTGTGATGCTGTCTCCGCAGCCTGAAGAAGGTCAGGGTCTGTTCGATGGCATCCTCGGCCCAGCCTGTCAGGCGTGGATAGCGAGGCGTGGCGAGCCATGCGGCGAGATCGGCCCTTGCCTCAGCGAGATCGCGCCGGTCGTAGAGCCAGCGCAACTCCTGCAGGCAGTCGTCGCCGTGCTTGCGCGGCAGTTGATCGAGCGCGTTCCTGAAGAAGTGGACGTAGCAGCGTTGCCAGGCGGCTTCCGGGATCACCTCGCCGATCGCCGCCACGAGGCCGGGCATGGTCGTCGGAGACGACCAGCTCGACACCCTTGAGGCCGCGCGCCTTCAGTGCGACGAGAAAGTCCTTCCAGGCCGAACGGCTCTCGCGATTAGCCATCTCCACAGCCAGGATCTGGCGCCGGCCGTCCCAGTCGATGCCAACCGCGGTCAGCACCGCCTGGCTCATGACGACGCCGGCTTCACGCACCTTCTCATAGCGCGCGTCGAGGATGAGGTAAGGAAACGGCTCTTGAAGGGGGCGCCTGGCAAAGGCAGCGAGGCTCTCGTCCAGCCGCTAGAGCGGGATGAGATTTATGGGAGTCGTGGGATTCCCAAATCAGCGTTGATCTGATTCAACCTTGATGCAGGGCAGGAGGCCAGCATGGATGGTTGGATACTCGATGGACCTGCGCGAACGGGTTGTTGCGGCGGTTAAGGTTGAAGGGCTTTCGCGGCGCGCGGCGGCTGCTCGATTTGGCGTCAGCTACAGCGCGGCGATCGAGTGGCTGAAGCGGGTCGAACAGACGGGCAGCGTGGAGCCCCGCCAAGTGGGCGGCTATAAGCCGAGGAAGATATCGGGAGCGTGGCGCGACTGGCTTGTCGAGCGCTGCCGGGAGAAGGACTTCACCTTGCGCGGCCTTGTGGCCGAACTCGGCGAGCGCGGCCTGAAGGTCGACTACCGCTCGGTGTGGGAGTTCGTGCACGCCGAGAAGCTGTCTCACAAAAAAAGACGCTGATCGCCAGCGAGCAAGATCGTCCCGATGTTGCGCGCCGACGGATGCAATGGGTCCTGTATCAGGACCGGATCGATCTCACCCGCCTGGTGTTCATCGACGAGACCTGGACCAAGACCAACATGGCTCCGCTCAGGGGCTGGGCGCCGGTCGGACAGCGGATCAAGGCCAAAGTGCCGCATGGCCACTGGAAGACCATGACCTTCCTGGCTGCGCTGCGCCATGATCGCGTCGAAGCGCCCTGGCTCATCGACGGGCCGATCAACGGCGAGAGGTTCCTCCTCTATGTCGAGAAGGTTCTCGTGCCCACCCTCCAGCCGGGCGACATCGTTGTGATGGACAATCTCGGCTCTCACAAAAGCAAGGCCGTTCGGCGCGCCATTCGCAAAGCCGGTGCGAAGCTCTTCTTCCTTCCCAAATACTCGCCCGATCTCAATCCAATCGAACAGCTCTTCGCCAAGCTCAAGCACTGGCTGCGAAAAGCCGCAAAGCGAACCGTCGAAGCCGTCTGCGACGCAATCGGCCAAACCCTCAATCGTGTCACTCAACACGAATGCTCAAACTATTTCGCAAACTCAGGCTATGACCGGAGATAATCTCATCCCGCTCTAGTTGATGCCCGAGATCGACGAGGCCGAGAAGGCATGGCCGCACAGCTCCTCGGTGATGGCCTTGACCTGCGGGTCGACACACCCTGCACATACATCTCGGCCAGCGTCGCCACCAAGGCCCGCTCGGAACGCTGGCAACGCTCGAACAACTCGGTGGAGAAGCGCCCGACACGGTCCTGCGGAACCCGAAGTTCGAGTTTGCCGACGCGCGTCACAAGGGTGCGGCCATAGTAACCCGAGCGATAGCCAAGCCGCTCCGGCGTGCGCTCGCTCTTCGAAGCACCCAGCGCTTCGTCCATCTCGGCCTCGAGCACCTCCTGCATCACCGCGCGGATCACTTCGTGAAATCCGTCCGGGTTCGAAAGCAGAATGTCTTTGACGGCAGTGCTGGCGGATTTATCTTCAGTCTTGGTCATGGTGCCGTTCCTTCGCGGGAATCGGTGACGTGAACAATCACCAGCCTGCCATGACCGCCCTCTCTCAGCGAATTTGCAGAACTCTCAGCACACTACCTTGGTGCGCCCCTGAAGCCGGACAGCAACAATATTACGCCACCCTGGCTTATGGCCTTGGGATTCTGCGATCAAGCCTCACCCCAGCTGTTAGCTGGATTCGGTTTGCGCTCGCCACAAGCGGGCATAGGCGCCTTCGATTGTCACCAGATCAGCGTGCTTTCCCTCCGCAACGACCCGCCCCTTGTCCAAGACCACTATTTTATCGGCGCCACGGATGGTGCTCAGTCGATGAGAGATGACGACGACAGTCTTGCCGTCCCGACGCAGATCCTCAACCACCCGCAGGACAAACGCCTCGGCGACGGCGTCGAGTGATGACGTCGCTTCATCGAGGATCAGGATCTCCGGATCCCGGTACAAAGCACGAGCCAACGCTAGGCGCTGCTTCTCGCCCCCGGAGAGGCGCACGCCGTTCTCGCCGAGATAGGCCTGGAAGCCACCCGGCCAGCGCTCGATCACATCCCTCAGCCCTGTTTGAGCGCAGATTCGATGGATTTTCTCGATGTCCGGCTCGAATTCGCCAATTGCGATGTTGTCGATGACCGAGCCCGAGAACACGTCGATCGATTGAGGCACCGCAGCGACAACCTTGCGCAGGGATACGGTCGAGAGGTCTTGGATAGCATAGGGGCCGATCCGGATGTGCCCACCGTCAAGGGGGTACACATTCTGCAGCAGCGCCGCAAGGGTGCTCTTGCCCGAGCCACTTTCACCCACAACCGCAGTCATTCCCCCGCGGGGGAAGGTGACGCTAAGATCCTGGAAAAGGTCCAGCTCCCCGCCATAGCGGAATGTGACATTCCCCAGGTTGATGTCGCCAATGCCGCATTTGGTGGCGTCGATGCCGCCACCGCTTTCCGGCTCGAGGTCGAATATATCGAACAGGCGATCTGCCGCGATGAAAGCATCCTGAACGACCCGGTTGGTCTGGATGAGGCCGGCAACCGGCCGGGTGACATAGCCCAGCAAGGTATAGCAGGACAGCAATTCCCCGGGTGTCACGGTTTGATCCAAGGCAAGCGTCGTTCCGTACCACATAAGCACGATGGTGAATAGCGTTGCAAGGAAACTCGAGGTGCTGTTTCCGAAGATCGAGATCAGGCCGGAGCTGTAGACGGAGTGCAGCATCTTGATGAAGCGGGTCTCCGTCTTACAGTTGGCAAAGCTCTTCATGCTGGAGGTCTTGATCGTGGAAACAGCACCGAGTGATTCCACCAGTTGCGTCTGCAGTTCGGCAGCGCTCTCCATCACAGCGCGCTGGCGGCCCCTATTCAGCCGGTTGATGGTCCAATAGACTGACAGGTACAAGGGGATGGAGACCGCCACGACCAAGGCGATCTTCCACGAGTAGATGAACATCAGCCCTAACGAGAACAGTATCGTTAGCACGTCGACGAACATGTTGATCGAGACGTCGTTCAGGAAGCTCCTGATCTTCACCGCGTCGTTCATGCGGGAAATGATTTCGCCCATGCGCATGCTGTCGAAGAATTTCTGAGGCAAGCTCAGGATGTGATTGTAGTAGCCGAGGATCAGCTGTACGTCGATCTTCTGCCCCGTTTGCAGGACGAGCCGGTTTCTGAGGAGATCGACCAGGATCTGCACAACCAAGATCAGCAGCATGGCGACGCTCATGAGGTTGAGCAGATTGCGGTTGCCCCCTGTAATCACATGGTCGACGATCTTCTGAACGTAAATGGCCGTCGAGAGGCCAAGGATCGTCGTCACCAGCGCCCCGACGAGAGCCTGCGCCATTGCCGCCCTGTGTGGTGCGAGCAGACGCGCGAAACGAGCTAGGGGCGAGGTGGTCTCGTCGCGGCGCTTGAAGGTGTCTGCCGGAACCAGGAGCACCAGGGCTCCAGTCCATTTCTTTTTGAATTCCTCGTGCGCCAGCTTGCGGACTTCACCATAGGCTGGGTCCATGACGGTGACCCACCTTGGGTCGACCGCCTGGATTACAACGAAGTGGTGCAGGACCTCCTTGACGATCACGTGCGCGATGGCGGGCTTGGGGATCTTGTATAGGCTGTCGAAGCCGCCCTTCACCCCCTTGGCAACAAAGCCCAGCTTCCGAGCCGCTTCCATGAGGCCCAGCACCGTGGTGCCGGAGCGGCCGGTCGAGGCATACTGGCGAATGCGCGACAATGGCAGCTTGTGGCCATAGAAGGCCGCGACAGAAGCAAGGCTGGCGGCCCCGCAATCGGTGATGTCGCGCTGCTTGAACTTGACGGCTTTGCTCGACATGGCGGCTCGCTTACTGTTTGGAAAATGAAGAATCAGTGGCCCGCCAGGAGCGGATTGAGCCAATCGTCGACCTCACTGTAGAGGAGTTGCAGGAGAGTGCGGTCGCCCAGGAGGAAGCGGGCCCGTACGGTCATGCCTTTCTTCAGGTGACCGGTGACCCCGTGCTTGAGGGCGAGATGGCGGCGCGAGAGCGCGCAGCGGACCTTGAAGACCGGGTTCCCGTCGTGGAGAATGAAGTCCTGCGCCACGTCAAGCACGGTCGCGTCAATGATGCCCGATTGATTGTAGTTGAAGGCATCCACTTGCAGACGCACCGGCTGACCGGGGCGCACAAAGCCGATGTCGCTCGGGGAAACGTAGATCTCCGCCACCAGTTCGGCGTCCGGCGAAACCCAAGCGACCGTTTGCCCGGCCTGGACATAGCTGCCTGGGCTGAGAGCTGTGAACTGCTGGAGGGCGCCCGACACGGGGGCTCGAATGCGGGTCAGATCCCGTTCGTTCTCGAGCTGATGCAAGGTGGCCGTAAGTTCATTGAGGCGCAGCCTAGTATCGAAGAGCTGCTGGCTCCATTCGGCGGCCTTGCGGCCGGCGAGGATCTCGCCCTGAACCTCAATTGTCTGGAGGGCGAGAGCCTTTTCCTCAACAGCCTTTGCAGGCGCTACAGCGGCGGAGAGCAGTCGCTTAGCACGGTCGAGTTCCGCGGCGGCATTATCGCGGGCGTTTTGGTTCTCGCGCAGCAGGTTGAGGAAATGCGCGCCCTCGGCCGTGGCGGACTCGGTCAAGAGGAGTATCGGGTCTTTGGCCGTGCCGGAAGAGATCAGGGTTTCGAGGTCACGGGCAAGATCGCTCTGTGCGCGAATTTCGCCTGTAAGCGCCCTGAGCTTTTCCTCGACGACCTTATCATCGAGGGTGAGGATCTCCTGCCCGCGGGCAACCAGATCATTCTCAGCGGCAAGGATGCCGGAGATGCGTCCCGAGAGCGGCGCCACTAGGGGCGTCTTTTCGATGGTGGGGCGAATGCTACCGGCACTTTGGACAGACACCGGTATGGTGATGAGTGGCAGCGACAGCAATGCCCCAACCACAGAGAGCACAAGTACCTTGTAGATGGCCAAAGATCGCCCTGATCGCCGAGCAAGGATGCTCTCTGCAGTGCAGTTGACCCGTTCAGAAGAAAGAGGAATCAATGAGCTATCGTCAGTATGAAGCATAGTTTTGGCAGAAATTATGTTCAATCCTTGTATCCATGGTTGACAAGCACCTCACCTATACTCGCAGCTACAAGAGCTAATAGGTTACAGCTGCCAAAAGCCAAAGGAACCCTCCCGAAATTGCAGATGCTTCTACAAGGCTCAATTCGGTTACAGCATAAGCCGACAGGTCCGTCTTCATTGTTTCTCCTTCCTTGAAGCTAAAATAGGATACGGAATCAGTGATTCCGCTCGGCGGCTTTCGCGACGTGTGCCGCCGCACAACGAGAACATCAAGAATCGTGCCAACTCGCAGAAATCTCAGAACGGCGCTTACGCATTTAGATTTACCGGCTTACTTGAGAGCGCGGCAGAACGCCGGGCCGAACATCACCGTGTCGCGAACTCGACAAACCCGACAGCAGGGGCCAACGCGAGGTACTTGGCGCTGAAGTCACGTTACCGCCCTTTCTGTCAACATGCTGTTTGAGCTGAACCTGCGATGTGTTCTGCCGAGAACCTCCGAAGTCGATCTCGCGGCAGGGCTGTTTGTCAGCTGGGCTGATGAAAATGCGTTGTCTAAGCCGGAGCCCCGAGGTGTTTTCATGCGGGCTTCGTAAACGCCATCATCGAACCGTTTGTTGGAATCTTAGCGCAAACAATCGGACCCGACGATCACAGGCCGCGGCGCTCGCCCACTGCCAGTCAGACTTGGCCCATATTCTGATGGCCGTCAAAACAGTCGCCTTCATCCGACGAACCCATTCTTGCACAGGAAGATTCCTGTGAGGATACCGAAAGCTCATTGGAGCGGGTTCGGAATAGCCACGATTGCGAAGCAGGAATTCCAGCGGCGGAGCCTGTGGGCAACGGCTCCTCTTTTACGAAGCACTTCAGGCATTGAGTAAAGAACACTGGTACATTTCGGACAGGTGGTCGAATGGCAATCATCAGAACCTCACCTGGTCCGCCGATCAGGGTGAAGAACCTGGATGGAGCGCTGCACTCAGCCTAACCCGAGTGGGCGATCGGCAATATGCCTGACCAGCGAATTGATGCTTTCGTTGCCCGGAAGGACCGCTCTCCTCGGTTCTTGCTCTCTCAGTTGAACTTGATGCTAGCCTGCACGAACACGCCATAGCGCTCTACCTCCCCACTTCTCGACCTGCGGGGAAAAACCGACCTTTTCGAAATGAGCGGTGCCGTTATTCGACACGCCCCAGTAGCGGGAGCCGACCCCGATGTTGAACAAATCCGCGACCTCGTACTTCAACACCGCCTCGATCTGGACACCATGCCCATCGCCGTCCTCGGGGATTTGCCCGATGAAAGAGCGCATATGGTGCTGATCTTTGCCGTCGAGCCGCGTGAACAGGAGCGCCACCTCAGCAGAAAGGCTGAGGTGCCCGGTGAGTTGCATCTGGCCGGCCAGGCCGAGTCGCAGCGAATGCCAATCGCCGCGCGATCGACCGAGACAGTTATCTAGGCCCCCTTTTTGCCGTCGCGGCCTGCTGGTGGGCGCGAACAGAGGTGCTGTCGATCATCTGGATGTCACCGTCGCGCGCGGCGGTGATGGCATCCATCAGCCGGTCCCACACGCCCGCCTTCCGCCATCGCGAAGCGGTTGTAGCAGGTGGTTCGTGGTTCGTAGCGGCAACGCCCAACATCCCGCCTAAAAGCAATCGGCGCTGGAAGCGTGCTTCAGCAAACGGCTCTACGGTGATCGCAATCTGATCGAGCGCTTCTTCTCCAGGCTGAAGCACTTCCGCCGCATCGCCACCCGCTACGACAAGCTCGCCAACAACTTCCTCGCTATGGTCCAGCTCGCCTCAATGCGCCTGTGGCTGCGCGCTTATGAGTCTACGGCCAAAGATACTGTTCGCCTATCTGTCAGTAGCCATTTAGCTCTTATGTTTCAGAATTCTATCTACAAATATACCCATAATTACCAATCCAGCAATTCCGAAAATGGCGAAGCCAAGAGGTGATAACCATCCCCCCGAAACTGAGGATGCTTCTTCAGGAGTCAATTCTGTAACATTAAGCTGGCATATCCATAAGGTCTCTTTCCTGGCCGGTTGTTCCAATGATAACCTTCTGGCAGCTCTAGCTGACAGCAGGCTGAAAGCCTCCCGATATTTTTCGCCGCAGCGGTTCAGCGTAGGGTCGCTATAGTGGCCTCGCGTGATCGTGAAGTACTGTTTACTGGAGGCATAAGCTAGTAGAATCGCGTCCCCGCACATCGTCTTAATGATGCTTAAGATATCTTTCCAATGCTGCTATAGCCAGTCCTAACGCACCAACTGCGCCAAATCCTGCCACCGCTGCCCAGAACCACCGCCCTCCGGAGGTTGCGCATGCTTCTTCGCGCGTTAACTCGGTCACACCATAGGCTTGCATATTGGTCTTCATCTTTTCTCCTTTCCTAGCTTGAATATCAGGGGTGAAACAATAGCTTCACCGTAGCAGCGTGTGCCGCTGTACAACGAGATCATCAAAGGTCGTGCCAACTGACAGAAAACCCCAAACAGCGTTTATGCATGTTCTTTGACGGCTTAGTTGCGAACGCGGCCGAACATCGCCATGTAGCGAATTCGACAAACCCGACAAGAGCCTACCAAAGGTCATTCTATATCGTCTGGAGAGGATGCTCTCTTCCGCACATGTCGGCTTCATTTGTTCTCCGTAGAGAAAAGGCAGATCGGTCAACGATGCTGTCGGCCGGCAGATCGCCGGTCCTCCTTTCATAGAGCCCAAGAGAGAATGAATCCGTGATGCCGGTCGGCGGCGTATGCTGCCAGGGAAAGAGAACCCGATCTCGGCCTTGAGCCGTGGGAAGGCAATTGCGACATCCCAATCCCACGGGGAACGTCTTAGAACCCTGTTCAGCAGATGCAAAACATGGAGTGCGCACATCACGGAAAAGCATCGCGGATGGCGGACCCGACAACAGGAAACCTAAAGCAGCACTAAGTCCGTCGCGTTGGGTTGGCGATGAGGTCAGGACCCTTATGTCGGACAGCGGCCGGACGGCCTAAGCAACCGAGGCTGTGTCCACTGGGTCACAGTTGCCTGCCATGACGCAACTCGACCGATCGGCCGCTTGGGCCTTGGCCGGCGTACGGTTACCCCTCACTGTCCAATATCGGTCAATTTCCTTGTGGCACGCTAGATGCAGGGGTCCTTCCGAACACATCAAGGATGCGTCCTATGATCAGGCCCACGGAAGAATGCTATCGCTGTATTCGAGACCGCGCCCTCGCGGATCCCCAAGCTGCTCAAACGTCGACGGGTTATGTTGGAGGGAGCGACTGCGCCCGATTAAAACACGGGATAAGCTTGGAAAGCATCTCGCTGACCGAGACGCGATCATTCGAAGCGGGGAGCGGGCCGTCGATCGCGCCGCCCCACACCTCGCCGACATGAGTGTCAATCTCACCACTATGCTGGGATCCATGGGCTTCACAGCTGACCACACGAAAGCTTCTAGCAACTCCAGCGGCACGGAGGAGAATGCCCGTGTGGAGCGTACACCAAGTGGCCGATATTCGCCGCGATCGTCGCCTGATTGGGAAACACCTACACGAACAGAGCGAGTAGAGCTCTCTTGCATTGGAGTGGGTGCCGGACCGTCCAATTTGAGCCTTGCGTGTCAGATACACGAGCAAATGGGGCAAGGGGCCCTGTTCCTGGATCGGCAAGTCGATTTCCGCTGGCACCCAGGTAGCGCATTCGATTCCTCGGAGCTCCAGGTCAGCCACTTCAAGGATCTGGTCACGCTCGTAAATCCGCGATCAGCCTACACTTTCATAAACTACCTGCACGAGAACGGGCGTCTCTACCATTTCCTGAATGCACAGTTCGAGGCCGTGCTCAGAGCTGAGTTCGAGCAATATCTGAGCTGGGCCTTCCAAAGGAACCCGCTTGTTCGCGGCGGCCAGACAGTGCGCGAAATTCGCTTTGACGGCGAGTTTCGGGTGCGCACGGATAACGCGGCTCTCGGCGCCAGAAACGTCGTGATCGGCATTGGCAAGCAGGCGAAAGTTCCGCCTCAGTTTAAGGGGTGGACTGGACGCAACCTGTTCCACTCATCTGAACTACGGCACATCCACCCTGAGGTGCACAAAAAGCGTGTCTGCGTGGTCGGCGGAGGACAGTCGGGAGCCGAGGTGCTGTTGCATCTCGTCGGTCGGCCGGAAGAAGGGCGGCCTGCCTCAATCACTTGGGCCTCGCAACGCGAAAACTACCTACCCCTCGACGACAGCCCGTTCACAAACGAGTTGTTCATGCCCTGCTTTTCGGATCGTTTTGCGGCTATGAGCGAGTCACACCGCAGGCTGTTCCTGCGGCGTTTTATGCTTGCTTCGGACGGCATTTCGGAAAGCACGTTGCGCGCTGTTTATCGGGCGCTGTACCGCCACGCATTTCTTGAGCCAAACCGATGCGCAATCGCACTGCGGCCGGGCTGCACGGTCTTGCACTGTACCAATGCCGGCGCGGCTCACAGGCTGACCCTGCGGCACGGCATGGACGAATTCGAAGAAGTCACGGCCAACATCGTCATCCTGGCCACCGGTTACGAGAACGCGGTACCAGCCTTCCTGGAACCGATGGCGGACCGGCTGGAAAAGATCGACAATGAACTGGCCATTGGCGACGATTTTTCGGTGGGCTGGGACGGACCGTGTGACAGACGCATCTTCGTACAAAACGCGAGCCTCGGGCAGCGCGGGCTGGCTGATCCGAATCTAAGCCTACTGGCCTGGCGAGCGCGTCGCATCCTCGACAGCCTTCTGGGGCGCGCGCCTCGCGCCGACTCTGAGTATCCCGGCTTCATCAGCCCTACCTCCGTCGACAGCTGGTTCGACCCCGTTGCAGAAATGGGTGGCGGGATATGACCCGCCGACTACGGATCATCGGCAGTGGCATCCAAGGAACGATGGCGGCCTTCGCCGTAGCGAAAGCCGGAGCCTTCTCCGAAATCATCGCAGCTGAAATAGTTGGACTCAGCTGCCCATCTCATTACTCCGCGGGCCAGCATTTCTCCTTCGGCCGCAAAGACCTTAGCAGGTCGCTCACTCGAAAATGCGCAGTGGCCCTGGTGGCCATTGCTGGGTCGACGCTCAGCGGAGGGTACCGGCCCGTAGCAGTGGGTGTCGTGGCTCATCGTTGGAGCTCATGTCGCGCATGTGCCGGCCCTGATCGCCCAGCCTCAATGGGACCGTGTCGCAGAAACTTGTGTGGGGAACGGCTTGCGCTGGGTCAGACTGCACGAAAGGTCGCCGACCGAGCAGTCGCATCATCAACAGCATGGTCGGCCGTGTACCCTTCAGACGTACCGCTCCGCAGACGTTTACAAGCCTCGACGATCTCTCCAGTGAGGAGGGACAACAAAGCCCTGCAACATACCCGGAGCGGAACGTGCTTAGCACCGCCGCCCCAGATGCCGTGGAGTACCGTCTGCGTCGATGCACAGCCTGACCCGAGCCCGACTGCCATAAGCGGGATGTTAGACCACTGTCCTACGAACAGGAGGCCTTTCGCATGTTGACTGATGCACATAGAGAAAAGTGGCAGAAGGACGGCTATGTCAGGCTCGAAAGGTTCTTCGATGCCGTGGCTGTGGAACGCATTTCCAGCTTTGTTGAAGACGTATCACGTTGGGAGGTCAGCGATGACAAATGGCTCATGTGGTTCGAGAAGACGATGGATAATCGAAAGATCACCTCCAAGGCCGAGAATATTCTCGACATCTATCACATTCCACACGGGTTGCCCTACCGGATGGTCCATGCGGTCGTTGCGGTAGGCGTCGACCACTCCGACCCGGGCAACGGCGGGTTTTTCTTCAGCCCCGGCAACCATAAGAAGGGGATCGTTCCCATGGATGCCGGTGGGGTGATTAATCCCGAGGTCGCCAAAACATTCTCCTTGGAACCCGTAGTATGGAAGGCTGGCGACATCTTCATCTTCGACGATTAGCACCGCATTACTCGCAGCCGAATAAAAGCAACCGTTCGCAGCCGACGCTCTACTTGGTCTTCCAGCGTGCTTCAACCGGTGGACCGACCCGCGCCGAATATAATGGGCTTAAGCGTGCCCTCAATCCACCAGAGGGGAAAGTGGCTGATTTAGACAACCCTCAAGCCGCCAAACGGCATTTTCTATCGCGATTGAACCAGGCAACAGGCGAGGCATGCACCCGAATGATCGAACGTTCAAAAAATGCGGAGAGTTTGGCGATCTGATTTGTGGCCACGAGAGCATTGCCGAAGCCCCGTTACGATGCTTCCGGCACGTCGATCATTGTGGTGGGCGGCCGGTCTTCTCTGACGCCCAAAGCCCCATTGGCGTCCGTCGTCGCCAGCCTGGGGCCAGAGCCGGATTATTCTGACGGATGCGCCAACGTGTCCGGGCTACCGCCTCTCTTCGCAGCAGAGGTTGTTTCGTTGGCAGCAGAAGATACCACTGCTTCAACAGCTGAGGTTCGTCATGCGGAAATCCACGTTTTCTCGAACGGAGCTGTCGCGGGCGTTCGGTATCGACATGGCCACGCTTGGAACAGGAAGCGCGGGCACTGGGTTTTCCTTCGGCAAGGTGGCACCGGGCACCACATCTGAGCCCCATCGACACGACGAAATCGAGGCTTTTGTGGTCCTGTCTGGCGCGGGCAAGGTCAGGACCGACCTTGGGGAAATCTCGGTCAAAGCCGGCGATGTCGTTCTGTTTCACCCTTTTGAAGCACATGTGCTGCGCAACGATGGTGACGAAGACCTAAATTTCGTCGATGTCTACTGGCGTGACGGCAACGCCGCCCTCGATGCAGCTGTAAAGACCGCGACTCCGCGCGGACCGATCTTCGTCTTCTCCACGCCGCCGGCGCCCAATGGCGATCTGCATCTAGGGCATCTTTCTGGCCCTTGTTTTGGCGCCGACGTGTACACGCGTTTCCTGCGCATGAAAGGGGCCGAAGCTTACCACCTGACTGGGAGCGACCATTACCAGAGCTACGTCGCGACGCGTGCCGATGCCGAGCAATCGACGCCCGCAAAGGTGGCGCGCCAGTACGCCGACGAGATTCGAGCCACGCTTGCGCTTCTTGACTGTGAGGTCCACAGCTTCCTCCCCGCTTTGGGCGATAGCGCCTATGCAGAGTTTCAAGCCGCGTGTTTTCGTAGTCTTCTGAGCAGCACAGCGGTAGATCTGCGCGAAAGCCCCGCGCTCTTCGATGCTTTGAAAGGCGACTACCTTTACGAACCGCATGTAAGCGGCCTCTGCCCGGATTGCCGCAGCTCGGCTGGCGGAAATATCTGCGAGGAATGCGGCGCGCCGAACCTATGCCACAACTTGGGTACGGCCCGGTCGCGGCACTCGGCCGAGACGCCCGTGGTCGGCTCTGTGCGTCGTGCCGAACTTGCGCTGGAACGGTGCTACGTCAATATCGACAGGCACTTAACGGCGTCGGGCGCCCCCGTTCGGATCATGGACCTCTTCGCGCGTTTACGCGAACGCGGCGACTTTTCCGTGCCCATTACCCACCCCGCGGACTGGGGCCTGCCGGCCGAAGGGCTCCCGGGGCAGGTGATCTCGGTTTGGCCGGAGATGGCTTTCGGATTTGTTTTCAACATCCAGGCGCTAGCTCGCTTGCTTGGGCGCGACTGGAATGCGGCGATGCCCAGCAATGACTGGCAGATTGTCCATTTCTTCGGCTTCGATAATTCCTTCTACCACGCGCTACTTTATCCCGCGCTATATGCTGAGGTCTTCTCGCACTGGACGCCGCGCATCCGGTATCATGTGAACGAGTTCTACCTGCTCGATGGTAAGAAGTTCTCGACCAGCCGCGGCCAGGCGGTTTGGGGCAAGGAGGTTCTTAGCCCAAAGACAGTCGATGCCGTGCGTCTCCATTTGGGCCTGACACGGCCGGAAGGCGAGCGGGCGAACTTCACTCTGGAAGCGCTACGTCGCACCGAGGACGAGGTGTTCCAAGGGATTTGGCTGAAATGGCTTAATGCGCTGCACGGCGAAATCAAGCAGCATTTTGGCGGCTGTGCGCCCGACGCAGGCGACTGGGGACCCGCCGATCGCGCTTTCTTCGCTCGGATAGAAATCCATCGCGCGGCGATGGAACGCACCTATTCGGATGATGGCTTCTCGGTCCGGCACGCGGCCGCGCAGGCCTGCGATTTCGTGCGCGATTGCGTGACCTACCGTCAGGCGCAAAACTATGCAGCGGCGCGGCGTCTCTACCCCGCCCGCACCCGGACTTCACTCGCGCTTCAGGCTACAGCCGCTGCGATCCTGGCGCAGACACTCGCACCACTGATGCCCCGATTTTCCAGCACGCTGGCGCGAGGCATCGATGGGGTCTCAATCGAAAGATGGCCCACGTCCGTCCGGCGCCTTCCGCCGGGGACGACCTTTGATCTCGGACCCGTGCTAGGGACCTACCTCAATCCTATTCTCAATCCCCCCGAAGCGGTATAAGACACCCTAGTCTCGACCAGATCTGCCCGGCAATAAACGCTGTGATGCCGAAAGATCTCCAGGTGTTCAGTCCCGATGTCAAGTGGACCGGATAGATGCGGAAGCGATCTGGCTGTTTGGCCATGCCGTGCAGATAGCTTCGTAACGTGTAAGGCCATGAAGGGTCTTGAGCCGCCTGGCGAAGTTGTATCCATCGAGGAGGGCGGCAAGGTGATTTTCAAGTTGCCGGTGGGTCTCACGGTGATATCGCCGGACGGTTGCCTCCTTCAGCGTCCGGCTCATCCGTTCGAGTTGGCCGTTGGTCCATGGGTGGTTGGGCTTGGTGAGACGGTGATCGATGCCATGCCTGCAGCAGGTCCGGTCGATGGGGTGGCCGCGCCACGGCAGCATGAGCTTCACATATCAGCGGAGCAGACGCGAATGCCAGAGCAGCCCGGTGTACCAGGAACCTGCAAGGCTTCCCAACCTCCGTCACGAAAACATGGAAGATGCGTGCGAAGATTCCGGCGCAGTGCGAAACAGCATACGCCGCATCCGGCGGTTCGCACTTGATGCGCTGGGCCTCATCGATTCGGCTCATGATAAAAGATCAGCCATGAGCCGGAAGGCAGTCGCTGCACGCGGGAGCCAGTGTTGGAGATCGCCCGCGCACTTTCGGGCGGTGCCGAAGTGCTGCTGCTCGACGAGCCGATGCCAATCTTACCTCAGCAAGACAGCCCCGGTTCTCTGCCCTCAAGCGTCTGACGCATGAGTGATGCGTGTCCCAAAGCTGACAGGCGTAGAAAAATGTCGGGTTCAAAACAACCGCCCGTCTTAGGCTTCTGCGGTTTTTCGAAGCCGAATCCCGCAGTTGCTTCACGCTAAGCGCGCTGGCACGGCCTTTGCTGGTTAAAATGCGGAGATACTGAGTGAGGGCTGCCCGCATGAGACACGCAAAACGATTGATGGTCTCCTAACTCGTTATTCCGTTCTGAAAGAAGAACCAGCTCGCGTATTACGTACGGAAAGGTGTGGGAAATGGATTTGGAGACAAGAGGGTGTTGCGTAGTGAGTCCCCGGCTCCTCGACCAAAGTCGACGACTGGCTACGTCGGGAGCCCCTCTCGAGCTTTGAGCCCGGCAAAGTGTACCTCGTGGAATTTTGGGCGACTTGGTGCGGACCCTGTGTGGCGGCGATGCCCCATCTGATGCAGTTGCAAGAAAAGTATCAAGACAGCGGATTTGAGGTCGTTGGAGTGGCAGCTAGCGAAGAGGACCCGACCGCTGGGGACGCACGGACCAGCTTGGATGCTTGGCTGACCGAGAGGTTCCCGAAGCTGGTTCATGGGATCGCGTTCGACTACGCAGATGAAATGAATGGATTGTGGATGGAAACCAGTTCTTCTCTCGGCATTCCCACCTGGTTCGTGGTCGACCGCGATGGCCACATCGCTTTCATCGGAAAACCGGCGGAACTTGACGATGTTTTACCGAAGGTCCTCAACGGCAGCTGGCGAGGCTCCGATGAAGCGAAAGCCGCCGATCTAGGGCCGATCTCTAGCAATCAACGTACAACGCGCGAACTATCGCTGAGCGAACCGATATTCGCCAAACTTCGGCTGGCGATCCACGCCGGGGACTGGACGGGGGCACTCTCGGCCGTCGAACAAGGCCTCCCCTTGATGCGCGATAAGATCGGGTTCCGGGAAACTCATGCGGATCTGCTGCTGCCCAAGCTACGCGACACTCAGACCGGCTTCCCAGCCATGCGCCAGCCAGCTGAGGACGCCATCGACAAAAAATTCGAGTCCGTCTCTTGGGTGGTCATGGCCCTGAATCAACTCTTCGATCCGGCGATGGAAAATTCTCATCTCCCCCGTGCGGAGCGCTCTGCGATGGGCGACAAGCTCTCGGAACAGATCCTGAGCTTGAATCCCCCGCAAGGCGACAGACCCTTAAATTCCGATGGTACGTCCCGGTCGCTCAACATTATTACGAGAGCGGCAACAAAGATCGCGGATCGAGCTGGCACTGAAATCTCTGGGCGATCCCGAGACGATGCCGGACCACATCAAACAGTACTACCTTACCCCATTGCTACAAGCCCTGGCCATGAGCAGAGATCGCAAAGGGATCACAAGTGGAATTGGAGGCCTGGTCAATTCGCCAGTTTTCTGCGGGGTGCCCGCTGTAAGTATGTCCATGCAGCAAAGGGCGGATCGTTCGCTGCAGGTCAAGGCTTGTGTCTTATGACCTTCAACCGAATCGCCGCGGGCGCGATGTTCGACGCCACTCTGGCCCGTCCTAGGAGACGTCACATTCCAGAACTTTGTTCAAGATCAGCCAAAAGGACGGCATTAACGTGGAAACGACCCGGCCAAGCCGGACGTTGGCTGCGTAAGCGGACCCGAAGTCCGCGTACCCGAAAGCAGAAATTGTCTTTCGTGACGAGCACTGAAATTGAGGAAAACGAAATGTCACACAGCGCCTGGCCCTGCCGTCAAGAAGGACGGCGAGGCTTGCCCGCCCGTTCGGCATACCTAGTGCCGTGGGCCGGTGCTCAGGGCTTCCATGACTCGTTGCTTTCATCATCACGAAGGAACTCCGTCGGAAGACCCGATCATTGGCAATCCGGATCCGGACGTGCTGCGGAGGCCCGACTCCTTCTACACCGCAGTGGGGGTTCCGATCGAGGGCCGCTCCAGCCGTGATGACATCGCCACCAAAGTGAAATCGGATCGGGAGTCGGGCGTGCGCTTTTCAAGGTCGGGCAGTCGCGTTTTGTCGAGATGTTCACCGGTTCGGCATCGAGACTTTCCGGAACGCCCATGCCGGTACGAAACTGGTCGACGATGCGACGGGAGCCTTTGCCTGTCCCGATGTTGGCGGGGGTGAAGAAACTGATTTTAGAGGAATGATCATGTCAAACCTAGATGAGATCATGAAGAAAGTCCGAAAGCTTCAAATACGCGCGGCAATTGCTAAGTCGAACTTGCGCGATCTTGCGGAGGGCCTCCCGGTCAAATGGACTGAGATAGAGGAGGTCGCGGAGGAAACGCACGCCGTCTATGCCGAGTTGGATGTCGCCAGGAGAGAGCTCGCTACAATGAAGACATTAGGATGACGAGCACATTCAATAGCCGCGATGGCTCCATATGGGTGCCGCAATATCTGATTGCGATAGATCGCAAGATCTGTATCGGCTGCGGCCGCTGTTTCAAGGTCTGCTCACGCGAGGTCATCCATCTTTACGGCGTCGATGACGCTGGTGAAATCCTCGGAGCCTGCGACGGCGATGACGATGACTTCGGTGGCGAGCTCAATCGCATGGTCATGGTCGTCAACTATGCCGGCCGATGCATTGGTTGTGGAGCCTGCGGGCGCGTCTGCCCAAAGAACTGCCAGACCCATGTTCCGGCTGACCAGATCGGAGCATGAGCAGCATGAGCTGCATGATTCGACGGGACAAAACCAGGAGAACGGGGTTGCGTTTCATAGTTTTTTGTCGGTTCCTGGGGCTGGCCCTGTGCGGCAATGCTATGATTGCTTACTTCGCTTTCCATTCGATCCCTCTCGCGATCGTAACGACGCTGGCCTGCTCGTTGCTGTTCCAGGTGGTGTATTTCGCAAGCGTGCTCTTTCTGATCTGGCGATCCGGTTCCGCTCGCGAAGCTCGCCATAGTGCTGACGTTTTGGATCGTGGCCACCAACTCCGATACCACCGGCCCGATGATGGTGATGAGGGTAGGAATGAAACTTCAGATGTGTCCCAGCGAAATCAAATGCTCGGCATATCGCTGCTCCTCCTTTGAGGCTTCGTGATGTTCGATTCATCAAATTAGAACTCGAGCCGATTGTTGGAGGAACACTGTCCTTGTTATGCTCGAGCCGAATGCATTCGGGTCATTCCCGCCCAAAGATCCGGTATTCCGGTTGTTTAAGCTCCGAAACCTGCCGCAGCATGCCCACCCGGGGGGTGTTTCGTCTCACTAACCAACGCAGCTGACCTCAACGAACGGCGCGTTCAATAACCTGGTGCGCAGCTGGTTTTTTCAAATCGCCTGTTGCTGGAGAAAACATCCTGGAACAGTTCGAACGCCATACGCTCACCTTCGGACCTCTGATTTCATGAGGATCTTGGCGGTGACCGCGGCGACCATGCGGGTGTGGTTGGAATGTACGCCGCCGATGTTGACTAGCGTATCGACATCGGACGCAATCGCGTCGGGAACGATGTATTCGAGCTTGCGCAGCTTGTTGCCGCCCAACGCCAGACCAGAGTTGCAGTCTTCGCGTTTGGCGAAGATTTCGACCTTTCCCCCAGATGCTTGCCAGGCGGTCAAGCTTCTCGATGGGCGTGGACGCAGTCTACGACCGGGTCGGCAACGTTCTTTTGAGCCGCAACATGGGCGCAGAGGTGCGCCTGGTTGACGATGCTTTGACATCGGCATCCGCTACAGCTGGGATGTCTATGACTGGTAGCATTCCGAATATGGAGATCCTGGACGGCCGTGAGCGTCGACGGCCGGTGACGACGGCGGAGAACCTGTCGATGCTCGAGGAGACCTCCGCGCCGGACGTGACGGTAAGCCCTGTCGCGCTCCTCCCGAGCCTGATGGCGAATTCGTTGCCTGGATCGAGGAGGTCATCGGGACACTGCCACCCCCTATGGCTATCGCCGCGTTCACGCCGTGCTGCGCAGAAAAGCCTGCACCGCAGGCACCGGCGCCGAACCACAAGCGGTTCCACCGGGTCATAAAGCTGTATGGCCGTCTTCTCAACGGACATGCGGGAGGCCATGAAGAACGCCGCCGTGACGGGCGGGTCGCGGTTGATTGCTCGAACCTGCACAGGTGTTCCGTCGGCTTCCAGATCAGCTGTGACAATGGCGAGAAGGTTCGCGTCGCCTTCGATCTCGACTGCCGCGACCGCGAGGCCACCGCCCATGTCGCCACCACCGTGGAATCAAGGGCCGGACTTGGGTGACGATCGGCTATTGTTCACCCCGCGAGTTCACCGCGGAACAAACCCAACCCGGATCGTGTCCGATCATTCTGGGGCAACAACAGAGGCTGCGGATTGCTCCTGTTCGCCATGGGTCGGAAATGGCGTAATCGACAATTCGAGTAAATCCAGGGCGCGCTCAAGTATCGGCTTGGTCCCATCAAGAGTGCTTGACGTGGCGATTACATGTCCGATGCGGTCTCGGCAATCGCCTTTTCTGACGATTGACGCCTTAGCTTTCACGTACAGTTTCACCTCTACTATACCTGGTACAGCAGCCGCTTGACACTCGCCGCCGATCCAATCCAAGCAGCCATCGCGATTAGCAAGCAGAATCCTTGCGGCCGCAAAGTGCGAATGCCTTTTGTGCAAATTCCATTCCTCCCCGATGACGAGCTTAATGTGCTCTGTGACGAGATCTACACCGTAAGCTAGTTCGACTAGTCGAGGAGTAGGGGTGCCAGCAAGACGCGGATTGACCTCAATGACGACTGGACCACGCTTCGTCCACCGGAGATCAATATTCGCCGGCCCCCAGCCAAGGCTGAGAGCTCGCAAGCAGCTCAGCGAAACATCTGCAACGCGCCTATGCTCGTCATTCGTGAGCGAGGCCGGGTAGATATACTCACGACTGAGAAAATGCGGGGGGGGGCCGAACTCAGCAGCGCCGATCCCAATGAGCTCATTTTCCATCATTTCAGCGCTATAATGGTGGCCTTGCGCGAATTCTTCGACCAGGATCTTCGGTGAAGTCCGCCACGGGTGTTTCCCCCCCAACAGATGGGCCGTATGTTCGACTAACTCATCGAAGTTGCGGCATAATCGCACACCGATGCTGCCGATGCCTACGGCAGGCTTGAGAACCACCGGCAGCCCGATCTCTGCGGCAGCGCTTTCTATGTCCCTGGCGCTCGCTGCCAACCGATAAGCAGGTATTGGGATCCCACCCTCCGCTAGGAGCTGGCGTTGAATGAATTTGTCACAGCATCGCTCAATGGATGTGGGATTCGGTCCGGGCATGTCGAAATGCTGGCAGAGCTTGCTAACTGCCGCATAGAACTGCTCCTCGGCGCCCGCGATGCCAACAATATCGTAGGTCTCCAACAGCTGGGAACATTTGCAGATCAGCGCATCGAGATTATCCGTATCGACGCGGGTTACCTCAAAGTGTTCTGGGGCAAGATAGTCAAAGCGAGCTGGATCAGCCGACAGAATAATTGGAAGAAGGCCAAGACGCTGGGCCGCTTGAACGTACAGAAGAGTGTTGCTGGCACCCTCGACCATGATTAACGCTCTTCTTGCCATCAGCTCTATCTCCGACCATTTATGTTGGATTACGCGCGCAAACATCAGTGGCAAGTGTACCACATCAGCGATTTGGAATCGAAAATCTTTTGTGAAGAGATGCGAAGATCTGTGAACGGCGTAATAGCCAGATTGTAGGGGGCGACCGCGAAGGTAAAGGCCCAGCCGACCCGGTCGCCGCCACGGACCGGGAATTGTCCTGTCCGGCGACCGTCTTGATCCAGCCGAACGCCTCTTCGATGCGCTTTCTGATCCGCTGGCTGACGATAGCCGCCAGGCGCGTGGTGCGCGCGTCAATTGCCGGACGACGTCCGCTCGTGTCCTGCGCCACTTGCGGCGTCACCTTCATCGAGCGCAGTTCGTTGACGAATCTTCCGCATCATAAGCCTTGTCGGTGCCGAGCGTGATGGCCAATGTCAGGCAGCCGTCGACCAAAAAGATGACCGTGGCGATTTTCCATCGGCCCGTGTCCATGAAGCACAGCTTGGCCTTCGTTCCTTTCCCCTTCTTGTAGAGCCTGGCAAAGGGATTGGTGGTCGAGGCATGCGTCTCGTTCGTCCGCTTCTGGCAATGGAAATCGGCTTCCGCATTGCGGCCGCCGCTATTTTCTGGCGGCTCGCCGCCCCATTCCTCGGCTTGACACTCTTCATCGATGCCCAGGCCTCAATGCGAGTGTGGTCGACCGAGAAGTGATCGCTGGAGAGAAGAGTCCCAGTAGGACGCACGAGAGGAACCGTCATCATTTCATGTTCCACGCTCTCCGCTCGGCCGTGTCCGGTTAAGACGACGTCTATATGCGAAACACGACACACTGAGGCGCAAGTATTCTGGCGGGGAGCCGCGAACGCATGGATTTTCTCGCGTTGCTCGCACGATCTCTTCGATGGCACGCCGATTGCAATGGACACCGTGAGGCCGCGCGGGGCCTGGACGATCCGTAGCACAGTCAGACAATTAAGCCCGACCCGATGAAACGACAGCGGGCACAAATCCAAGGAGTCGCCACATGCGGGTAGCCGTTGTTTGGAACAATGATCGTACGGGCGTGATCAACCGGTTCGGTCAGCCTCGTCGGGGCGAATACGGCCGCGAGACTTTCGATGACTTGATGGCAGCACTGCAGGAGGGCGGTCACGAGACGCTGCTTTGCGAAGGGGACAAAGGACTGCTCACAACGCTTGAGCGGTTTATGCCACCCGATCGGCAAGCCCGTCCTTCGGGAATCGCCTTCAACAGGGCGTTCGGAATTCAGGGCGACTGCTATTACACCCACGTTCCGGCCATGCTCGAGATGGCCGGCGTTCCATACACCGGACCGAGCCCCCTCGGGCATGGGCTGGCGGACGATAAGGTGATAACCAAGACGCTCATACGCGACTGCGGCGTGCCGACTCCAAATTTTCGCGTTATGCGCCGCGGCACCGAGAGTACCGGCGACCTCCGATTCCCAATGGTAGTGAAGCCGCGTCACGAAGACAACAGCTTTGGTTTGCAGCTCGTACATGAGCCCACTCAGCTGAGTGAAGCCGTGGAAGTAATCGTCACGCAGTATGCGCAGGATGCGCTCGTGGAAGAATATATCGACGGCCGAGAAGTCTGCGTTGCGCTGCTAGGAAACGGAGAACTCGACGTGCTTCCCGCGGTGGAGATCGACCTCGACGAGACTGGTCTTGTGACCTGGGAAGCGAAGTACCTGGCGGCGGCGAGCCTACCGCAGATTTGCCCGGCGCAAATCGGAGGCAGCCTTGCGAAGTTGCTGCAGGAAATTTCGGTTGCCTCGTTCCGTGCCTGCGAGTGCCGGGACTATGCCCGGATCGACCTCCGGATCGACCGCTCCGGCCAACCGTTCGTCCTCGAGATCAACTCGATGCCAGGGCTCAGTCTGCACTCCCCTTATACCACAGCGGCGATGACTGCCGGACACAGCTACTCGAGCATGGTCAATTGCATCCTTGATGCCGCCCACATGCGATACTTCGGGTTCGGCATCCCCTAGTTGCCGGCCATCGATCGCTCGAAAGACATTCACCGGCCACGATGCTTGAGATAATTTAGTCGACATGGCATCTACCGGTACTATCGCTGACCGGACGAACCGGCCACATAAACATCGTAATCTCCCGAAGCTGGTCGAGCCGACCCGCACCACAGCGCCCGGACGCAAAAAAGGTTGCAACAGATCCTTTAAACAAAACCACGCAATCTTTGCGACCGCTGAGATCTGACGCTGAGGCCTGCAACCCGAGATCTGAAGTCGGCCGCCGGCAGACTCGCGATCTAAACTGGCGGATGGAGATCGACGCGGACAAGATCGATGACGCGGCCTTGGCGCTGCTTTGGCTGACGCTGCACAATGAGCGATGCGCCTGGAGGGAGCGAGCGGCTGAACCAGGAGATCAAGCGGCGTACCCTGGTCGTGCGCATCTTCCCCAACCCGCAGAGCTGCCGCGGCTGGTGCGGGCGTTGGTGGTGGAGATCCACGAGAACTGGCTCGAGGCGACCCGCTATCTCAACATGGAGCATATGCGCGAGCACAAGAACGAGAGCCTGAGGGCATTTGCCGCCTGAGCACCGCCATTGTGTCCGCCGCTCCGCGAGACGCGGGGGCTGCGCCGCGGACACGCCAACGTCACCGCTGAATGCCACGCCATCTTTGCATAACTTGACGCACACAACTACGGAGCGGCAGAAGACGGCTCTCCCGTGTTCTGCGCCTGCAGTTTTTCAAGTTCATCGCGAGTCAACTCGCATGTGTCGTGGCGATGGAAGCCCGCGGCAGTTCCCACCACTGCGCCCGTCAGATGGCTCGGCTTGGCCATGAGCCAAGACTGATCGCCCCAGCCTATTTCAAACCATCAAGCGGCAGAAGAACGACGTCGCCGATGCGGAGGCGATCGTCGAAGCAGCGCAACGACCGATAATGCGCTTTGTCGAACCGAAGACCAAGGAGCAGCAGTCCCGGGCTATCGTGTTCGTACCAGAGAGCAGTTCGTGAATCAGCCAACCGAATTGGTGAATGCGCTGCGCGCGCACCTCTATTTCGGTTATGCTTGCTCCGCAAGGCATCGGCCACCTACGACGGCTGGCAGAAATCGTCGAGGACGAAAGCGCAGAGCTGCCGGATCTGGTCCGCGACATGTGCAGCGCTCTCCTGACCAGATCGACCAGTGAGCAGCCGGCTCGCGGCATTGAAGAAGACGATGGCACGCTGTCCAACCAAGCTGCAACATCTCGATGCTTGCAAACCATGCCCGGTGTCGGCCCTATCACTGCCCTTGCCATTGAAACCTTTGCTGCCGATGCAGGCTTTCAAGTGCAGTCGCGATTTCGCAGCCTGACTCGGGCTGGTCCCTCGGCAGAAGTCGAGCGGCGGCAAGCAGCGACTAGGGAAGGTATCGACTGGGCCAGCGTGATATTCGGCGGTTGCTCATCATCGGTGCCATGGCCGTGGCCCGATGGGCATCTGTGAGGCGCGCGCCCCACGGCTACTGGCTTGCCCGCTTGACGTGGAAGAAACCGCGCATGCTGGTGGCAATCGCGCTGGCCAACAAGATGGCGCGTGGCATCTGGGCCATGCTGACGAACAGGAGGACTACCGAGATTCGGCGACTGTGCCTGCGTGGCTTGCTGAGACCGAGACGTCGGAGATGTGAGGAAGGCATGAACCGCATGGCAAATGATCGATCAGATCGGGGTCAAGGAAAATCAGAGTCAGTTGAGAGTCCACGCAAGCTCGCTTTGCTGATTTGGACCTGATCCGCGCATCACCATACTGGCCCGCGGCATATGGAACGCCGCAAATCAAGGCCTGACACATGACCGCACTCGATCACATGCCCAATGCTTCAGTCTTCCTTGCATAACGGCTAACATCCACACATGACTTGACGTGTCTTTGGAAGAGACCGAGATCTTTGTCGTCGACGAGAACGGCCGGATCGTGAAGGAAGGCGAGCGGCGAGTGAGCCGAGGACGCTTTATGTGGCCCTGCGGAAAATTATTCTGGCGCTGGAGCGTATCGGGGCTCGAAGCCTGCTCGGTGACAACCTGGCCTTAGGACGGTACTCAGGGTGACTCCCAGATTATCGCGTTAGTCCACTTATTGAGTAGCGATCCCGAAGCTGAGAAAAAATAGAGCACGTGGAGGTTAGGACATACCGTTATAGATTACTCTACATGTTTCATTCAACGAAGTTTGTAAGATCTGCATATGAGGATATATTGGCATACCAGTGAGTAATTTCCTCGTCGACCGAGATATGCTTTGTCGCAACAATGCTAACCCACGCGCCGGACTCTTCGTCGGTCCACACGATTTTAGCGTTTGGGTTAAAAGAGTGATTAACGATAGAGGTTAAACCGAAAACGACATAACCTATCAGAGGACGCTCTGTGACATGCCTATCGCATCGAACGAAGTAGTATTGGATGAGTTCTGTATGATCTAAGAACGTCGCTGCTGAGTCGTCAAATCCCCACGTCGGTGCGTGTTCAATCACGTCGCCAACATTAAAAGGCATGTTTGCAAATACGCCACGACCTTTTATGGGGACAATTTTAACGTAAACAGCCTTACTACGGTCAAAGACCTTGTTGACCATTGTGAATTCCTTTGTTGCTGAGCGTGACGATTTTCTTAATTGTGTTGATCTCTGTCGGATTCGTATCCACCTTTTGGCCTCTGTAGCGGCTGGGGGGGGGCGAGATCCATGCCGATACCTGAATTCATCCAAATCGAGGTATCGGCATCCCGCTATGCCCTCCACCGCCAATCCAACATCTCGGTACGTCCTTCCGCTGAGAAAACATCATGGGATCGGTAGGGCGCATATTCTGCAGGAAGAACTTGAAGTTTCATTTCACAGGAATTCCCTTCAGCGCTCGTTTTTCGGTAGCGAACATAGCCCATCACCAAGCTTCGTATACCTATCAATGCTAGTGGGTAGCTTGAGCTGCGTACGTCACTTGGAGCACAATCAAATGCCGACTTGCTGGGCATGACGTTAGGACTGTCAAGGGAAGTGAGATTTGACGTTCCCGAGCGTGTTGCTGCCAACATGACCGCGTATTCATCCGGCCGCCGTCGAGGATGATCCGCTCCGCCGTTTCCGCGCGCCATGCCTTCACGGTCAGTTGCACTGTCCTACGCTCTTCTTCGTGAAGCGCCACGATCGGCACTCATGAGGCGCTGCAGCGCCGTGACTGTCGAGAGTGTCGGCTCGGCTTCAAGCCATGCCCGAATCGGGCCTAATACGGCTCCGCCACCCTCGGCCTCTTTGGATAGGGTTTGGCTCGCCGCTGCGACCTTCCATGCGTGACCCCTTTCTCCCAGCCGCCCAGCCATCTTCAGGCTCGCGGCGAAGCGCTGAGAGTCGAAGGCGACAAGTGCCTCGGGCTTCCCATCAGCGAAAGGTGAGAACGCTGTCGTGCGCGACTTCTGGCTTGGCGCGGACCGCCATAGTGACGAAGAACATGAGCTGACCACCGCGACTAGGCCGAGGAACTTCGCCAGCTTCTCGGCGGTCTCGAGCCTCGCCTCCTCGGCACGGCAGCCGGATTTCATGACCTTGTGGAACACCTCCGCCTCCAGCGCAGGGCGTACCAGCTGAGCTTGTCGGCCGCCACGGAGAGATCTTCGACCGGCAAGTTGGTCACCAGTTTGCAGTCGATCGGCTCGTGGCCGGGCGGCGGATTCTCTTCGAGTGCGTGGATGTAATTCAGAGCCTGCGGACTGTAGATGAGCAGGATCGTGTGGGGCAGCATCGCAGGCCGCTCCGCCAGTCTGTTCGTCTGCACGCGCACGAGGAAGGCTGGCACCAAGGTCCTGCGCAGTGCAATAGAGCTCGTAGATGTCGCTCTCCCGGTCACCCACATGTACGCAGCGCTCGGGCGCGCCAACGAGCGCGATGGACTGGCGCAGGTTCTCCAGCCAGCGGTAGCTCTCCTTCGTCTCGATCGGCATGCGCGCGGGATTGATGTGCCGCTTGAGCGCGAGCGTTCCCTTGAACTTCGTTCGTGTCCAGACCTTCGCCGCCGTCAGACCGAGGGCGGTGCCGGTGAGGGTGGCGGTCAGGCTCGTATGCATCAGCACCACGCACGAGGTCAGCACGTTGGGCTGTCCGGCCTTGTAGCGCCCGGCGTTGATGATTTCGGTGAAGCCAATTCTGCCCGGCTGCGCGCGGCTGCACTCGCCGCCGCCCAGTCGCCGCAGGCCGCCGGGATCGACTTGCCCGGCGCAGCTAACATCTGATCCAGCAACCGTTGCCGCCGACAGGCGCTTGTCGGGAAGGGCCGCCGCAGAAAGCCTTCCTCCTGCCAAGCGGCTTCGCTGCAGCTGGCGTTGTCTCGCATTCGTAACGCCTCCTTGATTCCGCGTCACTGACAGAATCACAGCAGATGCGTATGGCAGTAGACCCGCCGACGGTCTGAGTACTTGAAAGCTTCGCCGAATGGATACGATTCAGGAGCAAATCTCGTCGAAAATACTACGCGGCGAGCGGCCTTGACCGGAAACAACGATTGGAGAGAGACACATCCCAATCGAACGGTCTGAATAGAAGCCTCGCCGCTTAGTCTATGTCAGGGCACCGCCCCTGATCGAGCCAACCGAGCTGGCTCGTCGCTGGCATTGTCCTGCGTTGACTCCAGCCGTGGGGGCACGAGCCGGACAAACAGCGCTAGTGACAGCCGCACCATAAGCTGGTTCAAGGCCGCGACGCTCGTCTGGCCGGTGGCACGGGCTTCTGGGTGGCACCCTGCGCACCGCCCCGCTGAGTGGCGTCTAACCGCGGACAATGTGAGACTGCATCTCGAAGCATAGACGATGACGAAAGTGCTTCTTTGGCAGATCGAATGGACGGACGACGATCACTGCAGGCGCTCGCGAGGGTAGCTCCCTTTCAACCCGGCGCCAGCCGATCATTGCCCTAGACCGTCTCCTTGTCGATCAGCTCCTGATCGGTCAGCGTGCGCAGGAGATGGTTGGACAATAATCGCAAGCACATAGGCGCGTCCGTCCACGCGGCAGCGCAGTTATCTGCTTGTCAGTTGAACCAGGCATTCAAGCCACCTATGAGTTGAATCCTCACGGTGAGCCGATTGCAAGTCTGATGATTCCGACATCGTTCTCAATGTCGATCTCTGTTCCAAATGGCTCGGAGAGCTTCTGCAGA
>NZ_JBVVQW010000020.1:0-94635 GCF_055811655.1 Mesorhizobium sp. WSM4809
GGTCCTCCCGGCGGACAAGAAAACTGTCACCCATCTAATCAGTCCATTCTGTTACCTATCTATCCGGTTCGGACAGCCGGGCATTTCTCCCCGTATAGTGACGGGGAGAAAGACGCCGTCATGGACGGTTCGCCAATCTCCAATGTTGCAGAATAGGCGCCAGCGATGCGGCCATCTCCCTTCTCCCTGTCACTATACGGGGAGAAGGTGCCGGCAGGCGGATGAGGGGCGGCGCCGACTTTGGCGATTGGTGGCCTTCACAAGACGGAAGCCGTCATTGGCCTGAAAGCGATTGGCCCTGCCTTGCTGATCTCCTTGCCAATTGGCAAATGCATGCTATATATCTGCCAATAGCGAGGCAACAAAATGCAGCTTCAGTCCATTGTCACGACACCGGCCACGGTTGGCAGCGTCATATCGGATGACGAGGCCGGCGCGCTGGCGCGCACCACGGTCAATCTATTCAAGGCCTGGAATCTTAGCGACGTCGAGGCCTGCATCCTGCTCGGGGGCATATCGGCGCGCACCTGGGCGCGCTGGAAAGAAGGCGGCGTCGGCAGGATCGACCGCGATCTGCGCACCCGCATGGCGCATCTGATGGGCATCCACAAGGGCCTGCGCTATCTGTTCACGGAGCCGGCGCGCGGCTATGCCTGGATACGCAAGCCCAATGCCACCTTCGGCGGCCAGTCGGCCCTCGACCTGATGCTGCGCGGCGAAATCTCCGATCTCTCGGCGATGCGCGAATGGCTCGATGCGGAGCGTGGTGCATGGTGAGTGGACTTGCGGTCAGGCGCGGCGTCCATTGGCACCAGACCTTCCGCATCATCCGCTCCATCCACCCGCCCATCGACCTCTTCGAGGACATTGCCGACCCGCGCGACTGGGAGGCGCTTGCCGCCGTCGAGGCGAAGACCAACCCGCGCATAAGGTTCGAGATTGGCGATCTCGGCAAGGTGTCGGCCGCAAGGCGGGTTTCCGGCCCCGGCGCCAGCTTCGTGATGGCGCCCTTCGTGCACTGTTCGACGCTGCGGCCGGGACGCTTCTCGGATGGCAGCTACGGCATCTACTATGCGGGCGACAGCGAGGACGTCGCGCTGGCCGAGACCATCCACCACCACCAGAAGTTCATGGGTGCCACCAACGAGGGGCCGGGCTGGACGGCGGATTTCCGCGTGCTGATCGGCAGCGTCGACCGCGACCTCGATGACGTCAACGCGGTGTCCGGCGTGCTCGACCCGGATGACTATTCCGCCTCGCAGGCGGAAGGGCGGGCGCTGCGGGCAGCAGGCAGCGACGGACTGGTGTGGAACAGCGTGCGCATGCCGGGCGGCGACTGTATCGGCATCTTCTGGCCCGATGTCATTACCATTCCAGTGCAGGGTCGCCACTACAGATACCACTGGGACGGCGCCCGCGTGGACTTCGTGCGCCAGCACGATACGGGAAAGGTGCTTGCCGTCACATGATGGCGGCGGACACGCTTTACAGATCGCTGGGAAGCCGATATCCATAAATCCAAGGATTCGGATATATGGATAAGAAAAGCACTTTGAACGCGCTGGCCGCACTTGGCCAGGAGACGCGGCTGGATGTCTTCCGGCTGCTCGTGCGTGCCGGTCCGGAAGGCATTCCGGCGGGCGAGATCGCAACGAGGCTGGACACGGTCCAGAACACCATGTCGGCGCATCTGAAGGTGCTTGCCCATGCCGGGCTGATCCGTCCCGAACGCAACGGAAGGACCGTGCGCTATGTCGCCGACATGACCGGCTTGCGCGACCTGCTGGCCTATCTGATGGAAGATTGCTGCAATGGCGCGCCGGAGCTCTGCCGTCCCGTCATCAATGCCGTGACCTGTGACTGCTGAGGGGCTTGTGACTGTCCGCCGCGCGCGTTCGAACAAGGAAAGCCATCATGACCGATCATGCTCTGAACGCAGCTGAGGCGGTGCGGCCCGGCATCGGCTTCGTCGAGAAATATCTGACGGTGTGGGTGGCATTGTGCATCGTCGCGGGCATCGCGCTTGGCCATCTGCTGCCAGGCGTGTTCGGCGCCATCGCGTCGGCCGAGATCGCCAGGGTCAACATTCCTGTCGCCGTGCTGATCTGGCTGATGATCGTGCCGATGCTCTTGCGCGTCGATTTCGCCTCGCTGGCCAGGGTCGGCACCTATTGGCGCGGCATCGGCGTGACGCTGTTCATCAATTGGGCGGTGAAGCCGTTCTCGATGGCGCTGCTGGGCTGGCTCTTTATCGGCTGGCTGTTCCGGCCGTGGCTGCCCGCCGTGCAGATCGATTCCTACATTGCCGGACTGATCATCCTTGCTGCGGCGCCCTGCACGGCGATGGTTTTCGTCTGGTCGAACCTGACGCGCGGCGAGCCGAATTTCACACTTTCGCAAGTAGCGCTCAACGACGCGATCATGATCGTCGCTTTCGCGCCCATCGTCGGCCTGCTGCTCGGCCTGTCGGCGATCACCGTCCCATGGGGCACGCTGATGCTGTCGGTCGCACTCTACATCGTCGCGCCGGTGATCGTCGCGCAGCTGGTTCGTGGCCGGCTGCTGGCAGCGAGGGGACAGGTCGGGCTCGATGCCCTGCTTGCCAGGCTGCAGCCCTTGTCGCTGATTGCCTTGCTGGCGACGCTGGTGCTGCTGTTCGGCTTCCAGGGCGAGCAGATCATTGCGCAGCCGCTGGTGATCGTGCTGCTGGCAGTGCCGATCCTGATCCAGGTCTATTTCAACTCCGGTCTTGCCTATCTGCTCAACCGCCTCAGCGGCGAGCGGCACTGCGTGGCTGGACCATCGGCGCTGATCGGCGCGTCGAACTTCTTCGAGCTGGCGGTGGCCGCCGCGATCGCGCTGTTCGGGCTGAATTCGGGCGCGGCCCTTGCCACCGTGGTCGGGGTGCTCATCGAGGTTCCGGTCATGCTGTCGGTGGTGTGGATCGTGAACCGCAGCAAGGGCTGGTACGAGAAGGGCGGCGCCGTCCGGAATACCATGTCGACCGGGAAGGCCTCGAAATGACCATCACCATCTACCACAATCCCGATTGCGGCACGTCGCGCAACACGCTGGCCATCATCCGGCAGTCGGGCGAGGAGCCGGAGGTGATCGAATATCTGAAGACGCCGCCGTCGCGACAAAGGCTGGTCGAACTGATCGCCGCGATGGGCATCACACCGCGAGACCTGCTGCGCGAGAACGGCACCCCCTATGCCGAACTCGGCCTTGCCGACCCGAAATGGTCCGGCGAGCAGATCCTCGATTTCATGCTGGCACATCCGATCCTGATCAACCGGCCGATCGTGGTCAGCCCGCTCGGCGTCGTCCTTGCACGGCCGTCGGAAAAGGTGCTGGACATCCTGCCCAACCCGGAGATCGGCGCGTTCACCAAGGAGGATGGCGAGGTGGTCACAGGCGCCTCGGGCAAACGCGCCGGCTGATGCTATTTCCATATTTTTCGAAATTAAGTTGACGGCGCGAAAAGTGCCGCGTAATTTATTTCCATGAAACTCGAAAAAGCAGCCGCCCAGCTCGAGGCGCTCGGCAATCCGACGCGGCTTCAGCTCTATCGCATCCTGGTGCGCGCCGGTGATGACGGGCTTGCCGTCGGCAGTGTCCAGGAAAAACTGGACATCCCGTCATCGACGCTGTCGCATCACCTCAAGCGCCTGGTCGACACCGGTCTGGTGACGCAGGAGCGGCAAGCGACGACGCTGATCTGCCGCGCCAACTATCCTGGCATGAATGCGCTGATCGGCTATCTCGCCGACGAGTGCTGCGCCGACGCCGCCTGCGCGCCCACCGCCGGCAAAGCGCTGGCTTGATTTTTTCACGCTTATAATTCGAACATACCGGAAGGATCGAACCTATGGACATGATGGCAAACCTTCCCGTCGCGGTGATCGGCGCTGGCCCGGTCGGGCTGGCAGCCGCGGCGCATCTGGTCGAACGCGGCATCACTCCGCTCGTCCTGGAACGCGGCGAAAGCGTGGGTGCGGCGCTGCTCGATTGGGGACATGTGCGGGTGTTTTCGCCATGGAAATATAACATCGATGCGGCGGCGCGGGCGCTGCTCGACCGCTCCGGCTGGACGGCGCCGGATAGCCAGGGCCTGCCGACCGGCGGCGAGATCGTGCGCGATTATCTGGCGCCGCTTGGCCGGCTTCCCGCGATCGCCGCCAATTTGAAGCTAGGCGCCGAGGTCACCGCGATCACCCGTCAGGGACACGACAAGGTCGCCAATGATGGCCGCAAGGACGCGCCCTTCGTCATCCGCTATCGCGATGCCGGCGGCGAACACCGCGTTCTCGCGCGCGCGGTCATCGACGCGTCCGGAACATGGTGGCGGCCAAATCCGATCGGCGTCGACGGGCTGCCGGTTGCCGGCGAAAGCGAGGCGTCGGCACGCATCGCCTATGGCATTCCCGACGTGGTCGGCAAGGCGAGAGAAGACTATGCGGGCAAGCGCATCCTGGTCATCGGTGGCGGGCACTCGGCCATCAACGTCGCTTTGGCGCTGATGGAGTTGCAGGACGCGGCACCGGGCACCGAGATCTTCTGGGCGCTGCGCCACGCCAGCGTCGACAGGCTGCTCGGCGGCGGGCTGAACGACCAGTTGCCTGAACGCGGCGCGCTTGGGCTGGCGGCCAGGCAGGCGATGACGGATGGCAGGCTGAACATGCTGACGTCTTTCGCCGTCAACGGCATCGAGACACAGGGCGAGGGACTTGTCGTCGACGCCAACCTGGGTGGCAAGCCGTTCAACCTGGCCATCGACCGCATCGTCGTCACCACCGGCTTCAGGCCAGACCTGTCGTTCCTGAGCGAAATCCGCATCGCGCTCGATCACGCCGTCGAAGCGCCGCCGGCACTGGCGCCACTGATCGATCCAAACTACCACTCATGCGGCACGGTTCCGGCGCATGGCATTGCAGAGCTCGCGCACCCCGAACCGGGCTTCACCATCGTCGGCTCGAAATCCTACGGCCGTGCCCCGACTTTCCTGATGGCGACCGGCTACGAGCAAGTCCGCTCGGTGGTGGCCGATATTGCCGGAGACCATGCCGCGGCCCGCGAAGTCCGGCTGGTGCTGCCGGAGACCGGCGTGTGCAGCGCCGTCGGTGTCGTGACGGTGTCGGCAAGCGCCGGCTGCTGTGGCGGGCCCGCGCCCGCCGCTGTCGATGCCTGCTGCGTCAGGGATGCGGACGCCAAAGCAACCGGCGCATCGGGTTGCGGCTGCGCAACCGCGCCAGCCACCGAGACGCGAGAGAATATGGCGGCCGGCGTCGATGCCTGAACGATCTGTCCTGCGCAAGGCAATCTGGGCGCTTGGGCTGACCCAGATCATCGGCTACGGCACGCTCTATTACAGCTTCTCGATCCTCGCGCCGGCAATGGCTGGGGAGTTCGGGCTCACGGAAGGCTGGGTATTCGGCGCGCTGTCGGCCTCGCTCTTTGCCGGCAGCCTGTTCGCGCCGACTGCCGGGCGGTGGGCCGACCGCTTCGGCGCCGGCCGCATCATGACCGTCGGCTCGGTGGCGGCAGCCGTGGCGCTGGCGCTGTGCGCCGTCGCGCCCGACCGCGTGAGCTTCGTTCTGGCATTGCTGGCAATGGAACTGGCCTCCAGCTTCGTCCTCTACAGCGCTGCCTTCGTCGCGATCGTGCAGATCGGGGTTCCCCGGCCGCAACGCAGCATCACCCATCTGACGCTGATCGCCGGGTTTGCCTCGACCCTGTTCTGGCCACTGACCTCGGCGCTGCATGCGCATCTGACATGGCGCGAGGTCTATTTCTTGTTCGCCGCTCTCAATCTCGGGCTCTGCCTGCCGATCCACGCCTGGCTGATGCGCCTGTCGCGCCGCCACGCAACGGCCAGAAGCCAAGAACGCGAGCCGATCCCTGAAGCGGGCGCGCCGCTCGATCCGCGGCGTGGCCGGGCCGTGTTCCTGCTCATGCTGGCGGGGTTCGCCACCGAGGGCTTCGTGCTGTCGGCGATCCTCATCCACATGGTGCCGCTGACGGCGGCGCTGGGGCTCGGAACCGCAGGCCTCTTCGTCTCGACCCTGTTCGGACCGGCGCAGGTCGCCAGCCGGCTGATCAACATGCTGTTTGGCGGCCGCCTGCAGCAGACGCACCTCGCCGTCATCGCCGCATCGCTGATCACGGCCGGGCTGTGCGCACTGCTGCTGACCACGCCATGGCTGCCCGGCGCCTTCCTGTTCGTGTTGCTGTTCGGCCTCGGTTCAGGCCTCACCAGCATCGTCGGCGGCACCTTGCCACTCGAACTCTTCGGCCGCGAAGGCTATGGCGCGCGGCTCGGATGGGCGAGCGCTGCCCGTCAGTTCACCTCGGCCTTCGCGCCGTTCGCGCTCGCCTTCATGATGGCGCGGACATCCGTCGCCAATTCCCTGTGGGTCCTGGTGGTCGTCGCCGCGAGCGGCGTCATCGCCTTCCTCGCCATCGTGTTGCTGAGGCGCCGCGGCCGGGTTGCGTTCGCCATTGGCGGCAATCCGGAAGAGGCGGCCTGACCGCGCCTCAATGCCTGAGAATCTTGCTCAGAAAAGCGCGGCTGCGGTCGGTCTTGGGGTGTGAGAAGAACTCGTCCGGCGTGCCGCTTTCGACGATGGCGCCGGCGTCCATGAACACCACGCGCTGGGCTACCTTGCGGGCAAAGCCCATCTCGTGCGTCACCACCATCATGGTCATGCCTTCCTCGGCGACCGCCACCATGACGTCGAGCACTTCGGAAATCATCTCGGGATCGAGCGCCGAGGTCGGCTCGTCGAACAGCATGATCTTGGGCCGCATGCCGAGGCAACGCGCGATCGCCACGCGCTGCTGCTGGCCGCCGGAGAGCTGTGCGGGATAGGCATTGACCTTGTCGGCGAGGCCAACCTTGGCCAGCAATTCGCGGCCTGCTTTTTCAGCCTCGGCGCGCGGGATCTTGCGGACATGGATTGGGGCGAGCGTGACGTTTTCGAGTGCCGTCTTATGCGGGTAGAGGTTGAACGACTGGAAGACGAAGCCGATCTCGGTGCGCAGCTGCGTCATGTTGGTGGCGGGGTCGCCCAGGCGTTGGCCGTCGACGACGAGGTCCCCGTCCTTGATCGCCTCCAGGCCGTTGACGCAGCGGATCAGCGTGCTCTTGCCCGAGCCGCTCGGGCCGCAGACGACGACCACTTCGCGCGGCTCGACGCTGAGCGTGATATCCTTGAGCACATTGAGCGTGCCGAACCATTTGTTGACGCCGCGAAAGTCGATCATGCCGGTTTTGGCAAGGCCCGTTTTGGTCATGTTTTCTGGACCTTTGGGGTTGGAAGTCACAACTGCACCTCGCCATGCGCCGCGCCCATGCGCTGCTCCAGCCGGCGGGCCAGCATGATCAGCGGATAGCAAACGATGAAATAGCCGACGCCGACGAGGAAGAAGACCAGCAGGCCGTTGGGCACACGCTGCACCACCAGCCAGCCAACCCGGGTGAGGTCGGTGAGCCCGATCGCTGAGACGACAGAAGAATCCTTGATCAGCAGCACATACTGCCCGACCAGCGGCGGCAGCACGATGCGCATCGCCTGTGGGAGGACCACCTGGCGCATGCGCTGCAAGCGCGACAGGCCGGACGCCAGCGCCGCCTCGACCTGACCTGTCGGCACCGAGCGGATGCCGGCGACGACGATCTCGCAGATGAAGCAGGCGGCGAGGTTGGTCAGCGCGATGATGCCGGCGGTGAAGGCATCGAGTTCGATACCGAACTCAGGCAGGATGAAGAAGATCAGGAAGATCTGCACCAGGAACGGCGTGCCGCGAATCAGGTCGACCCAGGCCCCGATCAAGCCCGAGATCAGCCGGTTGCCGCCGGTCCGCAGGATGCCGAGGCCGAAGCCGAGCAGGGTGCCGAGCACAAGGCTGATCAGTGACAGCATCACGGTCATGCCGAGGCCGCGCAGGGCCAGCGGATAGGAGCCGGCGAGGCTTTGCAGTTGTTGCCAGATCATGTCCGCGCCCCCGCCGTGCCGAGCCAGCGGCTGGAGACGCCAGCCAGTCCTTTCAGTCCGTAATACAGCAGCAAATAGAAAGCAGCGATGGTGAGGAAACCTTCGGCCGGCATGAAGCGGTCGGAGGCGAGCAATTGGCCGGCGCGCGTCAGTTCGGAAACCGAGATCAGCGACAGAAGGGCGGAATCCTTGACCAGCACGATCGCCTGGCCAAGCAGCGGCGGGATCGTCACCTTGAAGGCCTGCGGCAGGACGACCAAGCGCATGCGTTGGACATAGGTCATGCCCGAAGCGACGCTGGCTTCGACCTGGCCGCGCGGGATCGACAGGATGCCGGCCCGAATGATTTCAGCGATATAGGCGCCGCTGTTCAGCGACAGCGCGAGGATGCCGACGACGAGTTCCGGCAGCACGAAGCCGAGCCGGGGCAGGCCGAAATAGAGAAAATAGAGCTGCGCCAGCAAGGGCGTGGCACGCACCGCATCGATATAGGCCTTGGCCGGCACACGAAACAGCCAGCCGCGCTGCAGGTTCATGGCGCACAGCACGATGCCGACGATGAGCGCGCCGACAAAGGACAGCGCCGACAGCCAGACGGTCGTGATCAGGCCCTGTCCGAACAGCGGCAGGTATTCGACGATGGTGCGGAAACTGAAATTTTCGAGCATCGTTGGGTGCAATCCCCAGAGTGCAGGAAGGGCGAGTAGCGAATAGCGAATAGCGAGTAGAGAATTAGGGAGCAGCAAAGCATGGCCGGAACGGCCATTCCCTATTCGCTACTCCCTATTCGCTACTCGCTAATTCAATTCCTCAGTGATCCTTCTTCCAGGCGTCGGAATTGACCCAGTAGTCGAGGTTCTTCTGCAGGCGTCCGTCGATGGTGACCTGGTTGAGGAACAGGTTCATCCAGATCAACAGGTCCGGCTCGTCATAGCGGGTGGCGAAGGCAAGCGGCTCCTTCGACAACAGGTCCGGCATGATGGTGAAGCTGCCGGCCGGATAGGCGGTCGACTGGCCCTTGACCGCCGAGACGTCGTTGACGCCGCAATCGGCCTGGCCGTTGTTGACGGCGTCGAGCAGCAGCGGACCGCCGCCCTTGTAGCTCTTGATGTCCGCATCGGGGAAGGCGTTCTTGGCTTCCTTCTCGCCGGTGGCGCCGAGCAGCACGGCGATCTTGGTGCCCTTGGCCTTGCAGTCCTCGGTGGTCTTGAACTTGCTGTCGGCCTTGGTGAAGACAGTGCTGCCCGTATACATGTAAGGCGTGGTGAAGGCGACCTTCATGCCACGCGCCAGCGTCGGTGTCATGTCGGCGACCAGAAGGTCGGCCTTACCCGACAACAGCGCCGGAATCAGACCATCCCAGTCGAAGTCGAGGAACGTGATTTTCACACCCATTTCCTTGGCCATCAGTTCGGCCAGTTCGACCGAACTGCCGGTGCGTTCGCCGTTGGCGCCAACCAGCGAGAAGGGCGGTCCTTGAGTCTGCACGGCGACGCGCAACTCGCCGCGCTTGGTGATGTCGTCGAGCGTACCGGCACTGGCAGCGGCAGTGAGCCCGGCGAGTGCAAGCCCGGCGATGAAAAGTCTGGCAATCTTCATTTCGGTATTCCTCCTTGTTTTATTGTTCCACGTTGTTTTTCACCCTTTGGGGTGCTTTTTGAGCGGCAGCGCCGTTGCCGACGGCAGCCACCGTTCGAAAATCTTCCTGCCTCAGTCCCGTGCCACCGTCTCGGAAACTGTGATGCCACGCTTGGCCAGTTCATCGAAGAACCTGATGTCGGGCACGTCCAGCAGCGGGTTCAAAAGGCCCGGTCTGGTGATCTCACGCCGCGCGAGCATCTGCGCCACGATGCTGGCGGGATAGCCGACGCCGAGGCTCATGCCGAACAGGCCCGAAGCCAGGTCCCGCTCGATGATCAGGTCCGACGTCACCGTCTTGGCGCGGCCGTCTTCGAGGCCGGAAAAGACATTGCGCATCACGCACAGGTCCTTCTCGCCGGGACCATATTGCAGTTGCGGGCCGAGCAGACGGCCGAGGAATTCGCGCGGGCTGTTGCCGGTGCCGGGCACCTTGTCTTCGGAGAGGAAGCCAAGCTCCTTCAGCGGCGCCCAGAAGGCCGACCATCCCGGCCAGCGCAGCGTGTAGCGGCCGGAGCGGCGCAATCCCTTGGCGGCGTCCAGCATCTCGACATAATGCAGCGCATCGCCATTGGGGAAGGCTTCGAGCTTGCCCAGACCCGCAACCTCGATTTCATGGATGAACGGATTGTCGTGCTGCTGGCCGGCCGGCACCGCGACGCGTTTCCCGTCCTCGATCATCACGCTGTCGCGATTCTGGCTGACCAGGACCATGTCGAAATTCCAGCTCACCTTGTAGCACAGCGGCTTGGCCATCGCCTTCGGCTCGGGGATGCCGCCGCAATAGGAATCGATCGAGGAAATCGAGTCGAACTGCCTGGCGGCGCGCGCGTACAGCACGAGGTCGATGCCGGGGTCGAGCCCGCATTCGGTCATGATCGAGACGCCGGCCTGTTCGGCGGCTGGCGCCAGGTCGGCGATCGACTTGGCGTAATTGGTGGTGACCAGCGGCGTGCGCGTGGCGATCGCGGCCTGCACCGCCTGGCGCATCAGCGGCTGAGGCAACAGGTCGATGACGGCGTCGACATCATCAAGCACAGTGGCCAGCGCCGGGCCGATCGCGCCTTCAGGCACCACGAAGCGCACGCGGGCAAGATCGGTCAGGCCGGCAAGCCGGGCCGGGCCATCCGCTGCGGTATCGACGCAGACGATTTCCTCGACGCCGACGCTGGCGACGAGGTCGGCGATTGCCGCCCGACCTTGCAGGCCGAGGCCGCCTAGTACCGCGATCTTCATGCCGGCTCCTTGCGGTCGTCCGACCAGCAGCCTTCCGGCAGGCTGACCCATTTGTTGCAGGACGCCATGACGACGAAGGTTTCGCTGCGCACGACTTCGCCGGGCTCGCCGGCGCCGGGGATCAGTTCGCTGGTGACGCGGTAGAGATCGGCGACGTCACCGGCCACCGTCACGTCGACGATGATGTCGAAGCGCCCGGTGACCACCGAAGCCGAGTTGACGAAGGGCAGTTCGGAAATGCGCTGTGCCAGTTCGCGGGCCCGGCCGCGCCCCTGGGCATTGATGCCGACAATGGCCGAGATCAGCTCGGGGCGCTCGGTCAGGTTCAGCAGGCCGACGATCTTGAGCAGGTTGCGGTCGAGCAGGTTGCGCAGCCGCGTGCGCACCGTCGGCACCGAAATCGCCAACATCTCGGCGATGCGGTTGATGCCCGGCTGTGCATCCTGCGACAGCTGTTTGACCAGCCGCCGATCGGTCAGATCGAGATGTTCCCGCAAAGTCCCCGTCTTTCACAAAAGGAAAAAACTTCGGCTATTTTTTTGCCAATGTGTAAACAAGCTACGTCACGGATATTTGAAAAGCAAGGCAATGATTCAGCGCTGCTGGGGATAGGTGGTCGCTGTCAGGGCTCAGACCAGCGCTGCCGCCAACAGTTTTGCCTGTGGCGTCAACTCATCGAAGCGGCGGGCACAGAGGTTCAGCTGGCGCGTCGCCCAGTCGTCGGTCAGCCGCAGGCTTCGCAGCGAGCGTGCCGAGCGGCGCGCGGCACTTTCGGGCACGATGGCGATGCCGGCGCCCTGGGCGACCAGCCGGCAGACATTGTCGAGGCCGGGCACGCGGATGCGGAAGTGCAGATGGCCGCCAAGGCGGGCGGCCTGACGGGCGATGTGCTCCTGCAAGGGATGGCCGGCGCTCAGGCCGACAAAGGCTTCGCCGAGCAGGTCGCCGAGGTTGGTCGTATTGCCTTCGAGGTCGGGCCAGTCTCGCGCGGCGATCACCATGAGCCTGTCGATGAAGAACGGCTTCTGCTCCAGATGCGAAAGGCCGGCCCAGGTCGCGGCGATGCCGAGATCGGCGGCACCGCTTGCCACCGCCTCTGCGATCTCGTGGCTGGGGCGTTCGTCGAGGTCGATGTCGATGCCGGGATGCGCGACGAGGAAGGCCGGCAGCATGTCGCGCAGCAGCGCGCTGGTGGCGGCCGTGTTGGCCATCAGCCGCACGCGGGCGCGCAAGCCCGTGGCATAGGCGCCGAGGTCGCCGGCCATCGCCTCGATCTGGTTCTGCACCGCCCGCGCATGGTGCAGCAGCGCCTGCCCGGCGGCCGTCGGCACCACGCCGCGCCGCCGCCGCTCTAAAAGCGGCGCGCCGAGGCTTTCCTCCATGCCCTTGATGCGGGCGCTGGCGGAGGCGAGCGCCAGCCCCGCAAGTTCGGCACCATGGGTGATGCTGCCGCGCTCGGCGACCAGCAGGAACAGCCGGAGATCGGTAAGATCGAAGCGCATCTTTCTTCTCCTGCAGGGTTTCAGCCTTCGGCGCAGGCGAAGGCTGACGGCGTAACTTCCACATTGTGGGCGGCCGGCATGTCAGTCAAATCTTTTGCGATGGAGATGCGCGATGAGCGAAAAGGCGCCAGGCCGGCATGGACCCGGCATACTTGAAAGCGCGGCGATCGTGCTTGCGATCGCGGTGGCCTCGCTTGCCATGGCGCGAGCGGAGCCCGGCCAGTGCGGTTGCGTGGCGATGGCTGCCCCTGTCCACCAGGAAGCAACGCCTGCAAAACCCGCACCCGACGATGATGCGGCGGACATGCTGTTGCATGACTGATCGAAGCGGCACCCCGAAGGAACGACCGTGCTGAGCGTCGGCGTCATCGCCTGGATCGGCGCGGTCTTCCTTGCCGCGGGCTTCGTCAAGGGTGCCGTCGGCATGGGGCTGCCGACCGTGGCGATGGGGCTGCTGGCGGTAACGATGCCGCCGGCGCAGGCGGCTGCCCTGCTCTTGATCCCGTCGCTGGTCACCAATCTTTGGCAGTTGTTCACCGGCCCATCCTTCGGCGGGCTGTGCAATCGGTTGTGGACGATGATGGCCGGCGTCGTGCTTGGCACCGTCGCCGGGACCGGCCTGCTCACCGGCACACACTCTGGCGTTGCCTCGGCCGGGCTCGGTGCGGCGCTGGTGCTTTACGCCATTCTCGGCCTGCTCAAGCTTGGCTTCACCACGCCGGCGCACCACGAGGCGTTGGTATCACCGCTGGTCGGTGTGGCGACCGGGCTGGTCACCGGCGCCACCGGGGTCTTCGTCATCCCGGCCGTGCCCTATCTGCAATCGCTGCGGCTGGAGAAAGAAGACCTGATCCAGGCGCTCGGCCTATCATTTACCGTGTCGACGGCAGCGCTTGCCATCGGGCTGTTTAGGACCGGCGCACTGGCGTCGCCGAGCGCGCAACTGGTGGGGTCGGTCGCAGCCCTTGTGCCGGCGCTGGCCGGCATGTTCGCCGGCCAGGCGCTGCGCCGGACGATGAGCGTCGAGACCTTCCGCACCGTATTCTTCGTGGGATTGCTGGCGCTGGGTGTTTATCTTGTGGGGGAGTTGGTGCTCTAGGCAGGAGAGGGCGAGGCGCTTGAAAATGGTTAGGTATGCGCTGCCCGTTCGAGAAGGTCGGTCATAACTTCCTTCACCTCTATCGGCATGAAACGTACGTCGCTAAGAACGACCGTGACGATATGCTCGAGCAGTTTTCCATCTTGCCCTTGCTTGGCGATTGAGCGCAGGAAAGGGAACGATCTCAAAATCGTTTCCTCAAGCATATGATCGTCCGTATCTCCAAACCTCTTATCAATTTCTAAGCTCATTCCTCCAATATACCTTGATGGTATTCTCTCAATCGCGATGCCGCCGAATACTGTTTCTCCAACCCGGTCAACAACATTTTGAAACTGTTGATCGGTATAGAGCGCTAGGTCAAGGTAACCCAAATTCCCAGGAATGCCAATTTTCTCCTGTTGTCCAGAAAAACTACGGCAAATAGTAAGTGCTATGAGTAACGGATCAAGCAGAACGTTTTCAATGCCGTTGCGAATGCCGTGTCCTAGAATGGAGATACGATCGGTTGGGTCCCGTTTTCCATCCCAATCGAGTAGCCCAAAAACGGACATGTTACCGGCATTGCATAGATCCTCAACGAGCCGTTTTACGTTGTCGCAGCCGGTATTTAGATCGCCACTACCGGCCTTTCGAGTGCCGGTCGCAACGAACTCTAGCGAACGTTCGGAAGATATTTTAGGCTTAACCAGCTTGTAGAGGCCGTCGTAAATCTTAGCATCGATTGGGCTCTCGACAAAAACTTGTCGGCGGCCATCATAGGATATCGCGATTGTAGGGACGCCCACCGTCAAGATATTTAGCGCGGCAGCTTTTGAGCTCTTGTGCAATCCGGGCTGGCCCAGCTTCATCGTGTAGATGCTTTCCTCCGGTGCCAGTGCAACCGTCGATGGAGAATGTGTCGTGGCGATAACTTTGATTCCAAAATTGCCGACGAGTGTTTTGGAAATTGTATCGATCACGTTCTTCGACATAGAGGGGTGCAGGGGTGCATCAATCTCATCAAGTAATAGAACTTTCGGGCGCAATGCAATTTGTCGACTGTCGTTCGAGTAATATACACAAAACGCAAACGACATAAGTACCTTCTCTCCCGAGGATAGGGCGCTAAAGGCAATCGAAGATCCTGTAGATCTCTTGGATAGCTTCGGGGTAAAATGACTGTAGTCGTCCAAATTTGGGGAATTTATCTCAAAATCCAAACCTGCCTCTCGGACTGAAGCGTTTACGAATTCCCATGGAGGAGGTCCGTATTGCCCTGTAAAAGCTTCAGCACTAAGAAATTTTTCTGCATTTCCTTTTGAAGCTCTAAGTTCGGCAAGGTTATTTGCAAGAACCAGATCCCTATAAGCCACAAATAACTTGGAAAAATTTTGCTGAAATAAATCACCTTGCCCCCAACTTGGAATTTGTGAGGATATTACGTCTTTTTCTGAGAGAGATGAAATCTGCTTGTTCGAATATTTTGACGCCTGTTTTATTCTATACTGCGAGTCAGCATCGACTCCACTCAGCATCGCGTTGTCGAAACTGGATAGATGACCTTGAAGTTCGAGTAGAAAATTGTTAACGACTCCGCTGCCGTCTCCGATTAGAATGGCTATCTCCGCCATTGGCAAAGAGAGAATACTCCCTGGATCACTTAAATATCGATCGTCGAGGTTATATCTGCGAATAACGGATCGCGCAGGTTCGAGCCATCCTTGACTATTACGAAGGCTTGAGAACGTTGTGTAAAGGTTCTGACGCTCTTGGCGAATAGTTTCGCTTGAGAAAACATTTGTATCCTGCGGAACCATAGTTGACCAATTGAACAAACGGACTTGTGTTTGATCGCTAGGGCTTTGCTTTGGAGCTGCATCCGTCTTGATAGATCCCAAGTTTATGGCCTCTAACAGATGGCTTTTCCCGGCGCCGTTAGGGCCGGTGATCAACGTAAAGTCTGGCAACGTAATGTTCGGAAACCTACCAATGGATAGGTAAGATTGATGAAATGCCAGATCTATCATGGATTTTCTTTTTCGATTTAGAAGGCCAGAAAGGCGATTACAAGTATCTGGTTACAAGTACCTAATGAGCCCCGTTGATTGACACAAGGTCAAACCGCGTTTGGGCGACGGTTAATGTGCGGGCATTCGTTGGGGTGCCCGCGTCGGGGCTTTGTCTAGCGGGGGGAAGCGATGGCTGCGAGGCAGTGGCTCGATTGATGAAGTTTTCGCCGTGTTCGTGGTGGATCAGAAGGAACCGGAGCCGGCTGCATCACGGAGGGTCCCACGGAGCCTTTGTCGTCATAGTGCGGTGCAATCGATCGTTTGGTTGCGGCGAGGCGTCGAGACGGCTCAGAAAAGCAGCGTAGACATCCGGCTCAGTGGCAAACACAAGACGATTGAGCAACGTGTCCTCAGCGGCGCATTGCGCCGCGTCAAGTATGAAGTCAGTGCGACTTTCGCCGAGCAACTTCGCTGCCCGGTCGATCAGATTGCGAACTCCCGGCTTGGCGCGAATATTGATCGGAACGCTCTTCGACGGCGGATAATGTGACATTGGCGTGGATAGCTTTCTTCACAACGACCCAATGGCTTGGTGGGTCCGTGGCAGAACCTAGCGGACGACCAGCACCGGGATTTCCGTGTAGGACAGCACTTCCGCCGTCTGGCTGCCGAGAAGCAGCTTGCCCAGTCCGCGGCGGCCGTGCGAAGCCATGACGATCAGGTCGCAGCCCAGGGCCTGCGACAGTTCCAGGATGGCTTCGGCGGGCCGCTTGTCCTCGACATGCACGACCTCCGCGGAGACGCCGACGGCGTTCGCCGACGCCTTGCACTTGTCGAGCACTTCCTTAGCGTGTCGTCCCGCCTCTTCCTTGTAGGCAGCCAGTTCGTTGCCGGCGGCATAGCCGGCCATGGCACCGCCCAAGGCGAAGATCGGGAATGGTTCCGAGACGGTGACGAAGATGACAGCAGCGCCGAGGCCCTTGGCCAACGTCAGGCCGTGAGTAACGCCCTTGTCGGCCAGTTCCGATCCGTCCGTGGCGATGAGCAGATGTTTGTACATGACGATCTCGACTTGTTGTGCAAGGGCCCGTGCCCTTGTGGTGGCGGGAGCCTTGTGGAGGCTGGCCTTGATATAGTTGCGGCCTCGGGCCGATCACAGGGCCGGCCCGCCGCCGATCAAGGCCAGGCGACCACGCAGTTTTGTACCAAGCGGATTCCCCTTTGCCGCATCGTCGCTTAAGGTGCTGGCGACACTGAAAGGCATTCCATGAGCAACGCGTATCCCCAAATCCATCTGGTCCGGCATGGTGAGACGGCATGGAGCCTTTCGGGGCAGCATACCGGCCGCACCGACATGCCGTTGACCCCGGTTGGCGAGGCCGCCGCGCGGGGTGTCGCCGATAGGCTCAAGGGGCTGTCTTTTTCGGCCGTATGGTCGAGCCCGTCGCAGCGCGCCTACAACACCAGTGTACTGGCCGGCTTCGACGCGCGGAGCGTCAAGAAGGACGATCTGCAGGAATGGGACTACGGCGCCTATGAGGGGCTGACGACAAAACAGATCCTGGCCGAGCGCCCCGGCTGGAATGTGTTTCGCGATGGTTGTCCAAAGGGCGAGATGGCGGCCGATGTCGGCGCGCGGGCCGACAGGATTATCGCCGGGCTGCGCGAGGCCAATGCCGGCATATTGGTGTTTTCCAGCGCGCATTTCTTGCGCGTGCTGGCGGCGCGCTGGATTGGCCTGCCGCCCGAAGGCGGCGCGCTGCTTGTGCTTGAAACAGCCAGCATCAGCGTGCTCGGCTACGAGCATGATTTGAGCGAGCCGGTCATCCGGAAATGGAACCAGAAGTAGGGCGGCTTTGGCCAGCGGCGCCGCTTCCGCCCTACCTGTCGAATTTCTTGATCGCTTCGGCGGTCACCGGCGTGAAGAAATTCACCAGATTGCCATCGGGGTCGCGAAACAGCAGCGAGCGATTGCCCCAGGGCATTGTGGTTGGCTTCTGCACAGTAACATTCCTGACGAGGTCCGAGAGCCTGGCGAATTCAGCATCGACGTCGCCGACGCGGAACTCGAGGATGACGGTATGGTTGTCGGCGGGGCGGGCGATGTCGCCGCCAAACAGCATCAAGGTGCGCGTGCTGCCAATCGCCAGCGTGCAGGCCGGTGTCGCCAGTTCCGCGAAGTCTTCCGTGTAGACCGTCACGGGCATGCCCGTGATCTCGCCGTAGAAGCGCACGAGGCGCTGAACGTCCGAAGTGATGATGCGGACAGAGACGAAATTCATTGCTTTGGCTCCTGATCGTTGAAGCCGTGGCCGGCTCCCATCCGACCTATAGGCCAGGCCTCCTGACAGCTTTCCGTCAGGACGGATTGCTGTGAGCCTGCACCAGCGCACGCGCTGCTTACCCCGTCAGCAGCGCCAGTTCCTCCGGTGTCAAACGCCGTGCCGTGCCCTTGGCGAGGTCGCCGAGCGGCAGGCGGCCGATGGCGATGCGGATGAGGCGCAGGACCTCGACGCCGTGCGCGGCGAGCAGGCGACGGATGTGGCGGTTGCGGCCTTCCTCGAGCACGATCTCCAGCCAGGCGGTGCGGCCGCCGCTGCGCAAAAGTTCGATCGAATTCGTGGTCAGGATCTCGCCGTCGACGCTCACGCCCGCGCGCAACGTCTTCAACATCGCCGCGTCCGGCACCGTGCCGATCTGCACGCGGTAGGTTTTCGGCAAATGCGAAGCCGGGTCCATCAGCCGGTTGGCAAACCGGGTGTCGTTGGTCATCAGCAGCAGGCCTTCGCTGGCCTTGTCGAGGCGGCCGACCGGCGAGACGAAGGGCAGGTCGAGCCCTTCGAGGCAGGCATAGACGGTGTCGCGCTGCTGCGGGTCGTCGCGGGTGGTGACCAGCCCGCGCGGCTTGTTGAGCATGAGATAGACCTTGCGCTCGGCAACCACCGGCCTGTCGTCGACGACGATGCGGTCGCGGTCGAGGTCGACCCGCAGGGCTGCATTGCGCACGACCTTGCCGCCGACGCGCACGCGGCCCTCCGCGATCAGCACATCCGCCTGCGTGCGCGAGCACAGGCCGAGCTTCGACAGCGCCCGGTTGAGACTGACGCCGGGCGCCGCCTGCCTGCCCGCTCTGCCGTGTCTGCCGTGGTGTCATGCTGCCCGTCTGCGCTGGTGGAGCCGACAGATGCCACGGGCCACGATCGCTTCGCAAGCCGCGCTGCTGCCTTCGCATGCGCCGCACCGCCCGAACGACGATATTGTCGTCGCCGCATCCGCGATAAATTGCAGCGCATGAGTGAGTCTGCCGCACCGATCATCAAGACCGTCGTCATCGCTGCAACGCCTGCCAAGATTTGGCAGGTGCTGACGACGCCCGCGATGATCCCGCAATGGATGTCCGACGAGGCGCTGACCGTCAGCCTCGAGAGACTTGTCGGCGGCGCGATCTTGATACAGGGAGTGCTGCACGGAATGCCGTTCGAAAACCACGGAACTATCCGGGCTTTCGCGCAGGAGAGGGCGTTCGCCTACAGCTACTGGAGCACGTTGTCGGCCCCGCGTCTGGCGGACGTGCCCGAAAACCACACGGTGGTCAGCTTCGATCTGGCGCCGGCGGATGGGGCAACGCTGCTGACGCTGACGCTCAGCGACTTCGCCGAACCGGCGATCCGTCCGCATGCCGATCTCTACTGGGGTCCGACCTTGCAGATCCTGAAGGCGGTCTGCGAGCGCGTTTGAGGGCGGGCGTCATCCCCGTGGACGGGTTATCAGGCCCTTACTCTTTGGGGTGTCGGGCGAGAGTCAGCGCGCGGATGCGGTCGGCGACGGCGCTGTCGACCGGGTTGTAGACGGTCAGGCTCAAATCCGGCCGGCCGTCGACCGCGAAGCCCGAATATTCAAGCTCGATATCGCCGAGTTCCGGGTGTTTCAGGCGCTTTGTCCCGTCGCCATGGCTGAGCACGTCGTTTGCCCGCCACAGGGCGGCAAACTCGGGGCTGGCGCTGCAAAGCTCGTCGACGAGTTCGCGCACCTCGGAGACAGCGCCGGCGCGTGCCGCATCGGCACGGAACGAGCCGACCACGAAACGAGCGAGGTTTTGCCAGTCGTGCTGCCTGGCGCGGATATGGGGACTGAGGAACATGAAGCGCAGGATGTTGCGCTCGCCCTCGGGCAGGGCGCTGTAGTCGGTCAGCACGACCCGCGCGGCGCGGTTCCAGGCAACGACATCCCAGGTGGCGGTCCTGACTATGGCGGGGCTGGCATCGAGCGTGTCGATAAGGCGCTGCAGCCGCGGGCTAACACCCTCGGCACCGGTGTAGCGGACCTCGGGCGGGCGCCCCAGCCCGAGCATGAAAAGATGTTCACGCTCCGCCTCGGTCAGCAGCAGCCCCTTGGCGATGCGATTGAGGACATCGGCCGAGGGCGCACCGCCGCGGCCCTGTTCCAGCCATGTGTACCAGGTCGGGCTGATGTTGGCGCGCTGGGCGACCTCTTCGCGGCGCAGTCCCGGCGTGCGTCGGCGCCCCGAGAAGCCGAAGGACGCCGGATCGAGCCGGGTGCGCCGGTCTTTCAGGAACGCTGCCAGTGAGCCGGCGGAATTGGAGGGCATCCTGTTAGCCATTATACCATGATAAGATCACTACTTTAATAGAATAATAGACCAGCAATATTACGCAGGCAACTGTGCAGGAGATTTTGCATGCGTATCTTTCTCACCGGCGCGACCGGTTTCATCGGTTCGGCCATCGTTCCCGAACTCATCAAGGCGGGTCATCAGGTGATCGGCGTGACCCGCTCGGATGCCGGCGCCGAGGCGCTGGCCGCCGCTGGCGCCGAGGTGCATCGGGGAACGCTCGAGGATCCCGAGGGGCTGCGCGACGGCGGGGCGAAGGCGGAGGCTGTGATCCATACGGCGTTCGACCACGACTTTTCGCGGTTTGCCGAGAATTGCGAAAAGGACAAGCGCGTCATCGCCGCTCTTGGCTCGGCACTGGCCGGCTCCGACCGGCCGCTGGTGATCACCTCCGGCGTCGGCATGGGCAGCCCGGGACATCGCGAACTGGCGATCGAAGACGTCTTCAACCCTAGCCATCCCAATCCGCGCATTGCCTCCGAACTGGCCGGCAATGCCTTGCTGGACGCCGGCGTCAACGTGTCGGTGGTGCGCCTGCCGCAGGTCCACAATCCGGTCAAGCAAGGCCTCATCACGCCGCTCATCGAAATCGCACGTGAAAAAGGCGTCTCGGCCTATGTCGGCGAAGGTCGGAACCGCTTCTCCGCGGGCCACCTCCTCGACGCCGCGCGCCTTTACCGGCTCGCCGTGGAGAAGCGGCAGCCGGGCGCGCGCTATCACGCGGTCGGCGAGGAAGGCGTCGAGGTGCGCGCTATCGCCGAGGCGCTTGGCCGGGGCCTGAAATTGCCCGTCGTTTCCATCGCGCCGGAAAAGGCTGCGGAGCATTTCGGCTGGATGGCGATGTTCGCGCCGATGGATCTGCCGGCCTCCAGCGCGCTGACACAGGCACGGCTGGGCTGGCACCCGACCGGCCCGACGCTGATCGCCGATCTCGATGCCATGCGGTATTGATGCGCTGACAAAGCGGCGCCAGCCGGGCTGCATAGCGGCTAGGATTCCGGTTATGCAGGGCTGACCGCGTAGCGCAGATGGACGAGCCCATGCGCCAAGGCCTTGCAGCTTTTCAGTGACAACTGCGTCTTGCCCGCCAGGCCGCTCTCGCCGAATTCGACGAAGGCCTGGTTTGCTGCGCGTCCATCGATCGCGGGCGCGACGAGAAGGCTCAGCTCATCGACGAGTCCGCCTGCGAGGAAGGAGCCGTTGATGCCGGCGCCGCCCTCCAACAGCAACCGGCTTATGCCGAGTTCGCTGCCGAGCACCTCAAGCATCGCCGCGAGATCGATGTCCGCCGCTTCCGACACGATATAGGACACGCCGTCGGCGGCAAGCTCGGCCAAATGGCTGTCGGTAACGTCACGCCCAAGCAGCACCACGACGTGGTCGCCGCCGATGTCGGGTTTGGAAAAATGGAGCTTGCCCGAGGCATCGAGCGCCACGGCATAACTGCCCGCATCCATTTGCGCGAAATGATAGGGCCGGTCGACCTTGCCGACATTGGCTGGTGGGTGCGCGGCGGCCTTGCTCATCTCGGCCATGGTGACGCGGCCGACGATCCAGGCGTCAGCCGCGAGATCACTGTGGATATGTTCGTAGAGGCTCGACCACTCCGCCCGGGTCCCGTCCGGACTTGTCGTGTAGCGGCTTGGATGAAGGCTGCCGTCGAGTGATGCGAGCATATGGCAGATGATTTGCGGCTTCATACGGGTCACGCCGCTTCCAGCGCCATCACTTTTTCAGCGGCCTTTGCGAGAAACCCGGATCGGGTATAGCCATGAGCTTCGGCAAAGGCATCGATCCTTTGGAGAATGTCGTCGGAAAGCGTCACGTTGATACGCACTGTTTTCCTGGTCTGGGTCTGGGCCGAGACCAGGATTGCAACACCGTCGCGATTATCGGCGTCCGCCATCACAGCCTCCAAACTGGAGGGTTCAGGAACAGCCCCGCCATCCTCGACCAACCCTTCGATGTGGAGGGCGAGGGCCTCTTCAGCCATGGACCGGGCGTCATCCAGATCCTTGCCGGCGGTAATCACGCCTGGGAAATCAGGGAAAGACACACCGAAGTCGCTGTCGGCATCCTTATGGATAAGTCCGATATACTGCTTCATGGCCGTCACCTCAGTTTCAGTCCAGATTGTTTTTCGATGCTGCGCAGGGTGCCTATTGGAATAGCGCGCTTGGGATGAGGGACGGTGACCCGCCCTAGCCTGTCGCGGTGTTTGAATTGCGCATGACTGCCCCTTCGGGCAACTTCAACCCACCCATCAGCTTCCAACAGGCGGATAATGTCGGCGCTTTTCATGTGTATTTATACACATTTAATGGTGGCCTTTCAATAAGGAATATGAAGTCAGTCAACGCCAAATAGGCCGCAGGAGGCGATGCGCCGTGTCTATTGTGCTGGGAAGCATGCCCACGATCCAGAAATCCGACAATTCCGATAATTTGCCGAACAGCGCTGTTATATCGAGGTTGCACAAATGGTTGACCCTGGGTTAGCATCCCCAGGCAGGCGTCGGTGGGAGGCTCTTTTTACAGCGGCGGCCAGCTGGAGCGGCATGCGTTTTCGGGCGCAGGGAGGATGCTCCAACACTTTGAACCGATGCATGATCCTTCCTGAAACCGATCCCGGTTTTCGGGGTCGTGCGTTTTTGTGGAGGAGGATCCCATGAACAGACGTGAATTCCTGCTGTCGTCCGCGGCTTTCGGCGCCATGATGGTCGCCGCGCCCTCGGTGTTTGCGCAGGACAAGCTCACCATCCTTGGCTCGGTGCCCAGTCTCGGCTTTCCGTTCTTCGTGCACATGCTGAACGAGATCAAGGCGGAAGCCGCCACGCAAGGCGTCAATTTGACCGAAAGCGACGGCCAGAACTCGGCCACCAAGCAGACCGCCGACATCGAGGCGGCCCTGGTGCAGAAGGTCAACGCCATTGTCATCTCGCCGCTCGACGTCAACGCGCTGGCGCCGGCCATCGAGGAAGCGGTCAAGGCCGGCGTTCCGGTGGTGACGATCGACCGCCGCGTCGACGGCGTCGAGGGCATCCTGGCCCATGTCGGCGCCGACAACGTCAAGGGCGGCGAGGCGGAAGCCAACGCGGTGGTGGCGGCATTTCCCAATGGCGCCAAACTCTTCCACCTTCAGGGCCAGCCCGGCGCCGGCCCGGCGATCGACCGCAACAAGGGCGTTCACAACGTTCTCGATCCGCTGAAGGACAAGTACCAGATCGTCTTCGAGCAGACCGCCAACTTCGCCCGCGCCGAGGCGCTGTCGGTGACCGAGGCCGGCCTTGCCGCCAACGGCAAGCCGGACGCCATCGTCTGCGCCAATGACGACATGGCGCTGGGCGCCATGGAGGCTTGTGCCGCGCGCAACTTCACCGACGTCAAGATCTACGGCTTCGATGCACTGCCGGAAGCGCTGGTCGCGGTGCGTGACGGCAAGCTTGCGGGCACCGTCGAGCAGTTTCCCGGCGAGCAGTCGCGCACCGCGGTGCGCATCGCGGTGGCCTTTGCCAAGGACAAGACCGAGCCGAAGGAGAAGCTGGTGCTGCTGACGCCGATCGTCATAGGCAAGGACAATCTCGACAAGGCGGAGCGGATTGGCGAGACGAAGTAGGGGTTTGGCGGGGATCGGCCGATTGGCAAAGCCGGCGGGACAGCGCTCCCCTCTGTCCTGCCGGACAGAGGGGGGCGTTCAAGCGCTGACAGGCGACATCAACTGCATGGAAGGAGCCACCCTTGCCGCCAGCCGCTGAAGCCGCATCGTCCGAACCCATCCTGCTTGCCGTCGAAGGCATCACCAAGCATTTCTCGGGCGTCACCGCGCTCAGCGACGTCTCGCTCGATATCCGCCCCGGCGAGATCCTCGGCCTGCTCGGCGAAAACGGGGCCGGCAAGTCGACGCTCTTGAAAATCCTCTCGGGCGTCATGCCGCCGTCGGGCGGCCGCATCACTTTCGACGGTGCCGATTATCATCCATCCAGCCCGCAGGATGCCAAGCGGCTCGGCATCGTCACCATCTACCAGGAGCTCAGCCTGATCCCGACGCTGACGGTGGCGGAAAACATCTTTATCGGCCGCGCGCCGACCGGTCCGCTCGGGCTGGTCAGTTGGAGGCGGATGGAGCAGGACTCCCGCACGATCATCGCCCGCGTCGGCCTCTCCATCGATCCGATGACGCCGGTGTCGGCGCTGTCGGTGGCCGAACAGCAACTGGTCGAGATTGCCCGCGCCCTGTCGCTGAAAAGCCGGCTGATCATCATGGACGAACCGACCTCGGCGCTGACCGAGACCGAGGTGCAGCGGTTGCTGTCGATCATGGACCGGCTGCGCAAGGACAAGGTCGCCATCATGTTCGTCACCCACCGGCTGGAGGAAGCCTCCGCCATCTGCGACCGCATGACGGTGCTGCGCGACGGTAGGCTGGCCGGGCATCTCGACCGTGAGGGTGGACCGATCGCCCTGCCCAAAATCATCGAGAAGATGGTTGGCCGCGCGGCGTCCGAGCTCTACGCCCGGCCGGCGCAACGCGCGGTGGCCGGCGATGTCGTGCTGTCGGTGCGCGGCCTGCGCACCGTGCGCGATCCCGAAGCGCCGCACGCCATCGTGCTCGACGGCGTCGACATCGACCTCAAGGCCGGTGAAATCCTCGGCGTTGCCGGGCTTGTCGGCTCGGGCCGCACCGAGCTGGCGCGCGCCATCTTCGGCGCCGATCGTATCGCGGCCGGCACCATCACGCTCGATGGCAAGCCGATCGCCCCGGCATCGCCCGCAGACGCCATTGCGCTCGGCATCGGCCTGCTGCCGGAGGACCGCAAGCACCAGGCGATCTTTGCCGCGCTGGGCATCCTGCCGAATTTCTCCATCGCTTCGCTAGGCAGCTTCAGCAACGGTTTCGGCTTCATGGCCGAGCGGCGCGAGCGCGATGCGCTGTCCGGGTTTCGCAAAATGCTGTCGATCCGCATGGCTTCGGCCGAGCAGGCTATCGAAGGCCTGTCGGGCGGCAACCAGCAGAAGGTGATCCTGGCGCGCTGGCTGGCGCGCGATCCGAAAGTGCTGATCGTCGACGAGCCGACGCGCGGCGTCGATGTCGGCGCCAAGACCGAGGTGCACCAGATCCTGGTGCAGCTTGCGGCGCGCGGCATTGCGGTGATGATGATTTCGTCCGAGCTGCCCGAGGTGCTTGCGGTGTCGGACCGCATCGTGACCATGCGCCGGGGACGCATCACCGGCCAGATGCCGGGCGTCGAGGCAAACGAGGAAAGACTGATGGAACTGATGGCACTCGACCGCAAGGAGACACTATGAGCGTGGCGGGGGAACAGGATCAGCGCGGCGGCATCAACTTCGCGCGGCTTTTGATGAGCTTCGGGCCGCTGCTGTTCCTGGTGGCGCTGATCATCGTCTTCACCGTGCTGAAGCCGAGCTTCATGGACCCGATCAACCTGTTCAACATCACAAGGCAGATCTCGATCACCGGGCTGATCGCGCTCGGCATGACCTTCGTCATCCTCACCGCCGGCATCGACCTGTCGGTCGGTTCGCTGCTCGCCTTCTGCGGTATGGTCGCCGCCGTGGTCGCCAAGGGTGGCTCCGCCAACACGCTGTCGCTGTCGACGAGCGGCACGCAAGGATTCGGCTGGTTCGCAGCACTCTTGGCCGCCGTCGTTGTGGGCGCTGCTGCCGGCGGGGTGCAAGGGCTTGTCATCACCCGGCTGAAAGTGCCGCCCTTCGTCGTTACGCTGGGCGGGCTGACGGTGTTTCGCGGGCTGACGCTGACCATCTCAAACGGCGGCCCGATCTCGGGCTTCGACGCCTCGATGCGCTGGTTCGGCACCGGGCTGATCGGCCCCGTGCCGGTGCCGGCGCTGATCTTCGCCGCGGCCGCCATCCTGTGCCATATCGTGCTGCGCTACACGCGCTACGGGCGCGCTGTCTACGCCGTCGGCGGCAATGCCGAGGCGGCAAGGCTGTCGGGCCTGCGCGTCGACCGTATTCTGGTCTCGGTTTATGTCATCGTCGGCTTCTTCGCCGGCCTCGCGGCCTTCGTGCTGTCGGCGCGGCTGAATTCCTCGGAAGCGGTCGCCGGTATCGGCTACGAGCTGACGGTCATTTCGGCCGTCGTCATCGGCGGCACCTCGCTGTTCGGCGGCATCGGCTCGGTCGGCGGTACGGTGGTCGGCGCGGCGCTCATCGGCGTGCTGCAGAACGGGCTGCAGTTCAACAACGTCTCGTCCTATACGCAAAGCATCGTCATCGGGCTCATCCTGATCCTGGCGGTGGCGTTCGACCGGTGGCTGAAATCGCGGGTGAGAAGGTGAGGGGGACGGTTCTCCCTTCTCCCCCTGTGGGAGAAGGTGGCCTCGCGAAGCGAGGTCGGATGAGGGGTGTTCCAGGGAACGCCAACGCCCCATTCCGTCACGCACCCCTCATCCGTCTCGGCGCTATCGCGCCGATCCACCTTCTCCCACAAGGGGAGAAGGGGAGCCCCCTTTCTTGCAAAACAGCCGTCCTTTGCTAGAAAGGTTTTGGCGGGTGGCATCGTGAGAGAACCTCATGTTTGCCGATATCATCAGACCGATCACCCTAGGTTTTTCGCTGCTGCGGCGGTTCTGGCCGCAACTCGTGGCACTCGTGCTGGCCGGCGTGCTGGTCGGCGATCTCCTCATGCAGCTCGCGGCGAAGGTGGCGCTGGCCAATCACTTCGCCGGGCGCGGCTGACATAGGCGCGCGCCGGCTGGACCCGCCAGCGCCCGGCGTCGATGGCGGCATTGGACGGCAATTGCGGCGGGGCGTGGGCGGGCAGGGCGCCGAACGCACCCATCAGGCCGGCGACGAGCAGGGCGGCGGTGGTTCCCGCGCCGGCCGTTATCCAGGTTTGGAATTTTGGGCGGGCAGTCTTGAACATCCCAAACTATGCACGTCGACGATCAGCCACCCCTGCGCAGTCTAGAAAGAAAAAATTGCTGATGGAACCCGCAAATGGCTGGTCCAGCCTCACGCTGCTTCGCGCGCCCATAGAAGATGGCCATGGCGACGAAAATACCGTGCCACCAGCCGTTGTTGCTTGGCCCTGATCAGGTCTGGCAAGCGCCGCTCCTGGCGCCAGCGCGGTACGTTGCGCCAGCAGGCTATGAAGCGGGCGGCGTCCTCAATGGCCTCTTCCGCCGAGAGCGCCGGGCTTATCGCGGCCAGGAACAGCGCTTGCGACGGTTTCAACTCGTCGATCACCGCCTTGCGCCTGACGTGATCCTGACGGGCGTGGGCGATGCCGTTGCGGCGGATGGCTTCGAAGGCTTCAAGCAGGGCCAGGCTGTCGCCGGCGTAACCGCAGGAGCGGGCAAAATCGGCGGCAAAAGCGTCCATTATCGCTCCCGGGTCTGATGCAGTGGGCAGGTTCGTGTCCGACTCACATTTTTATATATATATGAAAGCATAACTCAAATTACACTAGAAGAAAACTTCTGCGAAAGTTTGAAAACTGCGACTCGACTCCCGGCTCAAAACGCAGGAATATGCGAACAAATCAGGAACAAAAAGGATGGGGAGGGGCGATGGCATTACCAGGCAAGGAGCCGACAATCGCGCATGTCGCCTCGATCTCGGTCGAGTGCGCCGATTGCGGCCGCAACAGGTGGTGGCGACCCGATCAGCTGAAGCGGTTCGGGGTGACGGGGAATACGCCGCTGTCCGCTCTGTCGGGCCGCATCGTCTGTTCGGCCTGCCGTGCCGACGGACTGCCGGGGGCGACGGTTACGATCCAGGCGGCGTTTGTCGACGAGCGCCAGCGCGTGCGCAGCGAAGCGCGGATGCTGAATGAGCGCGAGGTGCCGCTGGAGGGATCACGGCGGGCTTGAGTTTTGTCGAAGGAAGGGTGCCAGCGCTGGTTCTTCCTTCTCGCAGGGGGGAGAAGGAAGAACGCCCCGTCCTCAATACCCCAGCAATTCCTTCAGCGGAATCACGCGCCAGACATGTTTGATGGCGTAGCGGTTGAAGGTCAGCGTCTTCGGCGGATTGTACTGCTCGACCACCAGCTCGCCCGCCGTGCGCTTGACCAGCTTCTTGATGAAGGCCTTGCCGTTGCGCTCGTTTTCTTCGGGGAAGGTCTCGATCACCACATGGTCGCCCGGTACGGCGTCGCGGCCGCCGCAATAGATCAGGTCGCCGGGCTCATAACGCGGCACCATGGAATCCGAGAGCACGTGCAGGGCGAACACCTTCGGCAGGTTGCGCACCCCCGGCGGGCGCTGGACGTAACCCGCCGGCTCGCCGTTGAAGGTGAAATCGCCATCGTCGCCGCCGACGGCCGCGCCCAGCACCTCGATATCCATCGACCCCGCGGGTAGCGGACCGGTATCGGTGACGATCTCCGCATCGGCGACCGGTCCGGCATCGTCGAGAAACACGACCTGCCCTTGACCTAGCGCCACCGGGTCGACGCGCAGGAAGGCGGCGGTCTTCAGGAGGTTCTCGGTCTTGGGCAGATTGCGGCCGGTTTCCCAATTGCCGACGGCGGCGACATCAGTGTCGTTGTGCTCGGCGATGTGGCGCATGACCAGGCCGCGCTGCTTGCGCGCCTTGCGGATCGCCGCCCCGACCTTGATCGACAGTTCCGTTCTTGCCATGGCGACCATGTGAGTGATGAAAGTGGCTCTCGTCTATGAAAGAATGGCTTGCATAAATTTGTGAGTTATGCTTATATATGGTTATGCAAAACCTGTCCACCTTTGATGGCGCAATGGCGCCGGCCCCGTGCGCGGTGTGCCCGGCGGCTGTCGCCCCCCTTTCATCCCGGCTGTCCTCCTCCCCGGCCAGGATGAAGCCCGAGGCTCGGTGCTTGACTGCACCAGCCCCGGGTCCGGTCCGCCCGTCTCCGGCGACCGGAACGGCCGGAGACGCCGCTCCCAGCGGCTCCGGCCCCCAATCCGACCGGCATGGCGCCGGCGCTGTTTTTTCGGCTGGCCGCTCCTGCATCCGCACCGATGACGGCACCGTCATCCTGTTCGACAGGCCAACGGGCAGGGCGGTTTCCGCCCTGGATAGGAACACGGCCGAGGCGCGGCTTCTGCACCTTGCCGGCGGGAAATCTACCCAATCCGGCTGAGGCTGGTCGGCTGACAGCCGGCTTTTGAAAAACAACCTGACTGCGACCCGGCCACCGGGTCGAACCTTGACGCTGCCCGACGGCGCGCGGCCGAACTTTGGATGGAGCTGGATATGGCAAGCTATAGCGACGCGGAATTGCACGAGATCGGCCGCTGGCTGAAGGACGGGCTTTCAGCCTCCAGGATTGCAGTCGCGTTCAGCGCGTTGCGCGGCAGCCCGGTGTCGCGCGACGCCATCATCGGCATCGTGCACCGTAACGCCATGCTGGGCGCGATCGGTTTTGCCAATGGCAAGGGGCCGCCGCCGCGAGCCGGACAGGCGGTGGGCAAGCGCGCTGAAAGCAAGCGGGCGACTGGCGCCCCGGGGACTGCGACGCCTGTCGTCGGCAAGATGCATGGCGTGCTTGCCACCAAGGACGGGCGTGAAGTGGCCCGGCCCAGGCGCCATTCGTTCGTGCGCGAGGTAGGCGTGCTGATCGCCGACGGCGTAGCCTATCGCCTGGAGACGCCGGCGCCGCCGCGCGCGGCCATCGGCCGGCAGCCGCATGGCGTGGCGATGCGTTTCATCGATTGCCTGTTTTCACGCTGCCGCGCGCCGCTGGATTTGACGGTGGAGGAGGATTCTGAAAACGATGCGCCAGGCAGCCGGCCGGGCGCCGACATGCTGTGCTGCGGCATGCGCACCAGGGCGCTGAAAAGCTATTGCACCTACCACCAGGCGCGGTTTCAGCGCCGCGTATTTGTGGCGGGATGAGCCCGCTCTCCCGTTGCTGCGCCAGCCCCCTCATCCGGCCCTTCGGGCCACCTTCTCCCCGCTGGGGAGAAGAGGAGGGCACCGACGGCTGCAAGTCTCCTCTCCCCTCGGGGGTCCGAAGGACGGGCGAGACACGTGGCTCGCCCCGGAATGGTCAGCCGAGCGAAGCGGAGGCTGGGTGAAAGGGCTGCCTCGCTGCACAGAGGTGGAGGATCTGAGATGAATCAAGCCCGGAGCAAAATCGCCAAAACCTTATTTCGGCATTTGCCGGCCTTGCTTGGGCGTGCGGCTCTGCATGCTCCTTGCGTCCATCGCCATCGCCGGGTTGCCCTCGTCGACCAATATGCCGGTCACCCGGGCAAAGCCGGTAAACACCTTCATGGCGTCGGCTTCGGAAATCTGCGCGGCGATCGCCGCGCTGCAGGCGTTCAGCGCACTGCGGTAGACATGGCCGCGTCGCTCGAGCGGCCAACGCTGCAGAAAATCGGCGGCTTCGCTGACGCTGTCGATCTCTTCGATCTCATCTTCCACCCGCACTTTGAGCGGCACTCCGGTTTTCATCGTACCCACGGCGTTCACCTTCGCTTTGCGCGCGGCTCCAACTACCGCATCGATAAACGCGCCCCGCTGGCGGCCGGTTGCATCAATTTTTCGGCCGGCGCGCGATCCTCATGGGCTAGCCACCGCGTTCAGCCAGTCATGGGCGCGGCTTTTGGGCCTGGCCACCAGTATGTTCTGTTGCTTGGCCGCCCTGGTGAAGGCGTCGAACGCAATGCGCTGGCAGCAGATGCCTTCGACGGCGAGCGTAACCAGCCGCGTCGCCTCGAGATAACCAGGTGCTGTCTTGTCGGGCCATTGGTGGCGCAATGCCTCGGCTGCGCCGGCCACCGAACTGACCAGCATGGTTTTGTTATCGCAAAAGCGCACGGTAACCGGCATGAAGGCTGTCATCGGCGAACCTCCCCTTGGCATGGACGCGACATAACGTCGAAAGCTCGCGCCGGTTCCATCAGCCTGGATGCCGGGCGGCAAGGATGCTGGCGCAGCGGCGAGGAGGCGACGACCTCCGATTCAATGAAGGCCAACCGAACGGCGGCTCTCTCCGCCCTGCCGACCATGTGGGGAGATGCCCAACTGCGCGAAGGATCGCCGCGCTTTGCCGTTCTCCATCATCCCGAGCCAACCAGGAGCCTCCCATGAGCAAAAGGACCAGACCCGTCAAACCGCAGGCGCCGAAATTGCCGAAGGGCGAGGCCGAGCAGGTGCGCATACGCCGCGAGATCGGCCATGATTTCGCGCTCAGGGATGACGCCTTCGGCCGCAAGCGGCTGGCGGCGGGCACGCTGGAGGCTGCTCGTGTCTACGAGGTGTCGAATGACGGCTACGCCGCCACCGGCGGCATCGTGCGGGTGCGCGCCATCGATGCGCTTATCGGCATCACCTCGCTGTCGCGCCAGCAGCGCGAGGCAGGTCTGCGCTACCGCGAGGATTTCCGCTGCAGCCAGCAGGCTGATGTCAAGCCGATGCGCTGGACCGAGCGCGTCGACGGCGGCCGCGATGGCGGCGGCATCGCCGACAGTGTGCTCGACGCCGGCAGGGCCTATGCCGCCGCCACAAGAGCGCTAGGCCATTGGGAGGTGGCCGCCGTGGTGCGACAAGTCTGCTGCGCGGACGGTTCCCTCAAGCGCCTGTCCGAGCAGACCGGCGAAGGCCGGAACGTGGTGACGAAGCTGCTGAAGGTGGGGCTGGATTTGTTGGCAGTGCATTACGGGATGATGATGAGGCGGTGAGGGGTGAAATGGATCCGACCGGCGATGCCTGCCGGATCGGTGATCAAGCCCGTTCCACAGATTCGCAATATGTGATGAACAATGCGGACCGGGCGCAGATACCCAGGCGCCTAAAACAGCGCCCGCTCCAGCGGCCCCGCCAGCGTCTCTGCAAAGCCCGTCGCCAGATGGTGCCTGTCACGAAACGCCAGCTTGCCTGATATGACGACGTGGCAGGTGGTCGGGCCGCAGAATTGGTTGGTGAGGTCGATGTAGCGGGTGTCGGGCACGCTGGTCACCACGGCGCGCTCGGCGGCGGCGGTGCTATCGTTGGCGGCTTCGGCTCTTGGCGTGTCGCAGTGCGGCGAGGGTGCCTCGCGCCACCACAGGGTGCGCGCCACGCAGGAGCCGGCGAAGCTGGCGTTGATCGGCGTGTCGCGGATAACAGCCGTCTCGACACCGGCCCGGCTGAAGGCCTGCAAGGTCGAGCGCAGGCCGGCCTGCCAGCGCGCTACTTCAGCGGTGCGTTCGGCGGGTGGCAGGTCGCGGATCAGATTGCCGATGGAAAATTCGGAGATCACCACCAGGCGCGGCTTGTGGCGGATGATCTCTGATATGGCCTGCTCGCGCCAGGCGTCGCATTCGGTGTAGTCGCGCTTCAGCACCGTGTTGAAGGTGGAGAGCCGCGAGGCGCGGCACGATGATTTGAGATAGGTGATGATCTTTGTGTCGTTGCGTTTGGCTGCTTCGATCAGCGGCGTCGACCACTGGTCGGCGTGCGAATCGCCGAACAGCACGATGGTGCGGCTGGCATCGGCCGGGCCGAACATGCAGGGTTTCGGCGTCACCGTTTGGAAGTCGGCCAGGCAGTTCTTGTCGACGGCCCGCGCGATGGAAGGTCTTTCGACCGCCTGCTCGATGCCGCGCTGCTCGGGGCCGATATTGCGCGTGGCCAGATGCGCGTTGGCATAGGCGACCGCCACGCCGGTGCCGGTCAGCATCAGCGCGGGAACCAGCACAAGGCCGGGAAAAGCGCGAAGCGGTTTTGCGCCTGGAATGGCCTTGGGAAAGGCGCGGGCGCCCACCGCCATCCAGGCGCCGCGCCGCGCCGGGTCTTCGATCAAATGATAGGTGAGCACCGACAGGGCGAGCGCCAGCACGCCACAGCCAAGCCGCTGCGGCACGGAAAGCTCCGGCGCCAGCATCCCGGCATAGACGATGACCGGCCAATGCCAGAGATAGAGCGAATAGGAGAGCGTGCCGATCCATTGCAAGGGCGGCAGGGACAAAGCGGCGGCCGGGCCAAGGGCTTGCCAGCCGGTCCGCCTATTGGTCTGCGGCCCGCCGACCCCGCTCAGCAGCACCAGCACGGTGCCCGCCACCGGCAGCAACGCGTACCAGCCGGGGAAGGGCAGGTCCTCGCTCAACAGGAGATAGGCGGTCGCGATCAGCGCCAGGCCGAGCCAGCCAAGTGCTGCCCGCAGCCAGATGCGGTGCTGCAGCAAAGCCATGGGGACCAGCGTCGCCAGGCCGCCGGCGGCGAACTCCCAGGCGCGCAGCGGTGAAAAATAGAAGGCCCAGGCCGGCGCCGCGCTGGTCAGCCACTGGCAGGCGGCGAAGGAGGCAAGGCCGGTAACGCCGACCACGGCTGCGGCCGTTCGCCGGCCCGGCCGCAGCCAGGCGGCCAGCAGAAGCAGCGCCGGCCAGACCAGATAGAACTGCTCCTCCACCGACAACGACCAGAAGTGGATGAAGGGATTGCTGGTGGCGTCGGCGGCGAAATAGTCGAACGACCAGCGCAGCAGCCACAGATTGATGGCATAGGCGGAGGCGAACATGGCGCCGCGCGAATAGAGCGCCTGCTCCTGCGGCGCCAGGATGAAGTAGCCGGCGGCCAGCGTAACCAGGATGACTAACAAAGCTGCCGGCAGAAGCCGCCGTGCGCGCCTGGCATAGAAGCGCCAAAGGTCGAGCCGGCCGGTCTCGCCGATTTCCTGCATGAGATGGGTTGTTATCAGCCAGCCCGAGATGACGAAGAAGATGTCGACGCCGGCAAAGCCGCCGGGGAGCGCGGTGAGGCCGAAATGGTAGGCGACGACACCGCCGACGGCGAGCGCGCGCAATCCTTGTATGTCCGGCCGGAACGATGCTGCCACGACGGCTCCTTCGTGCAAGGCCCAGCCCCTGCGCAACGTCGGCCGGGCAGGCTGATATCGCAATGCAACAAATTTATCGCAGTGCAACATAGAGCAATTTTATCGCGGTGCAACATAGCAGGAAGGGAAATGGGCCGGCGCGCCGGCCGGGCTTGATCGTTGCGTGGCGGGCTTGTCCGCGCGCCCCGCGGCAGACGCAAAACAGCCCCGCGAAGGGGCTGTTTCTCATCGGGCCGCTGGATTGCTACTTGCTGCCGCCGTTCGCTTTCACGCTGCTGCAGAATTCCGGATGGCTGTTGGCCGCAGTAGCGTCCTTCGCCTCATCCTCGCAGGCCTTCATCATCGCGGTCTGGTCGTCCGGCGTAAGGGCCTTCCAGGCCTTCACGAAATCGTCGTCGCTGACCATCGTCTTCCTGCTGGAGTCGGTGTAGAAGGGCTGCATCTTGGCCGGATCGTCGAGAGCCGACGTGCCGGTGTCGCTCGCGGCAAGCGCCGTACCGGCAACCATCGAGAGCGTCATCGCGCCGAAACAGATCATCTTGATGTTCATGGCGTACTCCTCCTGTTGCTTGGGATCGTCGAAGCAACGATCAGTTGGAAAACGACAGGTTTGGGTGAAAGTTCCGGGGTTTTTTGCGCAAAAATCCCGAGACGAAGAAAAATATAGTCGAAAAACTTGAAACTTTCCCCGATTTTTCCCGTAAGAAGCTAGTTTATCGGGTCTCTCGTGCGAGACTGACCACCAGGCGATCGACGCTGGGGTCGTCGAGACTGACGATATGGGCCATCTGCAGCGCTCGCCTCATGCTGATCCTGGCGACGTCCTGCCGCATGATGACGGATACAAAGGCCGGCCCTGATCCGGTGAGGACGATCGCCCTGCCCACCAGAACCGGTTCGGAGATGGGAGCCCACTGCACGGTCATGATCGAGGGCTCGGTGGTCTGGCGGCGGTTGATGCCGGTGAAATAAATCCAGTTCAGGCGCGAGATCGCCACGCCGTAATGGTTGCCGGGTATTCTCGAGCCACCCCGGCCATCGCCCGAAGCCCAGCGCGTCACCCGCTTGAAGGTGACGAGATCGGCCTCGCGCCGCACGAAGGTGACCGAGCGCATCAAAAAGTCGGGTCGGCCGGGCATCGAAAAATAGGTAAAATATGTGCCTCCGGCGATGGCGGGCGACGGCGGCCGCACCATGTTTTCGTACAGGGCCTGGCGCAGCGTTGCGTTGCCGTCGCTCTTGGCTGCCGCGGCGGCCGGCTCGCGATACAGCTCATTCTCATCGATCTTGAAATAGTCGCAGATCAGCCTTGCGGTGGCTTTGTTGGGAACCGCCTTGCCTTGCAGATAGCGCTCGAACTGGGTGCGATTGATGCCAAGCTCACGGCACACCGCGCTGACGGAAGCGTGGCGTTGGACCAGCCGCCTGAGATTGGCGGCGAGATTCTCGCGAATTGGCACGACATCTCCCCGACAGACGTACGGACCAGTATTCAAGCGATGGCTTATATACACTTGCATGCCGTGGCGGCGGCGCGAAGATGGACCTTTGGCCAATAGGCAACGACCCGGTGGCGCGTAGACTGTACGATTCTGACAGTCCGGCTATGCAAGCCGTGTAAATGGGCGTATTTCGATGGCAAGAGCGCCTCAGATCGGCCTCTCGACATCCTGCAATGGAGGGCGGTTTGGATCATACCGGCCTGGTCGAGCTTCTGGACTATACGCAAGCCCAATTGACGAAGATCCGCCAGGCGGTCGCGGCCAGCGATCACGCCGGTGCCATGTTCACCATCGACTGCCTTGTCGGAGCGGCGGCCGAACAGACGAAGTGCAAGCTTGCAAGTCTGGAGCATGCCGGGTTGCCGATAGCCAAGGATGGACCGATCGACGGGGATGGGCCGATTGGCCGGGGCGCAATTGAAGGCGGTGCGGCACCGCCCGGCAAAGCGACGTCGGGCAAGCCGGATGCTGGCGGCAACCGCTCCTGATCAGGCCGCGCCGATCTCGCCGATCAGCCTTGCATATTCGGCCTCGGCTTCGCCGTAACTGCCATTGGCGAGTTCCAGCAGCCCGGCGCGGTCGCGAATGACGATCTCGCCCCGACGCGAGCGGATCAACGCGCGGCCTTCGAGCAGTTGGAGGGCGACGGTGACGCCTGGCCGCCTGACACCAAGCATGATGGCCAGGAATTCGTGGGTGATGGCGAGATGCTCGCCCGGCACGCGGTCGTCGCACATGAGCAGCCATCGCGCCAGCCGTTCCTCGAGCTTCAACCGCGCGTTGACGAGCGCGGTGCAGCCGGCCTGGGTCTGTAGCGCGTTGACGAAACGCAGCAGGAACATGCGCAAGGTTGCACTTGCCTCCAATGCTGCCTTGAAAGCGCCAGCTTCGATGCGGATCGCTTCGCCTTCGAGTTGGACATAACAGGCATGCGGCGCACGGTCGTCGCCCATCACCAGGGCGTATCCGGTCATGCCTTCGAAGCCGATGAAGCCCACTTCGGCCTCTTGGCCGCTTGCCGTGCTGGCGACCACCGAACCGATGCCCTGTTCGATGAAGTAGACGGCCTCGATCGGAATATTCGGGGTCACTAGCATCATGCGCAGCGGCAAGTCGCAGCGCTGCATGTCCGGCTCGAGCAACGCCAGATCATCCGCAGGCATGCGCCGCAGCAGCTGATTTCGGTATTGATGGTTTTTGACGAGATCAGACATGGCGTGGCCCAATGCAGGGCAAGAGCCATCCAATCTCCCAGCCGTCCGTGCCCGTAAAAACGTACGGACGATCGCCTATGTATAGGGGCTCTGAACGAAGAAAGATATCAATGCGATATGAAATTCGAAGCACGGCGCCCCCCAACGCCCGTTCGCATATGAAAAGATCGGCCTGAATGTTAGTGTCGGAAACGTACCAAGCGCCACTTGGTACAAAACCGACATATTTCATGAGAGCGCCGGATCACGGTGAGGGTCGATGAAATCCGCCGGCTAACGACAAGGGCGCCATGCCGCGCCGGGCCCGAGAACCGTTCGAAAAAGGGGCGGACCGGCGGGAGAATTGTACGATACTTACTGTGATGAAGGCCGATGTTGACTCTTGCTCAGCCCGATTTCATTTTTTGACCCACAGCGTCAAGGAAGTGGTCGCTGCTCCGAAAGGGGCTTCTTATGTCGAGCCTTCATAAGCGCAATCCTGGTTTCCATCCTTCCGATCTGCAACTGTGCCAGCGCGTCTTCGATCGGGTCTGCCTGGAGCGCAAACTCGATCGCATGTCGGGAGAGTCGGACGTGCAGCTTCTGGCGGCCACGGTGTTTTCGCTGTTCCAGAATGGCTGCCGCAATGAAGGCGAGTTGCTTGAGAGTTTCCGGCGGACGCGCCAATGACCAAAGCCAGGATCACGTCCGCAGCACCGGTAGCCGAAAACGAACCTTACGACGCTGCGGTCTTCGCCCGGAAATACGGCATGTCGCGGAAGGCCGCGGAGGTCGTGCTGTCCGCGAACGGACCGTCCAGAACGGCTTGTGACGCTGCCGCCCGCTCTTTTATGGAAGCGGTCGCCCGCAGGGCGAAGAGCAGCCGTGGACACTGAAGCTGCGCCTGGAGCGGCTGCCGTACCGCCCGCCCCGGGTGCGTCCGATGCTAACCTTCATTGGATGCCGCGAGGTGTCAGCCTGCCGGGCCTGTCGGGCCTATTACGCCTGAATTGGCTTGCTGCGCCGTCACGGCGGAGAGTTTCTGCCTTTTGAGCAGAATCGGCTTTTCATAGGTCTTCTTCATGTTCATGGCCTCCCTCCGCAAAGTTCGATTGCGGCAGCGTCATCGCCGGCCGCGCCCTTGTCAAGCCGACCTTGTCGACGGCCGGCCAACCGGGACGAAAACCCACGCCTCAATTCCTGTCGGCCGGCTTGGAACGCATGCGCGAAACCGTCTCGCGCTCGGCGCGCTTGGAGCGCAGCGGCGGCAGGCCGCGGTCGATCAGGTCCATGTCCTCAAGCACCATATCGCCCATGCGCTTGAAGGCGATGTCGAGCGCGCCGGCGCGGTGAGCCGAGCGCAGAAAGCCGGGCAGGGTGCGCACCGGATGGTCCCGCGCCAGCGGTTCTTCGGGGAAAACGTCGCTGGCGGCGACGATGTGGCCGCTCTTCACCGCCGCCATCAGCGCCGGGAAGTCCACCACGCCGGCGCGGCTGAGCAGGATGAAGGCGGCGCCCTTGCGCATGCCGGCAAAGGCCTCGGCACCGAGAAAACCCTGGTTCTCGCTGGTCACCGAGGCAACGACGAAGATGAAGTCGCTGGTCGACAGCACCTCGTCGAGAGAGGCCGGCTCGACGCCATTGTCGATGAGGATCGATGGCGGCAGCCAGGGATCGAAGACTTTGGTGCGGGTGCGGAAGCCCGACAGCAGCCGGTTGAGCGCCCGGCCGAGATCGCCGAAACCGATGATCCCGACATCCGCGCCGGACAGGAGCCGCGCCGTCTGGTTGCCGTCGCCGCCCCACAGTTCCTGTCCCTGGCGGAAGGCGAGGTCGGCATCGACGATGTCGCGGGCGAGGTTGAGCGCCATGGCAAGGCCAAGCTCTGCGACCGGCTCGGCGAACACCAGGCCGGTGGTGACGACATGGATACCGCGCGCGAACAAGGTCTCGTAGGGCATGTTGTTGATGAGGTTGGTCTCGACATTGAAGACGCAGCGCAGCGCCTCCATCCGGTCGAGCGTTTCGGGCGATATGGGCGGCTGGCCGATGATGTAGCGCGCCTCGGCCAGCACGTCGGCCGGCAGTTTCGCGACGCCGTCAGCGGTCGTCTCGACAACGCGATAGTGCGCCTTGAGCCGCGCCAGCTGCCGGGCTGTGAAGATCAGCTCGAGCGTGCGTGGTTCCGGCGCACTGATAACCAGCGGCAAGGCGCTGTTGGACATGGCTATTCCCTCTGTTCCCGATGGCCAAAATACCTTGGATGAAACGATTTACAACATCGCGCGGGGAGGCGAGTAGAGCGGGATTGGCGCTGGGATGAGGTGTCCTGTTGGAGCCGATATGTGCCGGCAATGCAACAGTGAAGAATCGTTTGACTACGATGGCGAGGAGACGACGTAAGAACCAGTAATGACGCAATTGACACGGGGCAGGGAATTGGTTCTGCTGGCGCCGTACCAATTTGGAGGGCACTTTACAGTGAAGAAATACGAGAAACCAACCTTGCAGAAGCGCGACAGGCTTTCGGGCGTCACGGCCCAGACTACCCCATCGGCACCTCCGTCGACGGCAACCTGAGCGGTTGGCGTCTGACGCATTCGCCTTATAAGGCAATCAATATTGGCAATCGATAGGGCGCGACTGGTCGCGCCCTATTGAATATTGGCCATGGGCGCCTGCCGTTTTCCCAGATGCCGGACCTTGCGGCCGATGATCATCAGCCGGCGCGCGGTGTTGTTGCGCAGGCGCCTTGCGCGCCATTCCAGTCCGGTGCCGGCGGTGATCGACTTGGCATAGTAGCTCACCCGCATGCCATCCTCATCGGCAGCCACCTTGACCGGGTCGTCATAGAAGGCGTTGATCTTGTCAGCCGCCATGCCTGGTGTTTCGAGCCATCGCGGAATGTGAACCGAATGGAGCTGATCGACGTCGGTCATCACCCGGCCGATGCCGACGCCCGGTGTTGGACACGTGGTACAGAAAGCATCGCCGATGAAGATGACCCCGTCGCGGCGATGGCCTTGCGTGGTGCTCAGGCTGATCTGCCTGACCTCGACAGGGCCTGCGACTTCGAAGTTGCCGCATCGCGCCGCTATTTCGGGCATCAGCTCGCAGAGCATCTTTTGCGGTTCCTGGCGAAACGCCCGCGTCCACGGCTCGGCCACTTGCCGATAGCCGAACATGTTCGCCCGCATCTTGTCGCCGAGGGGAAAGATGCTGATGTAGGCGATACGGTCGGCAGCCCGCCTGCTGTAGCAGGTGACGGCCTGATGACCGAAATCACGCGGGGAGATGGCGAGGTCGAATCCCATCGACAGTGAATGCGCCTTCGATTGCTCGATACGCTCGACGCCGACGGCGCGCCGCACCGCCTCGCCGTGGCCGGTTGCCACCACCAGCAGGCGGGCATCGATGACGGCGCCGTCGGCCAGCACAAGCCGCTGCCGGTCCGGTCCAGTCGAGACCTCGGTCACCTTGCCGACCGTCAGCGGTACTTGCGCAGGCAAGGCGTCGCGCAGGCCATTGATCAACGCGCCATAGGAGAATGTGAATTCAGCCTTCTTCTCATGCGCGAAGAACTGGCCGAGGCGGAAGATATGCGTGTCGGTCGTCGAGGTGACGAGGCTCTTGAGTGTCGCATCGAGGCCGAGCTTTTCGAACAGAAGCATCTGATCCATGCCGATCTTCTCGGCCCGGAATTCCTCGTGGTGGACGCGGTGCGGATCAATCAGCGCCACCTTGCGCCCGGCTTGTCCCAACAGCATTGCCAAGGTGGTGCCGGCCATTCCGGCGCCGACGATCGCCACATCGACTTGGGCCGGGCCAGCCTCTGAGATACTCATTTTGCTGCCTTTCTGGTGGCAACTGCACGTTTCACAATCTCCGGTAGAAAATATCTTCCGGACCTAAATCAACCGCAAGCAACCGGAGCGCGTGCCTGGTAGTAACCAATGTTTAGGTTAATCGCGGGTCCGCTGCTTCCAGCGCGGTGCGATCGCCGAGCCATCGATGAACTCAAAGCCGCCAGCCTCGTTGAGCGTGTGAAGTTTACGCCCGCTCCATAGCGCACCTGGATTTAAGATGGTTTCAACGACCTGCTCCATGCCGATCAAATCAAGGTGAGAAATGCGTGCGATGCCAAGCGCCGCGCCATAGCTCCTGCGGCAGTCCTGCACCGGGCGCAGCAGGTCGTTGCCGCGCCTGACGATGCGGCCGGCCGGCCGCGCGGAGGCGATGTCGATCAGCACGGGATTTTTGGGATGCGGCGTCCAGGGGCCGCGAAAATCCGGCGCCGACCATAGATGCAGGGCGTCGGAGAAGGCGCCGCCGCCGTCGCGGACGGTGGCGAACAGCCACCAGGCGCCGCCATGCTCGACAAGCGTGGCGTCGCTGGCCACGACACCGGACAGAAGCGTCGCTTCCTTGACCCATCCACCGGGGAAGGCGGTAGCGCGGTAGAGATCGACGGTGCCGTTGGCGCAGCTTTCCGGCACCATCCAGACCTCGCCGTCGCGCTCGAAGACAAAGGGGTAGGAGAGATGGTAGGGCAGATCCAGCACCGGTTCAGGCCGTCCGAGCGGGCCTGCCGGGCCGAAGGTCACGGCGGAGATGATGGCTTTGCCGAGCCGGTGGATATAGTCCTCGACGAACAGGGTCAGCTGGCCCTGGTAGAGGATGGGGAACGGATCGGCGTAGAAGCGGCTGCCATCGTCCGGCAGCTCTTGCCAACCCGACGCCGGATGGGCACGCAGGTCGAACAGATCGGAGCCCCCGGTTTGCCGCCAGCCGACCTTCCAATGCGGCGCGTTGTAGCAAAGGTGATAGATCTTCTGGACGATCCGCCGCGCCAGCGCCTTGCCGGCTCTGACCCCAAGCTTGCCGGCCGAGGGCATTGGCGGCGGGCTGCCTGCCTGCGCCGGCTCTGGCAGATCGGGCACCGACTTTGCCGCGCCTGACATGGCAGCGACGATCAGGCTTGCTGTGCGCGGCAGCATATCCTGGAAGGACGCCAGCGCGATGCCGCCATATTCTGTGCCCAGACGCCCGGCCGCGATCGCAACGCCGTTCTCCTCGATGCGGGCAAGTGGCGTGCGGCCGGCGAGGATCGAGGCCAGCAAGGCCGCTTCGCCGCTGGCGCCGTCATAGGTGACGTGCCAGACGCGTGTGCTTTCCAGCCTGACATCGCCGCAGAGGTCGATGACCAGGTCGGGCGAAGCGGGGGACTGCCGATAGGGCGCGAGCGCCGAAAGCGGCACACGCTTGGCCAGTCCATCATGGGCCAGTCCATCATGGGGCAGTCCGTGGATCGCCGTTTCGAGTTGAAACAGGGCTGCGGCGCTGCGCGGAATGCCGCCGCCCGCCGGCCTGACATCGACGGACAGTTCGTCGCCGAGCGCGGCAAGGCGCTCCAGCAGCGTGAGATGAAAGGCGCGGACGCAGTCTCCGTCCAGGCGTAGACTTATCTGCATGGTGGAGGCCCGAAAACGCGGTGCCCGGCCTTGCCGGCCAGGCCGGTCCGGTCAAATTGTAACCCCATCTGCATCCGTCTCCGCTCGCCGCGTAGTCAACACCCCGATATGTATATTTTTAAGCAAACCGCGTGCCAAAATTCACGTCACCTCTCAACATAATTAACAATGTTTTAACAGTTGGAGGAATAGCTAGGTTAGCGCCGCAACTGACCTTGCCGGCATATGGAGTATTGTCGGAGGCAGCCATGCAATCATCCCTGCCCATGGTTCCTCAGCAACACTCTCCGGATGCGGCACGCGCGGGATCATACGCAGCTTCGACTGTCGAACTGGGCGACCTGAAGCGCATCCTGGTGCGCCGCCGGTTCTGGATCTTCGGCACTGTCGCGCTGCTGACGCTGGTCGCCCTTCTCTACGGTCTTTTCACACCCGCGCTCTACAGCTCGGCGGCGGAAATCCTCATCGATCCGCAGGACCTGCAGGTGGTCACCAACGACGTCAATCCCAGCCGTATCTCACCCGATGGCGGCATCACGCAGGTCGAGAGCCAGGTCAGCGTGGTCCAGTCGACAGGCGTGCTGATGCGGGCGATCGCGGCGACAAACCTGACGCAGGATCCGGAATTCAACGGGCAGGGCTTGCTGTCGCGCGTGCTCGGTTCGGCATCGGCCGAAGGCGACAGGTCGGTGCAGACACTCGACGCGCTGCGCCGGCGCCTGGCGGTGAAGCGGGCCGACAAGGTCCTGGTCCTCGACGTCATCGTCACCGCCAAGAGCGCCGACAAGGCCGCCCTCCTGGCCAACGCCATCGCGCAGGCCTACCTGGTCGATCAGGCGAGCGCGCGCGCGAAAATGGCCAGGGACGCCTCCGAGTCGATCACCGCCCGGCTGGACGAGCAGCGCAAACGCGTCCAGCAGGCCGAGAATGCCGTCGAGGCCTATAAGTCCGCCAACAACATGGTGATGGCGGCAGGGAACCTGGTCAGCGACCAGGAACTGACCGAGATCAACACGCAGCTTGCGGCGGCGCAGAGCCGCACCGCGGCGCTGAAGGCGCAGGTCGACCAGATGCGCCGGCAGAGCGGCACGGCGGACGCAACCTCGGAAGCGATGCGCTCGGCGGTGATCTCGAGCCTGCGGGCACAGGAGGCGACGCTGGTCGACCAGGTCTCGCAGCTCGGCACGGAGCTGGGGCCGCGTCATCCTTCGCTGATCGCAGCCCAGCAGCAGCTGCGCGACACGCGCCAGCTGATCGCGCGCGAGCTCGGCCGCATCGCCACCGCCACCGAGACGGACTACGAGCGGGCGCTGGCCAACCAGCAGGCGCTGGAAGCCAAGGTCGCCGGCATGAAGAGCAAGTCGCTCGACACCGACCAGGCCTCGGTGCGGCTGCGCGAATTGCAGCGCGATCTCGAGGCGCTACGCTCCGTGTACTCGAACTATCTCCAGCGCGCCCAGGAGACGCGCGAGCAGATCAATGTCGACAGCACCAATGCGCGCATCATCTCCAATGCCATGCCCGCGTTGAAGAAAAGCTGGCCGCCTTTGCCGCTGCTGTTGCTGGGCGCGATATTCGGCGGCCTCGGGCTCGGCACCGGTCTGGCGCTGATCGCCGAATATTCCTCGCCGACGGTGCTTTCCAGCGCGCAGATGCAGTCGGCCATCGACGCGCCGGTGCTGGGCGTGGTGCCGGCAAATTCAGGCACTGGGTGGCGCTGGTGGCCTTTCGGCGCAAGTTCGGCCGCCGCCTCCAGCCAGAAGACCGACGCCGTTGTCGGCCTTGCGCTGAGGCGCATGTTCAGTTCGGGCCAGCGTCCGGCGGACTGGCCGCTGGTGCCTTCCATCCTGGTGACATCGTCGCCGGGCGAGGGCGCGCAGCGCAGCCGGGTGGCGCGGCTGCTGGCCAATGCCGCGGCGTCCGGGGGCAGCCGGGTGCTGTTCATCGATGCCAATGCCGGCGGCGGCGACCAAAAGGATCCGCAGCCGGGGATCCTCGATGTGCTGCGCGGCGAGTACGCCTTTGAGGCCGTCAGCCATTACGCCGCCGGCAGCAACGTTGCCGTGCTGGGCAGGGGCCGCTCAAAGGCGGTTTTCCAGGAAGCGCATGGCATCTATTTTGCGCAGCAGATGCTGGCCCGGGCCAGCCGGAGCTTCGAACTCGTCGTCATCGACGGCGGCGCGCTGGCCGACAATCTCAATGCCTCGCCGCTGGTTGCCATGGCCGACGAGATCGTACTCGTCGCCACGCTGAACGCCACCCCGATGCGCGACGTCACGACGACCGCGCAGGCGGTTTCCGTCATGGGGCGGTTGCCGACGGCGGCCTTGCTGGTCGACGAGGCCGCCTGATATGGCTGCCGGTTGGAGCGCAAGCGCTTCGAACCATGGTGCTGCCGCACCCCGCGCCGGCACGTCGCTCGATGCGCTGACGCGCTTCGGACTGATCGCGGCGGTAGCGGTGCTGTTCGGCATCTCGGGCGGCATGCTGTGGCTGGTCGGCTACAATTATGATGGCCTGTTCGGCAACCCGGCGACCAAGATCCACCCGTCCACCTATCTCATCGTCCTCTTGTTTGCCTGGCGCTCCTGTGCGTCAGGCAATCCGGTCGGCTATATCGTCCATCTCGCCGACAGGCGGCCGGCCAGCGCGCTGATGGCCGCCATATCGATCGTGCTTTTGTTCGTCGTCATCGCCAGGCAGCGGCCCGGCATGGCTGGCATGATCGATACGTTCGTGGCCGCGGCACTTCTGGTGCTGATGCTCAGCGAGGACGACGAACGGACATTCGCCGGGCTGCAGACCGTCGTTCACGTTGTCATGACGGCGAATGCGCTGCTTGCCCTTTTCGAGTTCGCCACCAAGACGCTTATCTTCCCCTATCGCCTCGACGGCGTGGCGTTTACCACCGATCTGCGCTCGAGCGCTCTGCAGGGACATCCGCTCGCCAATGCCATGGTGACGTCGATCTACGTGCTTGCGCTGCTCTCCGGTGCCAGATCCCTGTCGACGCCTGTGCGGATAGGATTGATCGGCCTGCAATGCGCGGCACTTGTCGCGTTCGGCGGCCGTTCGGCGATGGTGATGACGATTGTGCTGGGCGGTTGCTACCTGCTTTCCAAGGGCATCAGCAAATTGCGCCGGGGACGCGTCAATCTCCTGGGTGCGGCACTCGGCTTCATGCTTGCCGCGCTGCTGCCGGTCGTCATCATCGTGGCGGCATATTATGGCTTTTTCGACGCGCTGCTGGAGCGCTTCGTGTCGGACAGCGGCAGCGCCAATGCCCGCGTCGAGATGTTCGAGCTCTTCAAGCACCTGGAATTACGCGATCTGATCGTGGGGCCGGATGTCGACCTAATCGACAGCCTGCGCCGCATCAACGGTCTCGAACAGGGCATCGAGAACCCGATTATCCGCACCGTCCTCTATCAGGGCGCCTTCTTCACCCTTTTGCTGACGTTCGGCTTCGTGCTGTTCCTGTTCGAGGTGGCGCGCCGCTGCCATCCCGGCATCTGGTTGCCGATGCTGGGCTGGGTCATTCTGATCAACACCTCGGAAAGCGTCGCGTCGAAGACGACGCTGCTGACCAAGTTCGTGGTGCTGGCGCTGGTGCTTTACCGGCCGACGCGGGCAGCGTTCAGGCCCGTCAGTCCGCCGGCATGGTCAGGCCAAGCGCCGCGATGATATCGGGGTCCAGTGCCCGGGTGGTGTCGTCCATCATGCCCACCATCGAAGAGATTCCACAGTGCCCAGGCGAGGCCGAGTTCCTCGGCGCTTCGCCTGACATCGGCGATGTAGCGCGCTCGATCCGGATTGGGGGCGGCGACATAGCGGGCGTCGGTGCGCAGCGCGCCGAACTCGCCCATGATGATGCGTTCCGGCGCAAGGCCGTGGCCGTCGGCCCAGTCGCGAACCTGGCGAAGATATTTGTCGACAAACCAGCGGTCGGGCCGGGCGTCGAAATAGACTTTCAGCACACGCTCGGTCTCGGCATAGGCTGCCTGCTTGGCGTCTTCAGGGGTTTCGGTGTCCTGCGCCATGCGCGCCCTGACCGATGCCAGCGTCGGTTCCAGCGAGCCGGCGGATGCCGGCCACGGCACATTGTTGAGCGACCGGTAGACGGGCTCGCGCATCCAGGGTGCCCCCTGATGGCTGAACAGATAGGGCTCATAGAAGTGGAAGGTGAACAGGATCGGCTCGAACGGGGACAGCGGTGCCGGATCGAGCGCGGTCAGTCCGCTCACCATCGAGCCGCAGCCGCCGGTGACGATCAGCGGCAGGGTCGCGGCCGATGCTCTCGCCGCCGTCAGAAGTGAAAGCTGGATCTGCGACCAGACGTTCGACGCGCAGGCCTGCGCCGGCTCGTTGACCGGCTCGAGCGCCACCCTGCCGGGCTGGAACCGCGCCAGCCTGCCGGCAAGCTCGCCGACCAGCCCGCGGTAGAGATCGAACGCGGGTGCGGCGGTGCTGGAGACCATGCGGTCGGGGTTCCAGTAATGGGTGGCGGCATTGGCCTGGATGTTGACGATGATGCCGAGACCGGCGTGGAGGGTGGCCGTGACGGCGGCATCCAGCATGTCCAGCAACCGGCCGCGCGTGGTGGCGTCGGCGGCCAGGAAAGGGCCGGGATCAACAGGCAGACGGATGAAATCGAGCCCGGTCCTGCGCAGCCGACGCAGGTCGTCCGGGGTCGGCACCGGCCGTTGCGACTGGAAGGGCGGCCAGCCATAGTCGGTGCGCGGAGCGGGAAATTCGCGCGTCAGCGAGAACCAGGGCCAGGCGTTGACGCCACGCCGAAATCGCGGCCCGGCGGCTGCGCGAGCGATTGGTGCGACCGGGAGCGAGCCGAGCGCCGCCGCGGTGGACAGCGCCGTCCGCAGCACCCGCCGGCGCGACCAGCCTGTCATACGGTTCCTGGCGATGCGTGATCCATCGCGGTGGTCTTGGCGGCGGTCACGCCGAGCAAATGATAGGCCTCATTTTCATAGGCAAGCAGGACATCGTCCCAGCGGAAGGCTTCGCGGGCGCGCGCGCTGGCGGCAACGCCGCAGGCCTGGACCAAGGCATCATCGTCCAGCGCCTGCTGCATCCGCTTGGCGCAACTGTCCTTGTCGGTGAAGTAGATCGCCGCAGCCCCGGCGGTCCATCTGTTGTAGGGATTGTCGTGGGCGATCACCATGTTGCCGGCCGCCAGCGCCTCGACCAGCGAGGGGTTGGTGCCGCCGACCGTGTGGCCATGCAGATAGGCGCGGGCGTGGTATCTGAGCGCCTTGACCGTCGCCTGGTCGTAGATGGCGCCCGGCAGGACCACCGAGTCATTCGCCGCCTTGCGGATGGCGGCATGATAGGGGATGTCGTCGGACAGCGTTCCCAGCACCACCAGCTTCATGTCGCGCTTGGCAGAGCAAAAAGCTTCGACGATCGGCAGGATGTTGTTGTCGGGTTCGATGCGGGCGATCGAGATGAGATAGCGCCCGGGCTCGAGGCCGAGCGCCCGGACCGGCGCCTCGGGCGCCGATGTCACCGGATCGGCGCCATAGGCAATGGTGGCGATGGCGCTGCGCGGCCGGCGCGTCGCCAGGTGATCTGCGATGGCGGGATGATCGGCGACCAGCCGATGCGAGGCCCATGCGCCGATCCATTCGTTGAGCCAGAACCAGGTTCGCGCCGCCATTCCCCATTTTGGGCGGCGCCACTCGATGCCGTCCATGTTGGTGAAGATCTTGCGTCGCTTCAGCCTGAGCCAAGTCAGGAAGACCGCGCCATTGTAGCCGAGCACCAGGCAAACGCCCGGTCGCCGGGCGGCGTCGCGGGCGCATTGCCAGTCGAATTCCAGCGTCGCGCGCGGTCCCTTGGAGGCGACCTGGATGTGAATGAGCTCGATGCCGCGCCAGGTTTCGTTGCGCACCCTCTGGTCGATCCGCTCGACCTCATCCTGGCAATAGACGCCGACCTTCCAACCGCGCCCGACAAGAAATAGCGCCAGTTTTTCGGCAAAGGTTTCAAAGCCGCCATGGGCCGCGGGTATGCCGCGGGTCCCCAGGATCAGAATGGCGGGCGTTTCTGGTTTCATGGCCGGCGGCACTTTCACATGTCTCATACATTAGATATTGCTTAATTTATAATGGGCAGATGGCAACTTCCGTGCCAGCTCCCGATTTCGGTATCCTGCGAGGGATCATCGCGCGGGGTTGTAAAAAAACGGTGTTGAAGCCGATGGTTGTTTCATTCTCGGTCAACCCTTCTGTGCGTAGCTGTATCGAAACGAAGCAATGCCTGGGGCGTACGGCCGGCAGTCGGGCGTATCGAACCAGGCATGATTCTTGCGGACGGGCTTCTGCCACAATCGCCCAGCGCGATGGTTGTAGCACCCGGCGGGATATAAAGATGCGGATTGCCTGCGTTCATCAGGGTTATGAACTCTATGGTTCTGACCGCAGCTTTGCGGAGAGCGTTGCCGCGTTGCGCGCCGCGTTTCCGTCGGCCGACATCGAAGTGGTTTTGCCACGTAGCGGGCCGATCGTGCGGATTCTGGAAGCGCATGCCAGCCGGATCGTCTTCGAACCGCTGTGGGTGCTGAGGCGCCAGGCCATTGCGCGCCTTGCGACCGTCGAGATGGCGCGATTGCCGGTTGCCGTGTTCAGGGCGTGGCGGCGGCTCAAGGATTGCGACCTCGTCTATGTCAACACCTCGATCGTGGCCGACTACGCGCTGGCCGCACGCCTTCTTCCCCAAAAGGCCGTCCTGCACATCCACGAAATCCCCGAAGGCGCCATGCGCAGGATACTCGTCGGCCTGATGCGCTGGAGCCATGCCGATCTGATCTTCAATTCACACGCGACACGCGCCGCGTTTGGTGATCCCAAGGCGGCGCGTGCGTATGTCGTCTACAACGGTGTTGCCGGGCCGGCGGCGGTCGAACCGATGACGTATGATGGCAAGCGCCCATTGCGGGTGCTGCTGCTTGGCCGTATCAACCGGATCAAGGGGCAGGAGATCCTGCTGGAGGCGATCGCCTCGATGCCGGCGGAACTCCAGGCGAGGATCGAGGTGCGACTGGTCGGCGGCGCCTTCGAAAGCACTGAGCGCGAGCATGCGCTTGCCGAACTGGTCGAAACCATGGGGCTTACCGGGCGCGTCAGAGTCCTGCCTTTCATTCCCGACCCTTCGGAGCATTATCGATGGGCCGATATCGTCACCGTGCCGTCGCGGCGTCCGGAATCGCTGGGCCGCGTCGCCATTGAGGCGATGGCATACGGCCGGCCGCCGCTTGTGTCGGCGATAGGCGGGCTGGTGGAAGTGGTCAGCGACGGGGAGACCGGCTGGCATGTTCCGCCCGGCGACGCAGCAGCTCTTGGCGCGAAATTGCAGGAGATCATCCTCGCCCCTCAGGCCTGGCGCGGGTTTGTCGCTGCCGGGCGCGCGCGCTACGAGGCAATCTTCAGCGAGCCGGTCGCGGCCGCGGCGATCACCGCGATCGCCGCCGACAAGCTGAAGACGACCATCGCGCGGCCGGGCAGGGTGCCTGCTGCCCGCGAAGCGGAGACGCGGCCGTGAAGTTAGCGTTTCCGAGCCATCTGGTTCGACGCCTCGTGCTGATGATCGGCGGCGAGGCGATGCAGAGCGGCTTTCATTTTGCCCTCAACATCATGCTGTTGCACATGCTGTCGGCGCAGGGCTACGGCCTCTTCGCCATCGGCATGGTGATGGGCGGTGTCGGCCTGTCCTATATCAGGTCACTCACCGCCGTTCCCGCCAGCATCTGGATGAGCAAGAGCACCAACAGCGCCGGCGTCGATACCTATGACGTGGCGTTCGGAACGGCGGCGCTGATCGTGGCGTTGCTGATGGCCGTCGGCACGGCAGTCCTGATGCATGTCCTTGGCGATCCAAGCGGAATTGCCGCCGGCTGCTTCGTCGGTGCCTGGTCGTTGCGCAGCCATATGCGCACGGCTTTCTTCGCACGGCGCCAGCAGGTTGTCGTCTCCATCAGCGATGGCGCGTTTACAGTCGCCGGCTGTGTCCTGACCGGGCTGTCGATCTGGTTGGTCCAAGACCCGCTGCAGACCGTGTTCTATGCACTAGCCGCGGCAAATGTATTCGGCATTTTCGTCCTGGTCCGGCTGGCGCGGCGCTCGCTTCGCATCAGCTTCCGCATGCCGACGCGGCGACGCTATGTCAGACTGTGGCCCCAGCTGCGCTGGTCGGCATTCAGCGCGACCACCACCAACATCCAGGGTCAATGTCTGGCGCTGCTGGTCGCCGGCATTGCCGGTCCTGCCGCCTACGCACCGCTGGCGGCGGTTCTGGTGCTGTTTGCCCCGCTGCGCATCATCAGCCTTGCTTTCGTCAACATGACGCAGCCGGATCTCGCCAGGCTGATGCGGAACAATGAAACAGGCCGTGTCTGGACGCAGGCCAAGATCTGGGCGCTCGTCATGGGGTTTGGCGGCCTTGCATATGGATGCGCCATCATGTTCGTCCTGCCGATGATAAAATCCCAGGCTCTCCAGGACGCTTCGACCTGGTTCATCGGACTTTTCGTGATCGCGAATTTTGTCCCGATCATGCTCTATATCATGCCCCGTATCGTGCTTGAGATACTCGGCGATTTTCGGATCGTCGCGTTCACCACGACGGGCGGCGCGGTCGTCGGGCTGGCACTGATCGCGGCCCTGCTGGCAATCGCGTCTCCGCCGTGGGCGTTGTTGGGTTCCGCCGTCTCGGAGATGTTCGTGCTCGTGGCATCATGGTATTTCGCGCATCACCGCATGTGGAATATCGAGCATCCCGACGAGGCGCGCGACAGCCGGTTGGGCGCGTGGCGGCGCACGCTGTCGTTCGCCACGGCAAAGCGATAGGAAAAAATATGGCAGTCCAGGCGGTGCAAATTGCTGCGGCGACCGGCTCGCCCGATGGCCAGTCCTCCCATCCGGCCACCGTCGTCGCCAACGATGCATACACGGCGCGGCTCCACACCAGCCTGGAAGCGGTGAGGCCGCTCTGGCTGCGCCTCCAGGCGGACGGTGTGTGCACCGCCCACCAGAATTATGCCTGGGCCGAGGGGATCGCAGCGCGGCTGATGCCGGAAGGTGCCGAACTGCTCATCGTGGAGGTAAACGACGCCGTGACGGGCGTGCCGCGAATGCTGGTGCCGTTGATACGGCGACCGGCTTTCCGCCATCGGGTGATCGAGTGGCTGAGCTGTGGCGTTTGCGACTATTCGGCACCGTTGCTGGCCGATGCGAGCCCGTGGACGACGCAGTCGGCGCAGGCCGCGTGGGCCGCGGTGCGTTCCGTGCTGCCGCCGGCGGACCGTATCCAGATCAGGGGAATTCCGCAATCGATCAGCGGTGTCGCCAATCCGCTGGCCTTGTTGGCGGCCACGCGCGATTCCCTGCATACCAGCTTCGGCCTCACCATCGACGGCGATCCGGAGACCGTCCTCAAGCGACTATGCCGGCCATCCTTCGTCAAGGCTTTCAACAAGGACTGGCGTCGCCTCGAACGGCTTGGCGGCGTGGAACTGGTCGAAGCCAACACGCCGGCCCTGGTGGAGGTCATCTTCGCCGGCCTGGTCCGGATGCGGCTCAGCCGCTTTCGCGAACTGGGCCGCTTCGACCTGCTGACGCAGGCGGCGGTTGTCGATTTCTATCGAAACGCTGCTCTCGAGGGCCTGTCGGATGGGTCGGTGCGGCTCTTCGGGTTGCGTGTGGGTGAAGCTCTTATCGCGGTCCAATACCTGCTGATCCATCAAGTCACCGTTCATGCTCTGCTGATCTCAATCGATCAGGGCGCGGTGCCCAATGTCTCGCCGGGACTTCTGATCATGGGCAAGTTGATGAGCTGGGCGCGCGGGCGCGATTTCAATTATTTCGACCTGTCGGTAGGCAACCAGAGTTATAAGGAACATATGGGTGCCTTGGGTTCGGGTCTGCGCGAGCTTTGCCACGGGATTACGGTGCGAGGCAGCGCCGTGAGCGCAGCCATCGAGATCCGCAACCGGGCCGAGGTGTTCGTGCGCTCCAAACCTCGGCTGCTGAAGAGGCTCCAGGGACTGATGCGGGGTTTGCGGCGCCTGCGCGGGGGATCAGAATGACGGGAGAAGCATGTGGCAAGCTACGCGGCGGGAACGACTCCGATAAAGGATTTGCCCGGTGGGCCGGTTTCCCCTGCTGTCGCCAACGTTGATGCAACCGCGCACTTCACGGCTCGGCTGCACACCAGCTTCGACACCGTAAGGCTGCTATGGCTGCTCCTTGAAGCTCACGGCGTCTGCACTGCCCACCAGCATTATGCCTGGGTCGAAGGAATCGCCGCACGGCTGATGCCCAAAGAAGCGGATCTGGTCCTCGTCGAGGTGAGTGACGCCGTGACCGGCGCGCCGGCCATGCTGCTGCCGCTGATGCGGCGGCGGGCTCTCGGCCACCACGTGATCGAATGGCTGAGCTGTCGCGTGTGCGACTACTCAGTGCCGCTGCTGGCGGATGGGAGAGCGTGGACCAGGCAGAGTGCCGACGCCATGTGGGCGGCGGTCCGTGCCGTGCTGCCACCGGCGGATCGCATCCATATCGCGGGAATTCCGCAGCAGGTCCACGGCGTGGCCAATCCGCTGGCATTGCTTTCGGTGGCGCGGGACTCCATCCAGGTCAGCTCCGGCCTCGTCCTGCATGGTGATCCGGAGACGCTCATCAAGCGGATCTGCAAGCCGTCCTTCGCCAAGGCCTTCCGCAAGCATTGTCGCGGCTTCGAACAGCTTGGTGGCCTCGCTCTGATCGAGGCCGACACGCCTGATCTGGCCGAGGAGCTCCTGGATGCGCTGTTGGAACTGCGGCTCAAGCGTTTCCGTGAGCTCGGGCGTTTCGACCTCCTGACTGAGGCGCCGGTCGTCGATTTCTACCGCGCCGCGGCGCTGCGAGGCCTGTCCAATGGATCGGTGCGGCTCTTCGGACTACGCGTCGGTGAAGCCTGGCTCGCCTCCATCTATGTGCTGGTCAGAAAAGGCACACTTCACGCCCTCCTGCTCGGCATCGACCAGAATGCGGTCGCCAATGTCTCACCCGGCCTGACGACGATGGGCAAGCTGATGATGTGGGGATGCGAGCGGGGCTTCGACTATTTCGACCTGTCGGTCGGCGGCCAGGGCTACAAGCAACATATCGGCGCCTCGAGCTCGGTACTGGCCGAGATTTGCGAACCGGTGACGGTGCGGGGCAGGGCTGCGAACGCAGCCATTTTGCTGCGCAGCCGGGTCGAAGGCATGACGCGGTCGCGTCCCCGGCTGCTCAAGGCCGTCCAGGGCCTGACCCGCCGCTTGCGGCGATTGAAGGACTGAGGACGAACGTTTGCCGGTCCTGCGATGCAGAGCACCAAGGCCGGCAGGCAAGCTTGTTGACAGGGTCGGTTAACTCTATATCTGAAAGCGCGGCTTGACGTTCAGAAATGAGTGTCCTCGGCAGATTTTTTTAAGTTAGCGTTTTCGGCAGATCATCTCGATGAATGCAAGTTTAGGAGATGGGATTCGTTCCATCCTCATTATCCAAACGAAGTACATTGGAGATGTCGTTCTGACATCTGCTTTGGTTCGCAATCTACGTCTTTCTTATCCACAAGCATCGGTGACCATGCTTTGTGCGCCGGGTCTCAAGGAGTTCATCGTCGCGCAAGGGATCGCCGATGTTGCCGTTGGCTTTGAATCCCGTGGCAGAGGAAGGACTCTGCGCAAGCGTTTGAGCGACTATCGTGGCGTCATCTCTGATTTGCGGCGTCGAAGATTTGATCTTAGCATCGACCTTACCGATTCAAAAACCTCGCGGATCATGCATCGTTTGATCGGCGCTCCACTTCGCGTCGGCTTCGATCCTTCCGAGCATCCGATGAAGTTCTGGGAAATCCAGCTTGCAAACGTTCTCGCCGCGACCTTCGGACATGGCGGACCGCATTATCTCTACAGGAACCTGTCTCCACTCCGCGCCCTTGGGCTGGATTGTGAGGACCCAACACCTCGGCTGCAGCTGACCAGTACTGCCCAGGAAGAGTGTGCCAGGCTTCTTGCGGAAAACGCTTTGGCGAAGAAGTCTTACGTGGCCGTGCATGCCGGCGCGAGGTTCGAAGGCCGTTGTTGGCCGCCGCAACATTTTGCTGCGGTCATCGACGAAGTATACGCCAAAACCGGGCTGCGATCCCTCCTTGTTGGCGGGCCGGATGAAGGGCTTGCCGCGCAAAGGATCCTTGAAGTGGCAGCATCGCCGGTCGCAAGTGTCGTCGGAAAAGCCTCGCTTGAGGTCCTGACGGCATTGTTGGCCGAAGCGTCGATCTTTCTTGGCAATGAGAGCGGCCCGATGCACATCGCGGCCTCTGTCGGAACTCCAGCGGTGGGGCTGTACGGTCTGACGTCGCCAGAGCAATGGGGCCCGTTCGGTGTTCCCAACCGGACGCTCCAGCCGCCCATGCCTTGCCCATGCATCGCTCCAGGTGTGTGTAAAGAAAACAACGCCGGTGGGGTCTATTGCGTCCAGCGGCTCCAGGTTGCCGATGTTGCGGCGGTGACACTCGATCTCATCGGCACGGAAGTTCAAAAATCTGCTCATTCGGGCATGCCGGCCGCGTAGCAGGGCGGCAGCGACGGGCGATTGTTTGGCGGCGCGCTTCACGTCTTGATTCAGGCCGAGGCTCAAACATCTCAAAAGATTGGCAAATTTGACCGGGCCGCATCCTGCGCTGTCCGCGAAATTGACAGGACGGCGCGTCTCCGCCATCCTTGACCCCAGTCGTCAGGCTGCCGGCAGCGGCCGCGTTGTGTGTCTGGGGCGACCGAGGGCAGTGTCATGTTCAGTCCCGTCACAGGTCAGAATTCCAAGCGCGCCGCGGTGCGCAAGGCGCTCGATCGTCACAAGGTCTACATCACCGCGCAGCGTTTTTCGGCAGGCAGCTACCAGGCCCGGGTTCTGGTCGACGGCGAGGCCTATTGGGTCGACGAATTCCGGCTGAGCCAGCTGCAGCAGGGACTGTCGCCGGCGGAGCTCGAGTTGACGCCGGCTGCTGACGATTGAGCGCGACTGGCTTGTTCCTGGCCTACGTGCTTGGACCTTTGCCATGACCACCCCGCCAAAGCTCCAATCCTACCGCGCGAGGCGTGAATTTTCCAAAACGCCGGAACCGGCAGGCGGCCTCATCACGGACGAAGGCAACCGCTTCGTTGTCCACAAGCACCACGCCACCGCGGACCATTATGATCTGCGCCTACAGGTCGGCGATGTCTTGAAAAGCTGGGCGGTGCCGCGCGGCCCTTCGCTCAATCCGGCCGACAAAAGACTGGCGGTCGAGACCGAGGATCATCCGCTCGAATATATCGACTTCGAAGGTGTCATTCCCGAAGGCGAGTATGGCGGCGGGCCGATGATCGTCTGGGATACCGGCAGCTGGGCGCCGATGGACGATGTCGAAAAGAGTTTGCGCACCGGCGCCTTCAAGTTCCGGCTGGCCGGCGACAAGCTCAATGGCGGCTGGATGCTGACCCGGCTGAAGCCGAAACCCGGGGAAGACGAAAACAAGAAGAACTGGCTGCTGTTCAAGGAGCGCGACCTCGCCGCCGACACCGCGCTTGACATCCTCACGGCCCGGCCGGAAAGCGTCAAATCCGGATTGCGCATCGAGGAGCTGGCGGCGCCGGCGAAGCCAGCCGCCAAACCCGCGCCCAGACAGGGATCGCTGAAGCCCGGCACGCTGCCGGGCGCGTTCAAGGCCCCCATGCTTGCTCGTATCGAGCCGCAACTGGCGACGCATATGCCAAAACCACCGGATGGCGAGGACACAAGGGAAGTCTGGCTGCACGAAATCAAATTCGACGGCTACCGCACCATGGCGCATCTTACTGAGGGCGCGGTCAAGCTGATCACCCGTGGCGGCATCGACTGGACGAAGCGCTATGGCGACCTGCCGCATGCGTTCGCCAAACTGCCGTGCCGCGACGCCATCGTCGACGGCGAGATCGTGGTGCTCGATGCCAAGGGCATCAGCCGCTTCGCGCTGCTGCAGGATGCGCTGGCGCAGGGCGCCGGCAGCAAGCTCCATTTCTACGCCTTCGATCTTCTCCATCTCGACGGCTGGGACCTGACCAAGGCGCCGCTGGTCCGGCGCAAGGCGCTGCTGGCGCAGATGCTGTCGGGCCTCGGCGCCAATTCCGCCATCCAGTTCTCCGACCATGTCGAGGGCTCGGGGCAGGGGCTCTACGACCAGGCGGCGGAACTGGGGCTGGAGGGTGTCGTCTCCAAGCGCGCCACGGCCATCTATCAGAGCGGCCGAAGCAAAAGCTGGACCAAGACCAAGGCGCTGCTGTCGGACGACTTCGTCATCGCAGGCTTCACCATCTCCGATGCGGCCGAAGGGCTGGCGGCGCTCGGCATGGCAGAGTTTGAGGATGGTGAATTCCATTATCGCGGCAAGGTCGGCACCGGTTTCGATGCCGCCACCGCCGGTGAGTTGCTCGGCAGGCTGGAGCCGCTGCGGGAAGGCGCCACGCCGCCCGAGGGCGTCCCGCGCGAAATCATGCGCGAGATGAACTGGGTGCGGCCGCTGCTGTCGGCGCACATCCATTACGCCAACCGCACATCGGACAACGCACTGCGCCACGGCGTCTTCCGCGGTTTGAGGGATGTCGGCCTGTCGACGCCGGTCTCGTCCAAACGCAAGCGGCTGATCGCCGAGGCCGACCTTGCCACCATCTGGGTGACCAATCCGACGCGCCGGCTGTTCGGCAAGACCGGCCCGACCAAGATCGACATCGCCGTCTATTATGCGCTGGTCGGCGATTTCATGCTGCCGCACATCCTCGGTCGGCCGGTGTCGCTGGTGCGCTGCCCGACCGGCCTGCCGAAGGATTGCTTCTTCCAGCGCCACGCCTTCACCGGCATGCCGCCCTCGGTGGTGACATTCGAGGCGACAAATTCCGAGGGCGAGACCAAATCCTATCTCTCGGTCGAAGGCGCGAAAGGGTATCTGGCGCTGGCGCAGTTCGGCGTCGTCGAGTTCCATACCTGGGGCACCCACCGCACCGGCCTCGACAGACCCGACCAGATCGTCCTCGACCTCGATCCGGGCGAGGGGATTTCATGGCGCGAGGTGGTCGAGGCCGCCGTGCACATCAAGGGCGAATTGGAGCGCCTGGGGCTGGTGCCGTTCGCCAAGACCTCCGGCGGCAGCGGCATCCACATCACCGTGCCGGTGACGGGCAAGCAGAACTGGAAGAAACTGCACCAGGCGACCAGCGCCATCGCCACGCATCTGGCGACAACGGCGCCGGACACCTTCACCACCACCATGGGCAAGGACAACCGCAAGAAGCGCATCTTCATCGATTATCATCGCAATGCGCGCGGCCACACCTCCGCAGCCCCTTACTCCTTGCGCGCCCGCACCAATCTGCCGGCCTCGACGCCGGTGAGCTGGAGCGATCTGGAATCCATCGATGCGCCGCAGGATCTGAACTATTCCTCCCTGCCGGGGCTGCTGGCGACGTCGGGTGATCCGTGGGCGGAGATCAACGAGTTCGCGCGGGATTTGCCAGTGTTCGAGGGAACGAGGAAGTAGTCGCGAGATGAGGGCGCAGCCCCGCCAGCGTCTCAATTCCAAGTCCATCGACGCTTCCGACAATTTGAATTATTCTCTCCGCCACGACCTCAAAGACGTACCGGAAGATTTCGTCAGGGATTTGCCCGTATCGTGTGGGGTCGGTGTAGGATTTCCTCGGCGCCAATCGTCCTTCGGACGAAAAGCGCTGCAGCAAATGTCAGTGCATGGCCGCGTAGGAGTGTTTCATGGCGCCCAGGGCAAGTTGGAAAGGTTACCTCAAACTCAGCCTCGTGAGTTGTCCGGTGCGGTTGTATCCCGCCACCAGCGCCAGCGAGCGCATCAGCTTCAACCAGCTGCACAAGAAGACCCACAACCGCATCAACATGAAACCGGTCGACCCCGAATTGGGGCTCGTCGAGCGTGCTGATCTGGTCAAGGGCTACGAATACGAGGACAAGCAGTACATCATCATCGATGATGCCGACCTCGATGCGGTGCGCATCGAATCCAATCACACGATGAACATCGAGGCCTTCGTCGACGAGGACGAGGTCGACGTCATCTATCAGGACGCGCCCTACTACATGGCGCCCGACGGTGCGATGGCGGAAGAGACCTTTGCCGTGCTGCGCGAAGCGATGCGCAAATCCGGCAAGCTGGCGATCGCCCGCCTGGTGCTGTCCAGCCGCGAGCGCGTGGTGACGATCGGCGCGCGCGAGAACGGCATGTTCGTGTGCACCTTGAGGAACCCGAACGAAGTTCGCGGGACGGCTGAATATTTCGGCAACATCCCAGCCGGCAAGCCCGACCCCGAAATGCTGCAGCTCGCCGAAGCGCTGATCAAGCAGAAGGAAACCACCTTCGATCCGAAGAACTATGAGGACCGCTACGAGGCGGCACTCATGACGATGATCCGCGAGAAGCTGAAAGGCCACAAGCCAATCATCGCGGCGGCACCAGAGCGCGGCAATGTCATCAACCTGATGGATGCGCTGAAGGCCAGCCTGTCGCAATCGAAGCCGCCGGCCAAATCGAAGAGCAAGGCCGACGAGGTTGCCAAGCCCGCCGCGAAGAAGGCGGCAGCGGGTGGCGCTGCTGAAAATCCGTTGAAGGCCAATCTGCTGAAGGCGGTCGGCAAGAGCAAGAAATGACGGCGCCGACCGGCGCTGTTTTCGGCACGATAGGCGCGCTGGCGGCTTTTCCGCTCAGGCTGGCTGCGCGGGAAGTGGAACGCCAGCACGGCCAGCTGCGGCGCGGTATCACCAGGCGCACCACGCATGTCGTCTTCGGCCGGACACTTCTCGCCAGGGCAGGCCTCGTCAAAAACGGCGATGCCGGGATCGAGCGCAGTGTCGCCGCCGAGCGCGCGGCCGGTCGAACGCTGATCAGCGAGAACGGATTCCTGCGCCTTCTCGGACTGATGAAGACACCGGAGGCGTCTTCACTGTCGCGGCAATCGCTGATCGATCAGTCGCGGCTATCAGGCTCCGACCTCGATTTTTTGTCGCTGTTCGATGCGTTCGAGCATGACACAGAACCTTATTCGTTCCGCGACCTGATCCTGGCGCGCAAATATGCCGGGCTCATCGCCGGCGGCGCGACATGGGGGGCGATCGCGCGCTCCGTCCACCGCTCCGGCCCGGTGGCGTCGCTGACCGCCAAGTCGCTCAATGTCGGCTCGCAGCATGGGCGCGCCGACGCGATCTATCTCGAAGGCGGCCAGAGCGAACTCGATGGGCAGTTGCTGTTCGATCTCGGAACAGCCGGGGCAGAGGGTGACGACACGCTGGAGGAGCTGTTCGCCGAGGCGGAAGCGGCGGAGGAGCAGGGCGACCATGATGGGGCCGCCGCGCTCTACCAGCGTTGCCTGGCCATCGATCCGAGCGATGCGATTGCCGCCTTCAACCGCGCCAACTGCCTGCGCGCCGGCGGCCACGCGGTGGACGCCGCGCATGACTATATCAATGCGATAAAACTCGACCCAGCCTTCGTCGAGGCGTGGTTCAACCTGGCCGGACTGATGAGCGAGCAAGGTCGCGAAGCCTCGGCGCGAAGGCACCTGCAGAAGGCGATCGCGCTCGACAAGACCTATGCCGATCCGGTGTTCAACCTTGCGAGGTTGGAGTTCGACGCGGGCAATCTGCCGGAGGCGCGGCAGCTGTGGGTGCGCTATCTCGAACTCGACGCGGATTCGGAATGGGCGCGGGTTGCAGCCAAGGGAGTGCAGTTCGTGGATCTGCAGCTGGCGCGGACGGCGGGGTGAGCATGATTGGCGAAGGCCGCGATGACAGCCAATCTCCCCCCTTGCGGGGGAGATGCCCGGCAGGACAGAGGGGGGCGCTGTCCCGCCAACAGATCGGCCAATTTTGGGGCGTGTTCCCGCACGCAAGCCGGACCGAAGACTGGCATTCCTTCACGCCCCCCTCTGCCCTGCCCGGCATCTCCCCCACGAGGGGGGAGATCAGCAGCGTCGCCGTCGCGCCGGACATCACACCATGACCACCTTCCTCTTCGACGGTCCCGACACCGCTGCCATCACCATCCTGCTCGCCCATGGCGCCGGCGCGTCGATGGATTCGCCTTCAATGACCGCCACCGCCAAGGCGCTGGCCGCGGCAGGCTTACAGGTCGCACGCTTTGAATTCCACTACATGGCTGCCCGCCGCTACGGCCACCGCAAGCCACCGCCGAGGGCCGAGACGTTGAACCCGGAATATATCACGGCGATAGCCGACCTCAGGGCAAAGGGCGTGACGGGACCGCTGATCATCGGCGGCAAGTCGATGGGCGGGCGCGTCGCCTCCATGGTCGCGGACGAGATGTTTGCCAAGGGCGAGATTTCAGGGCTGGTTTGCCTCGGCTATCCCTTCCATCCGCCGGCCAAGCCCGAGCAATTGCGCACCAAACACCTTGCCGATCTGAAGACGCCGACGCTGATCTTCCAGGGTACCCGCGACGAGTTCGGCACCAGGGACGAGGTTGCGACTTATGACCTTTCCGATCGCATCGAGGTCATCTGGCTGGAGGACGGCGACCACGATCTCAAGCCTCGCAAGAGCATCTCGGGATTTTCGGCGGCCGACCATCTGAAGACGCTGGCCGAGACGGTCAAGGCGTGGTCGGGTCGGATCGCTTCCTGAAGCGATGAAGATCGCCTCCTTCAACATCAACAACATCAACAGCCGGCTTGAAAACCTGCTGGGATGGCTGGCTGTGGCAAAGCCCGATGTCGCCTGCCTGCAGGAGCTGAAGGCGCGCGACATGCAGTTTCCACGCTCGGCATTGGCGGCGGCCGGCTATGGCGCGGTGTGGAAGGGCGAGCCGACGTGGAACGGTGTTGCCATCCTGGCACGGGGCGCCGAGCCAGTGCTGACCCGCGATGCCTTGCCCGGCGATGATGCCGACAGGCAGAGCCGTTATATCGAGGCGGCGGTGAACGGCATCATCGTCGCTTGTCTCTATGCGCCGAACGGCAATCCTCAGCCCGGCCCGAAATTCGCCTACAAGCTCGCCTGGCACGCACGGCTGGAGGTGCATGCCGAACAGTTGCTCGACACCGGCCTGCCGGTGGTGCTGGCCGGCGACTACAACATCGTGCCCGAGCCGCGCGATATCTACGCCACCCGCTCCTATGACGACAACGCGCTGGTGCAGCCGGAAAGCCGGGCGTCGTTCCAGCGCCTGCTCGATCAGGGTTGGCTTGATGCCCTGCGCAAGAAGCATCCGAAGGAAACGCTTTACACATTCTGGGACTATCGCCGCAACCGCTGGCCGCGCGATGCCGGCCTCCGGCTCGATCACATTCTGCTGTCGAAGAAACTGGCACGCCGCCTGACCGCCGCCGGCATCGACCGCGACGTGCGCGGCGAGGACGGCGCCAGCGACCATGCGCCGGTGTGGGTGGAATTGAAGTAGGCGACTGCTTTCATTGCGTCGCGCTTGAACGGGTCCCTGCAACGCGCTTAAAGTCTTTTGTCTCGATGCATGTTGCTGTCCCAATCCGGGTTCGCTTTTGGCCGACATGCAATAACCTGTCGGCAAAGTACTCCAACGCAGCCGGATCGCCCGTGAACGCAACCCCCCACGAGATTTGTGAATCGAGGCTCCATGCCTGACTTGGGCGCCGTCGAGATACTGGCCGCCGCCATTGTCGTGCTTGCGGCTGCTGTCATGTCCTGGCTGCTGTGGCGGAAGCGCAGCCGCCGCAAGGGACGGCGGCAGACCAATCCGGCTGCCGACTATGCCGTCCGTACCGAATGGAACGCCGGCGGGGGTATGCTCAATTACTCATCCTTCGTCTATTTCGATGTCGATCGCGACGGCAAATACGGCGCCGGAGACCGGCCGATGGCCGGGATCATGGTGCGGCTGTATGACGAGGCGGGCAAGCTCGCCGCATCCGCGCGCACCAACAATGCCGGCTTTGCCAATTTTCCCATGTCGGTGAAAAGCAGAAAGGCCGTGATCCGCAAGCCGGGCAACTGGCGCTTTGTGGTTTCGGTACCGCCCGGCTGGCAGGCGAAAAGCGAAAATGACATTCAGTCCCGACACTTCATGCCGCTGCCGGGTTCGCCGGCCGGGATGGTATCGCAGGAGATGCTGCTGCCGGTCGGTCTGGCACCGCCGCGCCGCGTCAGCGGGCGCGTTGCCGGCGATGGACCAGCGACCCTCTCCATGTCGGGGAACGGGCACGTCCTGGAGACGCGGGCACTGGCGCCGGGTGCCGTCTTCAGCTTCGACCTGGCTGAAGAAGCCGACACGGCCAGCGTCAGCGGCGGCGGCTTGGAGCGGCGGCTGACGCTGTCGCCCTACTCGGCGGATCTCGGCCTGCTGTCGCCGCAACGCGCCGGCATCGACACTGATGCCGCCCTCGAAACGATCGATTTCGACGATGTGACGTCGCGCCCCTTCAGGAAAATTCCGGCCGGTCATGCCGGATTGACGTGGCGCAACCTGAATGCGATGGCCCGCGACTACACCAAGGACAGCCAGGGCTATGTCAATGGCAATGTCTCCGGTGACTATGTGCTCTACACCAGCAGCGGGCTGCCGGCCGAATTCAGCCGCGAACGGCCGTTCGGCTTTCACTCGGTCATGCTGAGCGCCGCCTGGCTGGCGTCGGAAGGGGAGGTGGCGCTGATCGAAAGCTGGCTTGGCGAGCAGCTGATTTCAAGCGATCAGATCACGCTGTCGGCGCTCACGCCGCTGCACTACGCCCCGATGCTCAAGGCTGTAACGCGTGTTCGCCTGTCGACGAAACACTATTGGCAAATGGTCGTGGACGATTTGGTCTTGACGCGCTGAGATTGGGCACGCCAAAGCGGAGCGAAATTTCGCCCCGCTTCAATCAGGTTACGTTTACGGTCAGGTTGGTGCGGCGCCGTTTGAAATAATAATAGAGGGGCCGTTTGACGCTGTGACCGCCGACAGACGGCCTTTTTTCAAAAACGATGGCTTCACATAAATCTTCTTCATTTTCAGACTCTCCTAAAATCCCAGCGTGATGATGCCATACTGCGGCCATCTGTCAACCATGCGAGCTGAAAGCAACAAACCTGCAATAAATCCAACAATGAGCGACAAGGGGCCAGGGCCCCTATTCTTTGTTTCGCGCTATTCCGAAAACCATTGCACCTGGAGTTTGCTTCTCCAGCAGCTAGCGCGATCCGCCAAAGATGCGTCGGATTAAAGCGTGGCGCTGGTCGGGCCGTTTGCCGTGACGGCTGAAAGCTTCCCCTTCTTGACGAAGGTCGGCTTCGCATAAGTCTTCTTCATCGTGATCTCTCCTCCCTGCGCGATGATGGCAGATACGCAAGATGTGTCAACCAAGCCGGGCGTCCACACGGGCTCTTGGCGACACGAGCTTGCGGCTGATAGTCTCGACGTCGACATGCGGCGGGCAACCGTCACATGGTGAGGGCCGCAACAACGCCCGAGGGGTTTCAATGAACAAGGGTGCCGACAGATTGCTCGCGCTTGCCCTGGTCGTTGTCGCCGTAGGCTGCCTGGCGCGGATTTATTGGCCGGCAATCGGCGAGGCTTTCCTCTGGCGCGGCTTTTCAGGCCCGCCGATGGACCCAGCCTCGTTACGGCTGGCGGGGTTCCTGGTGGCGGCGTTCGCCTGCCTGCTTGGTGCAGGGCTGTTTTGGGCCGGCCTCTTGCCGGACCGGTCGGGCCAAGCAGCGGGCGCGCCGCTGTTTGGTCGCGCGGCGGAGATGCAGGATGCTGGCAGGCCCGGCCTGCGCAGAGTCTTTCTCGTCCTGCCATTGGTCGTGGTCGCCGCACTGGCCGCCGACCGGTTCGGCCCTTGGCATGAGGGCGGCGACATAGCCAGCGAGCCCGTCGAACCGAAGGCCGACGAACCCAACCCTGGCGAGCCGAAGGCCAACGAACCCAAGGGGCATGATGTCGCCAGCGCGCCGCCGGCCTCAGAGCCGGCAGTCCCACCGCCTGCACCAGCAGAAGTTGCTTCGCCGCCGGAGGCCGCCAATCCGCCTGCGGCACCGGTCCCACTGACGCCGCCGGCGCTGGTGCAACCGACCCCGCCAACGCTAGTGCCGCCGACCGCGCCCGCGCCTCCGGCGCCGCCGGAGGTCGCGGTCATTCCGCCGCCCATCGTGGCGCCATTGCCGCCGGCTCCGCCGCCGCTACCGACGCAGCCCGAGGGCCACCGCGATTCGGTCGTCTGGCTGGCGGTGGCGCCCGACGGGCACTCGATCATGAGCGCCAGCACCGATCACACGATCAAGCTGTGGGACATCGCCGCCAAGCAGCTGATCCGCACTCTCGGCGTGCACAAGGATATGGCCCGCACGGCGCTGTTCATGCCCGACGGCGTCAGCGCGCTGACGGCCGGCGACGACGGCGAGATCGTGCAGCGCAAACTTTCCGACGGCGCGGTGCTGCATGTCTTCTCCTCGGGCGGCAATGGCGGCGTCAGAAAGCTGGCGATCAGCCCGGACGGCAAACATGCCATCAGCGGGCACGACACGGGCAATGTCATCGTCTGGGATCTCAAGAAGGGCGCTGTGCTGCACGCCATGAGCGGGAACGGCTGGTCGGTCAGCGCCGTCGCCGTCTCGCCCGATGGCAGGCAAGCCCTCAGCGGCAGCATAGACGGCACACTGAAACTTTGGGACATCGAAAGCGGCAAGCAATTACGAAGTTGGCACGGGCATGAGCGAGGCACATATGGCGCCGCGTTCACCGCCGACGGGCATCATCTGGTCACCGGCAGTGGCGATTACACGATCAAGCTCTGGGATCTAGACAGCGGCCGCGAAGCGCGCCGCTTTGAAGGCCACGAAGGCACTGTCTACGCATTGGCGCTGTCGGCCGACGGCCAGCGCCTGGTCTCCGGCTCGCTCGACGGCACGGCGCGGCTGTGGGACATGGACACCGGCAACCAAATCGCGATGTTCGATAGCCGGACCGGCCCGATCTACGCGGTGGCCTTCACCGCCGATGGCACGGTGCTGACCGGCGGCAACGACCGCGCCATCAGGGATTGGCCGGCCACCGGCGGCGAGGGCGTCGTGCTGTTTGCCGGCGCGCCGGAATGAGCGAAATCTTGATCACCTTGTCCGCCGTGCTATGTAAAACCATGTCAGAAGCCAGCCTCCCAGACAACGCGCCGCTCATTGTCATCGGTCTCCAGACCGGCATGTTCGACGGTGTGCACGAGCCGCCGATCCATGATGCGCCAGATATTGTCGAGCGCACCAAGGCGGTGATCGATTGGGCGCGGCGCGGCGGGCGCAAGGTCGCTTTTATCAGGCATGACGGACCCGATGGCGATCCGTTGGCACCGGATGAGCCGGGCTGGCCGGTTTGGCCCGCGCTCGGCCAGGCGGCGGACGAGCCGACCTTTGCCAAATCGGTGCGCGATGCATTCAGCAATCCCACCTTCGGTGACTGGGTGGCCGGGCAAGGTGCGGGTGCTGTCGTGCTCTTGGGCGCACAGACCGATTTTTGCGTGGCCGCGACGGTCAAGGGCGCGATCGCCAGAGGGCTCGGCGTGACCGTGGTGTCCGATGCGCACAGCACGCTGGACAATGCCAGCGAGAGTGCCGAACAGGTCATCACCAGGCACAATGGCGAATTCGCGGAGGCCGGTGTCAATCTGGTGACCACAAAGGCGCTTGTCGGCGGCTGAAGCCCGACCGTCGCCGCAGGCCGCATCAGGCAGGCCGGCTTGAGGAGTTCGCGAGGGAAGACAGCGCTGGGCGGCTGCCGTGGTCGACGCGGACGGGGGGGCGCATTGTTGGGATGGCTCGGGCGCCCGCGTCAACCAGGGCGGCTCGTACCGCCGCATTAGCAACATTGCACATCGCAGGTCGCTCGAAACTTCCGCGAAAGCGGAATAGGCCGGAGCAAAAGTGCGGATTCGGCTGAGACTTTCGGCGCGCTTTCCCGGGACGGGGAATCAAAAAGTCTGCTGGTTGTCGGCATGCCCCTCAAGGCGTCCGTCGCTCCTGCACCGGATCGGCGAGGAACGACGCCGCAATCAGGTCGTCGGCATCGATCCGGCCATGACGATCTTCCATGATGGCCGCGACCTTTTGAAAGGTTTTCATTTCGGCATCCGTTACCCGCGCATCGCGCATTCTGGCTTGGAGATCGGCCAGGCGAACGCCCAAAGCAGGGGATCTCACAGCTTTGCTTGTCATCTTCACTCGTCCTGATTGGAACCTGACATGTGCGACCCGCCGCCGTGGCTGGCGGCGGGTTTGGGACCGTTCGAAATTCAGTCGTAGACCTTGATGATCTTGCGGGTGCCCGGATCCACCAGGACGGTGCGGTTGTCGACGACCACGTAGCGGTATTGGACATCGGGGATCTCATGAAGCTCGACCGTTTCCGGCAACGCGCTACCAATATTCAGTTCCACACCGGGAACCTTGACCGAAGCGAGGGGCTGCTTCTTCACATACTCGCGGATGACCGTGTCCTGTTCAGGCTGAATGACAACGTCCTGAGCGGCAACGGCGCCGACTCCGGCCAACAGCAATAGCGCCGCAGCGGTGCCCGTTAGGTGCATTTTCATACTGTTTCTCCTTGCGAGTCAGCATGACAAGATCGTCCAACGCTGACGAGCAACTGAACTTGAGCCAAATGAAAATGTTCCTCCGCTGGGGCTTCGGTCGGATGAGAAGTGCGACTTAAGTCCGGTCCGCGAGCGCATTAGTCTTACCGACGGGAACGGCTCTCTGTTCACGACTGTTTGTCTCCCGGATTCGGAGAAACAGATGGACAAAAGTGTTGGCCAAGCGCGCTGGTTGCTCGCACCGATTTTCGCGACGGCCGTCACCTTTCTGGGGATGTGAATAGTCCTTGGCTGACATGTCGTCGATCGGCGCAGCAACGTCCCTTCCTGCGCTGATAGGATTCGCAAGCCGCTTCGGCGGCTGGCGAATCCTCTATCTTCACCGAGCGCGGGCCTGCTCATTCGGCAAGCGAGCGCTTCGTTCAGCTTATGCAACGTTGGGAGGTTTACTATGGATCGGCGATCCTTCTTGACAGCAATGTTTGGCATTGCCGGGGCAGCAGCCCTTGCAGGGGCAATTCGCCCGACCGAAGCAGTGGCCGGTGTTCCAGGCGCCGGAAACGGCATTCTCGATGAAATAGAGGCGTCACAAACAGAGGCCTTCGACGACGGTACACATGCGGAGGTGCAGCCGGTCGACCATCGACGCTGGGATCGGGACTGGGATCGGGATCGGGACTGGGATCGGGGCTGGCGCCGGCGCCGGCACGGGCGGCGATGGAGACGGGTCTGCCGTAGTTATTGGCGGCATGGTCGCCGTCGCGTCCGGTGCTATCGCAGACGCGGGCCCTCGGTCATCCTTCGGTTTTAGCAGCTAGCCAGCACGTCTTAGCGGCTTGACCAGCGCGATCGGCTCGGCGTCCGCATTTTTCCGGCGGTTGCCGAGCAGAATGCCGTTTGCCGAGGCTGGAGCTCCACATGGCGAGGCGGCGCGAAGGTGAATCCGCGCCAGACAGAAGCGAAGACGTCAAGATGACGGTGCACCGACGCATGCGATCCGTTGGCGAGAAATGGCCCGGCAGCCAGGTGCAAAGGGAGGCACGCCGGGCCAGCCGACTTCTGGCGGTCGCCGGCCATCCTTATATTCTATAAGTCTAATATTAATGCAAGCGGCGCCAAAAGCCTCCGGTGGACAATACATCACCCGAAGCCGTCCGCTCCACTGGACGAAGCCTGGAGGACCCGCGCGGCCGCAATCTCGCCATCGCTCGGCAATTGGTTCGGGCTCGTTCAGTTTGCCGCTTTGCTATCGTGTGTCGATCGAGCGGGCGGCGAAGGCAGGGCACGTTGATCCGCAGGCTGCTCGCTGAAGTAGAGCGAACTGCCGAGAACAACGAAGACGATGCCCACCGCCATCAATCCAACCATGAGCACGGCGATCGCCGTGCCTGGACCATGGCCTGTCTTGACGATGGTGGATCGGTGGGGCATCGCGCCGTTCTCCAGATATGGCACACCAGGGGTGCCGAACCTTCGCGACAAACGACAAGCGCGGCCCGATGTTCCCTTGGCGGAGCTTCAATCGGTCAGGTCGGGCTTTTGCTATTTCCTGTAGGACCAAGGTCTTATCCGTTGTGCGCAAAAGTCCAAGGGGCCTTGTTCAGTTCCGATAATGTCCCTTGGATGTTCCGCTATTTTAGGTAAATCTCATATAAAGCTTAGGGGGAAAACTTAGCCAGCCAAGCACATTTTCCCGCGAAACGGGCATGGAAAATGTGGCTTTGGTAAGTTCAACAACAGGTAGTCATGTCTCGGGCGACGAATGGCTCACGTCTCGTCGAATGGGCCCTCGCGGTTCTGATCGCGCGTGATCGCGGCTTCTTCCTCATCATCGGGAAGGGCGTCGTCGCTGTCCTGGTACGCGTTATCGTCGTCCTCGTCGGGCAGATCGCCGTCTTTTTCGATGCCGTAACGCATGTCGCCGTTTTCCGGCACGGACTCTGGCAGGATCTCGCCGCCCTTGATTGCATCCCAATCCTGCTGCTCGATGGTCGGCCCGTCCGCCTGCGGCGCGTCATCTTCGATATCGGCGTCTGGTTTGTTGCGCGGTGCCATGTTGGGCTCCTTTCCTTGAAAACTGCAGGCGAAACTCGGGGTGCCGGCGTTTGTTCCCGTGCTTGAACTGCAGGCGTGCTTCTGGATTGCCGACAACTGGCAGCCCCCGCCAGCACCCGCCGCCGTCCCCGGATCGCCACGCTTGCCAAGTCGCCGCGCAATGGAGAGCGCAGTGGAGATGGGCCGCTTACTTGCGAAGTTGCTAAAATAATGAAATGTTGTCTGCGGGAAATGGGAATGAGGCAGGGACTGATCGGAACCGCCGCGGTTTCGACGGTTTTGGGAAACCATGTATTTTGGACAGTTTCTCGTAGGAATGTCAGCCACGGCCATCATCGTCGCGGTCTGGACCTATATGGTTACCGGCTCTTTCTGGGAGGCATTTGCCTGGACGATAGCGACGCTGCTTGTCCTGCAGGTCGGCTACTTCGTGCTCATCGTGAGGCTGATCTTCAGGGGCTCGCATGATATCGCGCCGAGCCAGGATCCGGTAGACGCCTTCCCGCCATTGCGTCGCGACGGTGTCCGGCTTTAAGACCGGGTAGCCAGGATCACTCGCGCGTGTGCGCCCGGGCAATTCGGGGAACCTCGCCACCAGCGCGACCACGGTGTTTGGTCACTGAGACAGCGTCCGAGCATATCCCTGCCGGAGATTTCGGCGCAGCGTTATCGTGGGAACATGACGCATGCGCGACCTCCTTCGCATGGAGCTCAGGCCGTCAGGTGGAACAAGTGATGATGCTTCGCGTTCTCTAGCGGTACCGGTGAGGTTGCCACCTCCATCGGAACTGCCATGGCTCGCTCTGCTCCCGGCGGGGCGAGCCTTTTTCGTGCTCCCATTGTCCAGACGCGAGGCTGATTTGACGCGGCGACGACAGGTGCTTCGCCAATCCGGCTACAGCAGGAATTTTTCGTCTTCTAATGTCCGTACACATTTGTGCAAGTTTTCAAGCATTTCCGCGCTGTCTGCCGCATGTCTGATCAGCAACAAATTAATATCCGAGCCGAAAACGTAACATCTTCAATTCTGAAGTTTGATGGAACCGCATGGCAGCGGTGGAGTTTTTATGGAGGGCGGAATTCAATTGTCACTAGGAGACGGTCATGAAACTTTATCTTACAAGCGCGGCGGCCGCAGTCGTCCTGATGGGCGGCATTGGTGCGGCGCTGGCGGAGAGCGTCGTCGTCGTCCAGCCGGAGCAGGAGACGGTCGTTCGCGAATACATCAAGAGGGAACCGCTTGCCTCGGTGAACCTTCTGGGGGTCGAACTCAAGCTCGGCTCCTCGGTGCCGGACACTGTCGAATTGCGTGAGGTGCCCGACGTCAAATATCGCGTCGCCGTGATCAATGACCAGACGGTCCTCGTCGATCCGGAGACCCGCCAGATCGTTGAAGTGCTGCACTAAGGGAGTTCCCGCAGCACTGGACCTTGGCGAAAACCCGCCCCGACGTCGCGTCGGTGGCGGGTTTCCTTTGCCGCGACCCGCTATGGCCTATTCGGCGGCCAGTCTATCCTGTGTCTTGGTCTCGAAATCGCTGGCGTCGTGGCGCTCATGCAATTGCATGGCAGGCTCGCCGAAAGCGCGGTTGACCATGCGGCCGCGCTTGACCGCCGGTCGTGCGTCGATCGCCTTGGCCCAGCGTTGCACATGTGTGTATTCCTGCACGGACAGGAACTCGGCGGAATCATTGTACATGCGGCCGAGCGCCAGCCCGCCATACCAGGGCCACACCGCCATATCGGCGATGGAATAGTCCTTGCCGCCGAGATATTCGGTCTCGGCCAGCCGGCGGTCGAGCACATCCATCTGGCGTTTCACCTCCATCGAGAAGCGGTCGATGGCATATTCGAACTTTTCCGGCGCATACGCATAAAAGTGACCGAAGCCGCCGCCCAGATACGGCGCCGAGCCCATCTGCCAGAACAGCCAGGACAGCACCTCGGCGCGGGCCGGCTGTTCGGTCGGCAGGAATTCGCCGAACTTTTCGGCGAGATAGACTAGGATCGAACCGGATTCGAAGATGCGCACCGGTGTGGTGCCACCGCGGTCCATCAGGGCCGGAATCTTGGAGTTGGGATTGACCTCGACGAAGCCGCTGCCGAACTGGTCGCCATCGTTGATCCGGATCAGCCAGGCATCGTATTCGGCGCCCTTGTGGCCGCGCGCCAGAAGCTCTTCCAGCATGACGGTGACCTTGACGCCGTTCGGCGTCGCCAGCGAATAGAGCTGCAACGGATGCTTGCCGACGGGCAGTTCCTTGTCATGCGTCGGTCCGGCGATCGGCCGGTTGATGCTGGCAAAGGCTCCGCCGCTCGGCTTGTTCCAGGTCCATACTTTCGGCGGGGTGTATTCGGTCATCTCGGGGGCCTCGTGTCGTGGGGAAGGATGGCAGGTCGCCATAAACTAGGGCTGCGGATGTGTAAGTTCAACTTGCGTTGAACTATTATCGATGCCCGCAGGGCCAACATCGGCAATTGGGCTCTTCCTTGCCCTTGCGCCTTCTCCGGCGTGGCATACCTATAGAAGATGTCGCCAAAGCCCATCCAGGACAAAAGCATGACCATCAATCCCAATCCGCGCTCGGTCGTTGCCGTGCGGGCTACTGTTCCCGAAGATGCCTTTACAGCCGGGGCGCTCGGCACGCTCAGGGAAGGCAGCGGCGTCGTCATTCGCAATGACGGGCTGGTGTTGACCATCGGCTATCTCATCACCGAAGCGGAAGAGGTCTGGCTGACCAGCCATGACGGCCGCGTCATCCCCGCGCACGCGCTCGCCTATGACCAGGAATCGGGCTTTGGCCTGGTGCAGGCGCTGGCGCCGCTCGGCCTGCCGGCCGTGGCGCTGGGCGATGCCGGCAAGGCCAGGATCGGCGACGCCGTCGTGCTGGCCGACGGCATCGGCCAGTCGGTGCAGGCCAAGATCGTCACCAAGCAGGAATTCGCCGGCTATTGGGAATATCTGCTCGACGAGGCGATCTTCATTGCGCCGGCGCATCCGTCCTGGGGCGGTGCCGGGCTGTTCGGCGCCGACGGCTCGCTGCTCGGCATCGGCTCGCTGCGCCTACAGATGAGCCGCAACGGCGAGGTGGCCGACATCAACATGGTGGTGCCGATCGATCTGTTGCCGCCCATTCTCGACGACCTCCTGACGCGCGGCCAGGTGGCCAAGCCGCCGCGCCCGTGGCTCGGCGCCCTGTCGGCCGAAAGCGACGGCAGGGTGGTGGTGATGAGCGTGACCGAGGGCGGCCCGGCGGCCAAGGCCGGCCTGCGTCAGGGCGACATCATCTCCGACATCCGCGACGGCGCGGTCGACGGGCTGGCCGATTTCTATCGCAAGCTGTGGGAAAGCGGCTCGGCGGGGGCCGAGATTCCGATGCGGGTGCTGCGCGACGGCCGCGAAACCTGGCTGCGCGTCAAATCGGCCGACCGCGGCAGCTTTCTGAAAAAGCCGCAACTGCAGTAGGCGCGTCGATGGCGTCGGCGACGGGCAGCCGCTCGGCCATCGCGGCCAGGGCCTCGTCGGGATTGCCAAGCGCCTCACGCGCCGCAGCCGGTTCTCGCCGCGCCCGGCTATGATCACCCTGGCCCCGGCTTCACTGCAGCGTCGGGCCAGCGCCAGACCCATGCCGGAGCCGCCGCCGACGATCAGGATTTTCTGATTTGAAATGCTCATTCGCTCTGCCTTTGCTTGGATGGAGAAGGGCAGGGAATTGGCAGTTCGGTACGGCAAGTGAAAACGGAAGAAACCGATAGCGCTATCGGAAGCGCCGATGATGCAAAGCGATCAGTTGCCGCAAGCGGTGAAGGCAGCGCCCGGGTTCCAGTCCTTGAAAGCGATGGCCTGGCCTTCGACGGAGACGGTCTTGTGCTTGGTGCTGCCGTCCGGCTGCTTTTCGCTGCTGGTGCCTTTGCCGGTCAGCACATTGTACTCGCAGGCGCTTTCGGCATTCTCCTTCAAATAGTCATCATGGTTATAGGCGAAGCCGGCGACGATGAAGGCACCGTTGCGCCAGGCGATGGTCAGCGTCATGTCGGTCCGTTCGCTGCCGACCGGCATCGCTGGCAGGTAGAATTTGATCGAGCCGTTGGGCAGCATCGTCAGTTCCGGCTCGGTGTCGGAGTTCTCGTAGCCCGGCCGGTCGTAGCCGTTCCATTCCCCGTGGACCTGCTCGTGCACGATCTCGACAGGCTTGAGGTAATTGTGCTCCTTGTCCCTGAGGAAGAAGTGGACGTCCATCGGCTGGCCGGGCTCGGTCTCCACCACCATGGCAAGATCGACGGCGCCATCGCCGTTGAAGTCGCCAGTCACAGCCGTGACGATTTTCCGGGTTTCGATCGGCTCCGCAAGGGCGAGGCTCGGCAACAGCAAAGATAGAAAAGCGAGCAGCAGAGATTTCATGGTGGCATATTCCCCCAGACTGACACCTTGCGGTCCTATAGCATGGCGGTGGAATATCGCGCGCCCTCTCTTCTCCCCGACGAAGTCGCGCGGCGATGCTTTCTTCGCTTTGTGGTACGCAACTGACGAAAACTGACAGCGATCTGTGCCACATGCCGGGCGATGACGATGGGCGCAATGCGGGCAATACGACAGTGGGAGCAGGAACTATGGTGGCGCGAGCGGCACTGAACAAACAGGCCGGCTAATGGCGCCGGTCAAGGTCGATCCCGACAAGGTGCACGAGTTTCCGGATGCGGGCAGCTTCTACGCGTGGCTCGGCAAGCACCACGCCACGGAAACCGAAGTGTGGATCAAGGTTCACAAGGTGGGGTCGGGACTGAAGTCGATCACGCCGAAGGAAGCCATCGACGTGGTGCTGTGCTTCGGCTGGATCGACGCGGTGCGCAAGGGGCTGGACGACAAGAGTTTCCTGCAGCGCTACACGCCGCGCAGCCGGAAGAGCATCTGGAGCCTGATCAACATCGACAATGTCGCGCGGCTGGTCGAGGAGGGCCGCATGACCGAGCATGGGCTCAAACAGGTCGAGGCGGCCAAGGCGGACGGGCGCTGGGCGCGCGCCTATGGCAGCGGCAAGCAGATGAAAATCCCCGACGACCTGCAAGCAGCCATAGACGCCGAACCCGCCGCGAAGGCGATGCTTGAAAAACTCAGTGCGCAGAACCGTTTCGCGCTCGCCTTCCGCACCCACAACATGAAGACCGAGGCCGGGCGCAAGAAGAAGATCGAGACGTTCGTAGCAATGCTGAAGCGCGGCGAGGCGATCCATCCGCAAGGCAGGAAGTAAGCCGCTCAGGCTCTTTCTGCGGCGAGGGGTATGCGTTGCGCATGCGGCCCGCCACCCGATCCCTGGGCAGATTGCGATCGGCACTCAGCGTCGCATGAAGTGCTTCAGTATCTGAATTGTTATAAGCATCTGTTTTTGTGCGGATTTGACAGGTGTCTGTCGCGCATTTCCTCCGGCATTGCGTAGTTAAGAAAAAAGCCGCCCTCGCTTTGCGAGTGGCGGCCTTTTCCCGGGAGGAAGTCAGGAAGGAGGGCAATCAAGCAGCCTTGGCGTGCTTGATGGTTCAAAGGCAGATACTATTGGTTCAAGTCGACCGGCGTCACGCCAAGGAGTTTCAGGGCGTTGGCGTAGGTCCTGATGCCTTGGGCCTGCTTGCGCTCGGCACAAAACCGGTTCGCCTTGTCCTGGAGCGCGGTTGCCTCGGCGATCTGGCTCGCACTGGCACCGGGTTTGGCTTTGGTCTGGATGGCTCCGTCGAGTTGAAGACCGAGCTGGCTGCAGTATTCGCTCCGGGTGACCGCTGCTTCCGCCCCCGACTGTGCGACCGCCAGCATGGCGAGCGAAATGCCTGTCAGGGCACCGGTCCATCCGGTCGAACGTCGTTGCATGTTTTGGACCATTTCTTCGCGTTGTGCAGCAGCCCGCTTGACCGCCGCGAGGGTGGTTATGACAGGCGATGTTTTCGCGAGTTTTTCCCGGATGTTGTTTCTTGTTTCTGGAGTGTGTCTGGGTGGGGTTGTCCCTTCTCCCCCTGGGGGAGAAGGTGGCCTCGCGAAGCGAGGTCGGATGAGGGGTGTTCCAGGGAACACCAACGTCTCATTCCGCTGGAACACCCCTCATCCGTCTCGGCGCTGACGCGCCGATCCACCTTCCCCCACAAGGGGGGAAGGCAAGGGCGTTCCGCTGTCTGCGGCGCTTGCGCCTCTTTCTTTGCGGCCATCCTTCGCGTAAGGCGCCGGGCAAATCCTTTCACGCAAGCATATAGCCCGGACACCGCATGATCAGACTTGAAAGCATCAGCAAGCAGAACGGCCGTCAGCTTGTCTTCATCGAAGCGTCGGCCTCCCTGCAGAAGGGCGAGAAGGTCGGCCTCGTCGGGCCGAACGGCGCCGGCAAGACGACGCTGTTTCGCATGATCACCGGGCAGGAGCAGCCCGACGAAGGCCAGGTGCAGGTCGATCGCGGCGTCACCATCGGCTATTTCAGCCAGGATGTCGGCGACATGGAAGGCCACAGCGCTGTCGCCGAGGTGATGAACGGCGCTGGGCCGGTCAGCGAAGTCGCGGCCGAAATGGCAGCCCTCGAGGCGGCCATGGCCGATCCCGACCAGGCCGACCAGATGGACGAAATCATCGAAAAATATGGCGAGGCGCAGCACCACTTCGAGGAACTCGACGGTTATGCGCTGGACGGCCGCGCCCGCGAAGTGCTCGACGGTCTCGGCTTTTCGCAGGAGATGATGGACGGCGATGTCGGAAAGCTCTCCGGCGGCTGGAAGATGCGCGTGGCGCTGGCCCGCATCCTGCTGATGCGGCCCGACGCCATGCTGCTCGATGAGCCAAGCAACCATCTCGACCTGGAGAGCCTGATCTGGCTGGAATCCTTCCTGAAAAACTATGACGGCGCGCTGCTGATGACCTCGCACGATCGCGAGTTCATGAACCGCATCGTCAACAAGGTGGTCGAGATCGACGCCGGTTCGCTGACCGCCTATTCCGGAAACTACGAATTCTACCAGCAGCAGCGGGCGATCGCCGACAAGCAGCAGCAGGCGCAGTTCGAGCGCCAGCAGGCGATGCTGGCCAAGGAGATCGCCTTCATCGAGCGCTTCAAGGCGCGCGCCTCGCATGCCGCACAGGTGCAGAGCCGGGTGAAGAAGCTGGACAAGATCGACCGCGTCGAGCCGCCGAAGCGCCGCCAGACCGTGTCCTTCGATTTCCTGCCGGCGCCGCGCTGCGGCGAGGATGTCGTGACGCTGAAGAACGTCCACAAGGGCTATGGCAGCCGCTCCATCTATGAGGGGCTCGACTTCCAGGTCCGCCGCCGCGAGCGCTGGTGCATCATGGGCGTCAATGGCGCCGGCAAATCGACGCTTCTGAAGCTGGTCGCCGGCGCTTCCGAGCCGGACACCGGCACGGTCGCGCGCGGGCCAAGCGTCAAAATGGGTTATTTCGCCCAGCACGCGATGGAGGTGCTGGAAGGCGAGCGCACTGTGTTCCAGACGCTGGAGGACGCGTTTCCGCAGGCCGGCCAGGCGCCGCTGCGGGCCCTTGCCGGCTGCTTCGGTTTTTCCGGCGACGAGATCGAGAAGAAATGCCGCGTGCTGTCAGGCGGTGAGAAGGCGCGGCTGGTGATGGCGCTGATGCTGTTCGACCCGCCCAACCTTCTGGTGCTGGACGAGCCGACCAACCACCTCGACATCGCCACCAAGGAGATGCTGATCACGGCGCTTTCGCAATACGAGGGCACCATGCTGTTCGTCTCGCACGACCGGCATTTCCTCGCAGCGCTTTCCAACCGCGTGCTGGAACTGACGCCCGAGGGTATCCACACCTATGGCGGCGGCTATACGGAATATGTCGAGCGCACCGGCCAGGAGGCGCCGGGGCTCAGGAGCTAGGTAAATGATAAGGGCGGCGTCGGCTCGAAGCCGGCACCGCCCTTTGAATATGGTCCGGCTGGAATGACGGCCTTACTCGAACGAGATGGCCATGCCGCTGAGGTCGGCGTTGACCTGCAGGCCGACTTGCTTGCCCGTGAGTTCGAGTTGGGCGCCCTTGTCATTGGTCATGATGATCACCTGGGCTCCCTTGCCGATCGTGCCGCCGCCGCCGGCTGCTCCGTAGACCCCGGTCACGTCGCGGGCGCGGCGGATATGGCGAACCGTGCCGCGGAAATATGTCTTGGACACGCCGAAAGCCAGGCCTCCGGACACGGCGCCGATCGAGATCGGGTAGCTCTTGCCATGGAAGGTGAAGGTGCCCTTGCCGCCGGAGCCGCCGACGAAAAACGCCGCCTTGTAGACGGCGAAGCGGATCGTGCCGCTATCGGCATGCGCGGCGCTGGCAAAGCCGATGCTCGCGGTGGCGATGGCGGCAACCGCGATGGAACGAAATCCGGATGAAATCTTCATGGTGAGAACTCCTCAATGTGCCGCTTTGCCGGCCGGGATGTCAGCGTGGGATCAAAGTTACAACTGAACAGTCTCGCCCGTGATTTGGTTCCAGGCCCCGTGATTTGGTTCCAGGCCCCGTAATTTGGTTCCAGCCATGGGTTCGAATCCGGCTGCGGGAAGGCCGGGGAGAGGGCGAGGGGTTGCGGAGGGTGGGGAGGCGCCTGGCCGCAGCTATCGCCTTGTGGGATGAAGAGGTCTATGCAGGCCCTGCACAAGGATTAGGAGAGGCTTCGGATGAGAATCGCAATCTGCCTCGCATTGACCGCGGCAGTGGCTGGATGCGCGACATCCCCGGTCGACTATCAGGCGTCGCTTTCGCAGCAGGACCAGAAATGGGCTTCGCCGGCATGCCAGCAGGCCCGCCGGGCGGCTTCGGATTACCAGGCCCGCGAGAAGGAGCATCCGGGGTGGGGTTTCGGCGTCCTGCTTGGTCCATACTCGATGGGGCTCGTCGCAGCCATCAAGGAGCATGAGCAGAAGCAACGAAAGCTGTTCGCCCGCGAGGTGCACCTGCAATGCTCAAGCCTGCCGCTGCCGAAGGAACTGCAGGGCGATTTGAACCCTGCCGTACCGCCGACGAAGTATCCATAGCCTTGGCGGCGCCTTCCGGGCAAAAGGCGCCGGGGCTGCGGCGCGAGTGATGGAAGCCGCCGTTGGCGCGCACCAGCCCCGAGGCCGTTGAAGCGCGGCTGCAAAGCATCGGCGACGACCGAAGCTCCAACGTCTCGCGCAGCAACTGGCCAAGAACGATAGTCTCTCCGTCAAGAGCAACCTGCGCTACGTCGACAGGATCGTCAAAGGCATCGAGAGTGACTTCACCAAGGTTGATGGAGACATCCTGGTCAAGAATGACCAAGGCCGGCACCGGCTTGGCGATTTCTCGATCTCGTTCAAGGGCCAGGCAATGCTGACCTCTAAGGATACATTCGAAGCATTCGCGGGCTGAGTCCCCTCGCGGCGCCCGTCACCTCGGCAGGGAATCTCCCGGTGCTGAGGCCCTTGCAAGTGCCCGAGGGGGGCAAGGCGGATCTTGTTCGGGCGGATCGTGCTGTTCGTGACGGCGGCGTATTTGCGGATTGTGGAGGAGAGGTAGGGGGGATTTGGTGTATGGCTGCTTTGGGGCCGTGAGCCGACTGTCCGCTATTTGCATCGCCTCCCGACAAGCTGCCGTTCTCTGCAGCTTGACCGGCAGTATAAAAACGTGCGTTTCAGGTCGACACTGCTACGGGCAGACAAGAGCTGCCCAACACCACCGCAGGCTCGCGCTTCTTAATTGCTATCGCGACAAGCTAATTTAGATATATAAGATATATCTTCCATCTTCTCCCTCACATAGTTGCAGTTGCACAACATTCTTAGCGTTTTGGTAGCTCCCTGCACTATAGATGGATTGCCGCGCGACAGTAATCATGCTGCGTTCGGACATCCGGAATCGGGGGCTAAGGCATGGCGGGACGAATTCGCGCGGGCGGCGGGCTTTTGGCCGTGGCGCGCGGGCGGTTTTGGGCGGGAGCTTCCCTGGCAGCTTTGATCGTTGCCGGTGCGACCTCGCGCCAGGCGATGGCGGGCAACTACGTCGCCAACAGCGATAGCTCGCTTCGCACTGCGATCAGCGCCGCGAATGGGGACCCTGATTCCAACGCGACGATTACGCTGACCGCCAGCTTCACGGTAACATCCATTCCTCTGCCGGTGCCCACCAAGCCGCAGACGATCGACACCCAAGGGTTTACGCTGTTTGGCGCACCGGGCAGCGGCGTCGCAATCTCTGGCGCAGGCGCCGTGCGGACGCTGATGGGCACGTTCATGGGCTCGGACGGTGGCAGTTCATCAGCGGGGCTGCAGATGCGGAGTGGCGCCGCGGTGATCAATATGGGCTTGGTCCAGGGCGGAACTGGAGCTTCAGGATCTGGCGGCGCAGGCGTCGATTTTGGCGGCCCGGGCGCTGCCACGACGTTGACCAATCATGGAACCATCCGCGGCGGGCCCGCTGCGAGCGGCAGCGGCGGTATTGGCGTCTATGTTCGAAATGGCGCCGGCCAGATCATCAATACTGGCACCATCGAAGGGGGTGGCCCGGGTGGGGGCGCTATCGCGGCCAACGGCGCTGCCGTCTCGATAGATATTGTTAACAGCGGCACCATCCGGGCCGGTGCCGGTGCCGACGCGATCGGCTGGTTGCCGAGCGTCATGCCGACGACCGGCGTAATCCGTCTTGAGCTGCAGGACGGCTCGCAAATCTTCGGCAATGTGGTGGCGAACGCCACGGCGACCACCGACCGCCTTCGGCTCAGCGGAACTGGCTTCTCGATCCTGGATGGTTCGATCGGCAGCGCCGGGCAGTATCGCAACTTCGACATTTTCGAGAAGACCGGCAGTGGCACCTGGGCGCTGACGGCCGACAACACAGCCACTACCAATTGGGATATCCAGCAGGGCACGCTGCAGCTGGGCAATGGTGGCACCAGCGGCTCAATCATCGGCGACGTCGTCAACGCCGGCACGCTCGCCTTCAACCGCAGCGACGTGCTGACTTATGGCGGTGTTATCAGCGGCACGGGCACGGTCAGCCAGATCGGCAGCGGAACGACGATCCTCACCGGCGCCAACAACTATAGCGGCGGCACCACGGTCAATGCCGGCACGCTTCAAGTGGCCGCCGACGGCAATCTCGGCGCAGCCTCCGGCAATCTCAGCTTCGGCGGCGGCACGTTGCACACGACCGCCAGCTTTTCCACTGCCCGTGCTGTCCAGCTCAATGGCAATGGCGGGTTCGACACCGCCGCAGGCACGCAGCTCGACGTGACTGGCAAAGTGACCGGTGCCGGCACGTTGATCAAGAATGGTACCGGCACGCTCAACGTCACCAGCTTTTCCAACAATTACACAGGCGGCAACATCGTCAATGCGGGCACGCTCGCCGGGAACACCGTGGCCATCCGTGGCGACATCCTGAACAACGGCGCCGTCTCGTTTCTCGACCTTGGGCCCAACACCTTCGGCGGAAACATCTCCGGCTCGGGCAGCCTCGACGTCGAAGGCGTGGGCACGCTGACGCTGACCGGCACCAACACCCACGGCGGCGGCACCAAGGTCGGGGTCGGCAAAAGCGTCTCTGTCGCTTCAGACCAGAATTTGGGCACGGCGACGGGCCTGTTGGCACTCGACGGCGGCGAACTCGTCACGACGGCAAGCTTCGCCATGAGCCGCGATATCAACCTCACGTCCGGCTATGGCTTCTTCCGCACGGCGACGGGCACGACACTGACCGCCAATGGCGAGCTGAGCGGCGTGGGCGGCGTCTACAAGGAGGGCGCCGGCACCCTGGTGCTCAACGGCGACAGCACCTATTCCGGCCGCACCACCGTGGACGGCGGCAAGCTCGTGGTCGAGGGCTCGCTCGGCAACACCGAAACGACGGTCAACAGCGGCGGCACGCTGGGCGGATCCGGTTCGATCGGCGGCGCGGTGATCGTCGCCGATGGCGGCGTGCTGGCGCCGGGATCCAGCCCTGGCACGCTTACGGTCGGCTCGCTCAGCCTGAGCTCCGGTTCTGTCCTCGACTACGAGCTTGGCCAGGCCGGCATTGTCGGTGGCGGTGTCAACGACCTGATCGAGGTGACCGGCGCGCTGACGCTGGACGGCAGCCTCAACATCACCGATGTCGGCGGCTTCGGGCCCGGCGTCTACCGGCTGATCAATTATGGCGGCGCGCTCACCGACCACGGTCTCGAACTCGACAATTTGCCGGCCGGCGTCACGGCCGCCGACCTGACGGTGCAGACCTCGGTCGCCAAGCAGGTCAATCTGATCAGCAGCGTCGGCACCGATTTGTGGTTTTGGGACGGCGACGCAGCCGGCAATGCCAACAACGATCTGGTCGATGGCGGCAACGGCACCTGGACGGCGACGAGCCCAAATTGGACGACCAGCACCGGTCTGGTCAACGGAGCCATGAAACCGCAACCCGGCTTTGCCGTCTTCCAGACCCTCGGCGGCACCGTTGTCGCCGACGACAGTGCCGGTGCGCTGGAGGTCACCGGAATGCAGTTCGCCGCCGATGGCTACCGCATCGAAGGCGACCCCGTCACACTGGCCGGCGCCGGCGGCGAGAGCATCATCCGGGTCGGCGACGGGACGGTGGCTGGCGCGGGCTATACCGCGACCATCGCCTCGGTGCTGACCGGGGCGAGCGGCCTGACCAAGACCGATGCAGGCACGCTGGTGTTGTCGGGCGCCAACACCTACACGGGCGGGACCACGGTTTCGGGCGGTGTGCTTTCGGTTTCGGCCGACAACAATCTTGGCGACGCCGCCGGCGTCCTGACGCTTTCCGGCGGCACGTTGCGCAACACGGCGGTCTTCGGCTCGGCGCGCGACGTTACGCTTGCGGCCACCGGTGGCACCTTCGACACTGTGACCGACCTCACCTTGTCCGGCGCGATCTCGGGCGCCGGCAGCCTTGCCAAGACCGGCAGCGGAGCGCTGACGCTCACCGGAACGAACAGCTATGGCGGCAATACGCTGGTGAGTGCCGGCACCCTGATCGGCAATGCGGCTTCGATCCATGGCGACATCGGCAACTCCGGCACCGTCGTCTTCGACCAGACGGCCGACGCCAGCTTTGCCGGCGATATCTCCGGCACCGGCACGATGGTGAAGGACGGCGCCGGCTCGCTAACGCTTTCGGGCACCTCGCTGCTCGAGTGGACGATCGACCACGGCGGCCTCGTCTCGGCGGCCGAGCGCTTCGGCGGCGATGTCTCGGTTGGCGCGGGCGGCTCCTTCACCTTCGACCAGTCTGCCAACGCCAGCTATGCCGGCGTGCTCTCCGGCGCCGGCACTTTTGTAAAGGATGGTCCAGGCACGGCGCTACTCACCTCGAACAACTCGGCCTTCGCCGGCGCCACCTCAGTCATCGGCGGCACGCTCGCCGCGGGCGCGGCCAACGCGTTCAGCTCTTCGTCGCAGTTCTCGGTCGCGGCGGGTGCGACGCTCGATCTCGCCGGCACTTCGCAGACCATAGCCGAGCTGACCAATGCCGGGACTGTGGGTATCGCCGGCAGTCTTGGAAGCAAGCTGACCGTCAGTGGCGACTATGTCGGCAATGGCGGCAATGTTCTCATCGGCGCCGCCCTGGGTGCAGACAACTCACAGACCAACATGCTGGTTATCGCCGGGGGCACGTCAGGCACGGGTACGCTCCAAATTGTCAATCTCGGTGGCGGCGGGGCGCAGACTGTCGAAGGCATCAAGGTCGTCGATGTCGGCGGCATCTCGAATGGCAGCTTCTCGCTCAAGGGCAACTACTCCTTCGAAGGCGATCAGGCGGTGGTCGGCGGCGCCTATGCCTACCGGCTCTACCAGGGCGGAACCAGCACGCCCGGCGACGGCGACTGGTATCTGCGTTCCGCCCTGATCGATGGTGGACCCGGAACTCCGCTCTATCAGGCCGGCGCACCGCTGTACGAGGCTTATGCGGGTGCGTTGCAGACCTTCAACCAGTTGGGCACTCTGCAGCAGCGGCTCGGCAACCGGTCGTGGACCGTCGAAGCGCAAGGCGCCGACGGTGTTTCCGACGATGTGAGGGCCGAAGCCGGCATCGGCCTGTGGGGCAGGATCGAGGGCACCAGCGGCTCCTATGATCCCCAGAATTCGACGACCGCGACGAGTTACGACACTTCGACCTGGAGGCTGCAGACCGGCGCCGACATGCTGCTTTCCGACAGCGCCGCCGGTCAGCTCATCGGCGGTGTCGCTTTCCAGTACGGCACCCTGTCAGCCGACGTCTCGTCGCTATTCGGCAGCGGGTCGATCGACACCACCGGCACCGGCGTTTCAGGCTCGCTGACCTGGTATGGCGCGGAAGGGTTCTACCTCGACAGCCAGGCGCAGGTGATCTGGTATAACAGCGATCTCGACTCGGCGACCGCCGGACAGCGGCTCGTCGACGGCAACAACGGCGTCGGCTACGCGCTCGGCGTCGAAGCGGGCAAGCGTATCATGCTCGACCCGAGCTGGTCGCTGACGCCGCAAGCGCAGCTTGCCTGGTCGTCCGTCGACCTCAACGCGTTCACCGACGCCTTTGGCGCAAGGGTTACTCCCGGCAGCAACAACAGCCTGCTTGGCCGTCTCGGCCTGTCGCTCGACCACCAGTCGCAGTGGCAGGACCGGGCGGGCCGCGCCGGGCACATGAATGTCTACACCGTCGCCAACCTTTATTACGATTTCGAGGACGGCTCGTCAGTGGACCTGGCAGGAAGCAGCCTGTCAAGCAGGAATGAGCAGCTCTGGGGCGGCATCGGCATCGGTGGCACAGTCAACTGGGCCGACGACAAGTTCTCCGTCTTTGGCGAAGCTGTCGCTCGTACGGGCCTGGAAAATTCCGGCGACAGTCACGCACTGACCGGTTCGCTCGGTTTCCGGGTCAAGTGGTAGATCGGCTGCGGCCGTTAGGTCCAATGCGGGAACCTGATGCCCACATTGCATTGATGGCCAATCATCACGCAAACGCAAACGCTGGACGGTCCAGCGGCCACAGCGATCATGCTGACCAGCGCGGTGCTACAAATGCCGATCAACTTTCTGACACTCGGCTGTCATGTCAAATGTCCGCATTTGGAGGTTGGCTAGCTCAGCGTAAACGACCGGGATTGGGCGCAAAGCAGACCACCTCCCTGTCGGAACCAACAGCGCTTTCATAGAATTTACGGTGACAGTGCACTTTTTACCCTGTCAGTTGCCCGCCTACCCCCCCGCCAGTCGCGGCAGCAGAAAAATCTCCGCCCCCTCCGGCAGCTTCTTCGACCACGTATCGCGATAGATCGTCCCGTCGATGGCGACGGCGATGCCTTTGTCGATCCAGGGCTCGAGGCCGGGATACTGTTCAGCCAGCTTCCTGAACAGCTCCCTTATGTCCTTGGCCTCGATCTCGACCTTGCTGTTGCCTCCGGCGGTCGCGGCGAGCGAGCCCCAGAGCGTTACTTCGACCATTCCCGTTCCGCCTCGATCGCCGCCAGGATGCGCGGCGGCGACATCGGGATGTGCGTCATGCGCACGCCCGCTGCGTTCGACACCGCATTGGCGATCGCCGCCAGCGGCGGCACGATCGACGTCTCGCCGACACCGCGCACCCCGTAGGGATGATTGGGGTTGGGAATCTCCAGGATCTGCGTGTCGATCATCGGCAGGTCCGAGCAGACCGGGATGCGGTAGTCGAGGAAGCCGGCGTTCTGCAGCCGGCCGTCCTTGCCGTAGATATACTCCTCGTTGAGCGCCCAGCCGATGCCTTGCGCGGCACCACCCTGGTACTGTCCCTCGACATAGGTCGGGTGCACCGCCTTGCCGGCGTCCTGCACGACCGTGTAGCGGATGACCCTGGTGGCGCCGGTCTCGGGATCGACCTCGATATCGCAGATATGGGTGGCGAAGGAGACGCCGGCGCCATCGGCGACGAGCTCGCTGTGGCCGGCGATCGGTCCGCCGGTCTTGCCCGACTCGACCGCGATCTCCTTCAGCGACAGCTTGCCGAGATTGCCATGCTTCTCGCCCTTGGCGATCGCGTGGCCCTTTTCCCAGACCACGTCGTCGACGGCGATGTCCCACATCTGCGCGGCGCGCTCGCGCAGGATCTTGATCGCGTTGCGGGCGGCCGAGATCGTGGCCATGGACGAGGAGAAGGTGCCGCGGCTGCCGTCCGTCATGTCGTTGTAGCCGAGGCTGGACGTGTCGGCGACGATCGCCTTGACCTGGGCATAGTCGATGCCGAGTTCCTCCGCCGCCACCAGCGACAGCGAGGCGCGCGAGCCACCGACATCGACCGTGCCGACGGCCAGCGAGACCGAGCCGTCCATGCCGATGTTGAGGTCGGTGCAGGTCTGGCCGCCGAAATTGAACCAGAAACCGCAAGCCATGCCACGCCCCTGGTTCTTGCCCAGCGGCGCCTTCATGTGCGGATGGCTCTTCACGGCCTCCAGCGTCGGGCCGATGCCGATCGGTCCGTAGACCGGGCCGTAGGAGGACCGTGTGCCTTCCTGCGCGGCGTTCCTGATGCGGAAGTCGACCGGATCCATGCCGATCTTCTTGGCCAGCTCGTCGACAGCACTTTCCACCGCAAACGCCGCCATCGGCGCCGAGGGCGCGCGATAGGCCGCGGTCTTCGGCCGGTTGACCAGCACTTCGTAGCCGACCGTCTTGACGTTATCGAGCTTGTAGCAGGCAAACGCCGTCATCGCACCGATCTCGGCCCAGGAGCCGGCATACGGGCCGCAGCTGTAGCGCAGCGTCGCTTCGGCGGCGGTGATCGTGCCGTCCTTGCGGGCGCCGATCTTGACGTCGATCGAGGTGGCGCTGGTCGGGCCCGAGGCGCGGAACACCTCGTCGCGGGTCATCACCAGCTTCACCGGCCGTCCGGCCTTGCGCGACAGCGCCAGCGCCACCGGCTCGGCCCAGACATGGGTCTTGCCGCCGAAACCGCCGCCGATCTCCGAGGAGGTGACGCGCAGTTTCGAGGCTTCCATGCCAAGCAGCTGGGCGCAGTGCTGGCGGTAGACGAAATGGCCTTGCGTGCACACCCAGAGGTCGGCGGTGCCGTCGGAGCTGAAATTCGCCACGCAGGCATGCGGCTCGATATAGCCCTGGTGCGTCTGCTCGGTCTTGAAGGAACGCTCGACGATAAAGTCGGCCTGCCCGAAACCCTGATGGACATCGCCATGGCCAAACTGGCTGCGCTTGGTGACGTTGGAGGGTTTTACCGGCTTTTCCTCGAGGCCCTCGGTGAAGATGGCATCGTTGATCAAGGGCGCCGTGTGCTTCGCCGCCTCGTCGACATCGGTGACATGCGGCAAAAGCTCGTATTCAATCTCGATGAGCTTCAGCGCCTGCCTGGCGGTGCGGGCGTCGATCGCGGCGACCGCGGCCACCGCGTGGCCGTCATAGAGCGCTTTCGTGCGCGCCATGCAATTGTCGAGGACGTCGTACATGGCGGCATCGCCATCGGTGAGATCGGGCAGGTCGGCCGCGGTGATCACCGCCTTGACGCCGGCGAGCTTTTCCGCCTTGGACGTGTCGATCTTGACGATCCTGGCGTGGGCGTGCGGGCTTCTCAGAACACGCCCGACCAGCTGGCCGGCCATGTTGAAGTCGGCGCCGTAGCGCGCGCGGCCCGTCACCTTGTCGATGCCGTCGGGACGGATCGGACGCGTGCCGACGGAGGCGAATTTACGTCCGGAAAAACGTGGATCGAAATTCATCTCAGGCTCCCTTCATCACGATGGCCGCGTCCTGGACGGCGCGCACGATCTTGTCGTAGCCGGTGCAGCGGCAGAGGTTCCCGGCGAGGCCGAAGCGGATTTCCTCCTCGGTCGGGTCGGGGTTCTTGGCCAGGAGGTCCTTGGCCGCGATCAGGAAGCCCGGCGTGCAGATGCCGCATTGCAGCGCCGCGTGCTCGAGGAACTTCTGCTGCAGCGGATGCAGCGTATCGCCATGGGCCATGCCCTCGATAGTCTCGACGCGGCGGCCTTCAGCCTCGGCGCCGAGCACCAGGCATGAGCACACCAGCCGATCGTCGAGGATGATGCTGCAGGCGCCGCAGTCGCCGGTGCCGCAGCCTTCCTTGGCGCCCGTCAGCCCCAGCCGGTCGCGCAGGACGTCGAGCAGCGTCTCGTCCGGCTGGCAAAGATACTCGACAGCGTCGCCGTTGATTGTCGTTGAAACTGCTATACCAGCCATCATTTGCCTCCTGCACGTGCATAGGCTGATGTGGCGGCCCGCTGGGCCAGCACACCCGCAACTTTTCGTCTGAATTCGATGGTGCCGCGCTTGTCGTCGATGGGACGGCAAGCCCCCGCGCAGACCTTGGCGAGCCGCTCCAGCGTCGCCTCGTCCAGCCTGGAGCCGACGAGCACCTCCGCCGCCTCTTCGACCAGAAGCACCGTCGCCGCCACGGCGCCCAGCGCCACGCGGGCCGATTTGACGACACCGTGCTCGTCGAGCGTCAGGTTCACGCCGGCACTGACCACCGCGATGTCCATCTCGGTGCGTGGAATGAAACGCAGATAGGCATCGCCAGAGCGCGGCTCGCGCTTGTCGAGCAGGATCGCCTCGATGATCTCGCCTTTGGCCAGCGACGTCTTGCCCGGCGCGGTCGGCACGCTCTGCACGGGAATCGTGCGCCGGCCCGCCGGCCCGACGACCACTGCCCTGGCGCCGGCGGCAACCAGCGCCGGCACGCTATCGGCGGCCGGCGAGGCGTTGCAGAGATTGCCCACGATGGTGCAGCGTCCCTGCACCTGCTTCGAGCCGATCAGCTTGGCCGCCTCGACGACACCAGGCCATGCCTTCTTGAGGGCGGTGTTCTCTCCCAGGACGGCGCAGGGAACCGCGGCGCCGATGCTGAAGCCTTCAGCCGTTTCCCGGATCTCGCTCAAGCCATCGATCGCCTTGATGTCGACGATCAGCTCTGGTTCGGCAAAGCCGCCCTTCATCCTGACCAGGAGGTCGCTGCCTCCCGCGAGGATGGCGGCCGTACCAGCCGACCCGGCCAAGTGGCCAACGGCATCTTCTATTGAAAGCGGACGTATGTAGCGCATCGTCTCCCCTTGGTCATCGCGATTTCAGCGACCGTTATAAACAGTCTCCTCATAATGGCTATCCGGTTCCTCAACTGCGGCGATTAGGCCAGGCGCCGCAATATCCAGTCCAACAGACGGAAAGTGGCGCGCTGAATGGCAGCAACCGACTTTGGGATGATTTTCGTGAAACTTCGGCTATGGATCAAGTGCGCTCATTCGCCCTTGTCCGCCTTTGGACCGGAACGGCCTCAGCCCGTGAGGCGCTTTCCCGGGAAACTGTTCACATTTTTCATGGAATTGCCCTAGAGATCGGCCTCGGCGAAGATGCGCGAGGCCCAGTCGAGGAAGACGCGCAGGCGTGGCGAGAGCTGACGGTTCTGCGGGTAGAGCGCCGACAGCGGCGTCGGCGATGGCGGATAGTCGGCCAGCACCTCGACGAGCGTCCTATCCGCCAGATCCTTTTCGAAGCGATAGCGCGGCGCCTGGATGAGGCCGAGGCCAAGCCGCGCCAGATCGGCGGCGGTGTCGGAATTGTTGGCGGCGACGCGGCCTGGCAGCCGCACCTCACGGATACTGCCGGCGACGGTGAATTCGAACGGAAGGGTCTCGCCGGTGCGCGACGAGACGAAGCCCACCGCCTGGTGACCGTCGAGCGCATCGGGGGAGACGGGCGTGCCGTGGCGTTCGAGATAGGCAGGGCTGGCGCAAGTGATCTCGCGGATGACAGCCAGCCGCCGCATGATCATGCCGCTGTCGGGTAGCTCGCCGACGCGGATCACACAGTCGACGCCTTCACGCACGAGATCGACCAGCCGGTCGCTTTGGCCGATCTGCAGGTCGATCCTGGCATAGCGGGCGAGGAATTCCGGCAGGCGCGGCAACAGGAATGTGCGGGTGAGCAGCGTGCTGGCGTCGATGCGCAGCAGGCCGAAAGGCTCGGCATTGCGAAAGGCGGCTTCGGCATCCTCGATTTCGGCCAGGATCGACAGGCAGCGCCGATAGTAGGCTTCGCCGTCCTGGGTGGCGTTCACCTGCCGTGTCGTTCGTTCCAGAAGCCGCGCGCCGAGATGCTCTTCCAGCCGCCGGATCGATTCCGTCGCGGTTGAGCGCGGCAGGCCGAGATCGGCCGCGGCAGCGGTGAAGCTGCGCCGCTCCAGAACGCGAACGAAGAGCCGCATCGTGTCCAGTCGATCCATGGCTTTTGTTCGCAATTTCCGAATAGTGATGTCAATAGGCAGCCGATTATCCGGGAAGTGGCCCGGCCTATATCCGTGTCACCAACACACGGAGAGACTTCCATGACATCCAATCAAACTAGTACGGGTGGCCAAACCAGAACCGCGATCGTGACCGGCGCCTCCAAAGGCATCGGCGCCGCCATCGCACGACGGCTCGCCCGCGACGGCGTTGCTGTCGTCATCAATTATGCACGGGGCCGCGCCGAGGCCGAAGAACTGGTCCGCAGCATCGAAGCCGGCGTCGGCAAGGCGATCGCCGTTCAGGCCGATATCGCCGATCCGAACGGTATCGCTGCACTGTTCGACGCCGGCGAGAAGGCGTTCGGCGGCATCGACATCCTCGTCAACAATGCCGGCGTCATGAAGACGTCGCCGATGGCGCAGACCGACGATGCTTCGTTCGACACGCAGATCGCGATCAATCTCGGCGGGGTGTTCCGCGGCATGCGGGAAGGTGCGCGCCGGCTTCGCGACGGCGGCCGCATCGTCAATTTTTCCAGCAGCGTCGTCGGCCTCTACCAGCCAGGCTACGGCGTCTACGCCGCCACCAAGGCGGGTGTCGAGGCGATGACCCACATCCTGGCCAAGGAGCTTGGCGCGCGCCGTGTCACCGTCAACGCGGTGGCGCCCGGACCGATCGAGACCGCGCTGTTCACGGACGGCAAGAGCGAGGCGCAGATCGAGGCCATCGGCAAGATGATCCCGCTCGGCCGGCTTGGCCAGCCCGACGACATTGCCCGGCTGGTCTCGTTCCTGGCCGGACCGGACAGCTTCTGGGTCAACGGACAAATCATCCGCGCCAATGGTGGCGTCGTCTGAGCCGTCGCCGACCGCTCAACCCCGAACCTGAAATTCCACAGAAAGGAAAAGATCATGCCATTCGCCAACATCAAGTTACCGCAAGCGGCGCTCTCCAGGGCGCAGAAGGAAGACCTCATCCATCGAACGACAGCCATGTTCGTCGACTTTTTCGGCGAGGGTGTGCGCCCCTTCACGATGGTGCTGGTCGAGGAGGTCGCCGACGGCGGCTATGGCCGGGCCGACGAAGTGTTCGTCGTGCCGGAAGTTTTTCGCGCAAAGGAGTAGTGCCGGGCCGTTCCCGGGGGAGCCACGGGTCTCGCCCGTCCTTCGGGACCTCCCAAGTGGGGAGATCGGCAGCGTCACCCCTTCCGCTTCTCCACCTCGGCCTTCCTCAGCAGGAACCGCTGAATTTTGCCGCTGGGTGTCTTCGGCAACTCGCTGACGAACTCGACCTCGCGCGGATAGGCGTGAGCCGAGAGGCGCTTGCGGACATGCTGCGCCAGTTCCTCGGCCAGCGCCTCGCTGCCTTGAAAGGCGGGCGCCAGAACGACGAAGGCCTTGACGATTTCGGTGCGCTGCGGGTCGGGCACCCCGACGACGGCTGCCTCGTTGACCGCCGAATGTTCGATCAGCGCGCTTTCGACGTCGATGCGGTAGCCCGGCAGAGGCGATGACGTCGTCGGCGCGGCCGATCAGGAGATCGACCGTCCGGTTGCGCGAATGGCCCGAGAAGGGCTGGCCTCACCCGTGCGGGCCTGTATCATGGCCTTGTGAATGCTTGGGAGGAGGCTTGTGCATGCGGCTGAATCGGAATCTCTGTCAGTGGAGGGTTTGGGTCTTCATCGCCGCAATGGCGCTTTGGCCGCGCACGGCGCCGGCCGATACCCTCACGCCGGAGCGCATCACTGCTGCCCTGTCGAAGCTCGAAGCGCTTGCCGAAGCCGCCGTAGCGGACGGTGCTGTACCCGGTCTCGCCATCGGCGTCGTGCGCGATGACGAGGTGATCTTCCTCAAGGGTTTTGGGCATCGCGAGGCCGGCAAGCCAGAGACCGTCGACGCCGACACGGTGTTCCAGATCGCCTCCCTTTCCAAACCGGTTTCCGCCACCGTCGTGGCGGCGTTGGTTAGCGACAGGATCGTGTCCTGGGATTCGAAGATCGCCGATCTCGATCCGGCCTTCCGGTTGGCTGATCCTTATCCGGCAAGCCAACTCACCGTCCGCGACCTGTTTTCGCATCGCAGCGGGCTTCCGGGCACCGCCGGAGACGACCTCGAGGACATTGGCTACGACCGCGTCGCGATACTGCATCGCCTGCGGTTCGTGCCACCATCGTCGAGCTTTCGCGCCGGGTATGCCTACAGCAATTTCGGATTGACAGAGGGTGCCGTGGCAGCCGCGACACCGACAGGAAAGCCCTGGGAGGAGGTCGCCGAGGAGAAGCTCTACCGTCCGCTTGGCATGGCCTCGACCAGTTCCCGTCATTCGGACTTCGTCAAGCAAACCAACCGCGCCGCGCTTCACGTCAAGGTTGATGGCGCCTGGGCCGCGAGGATAGAGCGCAATCCGGATGCGCAGGCGCCCGCCGGCGGCGTCAGCTCTACGGCACGTGACCTCTCGCAATGGGTGCGCCTCATCCTCGGCAACGGCGTTTATGCAGGCAAGACACTGATTGCCGCCGATGCGCTAAGCCAGACGCATGTTCCGCTGATAGCGCGCGGCAACAACCCCGTCTCCGGCGGCGCATCGTTCTACGGCCTCGGCTGGAATGTCGAATTCGGCCGACACGGCCTGAGCTGGGGCCACGCCGGCGCCTTCAGCGTCGGCGCACGTACCCTGGTGACAGTCTTCCCAAAGGAGAAGCTGGGCATCGTCATCGTCGCCAACGCCTTTCCGACTGGCCTGCCGGAGGGATTGTCCGACAGCTTCGCCGATCTCGTCTTCGACGGTAACGTCGAGAAGGACTGGGTCAAGGCGTGGAATGATATCTATGCGGGCCTGTTCGGTCCGGCGGTCGCGGCGGCCAAGGCCGCCTATGCCGCGCCGCCGTCTCCGCCACGGCCAGCCGCGCCGGGCAGTGTCTATGCCGGCCGGTACGCCAACGACTTCATCGGCGACGCGATTGTGTCGGAAGCGGGAGACCACCTTGTGCTCAGGGTAGGCCCGGCCGCCGGCCGGTCCTACTCATTGAGGCATTTCGACGGTGACCTTTTCCTGACCTTCCCCGACGCGGAGACGCCGGATAGCCCCTCGGGTGTAAGTTTTGTGGTCGGCGCTGACGACAAGGCGTCGGCCATGACCGTAGGTTTTCTCGACGACAATCATCTCGGCACGCTGCAACGTGTGGGGGACTGACTTCCAAATCGAAGGGTGCCGCCGGGAGTCAGGATGCGGGGCCGTATCGGAGCAGTTTGAAGCAATCGCCGTTGCCCGATTTCGTCTGCGCCAGCAAGGGCTTCGACCTGTCTATCCATTCCTGATGTGACCTCGCATCGGCTTCGATCGCGTCGACCGGTGCAAGACTGACAAAGCTGCGTCCGTGGCTGAGAAGCCAGCACGCGCGGCCAAGAAATCGCCTGCTGCGCTGGCGCAAGAGGTCAGCATCGTAGAAGATGTCGAGCACCTCGTGCTTGATCTTGCGCTCCGTTTCAGGATTGGCGATCGCAACCTCGATCGGCTCGCCGCCGATCGCATCCTGCAGGTCCTTGTAGTCGAGGGTGAGTTGGGTGATGGCATATTTGATCTCGCTCTCGTCGCGCACGATGTCGAACCATAGCGTCGGATCGAGCTCGTTGACGACGAACGACGACTCGAAATCGCGCGACAGGTTGAGGATGTCGAAGTCCCGGATGTCGACGTCGCGCTCAACCAGCAGGATTTCGCGGATCTGCTTGCCAAGCTCCGCTCCCTGCGCGCCGATGGCGGCGTTGGTTCCACCAAGTTCGGGACTAATATAGGCCCCGCCGTCATCCAGCAGCGCGTCGAATTCGCCAAGTGACTCGACGAGGGGAGCGCCGCGAGCGATGCGCGCCGCCAGCTTGGCTAGAACCTGCTGAAGATCCGCTTCGCGTCTGCGCTGGTCTTGGTAATTCTGCTGGAAAAAGAAGATGAACAGCGACACGCCGATGCCGATCAGGATCACGCCCAACTGCGAGAAGATGTTGCGGTGGTATTCCAGCAGCTTTTCGCGATGGCGCACGTCGTCGCGCACACTGTGGGCGACGCGCAGATTGACGATCAGCGACAGGATGAGCAGCCCAGTACCGACGAGGATGAGGCCGCCGATGAGCAGGTAACCATGGCCTGTGCTGAAGTCCATTCGTTTTCCCTGAAGCCCAGACTGCGCAGAATAGTGCCATTTTGGCTAAATACCTACGGATTTGCAGGCGGTTGATTTGATGGCGGCGACCACCCCAGAAGGTTGACCCGCATGGCCATCCGGCCGATAGCTCCGCCAGAAACTGCCCCCCCCCCGAGAACCCTGATGACTTCAGATACCAACCTCCACAATGCACGCGCCGCCGATCCCGACACCGCCTGGCAGGCGGACGTCCGCGCCGGCGTGCGCCACGTGCGCGACCTGGCGTCCCTCCCGTTGTCCCCAGCCGAGCGCGCAGCCGCCCAGGCCGCGGCGGTGAACCACAAGGTGCGCGCGCCCAAAGCCTATCTCGACCTGATCGACTGGAACGACCCGGCCGATCCGATCCGGGCGCAGGTCATCCCCTCTCCGCAAGAACTGGAGGAGGTGGAAGGCGAGCTCGACGATCCGATCGCCGACCATGACTTCAGCCCGGTGCCGCGATTGACGCACCGCCATGCCGACCGGGTGCTGCTGTTCCCGACCTATCAATGCGCGGTCTATTGCCGGTTCTGCTTCCGCAAGGAATCGCTGACCTCGATCGGTCGTGGCTATACGCATGAGGCGCTGGAGCCGGCGCTGGCCTATATCGCGGACCACCCCGAAATCCGCGAGGTGATCCTGACCGGCGGCGATCCGCTGTCGCTGCCCGACAAGGCGCTGGCCGAAATCTTCGCGCGCATAGAAGCGATCCCCCATGTACGGCTGCTGCGCATCCATACGCGCGTGCCGGTGGTGCTGCCGTCGCGCATTACATCAGGGCTCGTCGCGGCGCTGCAGGGCCGGCTGATGGTCACTGTCGTCACCCATTTCAATCACGCGCGTGAAATCACCGGCGCCACCGAGGTGGCCTGCCGCACGCTTCGGCAAGCCGGGTTCGTGCTGCTCAACCAGAGCGTTTTGCTCAAGGGTGTCAACGACAGCATCGAGGCGCTGGAGGAGCTCTGCCGCGAGCTGATGTACCGCCTCGGCGTCAAACCCTACTACCTGCACCATGGCGACCTCGCGCGCGGCATGGCGCACCGGCGCACGACGATCGCGCAGGGACAGGCGCTGACTGAAGCGCTGCGGGCGCGGCTGTCGGGCATCTGCAACCCCGTCTATGTGCTCGACCTGCCGGAAGGCGGCGGCAAGGTGCCGATCGGGCCCTGTCATGTCGAGGGCAGGCAGGGGGAGAGCTGGCGGCTGCGCGGGCTCGATGGCGAAGTGCGGGAATATAGGGAGATCGTTGGCGTGCAAGAGGAACAGTCTTCGAAGATTCCAGGCTCGTGACGCCAGGATCCACCCGGATAATCCTACAGCGTCACAGCGACCGTTCATAATGGCCAGCGTCTGCGCCGCCCCTCACCTGCCTGCCGGCATCCTCTCCCCGTATAGTGACGGGGAGAGGGGTGCTGTCATCGGCGATTTCGCCAATCTCCAGCGTTGCGGGAAGAATGCCGGCGTCGCGGCCAGTGTCCAGCCGATAGATGGGTAACAGTTTGAACCGGATACATAGGTAACAGTTTTCCCCCTTATGATGGGTTCGCGG
>NZ_JBVVQW010000021.1:0-87815 GCF_055811655.1 Mesorhizobium sp. WSM4809
CCCCTACTCCCCTACTCCCCTACTCCCCTACTCCCCTACTGCCCTATTCCCTACACATTCAGCAACAAATACTCCCGCTCCCACGGGCTGATCACTTCCATGAAGGTCTCGAACTCCGCCCGCTTGATCGCCGCATAGGTGGCGGCGAAGGACTTGCCCAGATGCGCGCAGAGTTCCTCGTCGCCCTCGAACAGGTCGACGGCTTCGAGCAGGCCACGCGGCAGGTCGATTTCGTCGGCATTGGCGGTGGTCAGGACGGGAGGCTCGGCCTTGATCTTGTTGGTGATGCCGATCAGCCCGCAGGCAAGCGATGCCGCCAGCGCCAGATAGGGGTTGGCATCGGAGGACGGGATGCGGTTTTCGACGCGCCGTGCCGCCGGATCCGAGCGTGGCACGCGAAACGCCGTGGTGCGGTTGTCATAGCCCCATTTGTTGTTGACCGGCGCCGACGCCGCCTGTGTCAGCCGGCGGTAGGAATTGACGTAGGGCGCGAACATCACCAGCGCGTTCGGCACATGCTTCTGCATGCCGCCGATGAAGTGGAAAAAATCGTCGGTTTCCGAGCCGTCAGCGGCCGAAAAGATGTTCTGTCCGGTCTTCTTGTCGATGATCGACTGGTGGATGTGCATGGCGGAGCCGGGTTGCCCTTGGATCGGCTTGGCCATGAAGGTGGCGTAGATCTCGTGCTTCAGCGCCGCCTCGCGAATGGTGCGCTTGAACATGAACACCTGGTCGGCCAGTTCGATCGGGTCGCCGTGGCGCAGATTGATCTCCAGCTGGCCGGCGCCTTCCTCGTGGATCAGCGTGTCGATCTCCAGGCCCTGGCTTTCAGAGAAATGGTAGATGTCATCGATCAGTTCGTCGAATTCGTTGACGCCGGCGATCGAATAGCCGGCGCCGCCACCGATCGCGCGTCCCGACCGGCCGACCGGCGGGGTCAGCGGATAGTCCGGATCGGGATTCTTGCGCACCAGGTAGAACTCGATCTCGGGCGCCACCACTGGCTTCAGGCCGAGCTTGTCATAGGCGGCCACCACACGTTTCAACACATTGCGCGGCGTGAACTCGACCGAGCGTCCGTCCTGGTGGACGAGGTCGCAGATGACCGCGGCCGTCGGGTCTTCTTCCCAGGGCACCACCGTCAGCGTCGACAGGTCGGGCATGAGTTTGAGGTCGCCGTCGTCTTCCGGGTAATGGAAGCCGTTGCCATCCTCGGGGTAGCCGCCGGAAATCGTCGTCATGAAGACTGCCGACGGCAGCGCCAGCGAGGTGTTGGAGGTGAATTTCTTCGATGGCATCATTTTGCCACGCGCAACGCCTGCCTGATCGGGCGTGATGCACTCGATATCCTCGATGCCGCGCCACTCCAGCCAGGCGCTGACTTCCTTCCAGTTCTTGACGCCCCGTTGGTTTTTCACGAAGGCAGGCGTGCGGGCGCGTCCTCCGCGGCTCGACGGACGGACTTCCTTTTTTGCAGGCGGCATCATTCACCAGATTGGGTTGCGGATTGTGGAGTATAGCCGTGCCCTCCTATGGAAGGGAAGGGGAGCCGCGTCGGGCATTGGCCGGCGCGGTTGAAAATCACGCCAATCGGCCTAGTTTCGGCCGTCGCAATTCCAATCGAGGCCCAAATCTTAATCGAGAAATTGAATGCGGCCCAACGGCAGACTGACAACGATCGGATTCGATGCCGACGACACGCTGTGGCAGAACGAGCAGTTCTTCCGGCTGACGGAAAAGCGCTTTGCCGCCATGCTCGTCGACCATGGCGAAGCCGAGCATATCTCGGCACGATTGCTGGAGGTCGAAAGGCGCAACCTCGCCGTCTATGGCTTCGGCATCAAGGGATTTACCCTGTCGATGATCGAGACGGCGATCGAGGTCACGCAAGGCCGCGTGCCGGCTTCGGTCATAGCGGAGATTCTCGATGCCGGCCGCGAGATGCTGAGCCATCCGATCGAGGCCTTGCCGCACGCCCGCGAGACGGTCGAAAAGCTTGCCGGTGCATTCCGCCTCGTGCTGATCACCAAGGGCGACCTCTTCGATCAGGAGCGCAAGCTGGCTGGCTCAGGCCTTGGCGATCTGTTCGACGCGGTCGAGATCGTCAGTGACAAGAATGCAGCCACCTATAGCAGGCTCTTCAACCGCCACGGTGATGGTCCGGCGAAAAGCATGATGGTCGGCAACTCGCTGAAGTCGGATGTGGTGCCGGCCATAGAGGCCGGCGGCTGGGGTGTCCATGTGCCGCATGAACTGACATGGGTGCTGGAGCATGTCGAGGCGCCGGTAACCGAATCGAGGTTCCGCCAGATATCCGATCTCGGACAACTGCCCGGACTGATCGAAAGCATCATCGATCCGTGATCGCCGGGCCTTACCTGGTTTGCTCAATTCCGGACGGAAAACCGCCTGCGTACTTTTCCCGCAGTTGCCTTAGCGGCCGATCAGGCGATCGATCACCGGTTGCAACCGTTCGGGCGTGATCGGCTTGGCGACCACCACGTCGATGATACCAGACAGGCCCAGACTTTCCGTCGTGCCGTTCTTGGTTGACAGCAGGATTACCGGTGGCAGTGATTTGCCCGAGGCGCGGCGCAACGCGTCGATGCTGGACATCAGATTGTCGCAGTCCTTGTTGTCGGCGCCGCCGTCAAGGACAACCACACCGGGAATGAGCGACCGCAAGATCCTTGCCGCCGTGTCGGGAGATTCCGAAATCGGCTTGAGCCCGGATCGCTCGACGATCTTTGAAATCACCACGCGATTGATGGGCGATTTCCCGACGACAAGCACCTGCGACGGATCGCGGATCGCCTCGGTGGTTGAGTCGCGGGTCACCGGATTCGGATGTCTTGGAGTCTCGCCTTCGCGATTCACCGGGCACACAAGTCGGCCAAGAAGCTCGCCCCTATTTCAATGCAGAGTTGAATCCGGAGCGCAATTGGCGTGAGATCGTAGCCTGTGTCAAGTTGAAATAAAAGTGCTCGAAATCATCGCCGGGAGCAGTGAATTTCAAGCAACGCTACTGTACTCAACTGTCCACACGTGGATTTCCTAAAGAGAAAATTCACCTGCGCAGGGGCTGCGCAGGTGAAGGGTCGGTTGCATGGATTTCAGTCAGCCGTGGCTCTGCTGCGTGACGATCACCGGGATCAGCAGATCGCCCCAGTTGCCGTCGCCGCCGTGATGTCGTGCCGAGCGCACGAGTTCCACCGAGACGCCCGCCTCGACCGCCTTCATCACCGACTGGTTGAGGCGGTGCAGGTCGTTGGCCAGCATGCGGATCGTCGCCTGCTGGTCGACGCTCATCGTCGTCGACTGTTCCTCGGCGCGTTCCTTGACGCGGCTTATCGATGCCATTGGTCTTCTCCTGTGTTCCCAGCCCTGTTGGGCGTTTCCTCTGTACTTTGCTGCTCGCTATTCCGCGGCCGGTTTGAACTGCGCGTGCTCGGTCGATTCATGCATGGCGGTGGTCGATGACTGGCCGCCGGTGATCGCCATCGACACGGCGTCGAAATAGCCGGTGCCGACTTCGCGCTGATGTTTGGTCGCGGTGTAGCCATCGGCCTCGGCCGCGAACTCCGCTTCCTGCAACTCGGAATAGGCCGCCATCTGCCGCGCCTTGTAGCCGCGCGCCAGTTCGAACATGCCGTAGTTGAGCTGGTGGAAGCCGGCGAGCGTGATGAACTGGAACTTGTAGCCCATCGCGCCGAGCTCCTTCTGGAACCTGGCGATCGTCGCGTCGTCGAGGTTCTTCTTCCAGTTGAACGAGGGCGAGCAATTGTAGGCGAGCAGCTTGTCGGGATGATGCTTGCGCACGCCCTCGGCGAATTTCCTGGCCTGCGTCAGGTCCGGCTTCGAGGTCTCGCACCAGATCAGATCCGCGTAAGGCGCATAGGCAATGGCGCGGGCGATGCAGGGCTCGATGCCGTTCCTGACATGGTAGAAGCCTTCCACCGTGCGCCCGGCGTCGTAGTCGACGAAAGGCTGGTCGCGTTCGTCGATGTCGGAGGTGAGCAGCTTGGCGGCTTCCGCATCGGTGCGCGCGACGACCAGGGTCGGCGTGCCCATCACGTCCGCCGCCAGGCGCGCGGCGTTGAGGTTGCGGATGTGCGCCGCGGTCGGGATCAGCACCTTGCCGCCGAGATGGCCGCATTTCTTTTCCGACGCCAACTGGTCCTCATAATGGACGCCGGCGGCGCCCGCCTCGATGAAGGCCTTCATGATTTCGAAGGCGTTGAGCGGTCCGCCGAAACCGGCTTCCGCGTCGGCGACGATCGGCGCGAACCATGTCTCGACGGAAAGCCCGTTGCCTTCGGACGTTTCGATCTGGTCGGCGCGCTGCAGCGTCCGGTTGATGCGCTTGACCAGTTCGGGCGCTGCATTGGCCGGATAGAGCGACTGGTCCGGATACATCGCGCCAGCCGTGTTGGCGTCGGCGGCAACCTGCCAGCCCGACAGGTAGATCGCTTTCAGTCCGGCGCGCACCTGCTGCATCGCCTGATTGCCGGACATGGCACCGAGCGCGTTGACGAAGTCCTCCTCATGGATGAGCTTCCACAGCCGGTTGGCACCCATTTCGGCGAGGCTCTGACGGATCTGCACCGAACCGCGCAGACGCTTCACATCCGCCGCGGAGTAGGGCCGTTCGATACCGTCGAAACGACCTTCCGGGGCCGATGGGACGAGGTTGTAAAAATCAGTCATTGGTCACTCCGAGGAATTGCTGAACTGCGTCGAGAATCTGGGGTCGTTGGGTATGACTGGATTTACATTTCTGCGCGAAATCAGCCACAAAAATCCGGGAAGCCGACGGAATATAAGAGAAAACCTGTGTTGCGTTTGACAGAGGTGCGTTGTAAATTTGTCATTATTGTAAAACGCCAGAGCCCAGAAAGTTCATGTAAATTGCTGTAAAGGACAGTCCGTGGCTGACCAGAAGATCTTCGCCGGGCCGCGCATCCGCCGCATCCGCAATGCCAAGGGCCTGACCCAGACGGCGATGGCCGAGGGCCTCGGCATTTCACCGTCCTATCTCAATCTGATCGAGCGCAACCAGCGGCCGCTGACGGTGCAGCTGATCCTCAGGCTGGCTTCCGTCTACAAGGTCGATCCACACGAACTGCAGGGCGAGGCGAGGGGATCTGTCGCTGCCTTGAAGGAAGTGTTCACCGATCCCCTGCTGGTCGGCGAGTTGCCGGGTGATCAGGAACTGATCGAGCTTGCCGAGGCCGCGCCCAACGCGTCTGCGGCGGTGATAAAACTGTTCCGCGCCTATCGCGAGCAGGCCGAGCGCCTGTCCGACCTCAACGAACTGTTGGCGCGCGAAGGTCGGGCGACGGCGCTTTCCGGCGCCCGCCTGCCGATCGACGAGGTGCACGAGATTCTCGAGCGCCGGCCGAACCATTTCGCTGCCCTCGAGGAGGAGGCCGCGGCGTTCACCTCGGTGCTCGATCCCGGCGACGATCTGTTCGGCGCGCTGAAGGCCTGGCTGAAGCGAGAATATGGCATCGTCGTCAAGGTGCTGCCGGTCGCCACCATGCCTAACTGGCGCCGCCGTTATGATCGTCATTCGCAGCGCCTGTTCCTGTCCGAACGCCTGTCGCCGTTCGACCAGTTGCGCGAAGTCGCGATGGAGGCCTGCCTGATCCGCATGACGGTCGCGGTCGCCGGCGAGATCCAGGCGCTCAAGCTGAGCACCGACGAGGCGCGCCGCCTGGCCCGCTTCGAACTTGGCCGTTATGCGGCGCATGCGCTGATGATGCCCTATCAGGCCTTTCACGCGGCTGCCGTGCGCGCCCGCTATGACATCGATGTCCTGCGTTCGCGCTTCGGCGTCTCCTTCGAACAGGCAGCCAACCGGCTGACCATGCTGCAGCGGCAGGGTGCCTCGGGGGTGCCGTTCTTCATGCTGGAGGTCGACAATGCAGGCAACCGCTTCCGCAAGGCCGGCAGCCAGGGCTTTCCACAAAGCCGCTTTGGCGGCGGCTGTCCCAAGCTGCCCGTGCATGTTGCCTTCACCCAACCTGGCCAGGTCTTCGTCGAGGCAGTGGAAATGCCCGACGGCGCCGAGTTCCTGTGCATCGCCCGCACGCTGGAAGGGCCGCAAGGCGCGTTCTCGGAACGTCCGCGCCGCACCGCATTGCTGCTTGGCTGCGATATCGGCTTTCGTGACGAAATCGTCTATGGCGCGGCATTACCCGGTGCGGCAATCACCGCAAAGGCCGGCAGTATTGCGGCGACGCCGGTCGGGCCTGCCTGCCGGCTTTGCGAACGCGTCGGCTGCCTGGCGCGCGCCGAGCCGCCGGTGACGCGCCCGCTCGGCCTCGACGAGATGGTGACGGGCCTGAGTGCCTTCGATTTCCAGTGACGACATGAGTCGGCAAGAATATCTTTCGTCCGGCGGCGAAAGCTGCGGAGTCTTCCCTAGATAATATTGCCGAGTATTGCCGATCGAAATATTGATTCGGCGTTGACGACGAGGTATCAAGACGAACTACGCAAGGCTGGGGGGCGGCGATGGGCAGGACGGTTTTTTCGCTTGGGCTGACATTTGCCCTCTCAGCTTCATCTGCATATGCAGAAAAATCCTCGGATTTCTTCAGCTCCTACAAACAGTACAATGATGCCGGCAAGGCATTCCTGGACAAGATAGATCCAAAGACCGGACCGATAGACCTCGCCGAAGGCATTCACCTCGATCTCAAGGGCAAGTTCTATTTTCTGAATAAGAAGGACGCCGTCTCGGTCCTGACCGAGGCTTGGGGTAACCCACCCGATGCCGGTTCCGACGCGATCGGCATGATCTTCCCGAGCAATTATGACCCCATCGCCGACAACAATTGGGGAATAGAGCTGCGATGGGAAAAGATCGGTTATGTCGATGACGGCGACGCTGCCTCCATCAACTACAGCGAACTATTGAGCAGCATGAAGGCCGACACTTTGTCGGGCAACGATCAACGGGTGAAGGACGGTTTTCCGCCCGTCACGTTGATCGGTTGGGCTTCGCCGCCAGTCTATGATGCCGTCAACAAGCGTCTGCATTGGGCCAAGGAACTCCAGTTCGGAAACGACGCCGTCCACACGCTCAACTACGATGTCCGTTTCCTTGGCAGGGAGGGCGTCTTCGTGATGAGTTACATCGCCAATGTGGAGCAGTTGCCGGAGATAAAGCAGAGCCTGGATGAAGTGCTTGGCCTGGCGGGCTTCAGCACGGGCAAGAGATACACGGATTTCCTGCCCGGCACCGACACGGTCGCCGCGGTTGGGATTGGCGGCCTCATCGCCGGGAAATTGGCGGCAAAGGCTGGTCTTCTGGCGGTGGCGCTCATCGCCTTGAAGAAATTCGGCCTGATCCTGCTGATTCCGTTGGCCGGCCTTTGGCGGCTCATTCGGGGCAACAGGAACGCTTCCTCCTAGATTGGGATGATCAGCCAACCCCAGCAGGGCGAATTTGGTCCAGGCGTCTGACCAGTGCGCCAAAGGGGAACATGAAGCTGGATCACGCCCGGCCGTTGCCGACGCATTAGGCGAAAATGGCACGTCCTTGTCGCCCATCGCGCATCGTGCACCGCCGGAAACACCGACAGTGGCAGCCATGACCAATACCGCATCGCCAATCGTCGCATCGCCAGCCGTGTCGCCGCGCGAGGAACGCGTCGGCATGCTTTTGGTCTTCCTGTCGGCGCTGATGTGGAGTTTCGGCGGCACCATCGCCCGCTTCATCACCGTCGGTGACAGCTGGACGGTCATTTTCTGGCGCTCCGTCTGGGCAGCCGCCTTCCTGGTCTGCTTCATGGTCTGGCGTGACGGCTGGCGTGGCACGCGGAAGCTGTTCCGCGACATGGGTCTGCCCGGTCTTGCCGTCGGGATCTGCTTTGCCACCGCATCGACCGCCTTCGTCGTGGCGCTGGCCTACACCACCGTCGCCAACATCCTTTTGATGCAGGCAGGCGTGCCGTTGCTGGCGGCGCTGTTTGCCTGGGCGTTGTTTCGCGAAAGGGTCGGGTGTCGCCACCTGGGTGGCAATCCCCGCCGTCATCACCGGCGTCGCCATCATGGTGTCGGAATCGCTGGATGGCGCCGTCTCGCCCATAGGCGATGGGCTGGCGCTGTTGATCGCGGTCATGTTCTCGGTCGCCACCGTCATCACCCGGCGGTTTTCCGGCGTGCGCATGACGCCGGCGACGTGCCTCGGCACCATGCTCGCGGCCGGCTTTGCCGTCTCGCAGGCATCGACCTTCACCGTGTCAGTCAGCGACATGGGCTTTCTGTTTGCCTTCGGCGTGGTCAATCTCGGCCTCGGTCTCGCCTTCTTCGCCACCGGCGCACGGTTGATCCCGGCGGCCATCGCGGCTCTGCTCGGCACGTTCGAGCCGATCCTCGGCCCGATATGGGTCTGGCTCATCCATTCCGAGGTGCCGTCGGGGCGCACCATCATCGGTGGCGCGGTGGTGGTCACGGCGCTGCTCGTCCATATCGGGCTCGAATTCAAGCGGCAGGCACGGCCCGAACGCGCAGGGGTCACCGGGGTGCCGTCGCCTAATTGAGGCGGCCTGCAGCTTTGCCATTGACAACGTCGCTGCAGCACGGGCAGGCTGGGAATACGGCAACAACAAGACAGGCGTATCTTGCCAGGTCTCCAAGCCGGTCCGATCGGGACCGGACCATATAGTCGTATCTCTGCCCGCGCTACGGCGAAAGCCTATGACGGTATTGGCACGCCTCCCAAGCCGCCTCAGGGGCATCCAGCCATCTCATCGAACCGCCTGAATGGTCTCGGCAGTTCGCGCTTGTCGCCCCTTGGAAAGCTCAATAGTCTGAAGAAAATGCCGGTCGCGCTGATATCGCGACGAGCCGGTGAAGGAACACTCATCAAAGGAGAATAGCATGATCCGCAAAGCGCTCTGGCTTTCGGCAACCTCGGCATTCCTGACATTGTTCACCGTCGGCGGTCACGCCGCGGATCGTGTCGTCAACGTCTTCAACTGGTCGGACTACATCGACAGTTCGATCATCGACGATTTCACCAAGGAAACCGGCATCAAGGTCGTCTACGACACCTTCGATTCCAACGAAATCCTTGAGACCAAGCTGCTTGCCGGCGGCAGCGGCTATGACGTCGTCGTGCCCAGCGGCAATTTCCTTGCGCGCCAGATCCAGGCCGGCGTGTTCCAGAAGCTCGACAAGTCGAAACTGCCCAACATTTCCAACATGTGGGACACGGTTACCGAGCGAACCGCCAAATATGACCCCGGCAACGAATACTCGGTCAACTACATGTGGGGCACGGTTGGCATCGGCTACAACATCAAGAAGGTGCAGGCGGCGCTTGGCACTGACAAGATCGACAGCTGGGACGTCTTCTTCAATCCCGATAGCCTGGCCAAATTGAAGGACTGCGGCGTCTACGTGCTGGACTCGCCGGCAGATATCATCCCGGCGGCGTTGAAATATCTCAACCTCGACCCGAACAGCACGTCACCCGATGATATCGCCAAGGCCGAGGAGACCTTGCTCAAGGTGCGGCCTTACATCAGGAAGTTCCATTCCTCCGAATACATCAACGCGCTCGCCAACGGTGATATCTGCCTGGCGGTCGGCTGGTCGGGTGACGTGTTCCAGGCCCGCAACCGCGCGGTCGAGGCCAAGCAGGGCGTCGAAATCGGCTATTCCGTGCCGAAGGAGGGCGCGCAGATGTGGTTCGACCAGATGGCGATCCCCGCCGACGCACCGCATGTCGCGGAGGCGCTCGAGTTCATCAACTACATGATGAAGCCGGAAGTCATCGCCAAGTCGTCGAACTACGTGCTCTACGCAAACGGCAACAAGGCTTCGCAGCAATTCGTCGACAAGGCATTGTTGGAGGATCCTTCGGTTTATCCCGATGCCGAGACCATAAAGAAGCTCTACACCGTCTCGCCATACGATCCCAAGACCCAGCGCGTCATCACGCGCACCTGGACCAAGATCGTCACTGGCCAGTAAGCAATCCGACACGGTCCCGGCAGCCACCTGCCGGGACCGTTTCTACCTGGGGCAAGAAGCAAGAAAATCAGGACGGAGTGGGATATGAAATCGCTTGGCAGCATCCGCAGGGATTTTGCACCGTGGAACGACCCGAATGCCAAGCCGTACATCCAGTTCGACAACGTCACCAAGAAGTTCGGTGACTTCACCGCCGTCAACAATCTGTCTCTGACCATCTTCGAGCGCGAGTTCTTCGCGCTGCTCGGCGCCTCCGGTTGCGGAAAGTCGACGCTGCTCAGGATGCTCGCCGGCTTCGAGGAGCCGACAGCCGGCCGCATTCTGCTTGACGGCCAGGATCTGCGTGGCATCCCGCCCTACCGGCGGCCTGTCAACATGATGTTCCAGTCCTATGCGCTGTTCCCGCATATGACGGTCGAGAACAACATCGCCTTCGGCCTCAAGCAGGACGGCATGCCGAAGCCCGAAATCGCATCGCGCGTTGCCGAGATGCTGAAGCTGGTCAAACTCGAGCAGTTCGCCAAGCGCAAGCCGCACCAACTATCCGGCGGCCAGCGCCAGCGCGTCGCGCTCGCCCGCTCGGTCGCCAAGCGGCCGAAGGTGCTGCTGCTCGACGAGCCGCTCGGCGCGTTGGACAAGAAGCTGCGCGAAGAGACGCAATTCGAACTGATGGATTTGCAGCAGAACCTCGGCCTGACCTTCGTCGTCGTCACCCACGACCAGGAAGAGGCGATGACCATGGCCGATCGCATCGCCATCATCGACAAGGGCGAGGTGATGCAGGTGGCAACGCCGGCCGAAGTCTACGAGGCGCCCGGATCGCGCTTCGTCGCCGGCTTCGTCGGCAATGTGAACATGTTCGAGGGCAAGATTGCGCGTGGCGAGGCCGGCAGCGCCAGCATCGATGCCGGCAATGGCCTCACCATCCGCACCGACAATGCCGGCGCCGCCGGCGCCGGGACGGCCGTCACCTTCGCCATCAGGCCCGAAAAGATCAAGGTGTCGTCGAAGAAGCCGGCCGAGGCGGTCAACGCCATCGAGGGCGAGGTCTACGACATCGCCTATCTCGGCGACATGACCGTCTACCATGTCAGGCTGGACGACGGCCAGGTGGTGCGCGCGAGCACCATGAATGCGGCCCGCATCACCGAGGATCCGTTGAGCTGGAACGACCGCGCCTGGGTTTCCTTCCGGCCCGATGCCGGCGTCGTGCTGACGCGGTAGGGGCGACCATGTCGAGCGCTGCCGTCACCACCTCATCAGCCTCTCCGGCATCCAATGCCGGCAGATCCCTCCTTGCCAGGCTGGGTGCTGCCTTCGTTGGCCGACTGGTCATCATCATCCCGTATGTCTGGCTGCTGTTCTTCTTCCTCATTCCGTTCGTCATCGTCTTCAAGATCTCGCTGTCGCAGACGGCGATCGCCATTCCGCCCTATACGCCGGCGCTCGATTTCAGCGGCGGCATTTCCGGGTTCCTGGCTCAGCTGAAGCAACTCAGCCTCGACAATTACGCCTGGCTGACGCAGGACGCCCTCTACTTCAACGCCTATGTAACCAGCGTCATCATCGCCGCGGTCTCGACGGTCCTGACATTGCTCGTCGGCTACCCCATCGCCTATGGCATGGCGCGCGCGCCGGCGACGATCCGCCCGACCTTGCTGATGCTGGTGATCCTACCGTTCTGGACCTCGTTCCTGATCCGGGTCTACGCCTGGATCGGCATTCTCAAGCCCGAAGGGCTGCTCAATCAGTTGCTGCTCGCCACCGGCGTCATCCACCAGCCGCTGATCATCCTCAACACCTATACGGCGATCTTCATCGGCATCGTCTATTCCTACCTGCCGTTCATGGTGTTGCCGCTCTATTCCGCGCTTGAGAAGATGGACTATTCGCTGATCGAGGCAGCCAAGGATCTCGGCTGTCCGCCGACAAGTGCGTTCTGGAAGATCACCTTCCCGCTGTCGCTGCCCGGCGTCATCGCCGGCTGTCTGCTGGTGTTCATTCCGGCCGTCGGCGAGTTCGTCATTCCCGATCTGCTCGGCGGCTCGCAGACGCTGATGATCGGCAAGACGTTGTGGAACGAGTTCTTCGCCAATCGCGACTGGCCGGTATCGTCGGCCGTTGCCGTCATCCTGCTGTTGCTGCTGATCGTGCCGATCATGCTCTTCCAGCGGGCCCAGGCGCGCGCTCAGGAAATGGACAGGTGACCTCATGAACGCCACCTGGAGCCGCTTCAACATCACTTCGATCGTGCTTGGCTTTGCCTTTCTCTATCTGCCGATCGTGCTGCTCATCGTCTTCTCGTTCAACGAGTCGAAACTGGTTACGGTCTGGGGCGGTTTCTCGACCAAATGGTACGTCTCGCTGTTCCACAATCAGGGCCTCATGGACGCGACCTGGGTGACGGCGCGCGTTGGCCTGATCTCGGCCACGGTAGCGACCGTTCTCGGCACGCTGGCGGCACTCACCTTGACCCGCTACACGCGCTTCAAGGGCAGGGTGCTGTTCTCCGGCATGGTCTTTGCGCCGCTGGTCATGCCGGAAGTCATCACCGGCCTGTCGCTGCTGCTGCTCTTTGTCGCCGTCGGGCTCGACCGCGGCTTCCTCACCGTGACGCTCGCCCACATCACGCTGACCATGTGCTTCGTCGCCGTGGTCGTGCAGTCGCGCCTTATGACCTTCGACCGCTCGCTGGAAGAAGCCGCGATGGATCTTGGCGCAACGCCGGTGAAGACCTTCTTCCAGATCACATTGCCGGTCATCATGCCGGCGATCGTCTCCGGCTGGATGCTGGCTTTCACGCTTTCGCTCGACGATCTGGTCATCGCAAGCTTCACCTCCGGGCCGGGCGCGACGACGCTGCCGATGAAGATCTACAGCCAGGTTCGCCTCGGCGTGACGCCGGAAATCAACGCTGCCTGCACCATCCTGATCGCTGTCGTGGCGATTGGCGTCATCATCGCCTCGCTTGCCAACAAGCGGCGTGAGGTGCAGCGCCAGCTCGACGAGCAGGCGGCGCAGCGCGGGTGAAAGACAGGAGGCGCAGTGGCGGCCTATTCCCCCGAAACGCCGCGGCTGATCGGGGAAATGAACGGCGTGCTCCAGGTTCCGCCGACGAAGAACGATGACTGGTTGGGACCTTGCTGGCCGTTGGCCTGCGTTGCCGCCTGGTCAGGCTGAATGACGCCGCCGGACAAGGCCAGTCCGCGCCCGGCGTAGGACGCGATGCCGGACAGCCAGATCTTGTACTTCGCTGAATTGGCCTCGGCCTTGTCGATCCGCGCCACGCCCTTCGAAATGGTGGCCTTGATCTCGGCGCCGTCGATCGGCAATGTTCCGTCGGAGACGTCGTCGAGCGCGAAGAAGCCGCCCTGTTCGGTATGTTTGAGGAAGGCCGGCAGGTTGAGCTTGCTCAACGCACCCGGCCCGAAGGTCGCCGAGACCGAGCCGTCGGCATTGTCGAAGATGGAATCCCAGGTTCTGCCCGGCCCCTTGAGGATCACCGAGACGGTGCCCGTGCCGACCGGCACCAGCCGCGTCATCCCTGCCGCCGTGCCGAACGCACCGCCGTCGATGTCGGACGCCAGAAGGCGGATTTCGACCTGCGAGCCCTCCGGCTTGCGATCGAAGCGAAGGCTGGTCTGGATGTTGCCGCCGAAGGCCGAGGCATCGGAGATGTCGAATACCGACAGACCATCCTTGACCTGGGCGGTGGCGGCGACATCGGCGAGCTGGATAGGTCCCGCCGTGGCGTGGGCTGCCGACAGCCTCAGATCGAGATTGATCTTGTCGGCGAAACTTGTGTCGATTTCGCCGGGGCCCGCCCCTCCGGTCGGCACCAGCGGGGTGAAGGCCGAAAGAAACGATCTGAGGTCGAGCGTGTCGAAGGCGAGCGTACCGGAGATCACAGGTTGTGCGCCAAGCGAGAGGTCCAGTGCACCCATCCCCGGATTGTTGTCGAGTGCAATTGCCGTGTTGTCGAACTTGACGCGCCCGCCCGTCGCGGTGATCTTGCTCGAAATGCTGACCGAGCCGATCGCCGCACCCGGAGCGATGCCGGCCTGCGACCATTCCAGGACACGCCGCAGCGAGGGTGCCGAGAACTTCGCCTGACCGTCGAAATAGGTATTTTCAGACATGCTGGCCGTGCCGTCGAACGAGAAGGTGGCGGGCGCCGCCTTGAAGGACAGCGTCAGCGGCGCCGTGCCGCCGGCAAACAGCACAAGTGGTCTGGCCGAGGCGACGTCCAGCGCGACGCTTTCGCCCCGCCAGATCCCTGTTGCCGACAGCGTCGCATTGCTGTTCATCGCCGCCCAATTCGCCTGACCGTTTAAACTGCTCAGGATCTCGACGTCCTTGCCGCCGATGGACGCTACCATTCGGCCGTCGCGAAACTCGACCGTGCCGAAGGTGTCGGTAGGCAGCTTGTCGAGGTCCGGCTTGGCGGGGTCGGCATTGACCACGCCGCGCGCCGTGTCGATGGAACGCGTGATGCGCCCGCCGGTGGGGACAGCGGGCAGGAAAAGGCCGGCAGGCGTGCGCTGGACCCGGATCGTCGGCCGCACCAGCCGCGCCGTCGAAAACACCACGTCGCCGCGCAGCGCCGCCATGGCGGAAAGGTCGACCTCGACCCGTTCTGCCTCGACCACAGGCGGCGCCTCGGTGTCGGTCCATTGTGAAAGCGTCACATCGGTCAGGATTGCCCGGAATGTCGGCCAGACCTCGATGCGCGGCGAACCGTCGATGGCGACCCGGAAGCCGCTCCACGCGCTCATTTCCCAGGCGATGCGGTCGCGCACGATACGGGTGGAGGCAATCAGCGGCAGGGCGGCAACGACCAGCGCGACGACGATCACGGCAGCGCCGATCGCCCATATTCCGCGCCGGATCATAGATGATGGCATATGGCCCCGTATGCTTCCATTCCGACAAATCGCCCGGCGGGTGTAACCCCGGTCGTCACCACGACCCCAGTCGTCACCACGACCCCAGTCGTCACCACGACCCCCAGTCGTCACCACGACTTCAAGTTGTCACTACGACTTAGGGCTGAGGCATTTCAAGTCTTTATGGCCCGGCGATGGCATTTGCGCACATCTGGTCGCATCAGCCGAACAAAATCTTGCTCTGCTGCGCTGCGATATGCATAAGCGATGGCGACCGTGGAGGAACGATCATGGCTGCCGGACAACCGCTCTGGACCCCGACGCAAGACCAGATTGACGCAGCACCCTTGACCGCCTTCACCAAGGCCGCCGGAGTGAAAGCCGGCGTAGCGTTTTCCTCGTATTCGCAGCTTCATGCCTGGTCGGTCGAGGACCGTGAGGGGTTCTGGAGCCTGATCTGGGATTTCTGCGGCATCGTCGGCGACAAGGGCGATAACCTGCTCGTCGACGGCGACAAGATGCCCGGCGCTTCTTTCTTTCCCGATGCGACACTGAATTTCGCCGAGAATCTGCTGAAGAAGACCGGCTCAGGCGACGCAATCGTGTTTCGCGGCGAAGACAAGGTCGAGCGCCGGCTGTCCTGGAACGCGTTGCACGCGCTGACCTCGCGGCTGCAGCAGCTTTTCCTGTCGCTCAAGGTGAAGAAGGGCGACCGCATCGCCGCCATGATGCCCAACATGCCGGAGACCGTCGCCGCCATGCTGGCCGCCGCCTCGATCGGCGCGGTTTGGTCGTCCTGCTCTCCCGATTTCGGCGAGCAGGGCGTGCTCGACAGGTTCGGCCAGATCGAGCCCGTCGTCTTCATCGCGCCGGATGGCTATTGGTACAATGGCAAGGCGATCGAAGTCGCCGACAAGATCGCCGCGGTCGCGGCCAAGCTCGGCACTGTCCGCAAGATTCTGGTCGTCGATTATCTCGGCACATCGAGCGATGTCGCCGGGGCCATCGACAAGGCGGTAGCGCTGGAAGAGGCGCTGTCGCCCTTCGTCGGCAAGCCCGTTGCCTTCGAGCCGCTGCCGTTTTCGCATCCGCTCTACATCCTGTTTTCGTCGGGAACGACCGGCATTCCCAAATGCATCGTCCATTCGGCCGGCGGCACGCTGATCCAGCATGTCAAGGAACACCGGCTGCATGCCGGTCTCACCGATGGCGACCGCTTCTTCTACTTCACCACCTGCGGCTGGATGATGTGGAACTGGCTGGTGTCGGGGCTCGCTTCGGGGGCCACGTTGCTGCTCTATGACGGTTCGCCCTTCTACCCCGACGGCAATGTGCTGTTCGATTTCGCCGATGCCGAGAAGATGACGTTCCTCGGCACCTCGGCCAAGTTCATCGATTCCGTGCGCAAGGCCGGCCTCAAGCCGATCCGCACGCATGATCTGGCCACGGTGCGGGCAATCTCCTCCACCGGCTCGCCGCTGTCGCCGGAAGATTTCCGCTTCGTTTATGACGGCATCAAGAAGGACGTGCATCTGGCCTCGGTCTCCGGCGGCACCGACATCGTCTCCTGCTTCGTGCTCGGCGTGCCGACGCAGCCTGTCTGGACCGGCGAGATCCAGGGACCCGGCCTTGCCCTTGCGGTCGATGTCTGGGACGATGACGGCAGGCCGGTCCGGCAGGAGAAGGGCGAGTTGGTCTGCACCAAGGCTTTTCCGGCGATGCCGATCGGCTTCTGGAACGACCCCGAGGGCAAGAAGTACCGGGCGGCCTATTTCGAGCGCTTCGACAATGTCTGGTGTCACGGCGATTTCGCCGAATGGACCGCGCATGGCGGCCTGATCATCCATGGCCGCTCCGACGCCACGCTCAACCCGGGCGGCGTGCGCATCGGCACGGCGGAGATCTACAACCAGGTCGAACAGATGCCGGAGATTCTGGAAGCACTGTGCATCGGCCAGGACTTCGACAACGACGTGCGCGTCGTCCTGTTCGTGCGCCTGGCCGCCGGCGCGCAGCTCGACGAAAATCTGGAAAAACGCATCCGCGCCAAGATCCGCAGTGGCGCCAGTCCCCGCCATGTCCCGGCCAGGATCGTTGCCGTGTCGGATATTCCCCGCACCAAGTCGGGTAAGATCACCGAACTCGCGGTGCGCGACGTGGTGCACGGCCGCGCCATCAAGAACAAGGAAGCGCTCGCCAACCCGGAAGCGCTCGACCTGTTCAAGAACCTGCCGCAGCTGGCCGAGTAGCTGCTACTGCATGTCGCTCAAAAGTGGTCCGGTTTTGAGACAACGACATGCATGAAAAAGGCCTTTCCGGCATGGTTAACGAAATATCTCGCTAGAATTTACCTAGATTTCATGAGTGGTACACATTCGTAAATTTTCCGGCACTCCGGTAAGGAGTTGTTAAGGTCCGGCGTCGATAGTCGCAGGTAACTTGAGGGAGAAATCCCGTTCCTCAGCCCCGAGGATCCGAATTCGCTCAAGCCCCCGTTGTGACAGCAATCCCATCTCTTAAGGCGCCCTTTGGGCGCCTTTTCTTTTTATCGGGACCGAACCGCGGAGAGGGCTGATCTATTCCGCGAGCACACGGGTCGACGGAAAAGCGACCTCGACCAGAGTGCCTTCGCCCGGTGTCGAATTGATGGTGAACCGGGCACGGTTGGCTTCCACCATCGCTTTGGTCAACGGCAGTCCAAGCCCGGTACCGTCACCGCGTCCGCGCTTCAGCGCGTTGATCTGCTTGAACGGCTTTAGCGCCTGCTCGATCTCGGCATGGCTCATGCCGATGCCGGTGTCGCGCACCCGCATGACGACGTCGCCCGACGTCTCATAGGCGGTCGAGACGATCACCTGGCCGCCGGCCTGGGTGTAACGGATGGCATTCGACAGGATGTTGAGCGCGATCTGGCGCACGCTGCGCAGGTCCGCCACCACTTCCGGCAGCCGCGAAGCGAAGCTGGAGCGGATGATGACCCGTTCGCGGTTGGCCTGCGGCTGCATCATCGCCACCGTCTCGGCCAGCGTGTCGTTGAGCGACACCGCTTCATAGGCCATCTCCTGCTGGCCGGCCTCGATCTTGGAGATGTCGAGCAGGTCGTTGACCAGATCGAGCACATGATTGCCCGAGCGGTTGATATCGCGCAGATAGTCGCGGTAGCGATCGTTGGCGACAGGTCCGAACTTCTCGTCGACCATCAATTCCGAAAAACCGATGATGGCATTGAGCGGGGTGCGGATCTCGTGGCTGATGCGGGCCAGGAAATCGGTCTTCTGCGAGGACGCGCGCTCGGCCACCGCACGTGCCTGCGTCAAGTCCTCTTCGGCCCGCTTCCACTGCGTGATGTCGCGAACGACGGCGCAGAAGCCGCTGTCGTTGGGCAGCCGACCGATGGTCATGAACAGCGGAATGAAGCGGCCTTGCGACTCGCGCCCGATCACCTCGCGGCCGTCGTTCATGACACTCGCCACGCCGGGCTCGGACAGTCCGTTGAGATAGTCGCGCGCCGCGCGCTGGCTTTCGATCGCAAACAGCGAGGCGAACGGCTTGCCGGTCACATCGTCGCTGTCGAAGCCGAACAGCGCTTCCGCAGGCCGGCTGATCGATCGGATGGTGCCGTCACGGCCGATCAACACGACGCCGTCGGTGGCGGTGTCGATAATGGTGCGCATCTCGGCGATGCGCGCCTTGAGTTCGGAAATATCCGGCTGCGTCTGCTCGTCGCCAACCACATGCAGGCTCGCCGGCGCATCATCCTCGCCGGAGCGTCGCACGACCAGCATCAGCGCCTTGCCGTCGCGCCAGGGGACCGAGCGCAAAATGGCCTCGATCGGGAATTCCTGTCCGTCACGCGTTTTCAGCCGCAGCGCGCGATCGGTGCCGTCGGAAACGCCGTCGTCGGCATAGGGGTCGGCAAACAACGCGCCGAGGCCGCCGGCATCCGCCAGATCGTCAAGCGCCTCGTAACCCGTCAGGCTGAGGAATTCCTCATTCGCATAGTGCAACCGGTCCCCGGAATGGATGAGCAGCGGCACGGGCAGCTTGCCGAGCAGCGACGTGTCCGGAGCCTTGTGTTCATTTCCGGCGGAAAACGCCGACGGCACGAACCCTTCGGCCTTGAGCGGCGGAACCTGCAGGCGAGGGCGCTCGAGGGGTATTTCCGCAGAGTCGCCTGCGGTTTCCTCGCCAACCGTCTGCTCGTCGGGCGACGCGGCTTCCTCGTCGGGCTGCGCCCAATCCTCATTGTCTTCGGCATCGCGAAAATCCGCCGACGTCATGCTGTCGTCATCGAGGCTATCATGTGTCGCGTCAGTGGCTTCAGGCTCTTCGCCGGGCGAAACGGCAGCTGTGTTCTCTGGTTCCGCCGCCACGGGGCCACGTTCGTCATCTTGGCCGGCATAGTCGAGCAACGAGCCCGTCACATTCACCCCCGAGCGGGCGTCACGAGGGGCTTCGTCCGCGTGACCGTCAAGCCGTGCCAGATCCCGCTCGTCTTCGGCATCGACATCGGATGCCTCGACCGGTTCGTTCTCTGGCCCTGACGCAGGGATGCCGTCGGTGCGCATCGGGTCGTCGGACGCATTGACCGGAGCCTCGGTCTCCGCTGCCGATGCCTCCACAGTCTCGGTCTCTGGCGGCCCGACCGGAGCGCTATCCTTCTTCAGCCGCTCGCCGATTTCGCGGAACGCGCTGCGTTCCAGGGTCGACAGGCCCTTGTCGTTGGCAGGCTGGCGATGTTCGGCGAGCCGGATCACCTTATCGGCAAAGCGCCGCTCCTGTTTCGGCACGATGGTCAACGCCGGCACCTCGCCCTTGAACGGATCCGATGCCTGCGTGTCCTCGGTCTTGGGCTCTTCGGCGTTCGGCTGTTCGGGCGCGGGTTGGATGATTTGCGGTTCCGGCGTTGCCGGCGCCTGGCTATTGGGCACCAGCGCCATGCCGATGGCCTCCGGATCGACGACCGCGTCGCTGGCGCGGGCGACGCCGAAGCCGCGGAAACCCTCGAAGGCGCGGCTGCGGCCATAGACAGGCAGCGCCGCCAGGTCGACCGGTATCTTCAGATCGGTGCCGACGACCGGCCACAGCACGGAGCGCCCGGACCAGGTATCGCGCCGTTCGAGGAGCCCTGATATCTCGCCGGAGGGGTCGAGGCCGAATGTAGCGGCGACATCCCTGAAGCGGCGGCCGGCTCTTGAGGCGCTTCAGGTCCGGACGCGGCAGGTCGCGGCGCCTGTTGCCCTCCGTCTTCGCCGGCGTTGAAGTACCAATGGTCGTGCTGCGCGGGCATGCGCTCTGCTGCCGGCCGATCGCTGTTGGCCGCCGTCGGCGCCTGTCCGATCGCATCGGCGATCTCATGCTGCTGCGATGCGGCGATGTCGCCGGCCGGCTGCGAGGCGCTCGGTTCGTCGGCCGGTGCCTCGCGACCCTGTTCCGGCTGGGAAGCCGCGTCGCCAGCAGGTGCCGTCTCGGCAATGGTTTGCGTAGGATGTTCGCCCGCAGGGGCTGTGTCGTCGAGCTGGTCCTCGTCGATCACCACCAGCAGATGCCGCTCCTCGGTCAATCTTGCCAGCCCTGCCGGGTAGGAGGCCGTGCCGCCGGGGACAAGGCGCTTGACGATGCGGTCGCTCTCGGCTGCGACGTCGGCGACCAGTGCCGCCAGCGTCTCCGGGAGGATGCCCAGTGCCGAAAATCCTTCCGAGGCCGCCTCGACGTTGCCCCCGGCATCGACAAAGGCGATGAAATGACCATCCTCGGTGAGGCCGCTAATGGCGCGCGCGGCGATTTCGCCGGCACTGCGTGACCCGGTCTGAGCCGCCGGCACTGCCAGCATGATCGCCTTTTCGGCGTCCGGCATGGTCACCGCACTGGCCAGGAAGCCGACGGCGCGGCTGGTCATGCCGGTCGCCAGCCGCACCATGATGGCGCGGTCACTGCCAATCTCGGGAAATCCGCTGGTCGCCATGATCTGGCGCCTGGCGATCACGGGCAACTGCGCCGAGGCGCCGATGATCGCCTCGATGTCGGGATAACCGAACATCGCGGCTCCTGGCCCGTTGGCCCAGATCACCTGCTCCAGATCCGCCGACAGGATCGCGATCGCGTCGCCTGCCGCAAAGCGCTGGCGGACCGCGTCGAGCACGGCGACATCGAGGAAGGAATATTCGGACGGCATGCGCTTGGCGGACCTCACGGAGCGGCGATTTTGCAGTTAACGCTTTGTTAATAAAAGCCGGAGGCGCGAAGGTCCACAAGCCAGAACGTGCAAAGGCTTGAATCTGGGCTCTTGGTTAACGGCCCAAAAGAAATTTATGGTGCACTGCAACAAAGATATTGCAACGCACAAAATTTGCCTTTATATTGCCATCATACAGGAACGAGACGGCTTTCTGTCAAAGCCGCTGCCGCTGAAAAGGATGGAAAATGTCCAGGACCAAGACCGCCGAGACGATCGAAAACGTTGAATTCCCGAGCTTCGACGCTTCCAAGGCCACCGACCAGATGCGCGCCTTCGCCGAAAAGGGCGTTGAGCAGTCGAAAGAGGCCTATGCCAAGCTGAAGACCGGCGCCGAGGAGACCCAGAAGGCTCTGGAGTCGACCTACGAGACCGCCAAGACCGTTTCCAACGACCTGTCGCTCAAGACCATCTCCGCTTTGCGTGCCAATGCCGAGGCCGGCTTTTCCCACCTCGAAGCCCTGATCGGCGCCAAGTCGCTGTCGGAAGTCGTCGAGCTGCAGACCGCCTTCCTGCGCAAGCGCGTCGAATCGACCGTCGAGCAGGCCAAGGACTTCCAGGCCGTTGCCTCCAAGGCGGCCGAGGACGTCTCCAAGCCGATCAAGACCGCCTTCGAGAAGGCGATGAAGGAAATCAAGGTTGCCTAACATTTGCGCATGATCTGAAGATGCAACAAAAGGTCGCATTTTCTTAAAAACGATCAGGTGTATGATAGCAGCCATCAAGGAATACCCGGTGAGTGGAACCTCCTCCCTCTGCTCCCCGGGGTGACCAGCCAGCACCTCCTCCCGCTGGCTCGTAACAGGAAAAGGCCGGCACCTCCTCCCGCCGGCCTTTTTCTTTGTCCGTCGCCCGGCCCTTGCCTGCGCCTTCTTGCTGGGCAAATGCCGCGTCGATGTGGGGAAGTGACCTTTGCTTTCCAAAAGCCTTGAATTAGAATCCATAAGCCCGTAAGGACGCATCGCCGAACGACAGAGCGGGCGGATGAGTTTCTGTTTCGATCCGCTCAGGCAACGTGCCGTTGTAGCTCAGATGGTTAGAGCGCCGGATTGTGGATCCGGAGGTCGCTGGTTCGATCCCAGCCAACGGTACCACTGGATTTTCCGCTAAATCATTGAGTCTGTTATAGAATTTGTAACATCTGGGGATCGGTCTTGCGGCTATTTCCTATTTTGTGTTACATATTGTGCAACGGAGAGGCGATCATTTCCATTACTACCGTCGTCTGCCCAGAGAGGTCAGGGACCTCGACGAGCGTCGCGTGTTCGTGCGCCGCGCCCTCGACACCGCAGACCGGATAAAGGCGCGCACCGCCCGAGATCTCCATGAGGCTGCTGACAATGCTTTATGGGCTTCGTTGATGCTGGGTGAAAATCCACAGGCGGCGCGTATCCGATACCAACAAGCCATCAAGCGCGCCGAGTCCTTGGGATTTGTCTATCGACCGCTCGCCGAGATCCTGGTCGCCGAGCCCCTCGATACCATCCTGCAGCGGGTAGAGAGCACGATAGGCGAGCCTGCCAAATCACCATCTGTCGATGCGGTCGGCGGGGCGGTCGCTCGCCCTGACGACAAGATATCGGAAGCGCTGAAGCTATACTTCAACGAGATTGCCCGCGACGAAATCCGCACAAAAAGCCCTGACCAGAAGAAGCGCTGGAAAGCAAAGCGCGAAATGAGGTCGAGGTGTTTATCGGCATGGTCGGCGACAAGCCTATGAGCGAGATAACGCGCGACGACGCGCGAGTGGTACACAAATATTGGCTGGATCGAATTGCGCCTGAGAAAGGGAGAGCAGACCGTTCAGCGTCGACAGGCAACCGAAACATGGGCAATCTTCGGACCCTCTACGCCGACTACTTTCGCCATCTAGGTTTCCCCGAACAGAAGAATCCGTTCGCCGATCTGTCATTCGCCGACAAGTCGAAACGCAGTCGACCGCCGTTCCCGACCGACTGGATTCGCGACAAGATATTTGCGCCTGGCGCGCTTGCGACACTCAATGATGAGGCGAGGGGAATCGTGCTTGCCTTCGCTGAGACAGGAGCCCGGCCGAGCGAACTCGCGAACCTGCATACCGGTGTCATCCATGTTGACCACGAGGTGCCGCACATTTCAGTCGAGCCGCGTGACGATCCCGACGATCCACGAGAGATCAAGACCGCCTCGTCGGTGCGCAAGATACCGCTGGTCGGCGTGGCGCTTGAGGTGTTCAAAAAGCATCCCAACGGCTTCCCGCGGTACAAGGATCGCGAGGCGTCGCTGTCAGCCCTGCTCAACAAGCACTTCAAGAGCTACAATTTGTTCCCGACTGACAATCACACTGTCTATTCACTGCGCCATTCATTCGAAGACCGCATGAAGAACGGTAGGCTGGACGAGGAGCTTCGGCGCATGCTGATGGGCCACACGATCGACCGTCCGAAATACGGCGAGGGCGGCGACATGAAGATGTGGCAAGAGGAACTTATGAAGATCGTGTTGCCGTTCGATCCTGGGATCGTATGACACGCTGGCGCACTGCGGCGAGGCGTTCCTCCTTCGCTCGATAATCCTGCAGGGCGCGTTCAAGATAGTCGTACAGCGGGAGCCATATCTCGCCTTGGTCGTCGCGCCCGACGATTATCTCGGCCACGCGATCGAGCGCTCGCTCAATCCGGTGCACGGTGATTGGTTGAAGCGTGGGCGAATATCGCCTCAATGCTTCGCCTTTCTGCAAGACCAGAAATGTACCGTGCCTAATGCGTAGGCGGATTTTCTTGGCGCAGTGAAGGGCCTGCGTTCGGCTCGGGGTGTAGTCGGCGGCTGCGGCGTGCAAATGGGAAAGGCTCTTTGCCCATCGGGGATTGGTACGGGAGAGCGCTACCGCCTTTCCCCGCATTCGGAAGACTTGCGGCATCTTCTACGATGTAGGGCGTGATGGACTGTCTTGCTGCTGCAAAACCGAAAAGGCAACGCCGGCCCAAAGCCGAGCAGGTCAGCCGTCTTTTTCCAGTCTACGCGCCGTATTTTTGGCCGTGAACTCGATCGTTCGTATCGCCCGCAGCCAGGACATTCTGTGCCAGGGCCGCGGCTCGGCCGCCAATTCCGCCGTGTGTTACGTGCTCGGCATCACCTCCATTGATCCCGAACGCAGCAATCTCCTGTTCGAAGGTTGAGCAACGAGCGGCGCGAGATCGTCATGCAATGGGTACCAAGGGTACCATCCGCGATGTGGGAAAGGCGCTCGGATTGCCCGAGACATGACCAGACTTCTGTCCTCGCAGATTTGGGGCCATGTCGAAGCCGTCCACGCGCAGCGAGCCACAGGGCTGAATCTGAATCTCGATGATCGGCGGCTGCGGCTTTCCCGGTGGCTTCGTCCTGAGCCATGATCGGCTCGACGAACCCCCTGGGAGCGAGCGCCCGACATCGTCAGGCTCCTTAAACGACCTCTTGTCGCGGCCAACGAGACGCTTTGTCCTAGCCGATGTCGGCCATCACGATCTGCGACGGTCTACCCGTTGGTAGTCCCATTTCCGCGCAAGGGAGCAAACAATTTGGATTCGTTTGCACATTTCGGATCAAAATGCAGTTCCGACCGTTAGACGCGCAGCCAGGTTGGAGGCAGCGATGAACGTCAGTGACGAAGCCACGAAATCTTTTTGGATGAAGGACACGGAGTTGCCCTCGGCCCCGCAACTGGAACAGGATGTGCGATGCGATGTGGCGGTGGTGGGGGCGGGGATGGCCGGCGTTTCTATTGCCTACGAACTTGCGCTGGCGGGACAGTCAGTGGTGCTGGTTGACAGGGGGCGGCTGCTCGGTGGGATGACTTGCCGCACGACCGCCCACTTGGCCCCGATCTGCGACGACGGCCTAAGCGAACTCGTCAAAATCCGCGGCGAGGATCTCGCTCGAGGTTTTCAAGAGAGCCAGCAAGCCGCTGTCGACCGGATCGAGGAACACGTCAGCGATCTTGAAATAGACTGCGACTTTCGTCGGCTCGACGGATTTCTTTTTCCCGCAGCCTGGATGGACGAAAATGAAGCCACCAAGCAATGTGATGAAGAGTATGAAGCGGCTGGCAAGGTTGGTGCAATCGCAGACCACGGCCGCGGCGTTCCGTTGAAAGGCCATGAGGCGGCGCCGGTGCTACGCTATCCCGATCAGGCCACGTTTCACCCACTGAAATATCTTCGTGCCCTGCTTGACGATTTCCGGGAGCGCGGAGGCAAGGCTTTTGCCGAAAGTGCCGTCACCGAGATCGAGGAGGGTGAACAGATCCGCCTTCGCGTCGAAGGGGGCGCAACCATCACAGCCGATAACGCCGTGTTTGCCACAAACTCGCCGGTCAATACGGTGGTGGCCATCCACAGCAAGATGGCGCCCTATCGGACCTATGCGATGGCATTCGAGCTGCCCAAAGCAACTCTTCCGGACGCGCTCTATTGGGATATGGACGATCCCTACTACTACGTTCGTCTCCAACCCGGGGAGGGTGACATCGACTATCTAATTGCGGGCGGTCGTGATCATAAATCTGGCGAAGCCGATGACGGCTCGGCGCGTTTCGATGCATTGGACGCCTGGATCCGCGCCCTTGTCCCGGAACTGGGCGAGGAAGCAGCGCGTTGGTCTGGCCAGGTTCTCGACACGATCGATTATTGCGGATTCATCGGCCGCAATCCTTGCAGCAAGAACGTCTTTATCGCTACCGGGGATTCAGGACAAGGAATCACCCACGGAGCGTTGGCTGGCCTGCTCATCCGGGACCTTGTCGTCGGTGGGTCCAGTGTGTGGGAGGAGGTTTATGCCCCCGATCGCAAGCCTCCCTTGGCATTGGCGAACTACGTTAGCGAGAATCTGACGGCGTTGAAGAATTTCGCGGAGTATCTGTTGCCCGGCGAGATCAAATCAGCCGCCGATCTGGAACCCGGTCAGGGCGGTATTCTCCGCGATGGTTTGAGAAAACTCGCCGTGTGCCGTGACCAAAACGGTGGAATGCACATGCATTCCGCCAGTTGCACGCATCTCGGCTGCATCGTCCATTGGAATTCGACCGAGCAGTGCTGGGACTGCCCCTGCCATGGCTCCCAGTTCGCGCCGGATGGAGCCGTTCTCAACGGTCCCGCCATCCGTCCTTTGTCGCGCCGGACCGGAACCGCCTCAGATTGGTCCAAGAGATCACACGCACAATCCCACAGCGGCGCAGACTGAAACTCCCGGTCCGGTCTTGAACACCAACATTTCAACCGGCGGGGCGCTTTCCCACCTGGACACACTTCATCGTTCAAAATATCTCGCTGAACGCGAGGATCGCGAACGCGACGACGGTGTCGCGCTAGACCAATGCCATCGGCATGTAACGGATGATTACCCTGTCTTGCCGGAAACGGCGCTCCAGTTCGGAGCGGCGGGCGCACCAATCGGACAAGTCGGCTTCTTCCGCCATGACCTCGAAGATGACAATTTCATCGATGGCGGAGTCGGCACCCTTTCGCCACAACCCCTCTGCTGGCGCCTGAAGGTAGTGACGCCATCGAACCGGGCAGCCAGCTCTTCCTTGACCCGATCGAAAGCTTCCCGCTCAAATGGCCGGCCGTCATTGTCCGCGCGAGGAAGCAGGATTTGGAAGAGGTGCATGGCGACTTCTCGCTGAAAAGCATCCAACGGCCTTCATGGCGCCCCGTTCCTTCCGGGATAGCTCGGCCGGAGTGACACTGGTGAAGCTGACGCTTGAGCGGGGGCCGAATGACGCTCTGTCGAAACTCACGCCCATGATTCAACGCGGGTGACATCGTGCTGCCGTAAACCTGCCTGAAGTCCGCTCGACGGACAGCCCCGATTAGCGACCTTCGTGGCAGCCGCACGGCCGGATGCGAGCGTCACATCTGCCAGCTGCGACTTCGCCTAATACGCTCTCGACTGCGGGCTTTTCGACGCGCAACTCTAAGCTCGGCAAGTGTTGGCCACCACCAACCCCTCAGGCGTTCGGTCGGTCCAGCGGCCACCCTTGCGGGCCATGTCCTTACAAGTTCGCCCAGCGTAGCCGAGCGCCATCTGCCCCAAACCAACTCGCCGTTCGAAGCCATTGCGTGAGGATAAAGGGCAGTTGCGTCTGATGGCACGACCACTTCACCGGAAATGTCAGTGAAGACGACGACCCCGTAGAGCTCGGTTGCGACAGCGCGACCCAGGCGAGGTTGATCGTGAGTTGGCAACGGATAGCGGTGACGCCGGCGTTCAGCAGCCAGTTGGCGCGAGGTTCTGTAGGCTTCAGTATTTCTGGCGTCCACACGTCGCCGTTTCCTTTCCTCCGGCTCGGCATTGCGAGCAGCTTTTTCGATGCTTGGCCACCGGCGCCGGAGTTCGTCATATGAGCGAAATGGAACTCTCCAGGCCCGCAATTCGTCGTCCCAACCCGACCACGGGACGGCGCGCAACTCTTCAAGCACTGTCCTCGAGTAGGGCGTACGAATGCGCAGGTCGTCCGCGATCTCCAGATATTGGCTCGATATTGGATCGAAGGCGAACGCATCTCGTCCCTTGCTGTCCTCGTGGGGCGTCCGTAGCGCTGCCTCTTGCGCTAGCCAGCGTTCAATCCGCCGGGCTGCCGTCGTGCCGGGTACGAACCAGCTCTTGCGCTCGTCACTCCATCTTGCGCGCGGAAAAGCTTGCTGAAACCGCTCGACGGCCATTCGATCGAAGGAAAAGCGGGCTTCGGCGCCACTTGCCTCCTGCTTCTGCGGCCCGGGACGTGGGTTGTGATCCATTGGAATGCATCGTTCGCGTTTTGTCGCAGGGAACGCAGTGACGGCCCTAAAGGTTCATCGGCCTCGCAAGCCTCCGGACCCCTGAACCGATGCCAAATGCCAAAGCTGTAGTGAAACTTTCCCCCCGTCCCGCGGTTAAGGAGCTGAGAGGACTACACCGTCTAAATCGAAACGAGAGATCGGCTGCGGGCGAGCCTCCCCAAAAGGGTCGGTCGCGTGCCAGAAGAGGGGAGGGCGCAGGAGGTGAAACATGGCATCGAGACACATCGGTCGCCAGCCCGGGCACGAGATATGCGCCGGTATGGAAAAGGAGCGGCGGTTATTGGCGAGGCTGCCTGCAAGACTGACAACCCCGCCGCCGGCATAATGCAATGACCCGCATCGCGACCTTTAATTTGAATGGCGTGAACGGTCGCCTGCCGGTGCTCATCAGATGGCTAGGTCAGACCAACTATGACATCGTATGCCTTCAGGAATTGAAGACCTCGGATGAGAAATTTCCCGCCGAAGCCATCAGGAACGCCGGTTACGGTGCCGTCTGGCATGGGCAGAAGTCTTATAACGGTGTAGCTGTACTCGCCCGAGGGAAAGAGCCGCTGGAGCGTCGGCGTGGCCTCCCGGGTGATCCTGACGATACTCACAGCCGGTATATCGAGGCGGAGGTGGATGGGATCGTGATCGGCTGTCTGTACCTGCCCAACGGCAATCCAGCGCCTGGCCCGAAATTCGACTACAAGCTCCGATGGTTCGATCGTCTGATCAGTTACAGCCAGGTACTGCTCAGGGAAGGACCCCCGTGCGTTCTGTGCGGCGACTATAATGTCGTGCCAACGCCGATCGATGCCGCGGTGCCAGGACGTTGGCTAGGCGACGCGGTCTACTTTCCGGAGAGCCGGCAAGCTTACGCCGAAATGCTTGGTTATGGCTGGATCGATGCTGTCCGCCGTTTCCATCCGGAGAAGGGCATCTATACGTATTGGAACTTTTCGTATCGTGGCGGTTTCGACAGGAGTTCCGGCCTGCGCATGGACCATCTCCTCGTCAGCCCGTCACTTTCGTCCAGGTTACGTGATGCCGGGGTGGACGCTGATTTGCGCGGCTGGGAAAAACCGAGTGATCATGCGCCAGCCTGGATAGAGCTCAACCTACCCGGCCGTCATTGAAGGGTGCCGTTGTTCGCCAGGATGCCGGGCTTTCGCTAATTGCAAAGCTGGTCTCTGCACTCGAGCATGGGATCTACCAATCTCGTGATGGCAGAAGCTTCGCATTCACTGCAGAACTGGCCGAAAAGCGCAGGCAGTTTGCGGGCGCCGAGAAGTCGCTTGCGGCCGAAAGCGATGGCACGGGGATAGTCCTTTGGCCGCCCGATCCAATTACTTCTCAGGCCGAGCCGCGCCATCACGCGCGACCGGCCATCTCTTTGTCGCTCCCCACGAACTATTCCTGTCGGCAAGCTAAAGGATGATGCAGGAGTGAAGACAGCCAGCGCCGAGGGTACCCGCTGGAGCTCATGGGCTTGGCTTCGGGTGTCACCGGTACGGCAGCGGCCGCGTGGGATCGCTGGTCACGGCCTATTAGTCAGGCATCTGGCGCATGCCGCGCCGCGGGTGAACTCGCACGAGCTAGGTGAGCTCGCGAAGGGGTTCGGGATGGTCGGTTGGGCGTCGAAGACGATCAGTGGGTCCATTCTTGCCTCCAATCATGCGGCTGTCCGGGAGCATACCGGGCTGAGCCGAGTCTGGAATGTCTGGGTGCGGCCCTCCAACGCCAGCAGAGCGAGTTCAACCTCGTCCCGTCGCGTCGGACGTGCATTTTCCGGCATGCCTTCTGCGGTGGCCAGGTCGATCAGGTACTCGTTCCAGGCCCAGTTCTTGAGCACGGCACGTTTCTCGTCGGGTGCGAGTACCGGGTCATCCACCACCTCGATCGGATCTCCCGCTGCCATGACTTTAAAGGTCCATTCGGTGACCTTCTGGCTATCGTGTCGCGGTCAAAGCCCGATGTGTCTAGGCTGCTCGTAGACGTGCAGATGTCGGCACAACGCCAGCCACACGGTTCTGTTCCGCAACGTGGGCACTCATTGCCAGCAGCCCAAGAATTATTCCTCCCGGTAGTCCAGCAGCTTCGCATGGCGAAGCTTCTCCTCGCCCTTCAGGAACCGCACGCGACCGACCAGACCAGGCTTGAGCCATTCGGCCTTTTCTTTCTTTAGACCGATCGGCACTGGTCCCCCGACCTTCCCTTGCACGCGATCCCATAGTCGCTGACGCTTGTCGGCTTTAAAGGCAACGAACGCGCCGCCAGCATAGCGACCCTTGTCGGCCATGAGCACCATCGCGGGCTTTCCGGCCTCGCGCTGCACGCCAATGATGTCCATTTCCTTTTCGGCATAGCACTTGATCTTGCGCCAGTTCATCGTCGGCCCGCTGCGGTAGACGCTATCCTTGCGCTTTGAGACCATGCCCTCCAGCCCTGCCCTGTCGACTAGGTGATAAACCGCATCGCCAGTGCCGGGCATAGCTTTGCTGACCTGAATGCGGCCGACGGCTGGTATCAATGCCTGCAGGATCTCGCGGCGGTCTTCCACCGGCATGTTGCGCAGATCGTGCCCGTTCAGGTGCAGGAGATCGAACGCCACCAAATACAGGTCGCGCGACGGCTTACGGCGGGTAACGGCTGATTGCAGGGCGTGGAAGTCGGACCGTCCGGCCTCGTCGACCGTGATAGTCTCGCCATCGATGATGAAACTTTCGGCCTCGATCGCCTCCGCCTCTCCGGCAAGTTCGATGTAGCGGCCGGTCCAGTCGTAACCATTCTTGGTGAACAGCCGGATTCCGTTTTCATCCTTGATGATTTGGGTGCGATACCCGTCGAATTTGATCTCATGGAGCCATTCGTCGCCCTGCGGTGGCGTGTCGACCAGCTCGGGCTCCATGGGCTTGATGAACTTCAGAGGCATGCGCCGACTCGCATAGTGCGATTCAATTAGCGCGCGCTAAAATGGTTCCGGAACATTTTAGACGAATTGAATGTTTGACAGTTATGACGAAGCTATCCGACCTTGGACCGCCGATTCCCGGCAAGCAGCACGGCGGCGAGCCTGCCGACGAGCGCAACAATTTTATGACCTGTCCGGTGTGCGGCCAGCAGTTCGACATGCGCGACTTCCGCCAGGTCGCTTGGCACAATCTGCCTCAGCATGAGCCGCTGGAGCCGGAGCTTGCCACAGGCCGGAACGCGAAATGGTTGCGGATGCGATCGTTGAAATAGCGGCCCTTGGCAAAGGCAGTTTTAAAATCGGCGTAGGTATCAGGCGGCACGTCCAGAAAGTCGTACTGCCTGCCGCTCGCTACAAACCACACCGATAGAACCCTGGTGTCCGGATTGTATTCGAACCTGCGTATCGAGGTTGACGGCATGGTGCACCAGATGCTGCTAGTGAGCGACCCGCGAGATGGCCCGCCCACTGAGGAAGCGGGAGCGGGCCGAGCACGGCTGTACGTCCGTGGCCATTATCGCCTCCACGGAAGGGGCGGTGACAGAATTTCAACTCCCATTGGATTGCGGCGTTCCACACATAAACGAAAAGGCCCGCCACCTCTCGGCAGCGGGCAGTGTAGGTCGCTAGGAAACCCAGCGGTAACTAAAGTACACCCCGTCTCGCCAAAAGGGAAATGTTAGATATCTCTAATGTATGATTCGGACCCCGGGGGCTGACCGTGGCGTATCAAATCCGAGAATATCTTGCGGGCCAGGTGATAGCGGAATACCGGGCTGAGGCCCCGACATCCTATTGCGCCGCCGCACAGGCAACGAAAAGGCCACTGACGCTCCACCGATCCGGAAACTACTTTTTTGAGGTGACCGACGAGAGCAATGGCCGAGTGTTCGCCTACCGATACGCCGACTTGCTCTACTGAGTGGGTCTGAGTAGCGGCTGCTGCTCGCCTCCGGGTCAAAAACCCGCCGCCCCATTCATAGCAGCGGCGGGCCGTGCCTAGGGATAGTTGGACTAGACGGTGTGTTGATTCACCCCTGATGGATGGCTGAGGTGCAAAACCATGCAACCACAAACCCCGATACGCGACAGAAAGCCGTCGCAACGTCAACTTTACTCAAGCCGGAATTCAACCGCATGCTTGTCGGCCTCACTAATAAGGCCGCTGTCCATGGCGGCTTCGAACGCCTTGGTGAAATACTGATCATCGGAAGCCTCGTGATTCTGCTGCGCAAGATCGATCGGCAGAGCTCCGATCACGCGGCCCGTTGTCTTCTCGATGACCGTGACGGTCCTCTGCATCAGGGTTTATTGACCGTGTCGTCGACTGCGTTGGCCGTCGATTTGACGTCCCTGCCGACGCCTCGGACGGTGTTGGCGCAGGCCGCAAGGGCCAAGGCACAGGCAAGAATGACAATCGGTGTGATGCGTAGCAGTCTCATGGACGGGTTCTCCTATTTGTGGTTATCAAGTCCGCTTTGCCGTATCGCACCTGTAACCGCCATCACCTTGTTGTGGGCGGCCGCTTCATCTGCGGTGTCAAAGGGCGTTGCGATGGTCGTCCCATCCAGAGCCAGTATTCACAGCCAGGAACGGAAGGCCGATCAGCGGTGGTGCGTAGACAACGTACGCTGGGCGGGCATTCTTCATCGCCCATGTAGCACCCTTTGTCGGTCAGGACCTAATCCACGCCCTGAAGACCAAAAAGCCCGCCAGCCGGAGCCAGCGGGCTTCCAGTGGTCAAAGACCTGCTCAGGTCGCAGAAAGACCCGACTCGATGACTTGCGCCGTGATTGAGGAAAGAATTCCCCGCTTGGTCAGGACTGGCTTTTCATAGGCTTTTTTCATAGCTGTTCCTCCCTTTTCACACACCGAAACTGCTTTGGGGCAATTAACTTGTCAAGCTGATGCTAAAATGGCCGCCAGTGACGCACGCCACGCGTCGCGATCGTCGCAGAGAAGACGGAGAATGACCCGGTGCGAACCAGCGGGCGAAGAACTTCGGTCGCGTTGGACGGCAAACGGGCAATCCAGATTGACGGCTGTCCTGTCGAAATTGGTCGACCAAGACTTAGCCGGCCCTCCCAAATCCGGGGAACGATGTTAACGGGAGAGCGCTACATCGCCGGGCCCACCGACCGCCGGCATGCAGCGTGAGCAAGTCGTGATCGATCGCAGCGGCAGTCCGTCAACCCGGCGCCGCGAGTCGTGCGCGAGAGCACTGGCTTCCGAGCGTTTCCTCCAGCCGAGCCAGTCGGCGACTGACAACGGATTTGCGACGCCCAGCCGACCCGCCACACGATGCCTGGTCCCTGCGTGATCTCCCGAAGGTCCTGGCTTCGGCTTCTCTGATCTGGCACATCGTCGGACACTCAGCGCGTCTTGCCGGAGCGAAGATGCATCTCGATCTTGTTGATGGCCTTGGTGAGGATATCGACTGCCTGCAGATTGACTGCGAAGTCGAAGTTCCCTTGCGCCGTTTCGAATATCAGAACGCCGACCTTGGTCTCGTCGTCGCTCATCATGCCTGTTCCAATGCCGGTCGGCATATAGGGTGGTTTTTCTGACATTGTTCTCTCCTCGGGTGCGGTGTGGGCTGGTCAGGTTTTTAGCCATCCAGCGTGCGACCTGGAGTGGCCAAGCACGATCGATCGACGTTGGCCGTGTAACCCGTTCACCGCTAATCGAAATGCATCGACTGGCCGCGCATCATCGCCAGGGTCAGTGCGATCCGCAATTCTTCACCGTCTTCGCTGGCTGCAGGATCGAAAACGTGGGCATCGTAGGGGTCCTGGTCAATCTAGATCGTCCAGTCCTTGAGTGCCTTGCGAGCCATTTCTTCCACCTGGGCGAGGTTGCTGGTGAAGAAGGGGATACGGTCGCCATTTTCCGAAAGCGGCTCGACCTGATCCAGCGTCGGCCGCTCGGGCACCCAACCAAGAACGAAGGCAATATCGAAATCGATCTGGCGGTCCGGCCCGGTCGTGGTCTCCACCGGGTGACAACATCGGGATAGAGCTGTTTGCGCGCCGGCCACGTGTCCGGGAGCGCCTCGGCCTGCAATCTCGTTCGGGGCACGTCGATCAGCTCCATGATCTGATGGCCCGGAACTTTATCCTCCGGCCAGCCCGCACAACATGCAGTCGTCGCAGCCTCGTCGGCTTCCATCCAGACCGAAGCAGCCTGGTCCTCGTCCTCGGTTGGCTGGTCGTCTTCCGGGAAGCCCTTGATATCCCAGCCTTCCAACGCGAACAAACCTTCCGCGCCTTGCAAAGCCGTAATGCCGGCGCGCGAGAAGACTGCTTCGGCTGCCGCGATCCCGCGTGCCAGTTCCTCGGGCGTTGCACCTTCAATGTTCAAGCGAAGTTCCACGGTTCGCCTCCAGTATCAATCACCAACAGTGAACAAAATAAGAACAAAGGTGTCAATAGACTCCTGATGGTTTGGAAAAATGGTTTTTTTCCAATTGGATAGGGAGATCTGGCAATCGGTTGAGGCTTCGTGCTCAATCCCAACGCAACTGCATTCATGGCCGATGCTACACGCGGACCACCGCGGACGGGGACAGTCGGTCCCGCGTCCCGTCCTGCGGCCGGCGCTATGCTGACGCTCCTACGGCTGTCCTGTTAACCGCCCGCGGCGGGGGCGAATTTCCTCCGTCCCGCGCGCGACAATGTCCGCAATTGCGGACGCGCGCAGGACTGCGGTTTATACGCCGTTTTTCCTTGGGCGCCGCCAGCCGCCGGCGCGAACATCCCAACAGGACAGGTGGCTTCGACGCCTCGTCCTGCTGGCAAACGGTTCTGTCGATGCCACCGGGCGGTCGCCACAAACATTTCTTCCGCAGCGCCACCTCGCCATCCCATTGACTCTTCATTAGGAAGGGAACAAATGAGGAACATTCCGCCACCATGTCGCGTTCAGGGGACAGATGAGTGCATCGACGCCAAACGCTGCTATTTCCGATCTGCGAGATCGCATTGCGCGTCTCGAAGGCGGTAACGCGCGCAAAAGAGCGGTGCTCCCATTCGGTATCTCCTCGATCGACAGTCATCTGCCAGGCGGGGGCGTGGCGCTTGGCGCACTTCATGAAGTTGCCGGCGGCGGCAATGGTGCAATCGATGGCGCTGCCGCGTCGCTTTTTGCTGCAGGCATTGCGGCCAGGACGCAAGGCAAGGTGCTGTGGTGCGTGACGCGCCAGGATCTGTTTGCACCGGCAATCGCACAGGTCGGACTGCATCCCGACCGGGTGATCTATGTCGAAGCCGGTGACGACAAATCCTTGCTCGCCTGCTTCGAGGAAGGCCTGCGGCATGTCGGACTTGGGGCTGTGGTCGCGGAAGTGGCGCGCCTGTCCATGACTGCCTCGCGCCGGTTGCAACTGGCATCGGAAGGCTCCGGCGCGATCGGCATCGCGATCCGCCGCTGGCGCCGCCAGACCGAAGCCGCCGATTTCGGGCAGCCGACGGCGTCCGTCACCCGCTGGCGGGTTTCCGTGCTGCCGTCGCGACCGCTGCCTGTGCCCGGCGTTGGCCGGGCGCGATGGCAACTTGAACTGATCCGGTCTCGTGGAGGGGAAACACTCGATATCGAAGTGGAGGCTTGTGATGCAAAGGGTCGTCTCGCTGTTCCTTCCAAGCTGGTCGACCGACCGGCTCAGAAGGAAATTGGGCGACGTCTCGCCGCCACCGGATAAGCCTTTGGTGCTGGTCGGGCGGCACGGTAATCGTCGCCTGGTGACTGCGGTGGATCGCGCGGCAACAGAAGCGGGCCTGCGCGTCGGAATGCCCGCGACGAAGGCACAGGCCCTCGTCCAGGGGCTGGCGGTCATGGATGCCGAACCTGAAGCAGACGCGCAGGCATTGGATCGGTTGGCCCTGTGGGCTTTGCGGCGGTACGCGCCGATTGTCGCAGCAGATCCTCCCGACGGATTGGTGATGGATACCACGGGCGCCGATCATCTTCATGGCGGTGAACGCTTGATGCTCGCAGATATGGTCGAACGTCTCGGCAAGGTCGGCTTCTCGGCGCGCGCAGCCATAGCGGATAGCTGGGGTGCTGCTCATGCCTTTGCGCGATATGTCAGGCAAGCCGTGAGCGTGGTCGCGGTCAACGCAACCTGCGATGCGATCCTTCCTCTGCCCATCGCAGCATTGCGTTTGCCCGATGAGATCGTCAGCGGTCTGCGGGTTTTGGGCTTCGACAGGGTGGGTGAGCTTCTGCAGCAGCCGCGCGCCCCACTGGCGCTGCGCTTCGGGCCGGAACTCGGCCGCCGGCTTGACCAGGCTGCTGGACGTCTCGCCGAGCCGATAGAGCCAGTGCGGCCGGTCGATGTGGTCGAGGTAAGGCGCGCCTTTGGCGAGCCCATCAGTGCGGCCGAGACAATCGCGCGCTATGTCGGCAAGCTTGTTCAGGCGCTGTGTGTCGGGCTGGAGACCAAAGGGTTCGGCGCCCGGCGGCTTGACCTGCTGCTCTACCGCGTCGACAACCGCGTCGAAGCCATTCGCGTCGGCACGGCCTTGCCTGTCCGTGATGTGAAGCGGCTGACGCGGCTGCTCTGCGACAAGATCGAGACGGTCGATCCGGGCTTCGGCATCGAGCTGATGCGGTTGTCCGCGCCCTTGGCAGAATCACTCGCTCCCAGGCAGACCGTTTCGTCGCTGATCGAGCAACGGGATGCAGACATCTCGGATTTGATCGACACACTCGGCAACCGTGTCGGTGAGGAAAAGCTCTATCGGTTTACCCCGGTTGCCAGCGATGTGCCCGAGCGATCTTTCCGGCGTGTAGCCGCTGCATCGGCTGAGACCGGCGACGCATGGCCAGACCATTGGCCGCGTCCGGCTCGCTTGTTTACCGTGCCGGAGCCGATCGAGGCCATTGCGCTGCTACCGGACCATCCGCCGGCGAGCTTCACCTGGAAAGGCATCCGTCGACGGATCAAGCGCGCCGATGGACCTGAGCGGGTTTTCGGCGAATGGTGGAAGCGCGACGCCGAGCTAACTGCCGTGCGCGACTATTTCCAGGTCGAGGACGAAGCCGGCGAGCGGTTCTGGATTTATCGCGCAGGCGATGGCGAGGATGCCGCGACCGGCTCGCATCGCTGGTTCCTGCACGGCATCTTCGGATGAACGCGTGCTATGTCGAGCTGCAATGCACCTCGCATTTTTCCTTTCTGCGGGGCGCGAGTTCCTGTGAGGAACTGTTCGCGCAAGCAGCCAGCATGGGAATGCCCGCCCTTGCCATCTGTGATCGCAACAGTCTGGCCGGCATTGTCCGCGCCCACGAGGCTGCAAAGGCAACCGGCGTCAGGCTGATCGTCGGCTGCCGGCTGGATCTGGTGGAAGAGATTTCCATCCTGGTCTACCCGACCGATCGCCCGGCCTACTCGCGGCTGTGCCGCTTGCTGTCGCTGGGCAAGAAGCGTGGCGGCAAGGCAAAATGCGTGCTTCATTGGGCTGACGTTGTCGCCTATGGCGAGGGCCTCCTTGCAGTGCTCGTGCCCGACCAGGCAGATGACACATGCTCACTCTGGCGGCGCCGGCTGCGCGACGCATTTGGCGATCGCGCCTATATGGCGCTGACGTTGCGGCGCCGTCCCAACGAGGCGCTGCGGCTGCACGATCTGGCCAATCTTGCCGGACAGGCCAACGTGCCAACGGTTGTCACCAATGATGTCCTGTTCCACGAACCGTCACGGCGCATCCTGCAGGACGTCGTCACCTGCATCCGGCACAATGTGACGATCGATGATGCCGGGTTTCGGCGCGAGCGGCACGCCGACCGCTACCTGAAGCGGCCCGATGAAATGGCACGGCTGTTCAGCCGCTATCCCGAAGCGCTAGCGCGGACGATCGAGATCGCCGAGCGCTGCCGGTTCTCATTGGACGAGCTTGCCTATCAATATCCCGAGGAGCGGATGCTGCCGGGTCTGACACCGCAGCAAGCTCTGGAGAAACTCACCTGGGAGGGCGCGACGGAGCGCTTTCCCGAGGGCGTGCCGGACAAGGTCGTTGGCACGCTCAGGCACGAGTTGCAGCTCATTGAGAAGCTGCAATACGCGCCTTTTTTTCTGACGGTCAACTCGATCGTTCGCTTTGCCCGCAGCCAGGGCATTCTCTGCCAGGGCAGGGGATCAGCAGCCAACAGCGCCGTCTGCTATGTGCTCGGCATCACCTCGATCGATCCCGACCGCAATGACCTGCTGTTCGAACGCTTCGTCTCGGAGGAGCGGCGTGAGCCGCCTGACATCGATGTCGACTTCGAGCATGAGCGTCGGGAAATCGTCATGCAATGGGTGTTCGAAACCTATGGCCGCGAACACGCCGCGCTCTGCTCGACGGTCATCCGCTATCGCTCGAAGGGCGCCTTGCGCGATGTCGGCAAGGCGCTTGGACTGCCCGAAGACCTCATCAAGATGCTGTCCTCGCAAGTGTGGGGCTGGTCGGACGAAGGCGTCCAGCCGAAACATGCCGAGGAGCTGAACCTCAATCTCGGCGACCGTCGCCTGCGTCTGGCGCTGGACTTGGCCAGGCAGTTGATCGGCGCGCCGCGGCATTTGTCGCAACATCCGGGCGGCTTCGTCCTGACCCGCGACAGGCTCGACGATCTGGTGCCGATCGAGCCAGCCGCGATGAAGGATCGTCAGGTTATCGAATGGGACAAGGACGACATCGACGCGTTGAAGTTCATGAAGGTGGACGTGCTGGCGCTCGGCATGCTGTCCTGCATGAAGCGCGGTTTCGATCTGCTGGCCGAGCACAAGGGCATCACTCTCGATCTCGCGACGATCCCTGCCGAGGATCCACGCACCTATGCGATGATCCGCAAGGCCGACACGCTCGGCACCTTCCAGATCGAATCCCGCGCCCAGATGTCGATGCTGCCGCGCATCAAACCGCGTACTTTCTACGATCTTGTCATCGAGGTTGCGATTGTTCGGCCAGGTCCGATCCAGGGCGACATGGTCCACCCCTATCTGCGCCGGCGCGAAGGCAAGGAAGACGTCGTCTATCCCAAGCCTGAGCTCGAAAAGGTGCTTGGAAAGACGCTGGGCGTGCCGCTGTTCCAGGAGCAGGCGATGCGGGTGGCGATTGAATGCGCCGGCTTCACGCCAGGCGAAGCGGATCAACTGCGCCGCGCCATGGCGACATTCAAGCACACCGGTGGCGTTTCCAGCTTCGGCGCCAAGCTTATCGGCGGCATGGTGAAGAACGGCTACGAGCGCGAGTTCGCCGAAAAGACCTTCAAGCAGCTCGAAGGCTTTGGCAGCTATGGCTTTCCCGAAAGCCATGCCGCCAGCTTCGCCCTGATCGCCTACGCCTCGTCCTGGATGAAATGCCATCACCCCGATGTCTTCTGCGCCGCTCTTCTCAATGCTCAGCCGATGGGCTTCTACGCGCCGGCGCAGATCGTTCGCGATGCACGTGACCATGGTGTCGAGGTGCGCCCTGTCTGCATCAACGCGTCGCGTTGGGATTGCACGCTCGAGCCCACCGCCGATGACGGTCGGTTCGCTGTCCGGCTTGGTCTGCGCATGGTCCGGGGTCTTGCCAACGCCGATGCTGCGACCATCGTCATCGCACGCGCAGACCAGCCCTTTGCGTCGGTGGATGACCTCTGGCACCGTGCCGGTGTTCCTGCTGCCTCTCTGGTTGAACTCGCCCAGGCTGACGCTTTCCAACCATCCCTATTGCTGGCGAGGCGTGAGGCCCTGTGGGCGATCAAGGCACTGCGCGACGAACCGCTGCCACTGTTTGCCGCGGCCTCCGGCCGCGAGCAGCGGACGGTATCGGAGATCCAGGAGCCCCTTGTCGCGCTGCGTGCGATGACCGCCGGCGGCGAAGTGGTCGAGGACTATGGACATGTTGGACTGACCCTGCGCGACCATCCTGTTTCCTTCCTGCGCGCCGACCTGGGGCGCAAGCGCATCGTCTCGTGTCGTGAGGCCATGCAGGCGCGCGACGGACACTGGCTGGAGGCGGCTGGCCTCGTGCTGGTCCGCCAACGACCTGGCTCGGCCAAGGGCGTCATGTTCATCACGATCGAGGATGAGACCGGCATCGCCAATCTGGTGGTGTGGGTCAAGGTCTTCGAAAAATATCGCCGGGTCGTGCTCGGCGCCGGCATGATTGGCGTTTATGGTCGCATCCAAAGGGAAGGCGAGGTGGTCCATCTCGTCGCTCATCGGCTGAGCGATCTCTCAGGCGAGCTGGCCTGCGTCGGCGATCGGCAGTCTGCCTTTCCCCTGCCGCATGGGCGCGGCGACGAATTCCATCATGGCAGCCCGACGCCCGATCCGCGCGGCATGCCGAAGGGGCCGAGGCCCCGGAACATTATCGACCCCCATCTGCACATCGACCAGATCAAGGTGAAGACACGGGATTTCAAATAGCGCGGTGCAAGAACGGGTCTGCCGAACAATGGCCGGGTTCGTCGACACGCATGAGCGATCGCTCAATCGGTGCTTCTGTCATTTTTCAGAAAGGCCTTGAACGCTGCTGCGAGAGCGGCGGGATTTTCTTCGGCGACATGGTGCCCGCTCTTGATTCCGTAGCCCCCCACGTCGTCGGCCCAGTGCTTCCAGATGGCAACCGGATCGCCATAAATCTGTTCCAAATCATCGTCGATTGACCACAGACAAAGCATCGGACAATCGCACCTTCCTGCGGGCCTCTCGATCTTCGCGGTCGTGGCGATGGTCGATCCTTATGCCAGCGCGGTAGTCTTCGACCATGCCATGGACGATGGCGGGATCGTGGATGAATGAAACCAATTCGCCATAGGCATCGTGTCCCATCTCATCTGGCCGCAAGTCAATATACCATGCCATCGGGTCTGCCAGGATGGCCCGTTCCGGCTTCTCGGGTTGAGCAAAGAAGAACCAGTGGTACCAATCGCGGGCAAAGTTCCAGTCGGTCCGTTCCAGATGCTCGATAACTGGCAACCCATCCACGGCAATCAGCTTTCGCACCAGGTCGGGATGGTCCATCGCCATTCTGAAAGCGACCAGACTTCCACGATCATGCCCGGCGACGAAGAAAGCGTGGTGGCCCAACCTTTCCATCACCTCCACCAGCGCCGAAGCCTTTGCCCGCTTGGACGAGAACCTGCTCTCGGGGTCATCGGCCGGTACGTAGGAGCGACCGAAGCCCGGAACGTCGGGGCACACGATACTGAAATCTGCTGACAGCAAGTCCGCGACCTGGCCCCAAGTCATATGCGCGCGAGGATGGCCATGGATCAGAAGCAGAGGCGGCCCAGATCCGCCATGCCGAAGCCTTATCGGCCCGCCCTCGGTTTCCACCATTTCAAGCGGAAGTTTTCGAACATCGGCCATCCTCAGGAAACGGGCTGTTGTCGGCTTTAAGAACTCCTTGAGCATGGAATGGTTCGGGGCAAATCGCGACTGCAAATCGTTTCTCCCGGTTAGCTTTCCCTCAGGGTCCATTCTGGACGCGCGAATGGCTACAAGGCGGATCTAACGGAGCAGGCCCTCGTCGTCGAACGCGTCCCAGCCCTTCAACTTAGGCCGGGGATCGTCATCTCTGGGGTTATTCCCGGAACCGCGAACCTTCTCGCTACCCTTTCCCGCCCGCGTCAGGGCAGCCTTGCCGGCGCCACGTCGCCTGTTCTCCGTAACTTGCTGCGCGTCTTCTTCGCGCCAAAGGCTTGGCAGATCACGATCAAGGATGTCCTCGATGTGCTTGGGATCGAACACGTGGAAGGTGACGGCCTTGGATCGACCGCGCATCTTCACGGTGCGGGTGCCAATGCTTTGCAGCCGTCCGTCTTTCAGCCACTTGTGACGCTCACGCGAAGAAATTGTGAGGATGTCCTCGGCCTCGCGCGGCAGGACCGGGAGTACTTCGATGGTTTCCAGGATCTTGGCGATCTTGTTCGAGGCGGCCTCGAACTCTTCGGCATCGTCTTCGCGCATCCGCAAGGCTATGCGACCAGTCTCGGCTTTGACGTACTTCCTCACCGCCCATGGCAGGCGGGCACGTATTTCACGCTCGATACCTTTCGTGCGCACCGACGAGCCAAGCGTCGCTGATGGCGGAAGTGGCCACTCGGCAATCAGTGACAACGAGGTGCTGACGCTTTGGCGAGAGCCGCGATCCCGAGGGGCCGCAATTGCCGCAGCGATGCCGCCAAGAATCTTCCGTGTTTGCGCAAAACGCACCGGCATCTGAGCTAGTCGCTTCCTTGTCGCACGGTTTCTACCGCCAGCGACCCGGCCGGCAGGGCCTTCAACAGCTCCACCTCGGGTTTCGTGAGGTAGATCCATGCCGCCCAATCGTCCGGGCGCAGAACCACAATCTGGCGATTGTGGATGGGCGCCACGTCCGGGCCGGGTTCCGTCGTCAGCATAGCGAACGTCGGGGGCTTGTTGCCTTCGCCATCGCGCCACAGGCCGGCGATCGCCATGAACGAGGCGCCGTTGAGCGTGAAGCGATGCTTAGCCTTTGGAGACTTCTTTCCGGTGAATTCGAAGAAAGCCGACGCCGGAATAAGGCAGCGCTTGCTGTTGGAGAAGCTCCGTCCTTCCGAGCGGAAGTTGAAGATCGGCCCGCCTTTGGGCCCGGAGGGCGGAAAGGCAAAGGTCATGCGCGTGAGTTCGATCGTGTCGCCGACGGCGCGCATGATCGGGGCGGGATCACTGATGCGGATGTCATCCGCCTGCGGCAAATCCAGTTCCGTTTGCTGGGTGGGAATGTCGAGCGCCAGCAATTGCATCATCCTGCAATATTCGGCCCAGGCGATATGCTGCTCATAGTCGTTGCACACGGCTGCCCACGCTTTCAGTCAGTTGATGACTTATAACAAATAACGCGGCTTGGCTGCGGCGCCACCATCGCGAGATTTTCCGCTATGCCCGAAATCTCGCGATCTGCTTGAGCATCGCGCGGTTTGTCGGTGATGACATCGCCGTGGCTCACAATGATGCGCTCAAGGTCAGGCTCATCAGAGCATCTGCGGAAAGCCGCGCCCAGCGCCTGGCCGTCCTTGACAAAGAACCACTTGGCAACACGCGGCATGCTGGGCCGGTCGACGCCAAAGCCAAGCACACGCGCTATAATGTGGGCGCCAATTTGCGACGGTCTTCACCCTACGGGCTTCCGTCCCTAACGTGAGATCGGCCGCCAATTGGCCCTTGCCGATCCACAGCCAGTCCTCCAGTCCAACGCGTACATTGCCGCCCGGTGCGATCGCCTGGGGTGGCGATCGCAGCGGCTGCGACCGGCGCCCAGCACCGACCAATGGCGATCCTGTTCGAACCGGCGGGTCGGCGGTGCGCTTCATATGCGCCACGTCCTCGGGATGAGTGCCGATGCCACTGTGTGCCGAACACGCTCTGTACGAAGAACGGTGCGTTGACCAGGCCCGCTCGACGGATGGCGAGTGTAGAAATTGCCGATGTGGTAGCACTCGATTTCGAAACGCGTGCCGTTCTCCGCGCAGAAGCCTCGTTGACAGAGGCGCTCTGGGGCCATAGCGTATCTGACTGGTATAACAGGTATGCCACATGATCGGAGTTCTGATCAAACAGCGGAAGCTCTCGGACGATGTTGCCGCGCATCTAGAGAGGCTGATCCGCAAGGGAGAGCTGGCCGAAGCCGACCGGCTCCCATCCGAACGGGAACTGATGCGGCAGTTCGGGGTTGGGCGCCCTTCAATCCGCGAGGCCCTGCTGCATCTGAGCAAGATGGGCCTTGTCGAGGTGAAATCCGGCGAGCGCGCCCGCGTCACTCGGCCAACTCCCCAATTCGTGATCGACGCCCTCTCGGGGCCGGCGCGGCACATGATTTCGGCGCCGGGCGGGATTCATGACTTCCAGAGCGCGCGTTTGTTTTTCGAAGTCGGGCTTGCCCGCAACGCCGCCATCAATGCCACGCCAGAGGATATCGAAAGCCTTGAGGAGGCGCTCGAAATCAACCGGCAGTCGATCGGGGACCTGACGCGCTTCGAGCGCACCGACGTCGACTTCCACTACGTGCTGGCGGTGATCACCCGCAATCGAATCTTCACAGCTATCCACGCGGCGTTGGCCGAATGGCTGCTCGAACAGCGGCGCACGACTTTGGCCAAAGGTGAAGACCGCAAGGCCTATGAGGCTCATCGCGAAATCTTTGACGCCGTCGCAGCGCGCGATCCAGACGCCTCCGAAGCGGCTATGCGCAGGCATCTGGAATATGTGTCCAGGCGCTATCTGGAAATTGCGGGTGCCAAGTGATGAGGGGCTTCGTGGTCTGGGTCGATTTCCGCCTCAAGCCGGGTGCCCGGGGCAGATTCCGCGAGCTTGTCGACGCCAATGCGACCGCGTCGATGCGCAGCGAAACCGGTTGCCGTCGCTTTGATGTGACGCAGGCGCGCGACGAGCCTGACCGGGTCCTGCTCTACGAGATTTACGACAGCGAAGCGGCATTCGAGCACCACTGCCGTACGGTTCATTTCGACGAATTCAATTCGCAGAGCGCGCCGCTCGTCGACACCAAGCTGGTGACCATCTGCGACCTTGTTCTCGAAGCTTCGTCTTGAAGAACGCGTAAGGGCAATGCGCCCCTTGTGGGCGAAGGGGAGGGAAGTCATGTCGGAACCAAGTCTCAAGGCGTTAGCCTCTCACAGGCGGGTCAAGCTCGGTACGCTTGTCGCCGAATTCGCCACTCCGGGAATTGGTCACATCCTGAAGTCCGCTGGTTGCGATTTCGTCTTTTTCGACATGGAGCATTCGGGATTCAGCTTGGAAACGCTGAAGAGCGCGATCCGCTATTTCGAGGCAGCCGATCTGCCGGTTATGGTGCGCGTGCCGTCGCAGGACTACCATTTCCTTGCCCGCGCGATGGACATGGGTGCTGAAGGGCTGATCGCACCGATGGTGAGTTCGGTCGAACAGGCGCAACACATCATCAAATCCATGAAATACCATCCTGCCGGCGCCCGCGGCGTGGCGCTGCAGATCGCTCACGACCGCTACCGTCCGGGTTCGGTCGCTAACAAATTCGAGGCCGCCAACAAGCGCTCGACGTTCATCTGCCTGATCGAGACCGCGGACGGCGTCAAGAACATCGACGGCATCGCGGGACTGGACGGGGTCGATTGTCTGTGGGTCGGACATTTCGATCTGTCCGTCTCGCTCGGCATTCCGGGCGACTTCGCCCACCCCACTTTCACCGCTGCAATGGCCAAAATCGTTGCAGCCGCCAAGAAGCACAACAAATCGCTTGGACGCCTGGTGCCCAACGTCGCGCAGGGACACGACTTCTACGCACAAGGTTTCGATTTCATTTGTTATTCGGGCGACGTTTGGGTCTTGCACGACGCGATGGCTGACGCGGTTTCCAAAATCCGGGCCGGGTGCCAATAGAGCGGAGGAGACGATGGACAGCGTGAAATTCAGGGTGGCGCTTTCGGGTGATTTCCGTAAGCCGGACGGCTCGCCGATCTATCCAGATTTCGATCTGGAGCCGCTGCGCAATGCGGCGGGCGTCGAGATGGTGTTCCTGGAATCGAACAGTCCGCTTCGCGCCGACCAACTTGAGGATTTCGATGCGCTGATCCTTCTCGCCCATCGCTTCGATTCCACGAGTGTCCCCAGGAGCGGCCGCCTGGCCGTCGTTGCCCGCTTCGGGGTCGGCTACGACACTGTCGATGTTGAGGCCTGCACCGCCGCCGGCATTGCCTTGGTCATCACGCCCGATGGCGTGCGACGGCCCGTCGCCGTATCCGTCATCACCTTCATGCTGGCACTGACCGGCAAACTGCTGACAAAGGACGCGCTCACCCGCAAGGGACCTCATGGCTTCCAGGAGCGCTCGGAACATATGGGCGTCGGGCTCGTCGGGCGTACGCTTGGGTCGCTGGGCATCGGCAACATCGGCGCCGAGGTCTTCCGCTTGGCGAGGCCCTTTGACATGCAATTCATTGCCCATGACCCGTTCGCTGACAAGAGGGTTGCTGCCGACCTGGGCGTCGAACTGGTCGGGCTGGAGGACCTGTTTCGCCGCGCCGACGTGCTGTCGGTGAGTTGCCCGCTGTCGCCGCAGACCCACCACATCGTCAATGCTGAGCGGATCGCCCTGATGAAGCCGACAGCTTACCTGATCAACACCGCGCGCGGCCCGATCGTCGACCAGAAAGCGCTGACACAAGCGCTGCAGGCGCGCCGCATCGCGGGGGCCGGTCTCGACGTGCTCGAGCAGGAGCCTCCCGATGCAGACGATGCGATCCTCAAACTCGACAATGTCATCCTGGCGCCGCACGCGCTTTGCTGGACCGACCAGTGCTTTGCCGGCAACGGTGCCGCCGACGTCAAGGCGGTGATCGAGGTGCAACACGGTCGCGAGCCGCGCGGCGTGGTCAATCGCGAGGTGCTTTCGAGCGAGCTGTGGAAGACCAGGCTGTCGGGGCTCGCGGCCCGCTTCGGAACCTAGGAGGACGCTGATTTTTTGGTGCGCCGCCGCGGCCCCCTTGCGGCGAGTTTACGGGAGGAATGCTCGACCGCCGCGCCCGCGGACGAGTGAGGCAAATGGAAACGGGAGGACCAAGCACTATGAACGATCGTGACAAACGTGACTTTCAGGCAGGTCTCGAAGCAGAGGTCGACGCCTTCATGCGCGGCGAAACTACCCGCCGAACTTTCATAACCCGCTTCGGTCAGATGACCGGCATGTTGGCTGCGTCTGGCCCGATGCTGGGGATGATGACCGATTGGGCGGTGGCGCAGCAGACGCTGGAACTGGCGGACGCCACCTCGCCGCTCGGCCAAGCGCAGGCTGCAGCCCTGAAAGCATCGAAGGAAGGCCCGGCGGACGGTTCCGCCTTTCGCGCGGTGGAGGCCGCCAAGGCGCATTCGGGCGTCACCCTCAACATGACCTACGAGGCTGGCCTGCAGGCACTCGATCCGCGCAATTTCAGTGGGCCGATGTGGGAGCAGCTTACGGGGATGAAGTCGAATGTCGTCGAACTGTCGAACCCGGACCAGTACTCCAAGGCGGTCGCCGAGCACATCGCCGGCTCAGGTGCCTATGACGTCCTCGACGTCTCGCCGGCCTGGACACCATCGCTTGCCGATGGCGGCGTCATCGCACCTCTCGACGACTACATCGCCAAATACATGAACCCGGCAGACCTCGAGGACTATCACCCTCTGTACAAGGCGCTGCCAACCTATAAGGGCAAGATCTGGGGGTTCTTCGACGACGGCGACATGTTCGCTCTCTATTACCGCAAGGACATTTTCGAGGATCCGAAGATGATGGAGGCCTACCAAGCAAAGTTCAACGCCAAGCTTGGACCGCCGAAGACCTGGGAGGAATATGCCCAGATCGCCCAGTTCATCACCGACCAGATGGCGCCAAAGGTCTATGGCGCGGGACACTTCCGCAAGGCGGGCAGCCCCGGCAACCAGTTCGACTTCCTGCAGCAGTACCGCGCCAATGGCGGCAAACTGTTCGGCGACGACATGAAGGCGGGCCTAGTTTCGGACGCCGGCGTCAAGACGCTGACCAACATGCTCGCGGCGAACAAGGCCTCGATCCCCGGCAACAACGAGCTCGACGCCGTCTCCCTGTGGGCAGCCTTCCTGACCGGCAAAGTCGCGATGATCTATTCCTGGCCTCCCAGCGGCCGCATGGCGGCGAATTACTCGCAGTCCGCCACGGCGATCAACTTCATCCCCCAGTCCCAGATCGCTGGCAAGGTCGGCTATGCCGTCGTTCCGGGCAATCCGGAACATGCCACCGGCTACAACAAGGCGCTGTCGGCGGACTCGCCCAACCCCGAGGCGGCGTATCTGTTCATGCAATGGATATGCTCGCCACCGGTCTCGCTGGCGCGTTGCATGCTGCCCTATGCGCTACGAGACCCGTACCGCATCTCGCACTTCAAGTCCGAACTCTACGGCGCGCTCTTCCCAAGTGCCAAGGAGTACCTTGCCAATCTCAACAACTCGGCAAATGTTGGTCTGCTCGACCCGATCATGCCAGGCGCGCAGGACTACTTCTTGAGCATCGACCGTATGTGCACGGCGGTGTGGGCTGGTGCGGATCCGAAGGCGTCGCTGGAAACGGCGGCGGCCGAGTGGAACGAGACGACCGACCGACTGGGTGTAGATTCGCAGAAAGGTTTCTACACCGAGTTCCTGAAACTGCCTGGCGCCACCGCCGACAACACGGTGGAAAAACTTGGCATGGCGGTCACCCTCTGAGGGGAGGCAGAGCCTGGAGCAATTGGTGTTGCGGGCGCTTGGCTCGCAACACCTCGCCGAACCGCTAAGCAGCCTTTTGGATACACCGATGCAGCCCACCGCTACGATTCACCGCTTGAAGGCCGCCGGCGCACCGCCCCGGCTATCTGCGTTCGCCCAATGGGCCGACCGCCATTTCAAGTGGCTGCTGGTCGCGCCCGCGGTGCTGCTGATATTGGCGCTGTCGATCTATCCGCTCCTGTTCTCGCTGGTCGTATCCTTCATCAACTACGACTTCCAGGTGCCGGGCCACGCATTTGTCGGATTGAAGAACTTCGAGCGGGTCGTGTTCGATCCCGTGGCACGTTGGTCACTGTTGCTGACGGCATGGCTGTCGGGCATCAGCGTCGCTATCGAATTCGTGCTCGGTCTCCTGGTGGCGCTGACAATGGTGCGCAGCTTTCCGGGCCGCGGCGTGATCATGTCGATCCTGATCGTGCCGCTGTTCATCAGCCCAGTCATCGTCGGCCAGGCCTGGACGCTGCTTTTGCAGCGGCCTTTCGGACCGACCAACTATATCCTGACGCAATTGCTGGGGCAGGAGGTTACGATCGGCTGGATGACCGAGCGCCCGTGGCTCTATGTCTCGCTCATCATCGCCGATGTCTGGCAGTGGACGCCATTCATGTTCGTCATCCTGCTCGCTGGCCTGACCGCAATTCCTCCCAATCTCTATGAGGCGGCAGAACTCGACGGGGTCAACGCCTGGCAGGTCTTCTGGGCGATCACGCTCCCCCATCTGGGGCCGATGATGCTGCTGGCGCTGACTTTCCGTCTGCTCGACGCCATCCGTATGTTCGATACCATATTCATCATGACAGGCGGCGGCCCGGGAACACAAACGTACACGGCCTCCTATTATCTCTATACCGTCGGCTTCACGCAGTTTCATCTGTCGCAGGCAACGGCCGGAAGTTGGCTGTTCCTGATCTTTACGGCGCTCATCGTGGCGTTGCTGGTACGCCGGCTCTTGAAGGTCGATCCGGTCTGATGGCCGCCGTAGCGCCCGCCCGCCGCAGGAAACGCCGGTCGTTGCCGATCGGGCGAATCCTGCTTTTGGGGTTCTTCGTAGTGTTCGTGCTGTGGCCGCTCTACTGGATGTTCAACACCTCAATCAAGCCCAGCGACGACTACCTCACCGTACCGCCTGTCTGGTTCCCCGCGGAGCCGACGCTTGTCCACTACGAAGCCGCGCTGTTCACCTATCGCGGTCTCGACGGGCTTATCAACAGCCTGATTATTTCGCTTTCGGCCACGGTGCTTTCGGCACTGTTCGGCACGCTGATGGCCTATAGTCTGGCGCGCTACAACACGGGTGGCCGGCATCTGTCCTTCTGGGTGCTGTCGCAGCGCTTCCTGCCACCTATCGGCATCGTCCTACCGGTATTCCTGATCTACCGCGGCGTCGGGCTATACGACACCCATATCGGGCTGATCATAGCCTACACGGTCTTCACGCTGCCGGTGTCCGTTTGGATGATGTTCGCCTATTTCCGCGGCATGCCGAAGTCGATGGAGGAGGCGGCCCTCGTCGATGGCTGCACGCGATGGGAGGCTTTCTGGCGCGTTGCCGTGCCGCTGGCCGCGCCCGGCATCGTCGCGGCGGCTGTCTTCGCCTTCATTGCCTGCTGGACCGAGTTCTTCTTCGCGCTGATTTTGACAAGCCGAACCGCCTTCACGCTGCCAACGGTCTTCCGCGCCTTCATCGGCTTCCAGGGCGCACAATATGGTGAAGCCGCGGCCCTTGCCATCGTCTCCCTCGTGCCATCGATCGCCCTTGGAGTGCTTGCTCAACGACATCTCGTGCGCGGGCTGACGCTCGGCGCCGTTCGCGGATAGGGAAGGGTAGGCATGGCCGAAGTCAGAATCACCGGCTTGCACAAGCGCTACGGCGCCTTCCATGCGGTGCGCGGTATTGACCTCCACATCCGCGACGGCGAGTTCACCGTTCTGGTTGGTCCGTCCGGCTGCGGCAAGAGCACCCTGTTGAGGACCATCGCCGGACTGGAGGAGAGTTCACAAGGCACGATCGAGATCGGCGGCGAGGTGGTCAATGATTTCAGGCCGCGCGACCGCGACGTGGCAATGGTGTTCCAAGATTATGCGCTCTATCCGCATATGAGCGTGGCCAAGAACATTGGCTTCGGCCTCAAGGCTCGCAAGATGCCGAAGCCAGAGGTGGAGATGCGCGTTGCCGAGGCGGCGCGCATGCTTGGCATCACTCCCTTGCTGGGGCGTTTTCCGCGCCAACTGTCCGGTGGCCAGCGCCAGCGCGTCGCCATCGGCCGAGCCATAGTCCGCAACCCCCGCATCTTTTTGTTCGACGAGCCGCTGTCCAATCTCGACGCACAGCTTCGCGACGAAATGCGCGGCGAGATCAAACGCCTTCACCAGGACATTGCCACAACGATGATCTACGTCACCCATGACCAGATCGAAGCAATGACGTTGGCTGACCGCATCGTGCTGATGCGCGACGGGCTGATAGAGCAGCAGGGCGCGCCACTCGAGTTGTTCGAGCGCCCGGCCTCGACCTTCGTCGCTGGGTTCCTGGGTTCGCCGCGGATGAGCTTCCTGCCAGGGACCCTTGCCTTGGAGGGAAGCACCGCCGCCATCCGGCTCGCGGACGCACTGCTGCCTTTAGCGCCCGGCAGGGGGCTGCAGGGCGTCGCAGACGGACAGAAGGTGCTGCTCGGGTTGAGACCGGAGCACCTCACTCGTGCGCACACTGCCACGCCGGCGCAGGGCACGTTTCGCTATGAGGCAACAATCGACCTGCTGCAGCCGACCGGCTCGCGCAGCTACGCGACATTCCGACTTGCGGGTGCGCCGGTGATGGCGGAGTTGCAGGCGCACGACGTCAGCCGTCCTGGGGAGAAGCTGGCGATCGACATCAACATGAAACGGGCATCGATCTTCGACGCCACGACGGAGCGGGCACTTTGACCTCGACAGCTTCTCTGGCAGTCCGCTTGTGTGGCACCGAACAGCTCGAGGAACCGCTGCGCACACTGCGCGCCGGCTCCCTGTCGCTCGCGTTCGACAATGGGGCGTTGCGTTACATCCGCATTGGGACGATCGAGGTTTTGCGCGGAATCTCGTTCCTTGTACGGGACGAAAACTGGGGAACATGTACCCCCGTTCTCGATGATCTGCGGATCGACGAGAGGCCGGATGCGTTCGCCATTGAATACCGTGGAACATGTGCCGCAACATCGGGCCGCCTGGTTTACCGGGCCCGGATCTCGGGCAGTAGCGATGGCGCACTGTCGTTTGTGGCAGAAGCAGAGCCCGAGACCGACCTTTTGACCAACCGGACCGGCTTCGTCGTGCTGCATCCGATCGCGGCTTTGGCCGGCAAGCCGGTGAGGGTGCTGCATCAGGATGGTCTCGAAAGGCCTTCGCTTTTTCCAGACGTTATTGATCCTGAATGTCCGTTTACTGACGTGCGCGCGTTGTCGCATGAGATCGCGCCTGGGATCTGGGCCACCTGCACCATGGATGGTGATGCCTTTGAGATGGAGGACCAACGCAACTGGTCTGATGCCTCCTATAAGACCTATGTTCGTCCCCTGCGTCGCCCGTGGCCCTACAGACTGCCCAAGGGTGAGAAATTCACGCAGGCCGTCCGGCTTCATGTGTCGGGGACGCTTTGTAGGGGGACGTCTGAAAACCCCAACCCACCGATCAACGTGACAATTGGCGGACCGGCCGGCCGAGTGCCTCGCATTGGCGTCGGCGTCGCCGCCGGGGAAGCCAGGCACGCCCTTGAAACCTCCGATCTAATTCGGCAATTGGCTCCGCAGTGGATGGTCTGCCAGGTCGATCTCCGTCTCGGCCACGGTCACGATGAACTTGAACGCTACGCAGCGCTGACCCGGTTGATCGGGGCAAGCGTCGTACTGGAGATCATAACCAGGGGAACGCTGGATCCGTTCGGCGAGTTGAAGCCGGTCGCGGACGCTGTCCGTCGCCTCGGCCTCGCTCCAGAGGCTGTCTGCGTCTTTCCGACGCAGGACATGAAATCGGTACAGCCGGGAGCAACATGGCCGGCGATGCCAAGCTTCCACGAAAACTACTCCGCGGCGCGCCGGGCTTTCCCGGGTGTAACGCTGGGCGGCGGCATGGCCGCGTACTTCACCGAGCTCAATCGCAAGCGCCCGCCACGCGAGGCGCTCGACTACGCGACCTTCACCACCTGTCCAAGCGTGCACGCTGCAGACGATGTGTCGGTGATGGAGACGCTTGAGGCCATTCCCCATCTGATCCGCTCTGCCCGTGCCTTCATGGGCGAACGCTTGCCCCTGCGTGTGGGCCCCAGTCAACTCGGCTGCCGCGAGAACCCTTACGGAGCCTCCACGGCGCAGAACGAAGCGAACGGTCGCGTCTGCCTCACCCGCATCGATCCTCGCCAGCGCGGGCTGTTCAATGCGGCCTGGATCATCGGCTATTTCGCGGCCTGCGCTCGCGAGGGCATCGAAGCCGTCGCCTTCGGTGACTTCACCGGCCCATTTGGTTTCGTCTACAGGAGAGGCAATTTCGCGCAGCCGTGGTTCGACCAACAGGATGGCCCAATGGTGTATCCCGCTTTCCATATCATGGCAGGCCTATCAAAGCTCGGTGGCGCCAGTCTGCTGTCGGTGGGAACTTCCGGACTTGACAGCATCGCGGCGATCGCCGCCGAAAAAGACGGGAGCACGACGCTTTGGCTTTCTAACCTTACTGCCAAGAGGCAATCCGTGCGGCTTTCGGGTATGCCGGTCGGCGCGCGCATTTGTCTTCTTTCTGCCGACCATTTCGAGCGGGCGGCCGCCGATCCGAACTTCATGGGAGGGTTCGGACGACAGTTGGATGAGCAATTAATTCTGGACGCCTACGCCGTGGCGCGGGTCGATCTGCACGGTTCGTGTTCGATTTAGCCCCGCGTAGGTGGATTGAGGCGTTGATCGCCCGACGCTTCGCAGCCGAAACCGCTGAAGCCGGGCTCGGCCAAGGTTTCGCTGAAGACTATACTGGAAAGTCCGGAAGGGCGCTGATCCACATTACTAAATAGCTGCTAAAAACAAAGTAGCATAACATGGATACTGGTACGTCTGGAATTATCTGGCATTTCACGGGTTTACCACTCCGGAATTATGGGATCGCTTGTGGAAGAACCGGTCGACCGGCCGTGGAACGATTTTTTGCCCATCGGTCAATCTGACGCCAGGCGGCCACCAGGGCGCCGGTCCGACTTTCTGCGACGCACGAAACGGACACGAGTAGCGGCAAAACGAACGGGCTCCGCGAAGTGCACCTGTAGCCCTTTTGTTCGGATAGCTGGTAACGGGGTCAAAAGGGGGTTGGCTACTGCGCCATTCAGTAGGTCGGCACGTCCGGACGAGACTGGGGCAAGGCAATCTCTCCAGGGCGTACCATCACATAATCCTCGAAATGATAAGGGCCCATCTGTACAGGCTCCAAGCTCTCGACGGTGAAGCCTTGCGACTTGTAGAACGCGATGGCTGTCTCATTGCGATCGCTTACGTAGAGGGCCTGCGGGTGCTGCCTCCCGTAATGGTCTCTGATCGTCGCGATAAGCTGCTTTCCCAGCCCCATGCCCCGAACGGACGGCAGCAGGTAAAGCTTTTTGATCCACAGCCGCCCGTCTTTCAAGTAGGCCGACGCATAGCCAATATCTTTCCCATCAACCGAGGCGATCCAGTACAGGTGGCCTCGCTCGCGCATGTCCGCGCCAAGCGTGTTAAGCGAATACATGTCCGCTACCATTGGTGGGATCAGGTCGGCGCCGATCAACGGCGCATAGTGCGCTGGCCAGATGATCAGAGCCAGATCCCGGACCCGGTTCAGACCTGCCGCGTCGATCTGTGCAATATCGGCGTTCGCCACGTGCCCAACCCCTGTGAAATCCATTGCCCCGGCTGAACATTACGCAATGCAAACGCGTTCGCAAGGCAGTGTTCATAGAGGGCGGCCGGCGCCAAGGGTTGGGAGTTATGGGTCTCGACGCCGGCCAAGCGGACGCTCAGGCCCGCCGCCTATCCTAAATGGCCGATTCGTGGGCGTGCCGTTATGGTGCGATCGCGGCAGGGAACCCCGTTGACCAATGCTTGCGCCACTCCAATTCCCGCAGACGATCAAGCCTACAGAATTCGCTGATTGTCCTAGTTTAATTCTCCGGCCGGGGCGCTCAGCGAGAGCGAATGCCTGCAGGTTCCTGACCTTGACGGTTTCCTGATCCGCATTGGCATAATCGAGTAGAACGCCGCTCTGGCGATATCCTTGTTGGCCGTTTTGGGATGCTCTTTCGAGCAGCCTTGAAGAGTGCTTGGGCGACATCTCCGGCGTGACCATCTCGTAAGGGTTTCGCTAATCGCACGCGTCTCCCTCGCCTTCAAGACAAGTTCCTCTGCCCAGGCGCGCTGCCACCACATCAATGACCAATGCTTTGAGCCAACAAATATAGGTCTCAATATGTGAAAAGCCCCACCGGCAGGGAGCTGAGGGGGCTTGCCCTAGGAGGAGGTCGCGCTTTGGCGTTCATGCTCACCACCGGAAAGTTACGACGACAATGTGGCAACGGATGTCTGTTTCGGGCGCGGTTCGGCGAAATTTCCGCCAGCGTCCCGGATTCTCGCGGCGGTCCGGGCTCTTCTCGCGCGGCTTCTCACACTTCGCGCGCTATCGAACCGCAAGTCCAAGCACCTGGCTGGGCGCTCGGGACGGCCCAGCACGAGCGCTCATGAAACCCTCGTTGCATTCCTGCTGGGCGCTGCGGCCGGTGCTGTTGCGGTCGCCGATGATGAGCTGCGGCATACCTTCATCACCTGGTTGCGCGTCAATGTGAAATACCGATTTTCACTCTGTTGGGGCCTCGACGCTTTTTCGCTGGCCGGAGCGCTGACTAGAAGGAGAGGTGAACGGCGGCCTTGCGCCTAATATCGGTCGTCAAAGCCCAACTCGACGTTCGTCAGAAGCGGACCTTGAGAGCGCCTGCAGAAGGCACCGGGGGGCAGTACTATCACACCCTCAGCACAAGTGCCCCGGTTGTCCTCCTAGCCTCGAGGTCGCGATGAGCGTCGGCAGCCCGTGCCAGATCATATTGCCTGGGCGCGCCGATCTTGATCACACCTTGGCGCAAAGCAGCGAAAAACCGGTTGATGTGAGGACCAAGCTTTTCGGGGCTGTCCGTGTAATGGGCGTAGTTCGGACGGGAAATGGTGATCGACTTCGAAGAGAACCTACCGATGTCCCAATTTCCCACAGGTCCCGAGGCCTGACCGAAACTGACGAGATGGCCACGGATACCCAATGCGGCCAATGATCCACCGAACGTGTCATTGCCGACGGCGTCATAGGCGACATCTGCGCCCTTGCCTTCGGTCAAACGCATGACGGCCTCGGCGAAATTCTCTCTGGAGTAGACGATCACGTGGTGGGCGCCGAGGCGTTCCACGATCCGGGCCTTGTCGTCGCTCGAGACGGTGGCGATCACCGTCGCGCCGAGATGGCGTGCCCATTGCATCAGCAACTGGCCGACCCCGCCAGCTGCCGCATGGATGAGCACGAAGGACCCGGGCTTCACGGGATAGACGTCGTGGAGCAGGAAGCTCGCGGTAATGCCTTTCAACAGACCTGCCGCGGCAGTTGCATCGGCAATATCGTCCGACAAGTGAACCAAAAGGTCCGGTGCCATGTTGCGTCGTTCGCAGTATGAGCCGACCGGCGGGCATGCGTAGGCAATCCGGTCGCCGACTGAAAAGCCCGAAACTTCGGGGCCGACCGCTGCAATGACGCCTGCGGCTTCCATGCCTGGAACGGCTGGCGGCTGCAGGAGATCGAAATAGCCGGTCCTGCAATAGACGTCGATGAAGTTGACCCCAATGAATGTGTGACGGATCTGGACCTCGCCACGCGATGGCGGCGCCAAGCCGATCTCCGCAAGCCGCAGAACCTCCGGTCCTCCGTGTCGCTCGACGAGGATTGCCTTGGTCCGTGTGCCCTGGGCGCTGGCTCCAGGCGGCTCCAGCTGGCGCATCTCGGGGATCAACCGCGCTACTGGTTGCTCTGACGTGGTCCTGGTTGGTCCGGCAACCGGCCTTCCGTTCAAGAGCCGGCGAACGGATTCAAAACCGGCTTGGTAGATGTCTTCGGTGACCAGCTTGACCAGTTCATCACGGCGATGCGCCGGCGGATGGAACTCCGAGGACCATTCCCAGAAGGTGGCGTTGCCGTCAGTCACCGGCTTCAGCCGGATCGACGCGACATACCCCATCAACGGCAACGGCGCTTCCAGCAGACAATAGCTCAGCCGCCGGTCCTTGTCGGACAAGGCCAGGAGTTGTTCGCGCAGCTCGCTGCCATCCGTAAGCCGGAAATGACGCACCGCGCCGATCGCATCGGCCGCATCACCGCCCTCGATCTCGCTGAAGGAGATTGCCGGATGCCAGCGTTCATGACCGTTGAAATCGCGCAGGACAGACCAGACGTCCTGGACAGGCGCGTTGATGATCGTACTCTGGCAAACCTTGACCATTCGTCGATGTCAGCGCGCGAAGCGCTGTTTGAGCGCTGTGAAGGCGCTCTGGAATACGCCCGTGCCGATCTGCTGCACCAATGCGCTTTCCCGGTCGGGTGCACAGTCGAACTCGGCCTGCCACTCGGCGAACGTCATGTTGCCGTCGGTGACAGGGGTCAGGGAGAGTGTGGCTATGTAGTTCTCGACTTCCATCGGGCTCTCCAGCATCGCATAGCTGCAGGAGAGGTCGTAGTCAGACAGAGCCAGCAGTTTCTCCCGAATCCGGGCGCCGTCCTTCAGCGTGAAATTGCGAATGCAGCCGATCTGGTCCGGATGCGCGTTCTGTTCGATGCGGCTCTCCGCTACGAACGGCGTCCAGCTTGGCAAGCCATTGAAGCTTCGGACAAGTTTCCAGACTTCCACAGCTGGCGCATTGATCGTCGACGACACATAGATCTTCGGCATTGGGTAACCCTACGGCTTCACTGGTCGCGATCGTCATCGTCGGTTTCCTTGCCGCTCTTTGCTTTGCCTTTCTTGTCGCGGCTGAGGCTGGCTATGTCCTTGGCGTCTCGCAAAACGTCCGTCATGCGGCCGAGCGATCCGCCCTCGATGCCGATCTCCTTCATCAGATTGTCGATCATCGGCGCCTGCACCCTGTAACGCAGCGCTGAATCGATGACCTCGTCGGTGACGTTGCGGCTGCCGCCCTGGCCACCGTTGATGCCCTCGACATGCAGGATCTTGATGCCTTCGATCTTCTCCATCGGCTTGACGCTCTCGCGGATGATGCCTTCCATATGGTCCAGCAACTTGCCGCGCAGGCGCCCCGCGCGGGCTTCGTCGGAAAGCAGGTTCTCGGCCTCGTTGAGCTGCCTGTGACCGGCGGCGTCGACCTCGTAGCGCTGGGCTGCGGCCAGGGCATGGATCTTCTCCGCTTCCGCCGAAGCGACAGCAGCGATCTTCTGCGCTTCCGCCAGGCTCTTGGCCGCCTTCATCTCGGCGTCGGCGGCCGAGGTGATGCGCAGGGCATCGCGCTCGGCTTCCCGGGCGGCGCCGATGAGATCGGTCAGCTTGCGGCGCTCGGCAATCTCGCGCTCACGGGCGGTGAAGGCCTGTTCCTCCGCCTGAATGGCCTTTGCACGAACGGCTTCCGATGCGGCGATCGCGGACGAACGCTCCTGTGTTTTCTTGGCGATGTCGATAGCCTTCTGGATCTCGGCGATCTCGATCTTCTGGTCGCGATCGACACCGAGCTGGCGCATGTCGCGATCCTTGATCAAGCGGGCCTCCTCAATGCCGCGCTCGGTGGTGATGCGGGCGCGTTCCACCTCTTCGCCGGCAGAAATCTCGGCTTCCTCGAACGCTTGGCGCTTGGCGATCTGCAACGCTTCAAGGTGGCGCTCGCGAGCGATCCTCACCTCGTCAATGGCGCGCTCCTGCGCGATGCGCGCGGTTTCCGTGGCCTGGTTCTCAACAATCTCGGCGCGGCGCTTTTCAGCCTCTGCCTTCGTGACTTCCAGCGCCTTCTCTGCCAACGCGATCTGTCGCTCAAGCTCCGCGATCTCGAGCACCTTTTTGCGCTCGATCTCCAGTCCGCTCTGCGCGCCTTCGCGCTCGATGCGGGCCTTTTCCAGCGACAGTTCCAGGGCGATCTGCTCCCGCTCTGTCAATTCGCGCATTTTCATCTCAGTTTCATCGAGGGATCGGCGGCGGGCGATCTCGCGCCGCTGTGTGTCCTCTTCGCTCTTGATACGCTCTTCCGTGATGTTCCTTTCCTGATTCAGCCGGGATTTTTCGACGGCTTCGCGCGAGGACAACTGCGCCTGTTCCGATTCCTGGTCGCGGAGCGCGCGCTCTATGGCCAGCTCAGAACGTTGCGACGCACGACGGATTTCGACCTCGCGCTCCTGTTCGAGCCGGGCATATTCGGTGTCACGGTCGATCTCCAAAACCTTGCGCTGCGTATCGAGGTTCTGGTTGCGGATATCGACGAGGGTGCGCTGTTCAATCTCGTTGCGCATCCGGCGGCGAGTTTCGATGGATTCCGTCAGTTGCGTCAGACCCTCGGCATCGAAAGCGTTGGACGGATCGAAATACTCAAGGCTGGTCTGGTCGAGGTCGACGATAGCGACACTCTCAAGTTCGAGGCCGTTTGCGGCTAGCGATTCGGAGGCAAGCGTGCGCACCTTGGCCGCATAGTCGCCGCGCAACTCGTGCATTTCCTCCAGGCTCATCTGCGCAGCGATCGTGCGCATAGCGCCAGCGAATTTTCCCTCAAGCAATTCGCGCAGGCTTTCAGGCTGCAATGTGCGTCGACCAAGTGTTTGCGCGGCGGCGGCGACCAATTCGCGGCTTGCTCCGACCCGCACGAAGAACTCGGCGATCAGGTCGACGCGCATCCGGTTCTTGGTGATCAACGCGTGAGCGTCTTCGCGACGCACCTCGATGCGCAGCACGTTCATGTTGACGGGAGTTATTTCGTGCAGGACCGGTATGACGAAAGCGCCGCCATTGACGACCACTTTCTCGCCCATGAAACCGGTTCGCACGAACGCAGTTTCCTTGGTGGAGCGGCGATACAGCCATCGCAGGATATAGACAGCAATCACGACGATGATCGCGGCGACGATCAACCACAAAAGGAACGTGCCAAAAGTCTGCGCGGCCATTTTTCTACCCTCCCAAACAGGATGCGATCGACCGAAGCCGACCGGCTTGATTTTCTTGAAGCTGTCGAACTGCAGATCGGGTCATGCGCGCCTCTGCAGTTTCGGTCCGATTGCATGGAATGCAGTGATCACCGCATCGATGAATGGCGCATCGTTGATGTTGGATCGGACCCGCTGAACCACACGCAGTGAGGTCTGGCGCACGGTTTTCTGGATCGCCTCGAACAGCGCATTGTCGGCTTCCGGATCGTGGAATGGCTGGCCGGGTGCGTCGAGCATCGAGACGCCGCCTTCGGGCAGGAGAAAGCGCACAGGCCCGTTCATGGAATTCAGCCGCGCGCCGATCCATTCGCCAAACTGCCGGTTTTCGTCCCTGGTGGTGCGCATCAGGGTGACGTTGGGATTGTGGACGACGAACTTCCGACTTTTGAATTTCTCCGGCACACTGTCGCGCGGACCGAAATTGACCATGTCTAGCGCGCCGGTGGATCCGACATAGGGCAAGCCCGTGCGTATCGCCGCACCGAAGCGATCATCGCTTGCCGGGAACACGCCGCCGACCACCATATCGGCTATTTCCGTCGTGGTCAGGTCGATGAAGGCTGACAGCATTCGGGAATCGGCGAGGTTCTCCATGGCCCGGCCACCAATGCCTGTCGCGTGGAAAACCAGGCAGTCATAATCCGCTTCCAAACGTTTGGTCACGGCCTGCACGGCGGGCGTGGTGACGCCAAACATGGTGATGCCGACAGCAGGACGTGCCAGCTTTCGCTTGGCTTCCCAGGCTTCGCCGGTAGGCAGCTGCGCGACCATACCCGCCATAGCGTGAGCAGCGTTGCCCAGGACGGCCTCAGTGATTGAGTTGAGACCCTGAACATCCGCGACCGAGTGGAACATCATGATATCGGCGCCACCGACATATTTGCCGACGTCGCCGGCTGCCACGGTGGACACCATCAGTTTGGGGACGCCCACCGGCAGGACGCGCATGCCGGCGGTGGCCATGGTTGTTCCACCTGAGCCGCCGGCCGAAATCACCCCGCCAAGACCTGGCTCGCGTTCGATCCAGCGAGCAAAGGCCTCGGCCATTGCGGCGACCGAGCCGCCGCGGTCATTCGAAAACACAGCCGATGATCCTCGCGCATGCATGCCTGCGACCTGCATAGCGGGAACGTCCGCGCTCGACGGCCTTCCCGAGGTCGAGAGGTCGACTGTGCGAACGGGGATCCCTAGGGATTTCAGACGATCGGCTACGAACCGCAATTCCTTCGCCTTCGTGTCGAACGTTCCGGCGACAAGAACGGTGCGGCCGATCCGCTCGGCGAAGGGGATGGCGAAGACCTTTTTCAGTTCGTCTTGAGGATTGTGTTTTTCGACTGCCGCTTGCCGCATGGCTGCAACCGGCACGTTCCACCGGTTTGGCAGCTCAGTGACCGGACGATAGACCCCATTCTGAACCACCGGCTCTGTGCGTGTGCCTGCCCGATCAATGCGGTAGATCTCCGCCAGTTGCTCTTGTGCTTCGGCGATCGCGGCTGGAGTAACAGCAGGTTCATCGGAGTGGCGGCCAACGCCGAGCAGGCGTTGCTGCAAGTCGCGATCGGCGGCAAGCGCCGAGGCTTCCATGACCCGGTTGATGCGCCCGTTGACCATGATAGCGACGCGGTCCGACACCGCCGTTGCAACACCGATATTCTGTTCGATGACGAGGATCGCCATCTCGCCTTCTTCCGCCAGGCTGACGAGCATGCGCTCGACCTGTTCGACAATGACCGGCGCCAGCCCTTCGGTCGGCTCATCCATGACCAGCAGTTTAGGGTCGCTCAGCAGCGCACGCGAAATGGCCAGCATCTGCTGCTCGCCACCCGACAGTTGAGAGCCGCCATTGCTCTTGCGTTCCGCCAGGCGCGGAAAGGTCTGGTAGACACGCTCGACCGTCCAGTTGGCGTCGCGTTTCGACGACATCCGCAAATGCTCATCCACGGACAGGCTTGGCCAGACTCGCCTGCCTTGCGGGACGTAGCCGACGCCGAGGCGGTGGATCTCGTGCGGTTCGAGCGATGATATCTCTCGACCGTTGACTCGAATGGAACCGGATTGTGCGCGCTTCAGGCCAGTGATGGTGTTGCACAGTGTCGTCTTGCCCATGCCATTGCGGCCGACGACCGACAACACGCCGGTTTCCAAAGTCAGCGAGACGCCCTGCAGCGCATGACTTTGGCCATAGTAGACCTGAAGGTCCTCGATCTTGAGAACCGCCTTGCCTGAGGAAGCGGCGCGCTCAGCCATGCTTGCCTCCAAGGTAGATTTCCTGGACCTCAGGATCGGCCTCGATCTCCTGGGGCGTGCCTTCCTTGAACAGTCGGCCATTGTGCATCATCGAGACATATTCGGAGACACGAAGCGCCACGTCGAGATCATGCTCGATGATGACATAGCCGATGTGCTTGGGAAGGCCGTTCAGGATCGCAACCAGATCACGGCGCTCTGTCGGGGACAGACCGGCTGCGGGTTCGTCGAACAGTATGAAACGCGGTGCGCCGGCGAGCGCCAGAGCGATCTCCAGCTGTCTTTGCTGACCATGGCTTAGCGTCGCCACCAACGCGTCGCGGTCGCCGTCCAGATGCACGGCGTGGAGGATCGACTCGGCCTGAACCCTGTTGACGTCATTCAACCGCGGCCGAAGCAATGAGAACCGGCGGCGCGACACTCCACGGCACGCTAGGAAGATCGAATCCAGAACCGACAGCCCCTTGAACAGCTGCGAAATCTGGTAGGTCCGCCGCAAGCCACGCCTGATGCGTTCATGTGGGGGCAGATCGGTTATGTCTTCGCCGAAGAAACGGATGCGCCCGGCGGTTGGCAAGAAGTCGCCGGTCACCGCGTTGAAAAGCGTCGTCTTGCTGGCGCCGTTGGAGCCGAGGACCGCGCGCCGTTCACCGGCCGCGATCCTCATATTGATGCCGGAGAGCGCCACCAGAGCACCGAAGTGACGCGCGACGCCGTCCAGTTCCAGTGCGTAAGCACCGGTTCCTTGCAGACGGGAAGCCATGTCATTCTCGGCCACTGGCGCGCGCTCCTGCGTTCGACCGATTATGGGCAGTTCGGATTGTCGCGGCTCACCGCGCCCAGCGCCGTGAAGTCCGCTTCAGCGATGCCGAGTGTCTGGTTTACCTGCGGAACCACTTTGATCAGCTTGTTCAACAGCGTCCCGTCTTCGTTTTCAGTCACCTCCGTCAGGAAGATGTCGGCAATCGCATTGCGGTTCTTGTCGAGCGAAACCTTGCCCGTCGGCGTCTCGAAAGACAGCGACGAAAGGGTTTCGCGGAGCTTCGCACCGCCATCCGACACATCGCCACCGACCTTGTCGAGGCCAAGCAGCGCGGCTTTCATGTTGATGTAGTAGGCATGGGCAAACAGCGACGGCGACGGGAATGCACCTGGCTGCTTTTTGTAAGCCTCGACAAACTTGGTCCAGGAAGGGGTGTCATTTGTATCGGCCGTCGGACCGGCCGAAGGCGTTCCAACGAGCACGTCCCGCAGCTTGCCCTTGGCCGTGAGCACCGTCTGATCGACCGTGATCGAGCCTCCGATTAGCGGGGCTGCACCGCCGGACTGTTGGTATTGAGTGAGGAAGTTGACGGCATCTGCACCGCCGAGTGCCACATAGATTGCGTCGACATTGTCGGGGATGGCAGCGATGACCGATGAGAAATCCTTGTTGCCGATCGGCACCCAGGACTTCGATGGCACGTGCCCGCCTGCCTTGCAGAACTCGGCCATGAAGCCGAACACCTGCGTGTAGGGGAAGGAGTAGTCCTCCGCCACGGTCGCAACGTTCTTGTAGCCTTTGTCCTTGAAGGCGTAGGTGCCGAGGCCTGCCATCCATTGCGCGCCATCGGTTCCAAAGCGGAAGAAGTTCGGCGCGGGATCCCGGAAAGTCGTGTCCTGGGCAGCAGAGGCGCCATTCAGGAACGTGACGGTCGGTTGGGTCTTGGCGTAGTCCTTGACGGCCAGACCTTCGTCGCCGGAAAGCGGACCGATCAGGACCTTGACGCCATCCTGTTCGACCAGCTTGCGGGCTGCGCGCACCGCACTGTCGGGCGACGCATCGGACGATCCCTTGACGATCTCGATTCTTTTGCCGGCCACGGTGCCGGCGACCTCTTCCACGGCAGTCATTGCGCCGCGCTCGCTATCTTCGCCAAGCACCGTGAAGGGCCCTTCGAAGGTCGCAAGCAGACCAATCTTGATGGTGTCGTCAGCAGCGAGAGCCAAGGACGGAGCGGTCAGTCCGCTCGCCAATGCCAAAGCCAGTAATGTGCGTCTGTGCATCTTCATTATTTCCTCCCTTGATTGACAGAGTTATGCAGTTCATTCCGCCCGGCCGTCACAGGCCGGGGCGCAAGGACTCCTGAGAAAAGTTGGGCTTGAACTTTGCCCACAACCCAAGAATTCCGTCTGGTGAAATGAAAACGATCACCAGGAAGACCAGGCCGATCAGCGTGTTGAAACGCTCGGCCCCGACGAGATCGATCGCGAACGTCTGCATCAGGACGACGACGAGGGCGCCAAGGAACGGCCCGATCGGATGCCGCAGGCCGCCAATGACAGCGATGATCAGAACATCGATTGCAGCGTCCACACCTATGGTGCCGGGCGAGACGCGGCCGTTGAACCAGACCAGGAGCACACCGGCCAAGCCACCTATGATGCCGGCCAGGAACCAGGCGAACACCTTGTGCGCGGTGACGTTGAAGCCCAGAGCGCGCATCCGGCGCGGATTGTCACGGATCGCCTGCAGGGTCAGCCCGAACGTTGACCTGGAGCCGTAGAGGATCGCGGCATAGGCGAGCACCGAGAACCCAAGGCACAGATAATAGAACGCCTTCGGATCGCGCCAGTTCACGCCCCAGAAAGCTGGGGCGCGTATGCCGGCATAGCCCGAATGACCATTGAAGATCGCGTAGTTCTGCTGCGCGAAGTAGAAGGTGGCGGTGGCAATCGCCAGCGTGATCATGATGGTGTAGATGCCTTCGGTGCGGACCGATATCCATCCGATCAGGGACGAGGCGATCGCCGCGATCAGGATCGCAACCGGGGCTGCAATCCACCACGGCCAGCCAAAGCCAAGAAGATGGCTGTTGTTGTCGCCGAAGATCGCGATGCAATAGGCAGCGATGCCGGCAACGGTGATCTGAGCCAGGCTGACCATGCCGCCGTAGCCGGCGAGCATCATCAACGACAGCCCAAGCATGCCAAAGATCAAGGAGTAGCCGCCGATCTGCGTCAGGAAGAAATCCGACGCCACCAACGGATACAGAACCAGCGCGATGCCGAGGAGAATGTGGCCCGCGCCAATTTTGTCCAGCCAGTTTGGCTGGGTTGCGACGGGCGTGGATTGGAGGCTTATGGTCATCGTGATTTGCCCATGATGCCTTGCGGCCGGATCGCAAGTGTCACGACCATGATGATGAAGGTCAGCACGACGCCATAGGTCGGGAAGTAGACGAGGCCGAGTTGCTCGGCCAGACCAATGAGAAGCGCGCCTATGGCTGCGCCTGATATCGAGCCCATCCCGCCAACGATGACAACCACGAGCGAGGCCAGCAGGTAACGAATGTCTTCGCCCGGCGCGACGGACAGCGCCGATCCGCCAACGACGCCGGCAAAGCCGGCAAGTCCGGCGCCGACCGCAAAGACGATGGCAAAGACCGCATGCACGTTGACGCCGGACGCCGAGAGCATCGCGCGGTCGTCGACGCCGGCGCGGATCATCATGCCGATGCGGGTCTTGTTCAGCATCAGCCACAGGCCGATGCCAATGACGATGGCGGCGGCCAGCACGGCTATCCGATAAAATGGGTAGGTAAGAAAGACCGATGCGCCGTTGGATCGGACTGCCGTTATAACCGGCAAGGTCACTGCACCGTCCAGCCATTCCGGCACCGCGATCTGGTAAGTGCCGCCGGCCCAGACGGCAAGCATCAGGTCGGCAGCGACAATGGAGATGCCGATGCTGACCAGGGTTTGTCTGAGATCGTCACCCTCCAGGCGACGGAAGACGACGACCTGCATGACGACACCGATCGCGGCCAGCACGATGAAGCCGGCAGCGACCCCCAGCAGCCAGTAACCTGTGCGGCTCGCCACTTCGTAGCCGATGTAGGCGCCGAGCAGATAGAGCGAGCCATGCGCCAGGTTGACGTTGCGCATGAGGCCGAAGATCAATGTGAAACCGCTGGCAACCAGAAAGTAGAGACCTGCCAGGGTGATGCCATTGAGGATGGCGCTGACAAAGGCTTTCTTCGATATCAGGATCGCGTTGAGCCAATCCGGCCAGACGGCGAAAACCAGCCATGCGACGAGCGCGGCGACCAGGAGCCAGAAAAGGCCCCACGCCTGCCGGCGCGACACGCCGCCGCCCGAAATCCCGGACGAAGATGGCCGGTCCAGGATACTCATGCAGTCAGCCGACGGCGCTGTTCGTTGATGCGCGGCGCCTTATGGAATTTGCCGTCCTTCATGATGGCGAGGATGCGGTTCTTGTCCTGCAGGATGCGCACGTCCGAGATCGGATCACCGTCGATCAGCAGCAGGTCGGCGAGATAGCCTTCCTTGATCAGACCGAGCTCGTCGCCCATGCCCATGATCTGGCCGCCAAACTTGGTTCCGGCCTGGATCGCTTCCATCGGTGAGTAGCCAAGCATCTCCACGAACGTCTGGATGTCCTTGGCGTTGGTGCCTTGCGGCGTCCACGCAAAACCATAGTCGCCGCCGATGCAGACGCGGATACCGCGCCGATGCATCTTCTTCATCGTATCGATGCACATTTCGAGCTCCCGCTCATATTCGAGCGAAAGTGGCGAGCCCGGCTTGATGCCCCATTGCTCGGCATGGCGAGCAGTGTTGATGAGCCAGGCAATGCCGGGCGCAACGAAGTGCTTGTCCTTGGCTGCTTCAAGCATGTCGAGTGCCTCTTCGTCGGCGAAAGAGGCATGGTAGATGTTCTGGATGCCGTGCCTGATGCACTGCTTGACCGATCCGGATGAGCGCGCGTGCGCCGACAACACCTTGTTGCGACAGCGTGCCTCCGAGGCCGCCATGGCGACCTCCTCTTCGGACATCGGTGTCTCTTCGGCGCCCATGCCGGTGATGCTTTCACCGGACAGGTTGAGCTTGATCGAGTCGACGCCGTATTTGATCAGCTGGCGCACGGTGCGCCGGATTTCTTCCGGCCCCGAGACGACGATGCCGAGGTTGAGACCTTCATGGGGGATATGAGACGGCGACGAATCTCCGAGGCCTCCCACCGTGGTGATCTCGGGTCCAGCTGCAAGGTAGCGCGGGCCAGGAAACCGTCCCTGATTGATGAACTTCTTGCACACGACATCCAGCCTGGGCTTGGCTGCCGCAGCACCTCGGCCGGCTGTAAAGCCCGCGTCCAGCACGAGCTTGGCCATTTCCATGGTGACCAGCATATGCTCTTCGATTTCCATCATCTGGATCGGGTCGATGCCGGGCGCATTGTTCCAGGACAGGTGCAAATGGGCATCGATCATGCCGGGCATCAGCGTCGCGCCCATGCCGTCGATGACCGTCGCACCGCCACCATATGACGGTGACGATGATGAGCCAAAACGTGACGAACCCTTGGTGATCTGCTTGATGCGGTTGCCCTGCACCAGCACTTCCCCGGTGTAGGGATACTCACCCGTCGCGTCGAGCACGCGCACATTGGTGAAGAGCGTGCCGCCCGAACCGTTTCCGTTCCAGCTGTCTTCTGCCATCTTATCCTCCCAAAAACTTTCGAACGCGCAGTTTTACGCGCTGTTCAGGTCCTCACCTATCAACGCGTCGCAAAAAATCGGCGAGCTTTTGGCTGCTTTCGCGGGGGCACTCAATGGTAGCCCAGTGTCCGCACCGATCGAGCGACGAGATTACGGCTCCCTTGATCCCATCGGCAAGCGCCTGACCGACGCTCATCGGATTGACCGTGTCGGCGTCGCCGGTAACCAACAGGGTAGGGGCCGCAATGCGCCTGGGGTCGACCGCCACCGCCTTCGCCAGTGCCTCGCAAGTGCGCGCATAGGACTCCGGATCCTGACGTGTTATCGACTCGCGCACGAAGGCGATTGCCGCAGGCGACGTCTCCCTTGTATGCGCCGACAGCGCATTGGCGACGATCTGATCGGCAATGTCGGCAATGCCGCCGGACCTGGCCAGTTGGGCTCGCTTGGCGAGGCCCAGCCGTGTCGCTTCGGCAGGTTCGGCCAAGGCGCCGAACAATGCCAGCGAGGCGACCAGTGCAGGATGTTTGGCAGCGATCTGCTGACAGACGATGGTGCCCATCGAATGGCCGATGAAATGTGCCCGCGTCACGCCCATGCCGTCCATAGCACGGACAACGGCCTCGCTCATAATTTCCATCGTCAGAGGCTCGAACGGCCTTGGCGAGCGCCCCGAGCCAGGCAAATCGAGCCGGACCACACGATATCCAGAAAGTGCGGCCATCTGAGGCTGGAACATATTTGATGTTCCGCCGAGGCCATGGATCATCACCACCGGCATCCCTTCGCCGGTGACCTCGGCAACGATCGGTCCGATCGTCACGGTCGTCATTGCGCACGCTCCGCGAAGCGGTTCTCCAGAGACCCAATGCCGTCGATCTCGACGCGCACAACGTCGCCGGCCTTCAGATATCTCGGCGGGTCAAACCCGATACCGACTCCCGCTGGTGTGCCCGTCGCAATGATATCGCCCGGGTTCAGTGTGATGCCTTGCGAGAGCGTCGAGATGATCGTCGGGATATCGAAAATGAGCAGCGAAATCTTCGAGTTCTGGCGCAGGTCGTCATTGACGAAACAGCGGACCGAAGCACTATCGAGGTCGAGTTCATCCTTGGTTATGGCCCAAGGCCCCATGGGGCAGAAAGTGTCCTGGGACTTGCCTATCAGCCACTGACTGTATTTGCCCTGCAAATCGCGGGCGGTGACGTCGTTGACGATCGTGTAGCCCCAAACGTGATCGTAAGCGTGTTCCTTTGAAATTCCACGCCCACCCTTGCCGATGATGACGGCAAGCTCTGCCTCATAGTCGATGGAAGTCGATACAGAGGAGTCGATCAACACATTGGTGTTGGTCGGTATCACCGACTCTGGAACCTTGGTGAAGATAATCGGGTGCTTGGGGATGGTCCCTGCGGCCGCGCTTGAATCAAATCCGCTGCGGGAAAACTCGTGGGCATGCTCATGATAGTTCTTGCCGACGCAGAAAATGTTGCGGGCCGGCAGCGGGATTGGCGCTTCGATCTCGACCTGCGCAAGGGGGATCGGCGAAAGCGTTCGCGGCATCCCGGCGCCATTGCGACGGATCAACGCCAGAAGACCTGTCTGCGCCTGTTCGACGGGCAGATCAAAAGGCGAAACGGTCTGCTTCTCGAGATCGACGATGCCGACGCGACGCTCTCCGGCGATCGCGAATGTCGCAATTTTCATGCCTCTCTCCCTGAACCTTTTATGAGCCAATATGTGGCCTTTGAAGACACGATAGCCACGATTGGTTGGGCTTGGCAATGGGCTGAGTGCAAGAATCTTTGCATATCTGATGAAAACGCCCTATTTAAGGGCTCGAACTACTAGACCGGACACCCAATGACTGATAGTATTGGTCCACAATTGGATCAGATAGAAGTTTTGATATGCCGAAGCTCGTTGCGAACGATATTGCCTTGATGCTCAAGAAGCGGATTTCATCCGGCGAATGGCTTGAGGACGGGCGGATGCCTCCTGAGCGTGATCTGGCGGTCGAGTTTGGGGTGGCGCGCAACACAGTGCGGCGCGCCGTCGGTTTCCTGGAAGGTGACGGAACGGTTGTTCGCCACGTCGGTCGTGGGACGTTTCTAACCGCGACAAATCCCTTGTCGATTGCCTCGACTGTGGCGCGGATGGAAGGCACCAGCCCGGCTGATATGATGGAAATCAGGCAATTGCTGGAACCAACTGCCGCGGCTTTTGCCGCAACCAATGCAAGTGCGGCAGACCTCAACGCTGTTCGCGAAGCTCACAAGACCGCTTGCGAGTCGCAAGACATGCCCACCTTCGAGCATTGGGACGCGGAATTCCATCACCGTTTGTTCGCATGCTGCCGCAATGATTTTTTGAAGGAAATCCACAATCTCATGCGTGCGATCCGAAACCAGTCGCCCTGGTTCGAGATGAAAAAGCGGTCATTCTCCGAAGAGCGCCGCCAAGTGTATTGCGAGGAACATCAGGCGCTTCTAGATGCATTGCTCCGTCGCGATCCCGATGGCGCCAAGACAGCGATGCTGGTTCATCTCAGAACCGTCGAGAAGAACCTTCTGGGACGTTGAAGTCGGCCAAAGTCAGCGTGCCTGGCCATTCGATTGTCTCCTCGACCCCTCAGTCTGTGTTGCGGGCCGGTTCGACAAGGCGAGCAGCGGCAGCCCTCGGGATAAGCCAGCCGGCTGTCAGTCAACATGTGAAGCAGCTCGAGACCACGCTCGGCATCACCCTCTTCAAGAGATCAGCCAACCGCATCGTCCCCTTGCAGGAAGCATGGGAGCTCCTGCGAAACGTAGAACTTGCCCTGACGTCCCTGGATCGGCTGGAAGCGTCAATCTTCGCGATGAAGCACGAGGAAAAGCAAAGGATTGGAATTGCCGCGCCTTCTGTTTTCGGTTTCGTGACCATGCCCAAGGTGGTGGCGATGATCCACGCAAAGACCGCTTCGAACGTCCGGTCAATTTTCTGGAAGCTACGACCAGATCGGCGAGCACATCTTGGCCGGTCGCGCAGATCTGGGGATCTCGAGATTGCCGCTGGACCCACGCCTGTTTGAATGGGCGCCGCTCGGGTCGGCACAAAACGTATGCATCTTTCATCCCGACCACCGCTTTTCGAAACAGGCCTGTATCGAGGCTCACGACCTGGCAGGCGAAACGACCGTCGATATCGATCCCCAGTTCGCCGCCCACCAGATGAACTTCAATGCGTTGCGCTTCGCCGGCGTTGAGACAGACATACTGGTGGAATCCGATTGCAACGGTCACGAGGCCGGATACGTTTCGGCTGGCCTGGGCATTTCCATAACCAATGAAATCATTGCGCGTGAATACGAAGCGTTTAACCTCCAAGCAAAACCGGTGGAACCGTCAGCGCTCTATCATTACGTCGCGATTTGGCAGAAGGGCAGGACCTTTTCGAATGCCTCTGAGCGTGTCGCTCGAGGCGATCATCGCGGCCTTTTCCACCCCTGCGAAAGGGTGAGATTTCTCAGAGGGCGGCTAGAGAACGACACTAGGCGGCCAAGCGCGGCGCGTGCGCCGGCGGCCGCACTGGGAACTCAAGCCGTTTCCAAACCGTCTTGGAATTGAGCGAGTTGCTTTGGAAAATGATGAGCGAGGTAGCGTACGAGTTTGTGGCTATCCATCAGCCGGTTTAGGTATCGTCGTACCGCTACAAGTTCGAGGCCCCACGAACCCATGTGCTCAGCGGAGTTTCGAAATTCCTGGCTCAACTCGGCCTGGCAGGGCCTGCGTGAAAAATGAGCTGCCCGCATTCGTAACCGGCTAAGCCACTTCCTGGCTGATGTCGGGGTGATTAACGGCTCGGAAGTGCGGCAGCGTCGCCTTTTGAAAACCATGAGCTGGAGGCAGCCATTTCATACGGTTTCTGGCCGCATCAACCAGTTCCTCTTCGCGGGTAAGGCCGTTCATAAAGAGCTTCAGCAGGTGAGAAGCCGCTTTTTCGGCATCGGGCGAAGTAAGCGGCAATTTGCTCTCGTCGCACACAGTCCGGCAAATGCGAGACAACATTTCAATCTCGCACGGACCAAGGCAGTGACCAGGGTACAACATAAATTTTCCTCCATACGGCTGTGGTCAAAACTGACCACCCACCGTGTCACTGGAACCACTTTTACTAGCCTACGGACTGGGCCTGCCAGTGGTTCAACCTGGCGCGCATCAAGACCATCAGCACAGTCTCGTCTTTGATGCGTGTTTGAAACAGTCGGACCAACTCTGAGGCGAGTTCCCCGGCCTCACCGGAAGTGGTTAGAATCTCGTGTTCCTCACAAAGCTGCGAGAATACAATCCTCAGCGTGCCCAGTTCCTCGGGGAAAATAGGTTGCTCGCCGCCGATGGGGAAATTCATATGAACGTCCTTTGAATAATGCTGATCTTGAGTGCTGAAGAATGGCTCCAAAGCCAGCAACGGTCATTATCATTTGCGTACAAGGAGGCGCTTGGTAAAAATCGTACAAATTTCTTTGGAGGCGCCGGCGTGTGTTCCGAGACGCCAGCGCACGCAAGGATGGGCCGCAAACTGCACTACCTTAAACGGCCTCTATCTCTACCGACTTAAGAATGCTGTTCGTCATGATTTTTGGCGATGGATGATCCCTTCGATGACTCTCGCCTCGGCATCGCATTCCGCCGCCCGGGCGGCCATGTGCCAAGCTGTGTCGTTCCCGAGCGGCTTGACTTTTGCCGTCCGTATCTGGAACTCAGCTCTGGCGCGCCCTGAGAAGGCAAGCAACTGCCCACGGAGAATGCGGAACAGGCTCCTTGCAGTCTCATCCAAGTGCAAGGATAACTCGTGGAAACACCCTAGCAGAGGCCCGTCACTGATTTCCCTGAAGTCCAGTGACGGGCCTACTTCGTCAGACGTCGGCTAGCGCTAAATCTTTCTCGTAGGGCTGGAACAAGCATCCGCAATTGAAGTTGGAAATGTGCTTGGTTGAGATGTCCCCTCCTCAAGTCCAAGCTCTGGTGCAAGGCCCGTCGCTGTCCGTGTCCTTCAGCGGCGGGCTTCCTTCGTCAGACGCTCGACGGTCTCAATGATCGCGTTGGCCAGAGCTTCGCTCGGTTGCCACAGGGGCATCGGTTCCATGTGTCAAAGGTGAGGTCGGCACGATCAAGTTACCACGCACCGGTAACGGTGAGCGTGCCGACCTCATCTGGGGCTAAATGACCAGGCCTGCAAGCTACTGGCAGAATGAAAGCGCAGCAATTAATCCTGTTGGCCTAGACTGCCCGTCAGGCCATTCCGCGATAGCACCATAGGCATGAGAGTCGGGGATATATTAGCTTGAGCTTGCGGCGGCTCACCTCCGCCCGCCCGGCCGGCGCCTAACGTCCCAACAAACCCGCCACAGGCGCCGGCCACCCCTCGCACCGGTCGCTTCCGGAGATGTGCATTGTGGGCGATGCGTCGCCGCGTCGGCCCGTCATGCCTTTGCCTCCCGGATCGCCCGCAGCGTGGCGTGGCGTAGTTTATTTTCGCGCTTAAGGGTCTTTCACGCGTCCGACAAGGCCAGGTTTGATCCATTCGGCGTCGGGCTTGTCGGCGCCCCTCGGTGGCGCGCCTTTCCCCTCTTGCACCTTGGCATAGAGGCGTTCCCGCATGGCTTTGGTCAGGGCGATGTTTGCTGAGCCGACGTAGCGGCGTTCCGCATCGCGGGTTGCCATCAAGGCGAGTGGAGCCGAACCGGGCGTTCGCTGCACGCCTGCAACTTCAAAGTCGACTTCCTCATAGCATTTCGTTTTCACCCAGGCTTCGGTGTCGCCTGACCGATAGCTGCTCTCTTCCCGCTTCGACACCATGCCCTCTAGGCCCATCCGATCAACCGCGGCATAAAAGTCAGCCCCGCCGCCATGCACATGGTGGCTGTACTGGATCACGCCTTTGGCAGGCCCGACGAGTTCGAGCAGCTTTTCCCGACGTGCCAGCAACGGTTCGCGACGCAGATCGATGCCGTCATGGTGCAGCAGATCGAAGGCAACGAAGATGATCCGATCCGGCGCCCATCGCATCGCCGACCGCAGCGAATGGAAATCCGACACGCCTTTCTCGTTAAGGACGATTGCCTCGCCGTCGATGATTGCCGACTTCGGAATGGTTGCCGCCGCCTCGACAATCGTCTTGTACGTCGATGACCAGTCGTAGCCCCTCCGCGTGATCGTTCGGGCAGTGCCGTCCTCGACAATGACTTGCGTCCGGTAGCCATCATACTTGATTTCGTGAATCCAGTTGTCCACTGTCGGCGGCACCTCGACAAGCGTGGGGAACATTGGCCGGATGAACTTCAACATACGCGAACTCGGACAGGACCGAATTTAAATTAGAATAGGCTAAAATAGTTGCAAAGGAATGCACCAGGCACTTGGGCAGGTGTTCATGCCACACCCGTTTCGGCCGGCGTCAGGGAACGATTCCGTCCTCCCTGTGTTTCAATCTCATGACAAACATCCCGAAACGCCAGGGAATCGCGATGGAGGCCGAAGTCGCCAGTGCCAAGCAACGCCTGGAACGGGCCGAGCTCGCGATTCAGCGCTCGAAAGAGATGGTGGCTCAAAACATTGAGCGTTCCGGCAGGATACGGCGTTTGGTCGAGGCCGCCATACAAGATCGATAGACTCCCGAGCAACAAAGGAACCCGTGCAGGCAGAATCAAGCCGGCGCAGGCCAACTCTGCGACAAGCGCTGGCCCGTCCTTACGTGGAACCCGGCGCTACTTTCGCTGTTCTCCTCTCAGGAGGAACAACCATGCCAGATGACAAAAGCAAGCGCGATTTTCGTGACCGCGACCGCGTATCGGGCGACGAGGAATACGAGGTCGGCTATCTCGCCAGCAAATCCCAGCTTACCATCCCTGAAGTCCGGGAACTTATCAAAAAGCACGGCAACGACCCGTGAGACGCTGGAGCGCGAAGCGAAAGCACCAGGCAGCTCGTATCGTGCGAAAGACCCGCCGTGCTGGCCTTGCACGACGGGCTATATGTGCGGCTACATCCTAGGAATCGACCGCTTGTACCAACCTGAGACAGGGGCAAAGGTTCCGAAAGCGCGCTCAGCAGCCGTCCGTGGTCTTTTTCATCTGGCCAGGAGCGGCCGAGTTAGCGTTTGTATCCTGCTGGCCTGGCGCGGCCTGGTTGGCGCTGCCAGTTTGCTGACCAGGAGCGCAGTCCTTGGCGGAGTTCGAGTTCGTTCCACTCGTGGTGGTCGAATCCGTGCCCTGGTCGGTCGTAGTGCTCGGCATGGTCTTGGTTGTCGTCGTGGATGACCCGCCAGTACCGGTGGTGTTGCTCGATTGGGCAAAGGCCAACCCAGTTGACAGTGCCACAATGGCGGACGCGAAAAGTAGCTGTTTCATGATCAACTCCATGTTTGAATGTCCCTGGGCACCTAACTTCGCATTGAAGCGGCGGTTCCAACGAATGGGGTCCGAGAATCGCCCAGCACATGACGCAAAAAGCCCGCCGGCCGGAGCCAGCGGGCAGTTCTCATGGGGGAAAGCACCGGGAGCAGTGCGACGACCAAAGTTCGACAGGGCAGTTTTGTTCCACCGTCAGTGAACTGGCTTCGAACTTTCCGACACCGATGCACTGACCGAGATCCTGGCAGAGCTGGCCCGTTCTGGGGCTGGCTCCCGTCTCGATCTGATATGCACGGTCTGCGATGCCAAAGGGCAGCGAAATCCAGCAATTCAGGGTAGCATTACGGGTTCCTGAGAACCGGGACGTGATGCTTCACCGGCCAACCTGCCATTGAAAAACCCGCCACTGAGGGAGCAGTAACGGGCCTTCCGGTGTTATCCACGGCCAGGGAAACCGAGAGCGATCCAAACTCATTTCGGAGCCATGTTGCAGTGGGTCCGCCCCTACTGGCGGGCAGAGGCGGACCCGGCCAAGGCTTGGGGCCTCGGCCCGGCAGCGGGGGACGCTGCCGCCGGTTCCAACCTGCCTCGACATATCAGGTTCCACTAATGCACTAAAAAGCCCGCCACCATTCAGCAGCGGGCTTCCAAGCTGCAATTCTCTTGATTAATCGATGATCCCGTAGACCCCGGATGAACTGGGCGATGCCGTCACCGACGACAGCCGCTCACTTTTGGTGAATGCGGGCTTCTGATAGCTCTTCTTCTTCGATCTAATTTGCCAATCCGCAATGTGCCACTCTTTGCCTTCGACCAGGCGTGGCAATCGGCCGACAAAAAGCCCGCCACCTTCCGGAAGCGGGCTAGGATGCCTCACTGCTGGCCGGAGCGACTGCTCGCACCAGCGGCATCGGTCCAGGCGAGGCATCCGGCAATGACAGGCGTTGTGCCGACGACCAGGGCGCCGCGCGCGTGCAGGGTCATCAACCCGCGCCATGAGACCCTATCGACCGCCCAGATGGTGCCGCTGGCGTCGACCCACTTGAGGTCGGTGTCGGCGGCTTGAACCGCCCGCATCATCGCGGCCGGTTCCATCCCAGCTCGAAAGACGATAACGGAAGTGGTGGCACCGTTGAAGAGCGGGCCGGCACCCGTAGTCAGTCCTGCAAGCAGGACGATGCTGGTCAGAGCCGCCGAGGCACCGCGTGCCGGTCTACCGCGGTTGGGCAGCACCAGCACCAACAGCAGCGGCACGATTCCGAAGATGACCAGCCACGCAATATCCCAGGCGAGCGGCATGTCGCTGTTCATCTTGATCCGATGCAGGCCGAGCAGCCAATGGAACACAATGGCGTCCACCAGATGCCAGAGGCCGAACCCGGTGAAGGCTAGCCGAAGGATCTCGGTCGTCGTTCCGGCCCGCCCGCCTGCTGCCCTCGCCGCCACCAGTAGCACCGTGCCGGCAACGGCGAACACGTACATGAACAAGTGGAAGAGGCCGTCGGCTATGATCTGGAAGCGCAGGTCGGAACCCGCCGGGTCGGCGAGGCCCGAGAGAAGATGATGCCATTGTAGAATCTGGTGCAGGACGATGCCGTCGAAGAAACCGCCCAGCGCGAAGCCGAGCAGAAGCCAGCCGACTCGCGTTCTTGGATCGAGTTTCGCGGTGATGGTGTCCATATCAGGACGACTCCGCCGAAGCCGGAGAGCCAAGTCTGGTTAGCAGCTCCAGGTGCATCGCCCTGTCCGCCGTCGGGTCGTGGAGATCATGACGGGCCTCGATCCAGAAGGCCGTAATCAGCCCGCCGACCACTGTCGTCAGAACCAAAGTCCCAGCAATGACTGCCAGCATGGAATGTCGATCCTTCAACCGCGCAGGGACAGGCCGCGCCCGACCCGAACCTCGGCTTCTGCCGTATGTTCCCTCGCGTCGGGCGTTCTGGGGAGGGAACAATCAACTGACATCATGGTTCGGATGCCCTGTTGGCGGATGGCTGAAGCGGAGAACGCTCATGAGTGAATATTCGGCGGCGGCTCCGAGCAGCCGCGACGACCACAAGCCGCGGGGCATCACCCGCTGGCTGTTTTCGACAAACCACAAGGATATCGGAACCCTCTACCTGATCTTCGCCTTCATCGCGGGGGTCATCGGCATGCTCTTGTCGGTGGGCATGCGAATTGAACTGCAGCAACCCGGGATCCAGCTTTTCCCCGGGTTGGCATCGATGATCTACGGCTACCAAGGCGACGCGGCCATAGATGCCGGCAAGCAACTTTATAACGTGTTCACCACGGCGCACGCGCTGATCATGATCTTCTTCACCGTCATGCCCGCACTGATCGGTGGTTTCGCCAACTGGATGGTTCCGATCATGATCGGCGCCCCGGACATGGCCTTCCCACGCATGAACAACATCTCGTTCTGGCTGCTGCCGCCGGCATTGATGCTGCTTCTATTGTCGATCTTCATGCCCAGTGTCCCCGGCGGCTACGGTCCCGGGACCGGCTGGTTCCTCTATCCGCCCCTTTCGACCTCCGGCCATCCCGGTCCTTCCGTCGATCTGGTCATTCTTTCTCTGCACATCGCGGGAGCCTCTTCGATACTCGGCGCCATCAATTTCATCACCACGATCTTCAATATGCGCGCGCCAGGGATGACGTTGCATAGAATGCCTCTGTTCGTGTGGTCGATCCTCATCACCGGATTCCTGCTGCTGCTGGCCCTGCCTGTCCTAGCAGGGGCCATTACAATGCTCCTGACCGATAGAAATTTTGGCACCACATTCTTCGCGCCGGACGGCGGCGGCGATCCTATCCTGTACCAGCATCTCTTCTGGTTTTTCGGCCATCCTGAAGTCTACATCATGATCTTGCCGGCCTTCGGCATCGTGAGCCAGGTGATCTCGACATTTTCGCGAAAGCCGATCTTCGGCTATCTGGGGATGGTCTATGCGATCGTCGCGATCGGGGCGATCGGTTTCGTCGTTTGGGCTCACCATATGTACACCAGCGGAATAGGGCTGGACACGCAGCGCTATTTCACCTTCGCCACGATGGTGATCGCGGTGCCGACTGGGATCAAGGTGTTCTCCTGGATCGCAACCATGTGGGGCGGTTCCCTTAGCTTGCGCACCCCGATGCTGTGGGCGCTCGGCTTCATATTCTTGTTCACTGTCGGAGGCGTGACCGGCGTACAGCTTGCGAACGCCAGCCTCGACCGGCAATTGCACGACACCTACTATGTCGTCGCACACTTCCACTACATTCTTTCGTTGGGCGCCATCTTCGGCATCTTCGCGGGCTGGTATTACTGGTTCCCGAAGATGACAGGATATTTGTACAATCCGGTTTTGGCTGGGATCCATTTCTGGACGACCTTCGTCGGTGTGAACCTCGTCTTCTTCCCCCACCACTTTCTCGGGATGGCCGGCATGCCGCGTCGCTATATCGACTATCCCGACGCTTTTGCCGGTTGGAACATGGTCTCCTCCTTTGGATCCTATCTGTCGGCCGCGAGTGTCCTGATTTTCCTTGCCAGCATCGTGGAGGCTTTCCACCGGCGAAGGGCCGCCGGCATGAACCCTTGGGGGCCGGGAGCCACCACGTTGGAATGGGAATTGACCTCTCCGCCGCCTTTCCATCAATGGGACAGGCTGCCGAAAATAGAATGAAGACGGCTCGCCGTGCGCGACAGACAACGGGATCGGCGCGCTGAGTTGGAACCGCGCCGCGCTGTTCGTGAATCCGCCTATCGGAAGCTGATCACCAGCACGGCGAAAAAGCTGGCGAGGGCTACTGCCCAGCAAAACAACCAGTTAGCGATCAGCAGGACAGATTTCAGCACGGTGGCGTGGCAGTAGTCTTCGATGATCGATTGCATGCCCAGCCGCATGTGGACGCAGTTCACCAGAATGAAGGTGATGAGGGCGGGTGCGACATAGACCGATCCGACTGCGCGGATGACGACATCTCGAGGCTCTCCGATCAGCCTTATAACGACCGCGACGATGTAAATGACGAGGATCAAAAGTGCAGCAGATGTCAGTCGTTCCAGCATGAACGTTTCGGTTCCGTGTTTCGCCGACCCAAGGCCCTGCACTCGAGCTAACGGAGTTCTGATCGAGTGTCTGTCAGCCATCTTGCTTCCCCTAACTCACCTGGTTCCTTTGCCCGTAACTCAAGCTGTTGCTGTCCAATGCTCGGGCTCGCGTCACGGATTGATAGTGGGCAAGCACGTTCTCCAGTTTGGCAAGGCGAGCTTTTTGGGCGGTTAGCTCGTATCCTGAACGCCATCGGATCTTGTTGGGTCTGCCAGCTGTCCACAACTCCTTTTCAAGGAGCGAGATGCTGAGGCGGACGGCGTCGATCTCTTTGACCAGCGCGCGACTCTGCATGGCGGTAGTTCCGGTGTGCAAGGTTGGCGCCAAACACAGTGCATTTGAAAATGTTCCCTGGTGGCCGTCCGGCGTTGAAAATTCAAACGCCTCGATGCTGCCCTCAAAGCGGTCGCCACGAGCCCAAGCCGGGCGCCCGGCACTCGGCAGCTGGGATCTCTGCGCAGTCCGGTAGGTCGGGGGTTGCCTTCAATGGGCCGCAGCGTGCCGTGCTACGCTTAGGAACAAGCAGGCGCAATGCATGGCCCGCCCCTTGCGGCGGGTAAGATGACCAGAATCTGTTCTTGGCCAACATATGTTAAAAGCCCTTTTTGTTTCTCGATCGGGCAAAAAGATTTGCGTTTCACAGCCGGGAACTTATCGATCCTCAAGAAGTTTGCGGGGCTAGTCAGGAGAACGGACTATGTCGGGCAACGAAATTCATCAAGACGCCGCGCGTTTTCGCACCAGCATCCGTGTCGTGGACGCCCGCGTGTTCCGCGGACCTCATCTTTACAGCATGACGCCAATGGTCCGGATCCAGATCGACCTCGGAGCCCTTGAAGCGTTCCCGACAGACAAGCTGCCCGGATTTACCGATGACATCGTTCGCCTGTTGCCCGGCCTTGCGGGCCATGGCTGCAGCTATGGCGTCGCCGGCGGGTTCGTCCGCCGTATGCAGGAAGGAACCTGGCTCGGCCACGTCGTGGAGCACGTCGCCCTGGAACTGCAGAGCATGCTGGGCCACCCGGTGACACGAGGAAAGACACGTTCGGTCAAAGGCAGTCCGGGCACTTACAACGTCATGTTCTCCTACAATGATGAGGTTGTGGGGCTGCTCGCCGGACGAGTTGCGCTCGAGTTGGTGGATAGTCTCCTGCCGGGCAATCTGCATGGCCTCGAGGGGCTCGACGAGATTGCCGAAATGGAAGGGCCATTCGATTTCGCGGTGAGGCTGCAGCAGCTCAAGGCTGGCGCCGCCGAGCGTGCCTTCGGCCCCACGACCGCCTCTCTGGTGCGCGAGGCCGAGAGACGGGGGATTCCCGCGGCGCGGCTCGATGACAGCAGCCTGGTGCTGCTCGGCCAAGGCAAGCATCAGAAGCGCATTCGCGCCAGTTGCACCGACCTCACTTCTGAGATCGCGACCGAAATCGCCTCCGACAAGGACCTGACAAAATTCCTGCTGCAGCAGGCCGGGCTGCCGGTCCCCAGCGGGGAACTGGTGCGATCGGCGCAGGACGCTGTCGCGGCAGCGGCACGGCTCGGATACCCTGTGGTCACCAAACCACTGGACGGCAATCATGGAAGCGGCGTCAACATCGGCCTCGCAACAGAGGACGAAGTCCGCTGGGGCTTCGAACAGGCGCGAGAACACAGTCGCAGCGTGATCGTCGAGCAGCACTTCGTCGGCTCGGACCACAGGATCCTGGTGATCGGAGGAAAGGTGGTGGCGCTTGCCGAGAGGGTCCCGGCACATGTCGTCGGCGATGGCCGGAGCTCTGTCGCCGAACTCGTCGAGCAGACGAACCGCGACCCGCGACGGGGAGAGGGCCATTCTTCGGTGCTGACCCGCATCGAGATCGACGAATGTGTCGAGCATTTCCTGTCAAAGTCGCAGCTCACGCTTTCGAGCGTTCCAGCGCCGGGTCAAATGGTGCTCCTGCGACCCACCGCTAATCTGTCGACCGGCGGGACGGCAACCGACCGGACTGATGAAATCCATCCGGAAAACGCGCTGATCGCCAGGCGGGCGGCACAGATCGTCGGTCTCGACATCGCGGGGATCGACTTCGTCTGTCCTGACATTTCGCGGCCGGTCAGCGAGACCAGCGGCGGCATCATAGAGGTGAATGCCGGTCCCGGGTTTCGCATGCATCTCGAACCGTCCTCGGGCCGCGCCCGCAATGTCGCACGGCCGGTGCTCGATCTGCTCTTCAAGGGTGGCAAGGACGGCCGCATTCCAATCTTCGCGATCACAGGGACAAACGGCAAGTCGACCACCGCCAGAATGCTGTCGCACATTCTGCATGCGAATGGTGCAACGGTCGGGCTCACCTCGACCACCGGCGTCTACCTGAACGGCGAGCGGATCATGACAGGCGATTGCTCGGGTCCGCAAAGCGCCAGGATCGTGCTGCGCGAGCCAGGTGTCGATGTCGCTGTGCTGGAATGTGCACGCGGCGGCATGCTGCGCGAAGGCCTTGCATTCGACGCGTGCGACATTGGCGCGGTGCTGAACGTCCATGGCGATCATCTGGGGCTGAGAGGCATCGACACTATCGAGGACCTGGCGGAAGTGAAGTCGGTGGTCGTCGAGTCGGTCCGCCGCAGCGGGTGGAGCATCCTCAACGCCGACGACATTCACACCTCCGCGATGTCGCGCGACGCCGGGGGCAGGATCTGCTACTTCTCGCTGGCGAACAGGAGCGACTGGCCCGATTTCCTGCGCAGCCACGTGGCGGAAGGCGGCCGCGCCGTGACGCGGGAGCGCAGCAGGGACGGTTGGGACATCGTCATCCACGAGGATGGGGAGTCGATGTTCCTGATGGACGTCGACGAAATTCCCGCGACCTTCGAGGGGTCCGCTGAATTCAACGTCGCCAACAGCTTGGCGGCCGTTGCGATGGCACATTGCCACGACGTACCTGCGGCAACTATCCGCGCTGCATTGACCGAGTTCACCACCTCGTTCGAGCATTCTCCCGGTCGCCTCAACGTCTTCGACGGGCATGGTTTCCGCACGATCGTTGACTACGCGCACAATCCCGAGGGGTTGAAGGCGCTGGGAAAACTCGTTTCCCATATGAAGCGCGGGTATCAGCGCACGATCGGCCTTGTCGCCATACCGGGCGACCGCCGCGATTGCGACATACGCGAGATGGGGGCGGTGGCTTCGCGAATATTCGACGTCATCGTCTTCAAGGAGGATGAACATGAACTGCGCGGCCGAGCCCCCGGAACGATCGCCGGCTTGCTGCGGGAAGGCGCCTTGAACGCCGGCTGCGCTCCAGGGCGCATACAAGCCGTCTGTCCCGAAAAAGAGGCTGTCGAAGTGTGTCTCCAGCTTGCTCGGGAGAAAGACCTTGTCGTGCTCACCGTCGACGACGTCGAGGCGGTCTGGAGCCAGGTGACCGGGTTTGAGGGCGCAGCACCTTCTCGGCGAGGGCCCGATCAGAGCCATATTCGCCATCTGAGGGCTGGCTGATGTGGTCGCTCATCCTGCACGGCGGCGCCAAGGAGATCGATCCAGAAGAGGAGGAGGCGCATCGCAACGGGTGCATCAAGGCGCTTGAGGCCGGTCGCGCCGTCCTGGCCGGCGGCGGAACTGCAGTCGATGCGGTGGAAGCCGCCGGTCGTGTCCTCGAGACGGACCCGACGTTCAATGCAGGATATGGCAGTGCCCTCAATTCGGACGGCGAGGTCGAAATGTGCGCAGGCGTCATGGAGGGCAGGGACTTCAATGTGGGCGCCGTGGCTGTGATCAAGGGCGTGCGCCATCCCATCAGTGTCGCCAAGGCCATGCTCCATGAGGAGCCAATCCTGCTGGCGTCGGACGGCGCCAGGCGTTTCGCCGCCGATAAACAACTGGAGCTTTGCGATCCGGCTGACTTGGTCACGCCGCAACAACGCGATTTCGCCAGCAAGTCGGAGGCGAAGGATACAATCGGTGTCGTTGCCCTTGACCAGTATGGGGATCTCGCCGTGGGCACTTCCACCGGGGGACTGGACGGCAGCGCTCCGGGCCGAGTGGGCGATTCTCCTCAACCCGGTTGCGGCTACTACGCCGACAACCAATTGGGCGCCGTGGCCTTTTCGGGAGACGGCGAGCATATCGCGCGAAAGGCTCTCGCCGCTCGGGTCATGCAGGCGCTTTCCGCGCGGCGCGCACTTTCCGCCGGACGGGCAGCTATGGCGGGCGTGGAGGAGGTGCTGGAGCCCTCCCTCAGGGAGGTTGAGGCGATCGGCGGTGAAGCGGGAGCCATCGTGCTTACCCCAACCGGGAAGTCCGGGTGGGCGCACAACAGCCGGGAGTTCGCAGTCGCGTTCATGACCAGCGAGGACAACCATCGGCATGTCTTCCTGCGCAAGAAAGACGAGGGCAGATGACCGGCAAGAAGAAAAGGCGCCCCTCCAATGGCAAAGCCGGAACGCTTGTCATCATCGGTGGCCACGAGGACCATGACGGCGATCGCGTCATATTGAAGGAGGTCGCCAGCCTGGTTCCGAACGGCCGCCTGGTGCTTGCCACCATCGCGTCGCATGAGCCGGATGGCTATCTCGAGAAGTATCAGAAGTCCTTCGGCGAGTTGGGCATCAAGGAAGTCGTCGAGCTCTACGTCAACGACCGTCTCGAGGCGGCTCATGAAAAAAAAATAAGCGCGCTCGCAAACGTGAGCGCTGTGTTCTTCTCCGGTGGCGACCAGCTCCGCATCACCAGCCAGATCGGCGACACCCCCATCGACGAGCGGGTGCACGAAATCTATGAAGCCGGAGGCATAATTGCCGGCACCTCCGCGGGCGCGTCGGTCATGAGCGATACCATGATGGTGAAGGGGCCGAACGCTGCGTCCTTTCGGATCGGCCATATTCGCATGGCGCCGGGGTTGGGCCTGCTGCCGAATGTCATCATCGACCAGCACTTTGCGGAGCGAGGCCGCATCGGGCGGCTCATCGGAGCGGTGTCGCAGAACCCACGGGTCCTGGGCATCGGCATTGATGAAGACACGGCGATCGTGGTGAATGGCGAGATGTTCAAGGTCATCGGCAGCGGCGCTGTCTATCTGGTTGATGCAGCCGGCGTCACGCATTCCAACATCGCGGAAGGTGAACCTGATGCCGCCCTTTCCATCCATGATTTGAGGGTTCACGTGCTGAGCTCCGGTGATGCCTTCGATCTCGCGATGCGACGCCCGGTCGGGGTTCCGTGAGGCTTTGACACCCGGATGGCAAAGATACGGCGGGACAGGCTAACCGAGTTGGCGACGCCGATGCCGATGCGCAACCGCGACGCGCTCAACGGTGGGCCACCGTGCAGACCCAGCGCAGGAGTCAGTATGTTTTCGAACCGGATAAAACTCGCCACACTGTTTGCGGCTGCCGCCCTGTCGCTGGCGGCATACAATAACGCACGCGCCAGGAAGGCCTTGGCTCCCCGTTCGATGGAACGCACTCCGAGGATCGATGGGGTGGACTTGAGCATCCTTGAGAAAGGCAGCGGGCCTCCTTTGCTCCTGTTGCATGGCAATGGCTCGGTTGCGGAGGATTTTGCGATCAGCGGCGTGCTCGACCTGGCGAGTGCCAAGCATCGGGTCCTCGCCTTCGACCGGCCAGGCTTCGGCGGAAGCTCGCGGCCGGCTCGAAAGCGATGGTCGGCGTGCGAGCAGGCCGATCTCTTCCACGAGGCCGCCGCCAAACTAGGCATTCACAAATACCTCGTGCTCGGACATTCCTGGGGCGCTTGGATCGCGCTGGAGATGGCCCGCAGGCACGCTCCCTCGGTCGCCGGCCTGGTCCTCGTCTCTGGATATTACTATCCTTCACCGAGGCTGGATCTCGCTCTTGCAGCACTACCGACCGTACCGCTGATGGGCTCGGCATTCCGTCACACCTTGCTGCCGCTCGCAGTAAGGCTCGGCTGGCCGTCGACCATGCGAAAGATATTCCGGCCTGGGCCGATCTCGAACGTTTTTTCGGTGAGCACAAAGGAGGTCGCCAGCCGCCCCTCTCAGTTGCGCTCAGTCTGTGTGGAGACAGCCCTGATGCTCGGCGCGGCGCTGTTCACGAAGCCTTGCTATCGGGACATCGACGTGCCTACCGGAATCGTCGCTGGAGCAGGGGACAGGCTGTTCGACGCTCGGCGTGAAGCGGAACGCTTGCATGCCGAAATTTATGGATCACTGATAGAAATAATCCCGAATTCCGGGCACATGGCTCACCACAGTGACCCGCAGGCGGTGCTCCGAATGATCGACAAGGTCACCTGTATGCCTCGTCCACCAAAAGACGGAGGCAGCAGCGACGCGCTCTCGCCAGCTGCGCGCTGACATCATCGATCAGGGCAGCCTGCGGTTTGTCGTGTTGGCAGGGCAGGGCAGGGGTACTTGCGCGGAGCCGGTTCGCCGGGTGCCCGCAGGCTGAGAGCCTACAAAAGATTCCGATTTCTCCCGACACCAACCCGCCGAACCGCCTCATGAAGCGCCACAGAGGTGCTCGGGCGATGAGCGGGGACCTGTGCAACCATTGCCACCCGAATGCAAGAACGGAACGAGGCAGTCTGCGGCTGGCGTCCATCGCCGCCCAACTTGCTAGGCGCAACGTTGCAGACCGTGACGAGGGAGACGAAGTCCGGTGCTACAAGGCGAACCAATCGATCGAAGGTCGCGAAATCATCAGCCAGAAGATGGCGAGCACAGCCCCGAAAGCAGGAAAGCCGAACGCGAACCAGAGCCGAAACAAGGTGTTATAGCGCTGTGGTGGAGGTTGCTTCGCTGCCGCGGCCTGCAGGGCGAGATTGCGCATCTCGATCTGCATCCACACGACTGGAAGCCAGAACAGGCCGGTGATGAGGTAGAGCAGGATCGAAAGCACAATCCACCCCTCGGTCAGCGAATAGCCGGAATGCCAGGCGAGGAACGCGCCGGTGACAGGTTGGGCGACGACGGCGGTTGCAGTGAACATGAAATCGGCGATCACGACGATGCGTGCGACCGCCGCGATGGTTGCCGAATTTGCGGTCCGATGGGCGAGCAGCATGAAGAAGGCGATGCCGGCGCCGGTGCCCAGCAGCACCGCTGCGCCGACGACATGCAGGAACTTGAGCATGAAGTAGATCATCAGCGTTCCTCCAGGACCGCCAGCGCGACAAAATGCAGAACAATGATCGGCAGGATCTTCAAGAAAGGGCCGAGCGGCTCGTTCCACAGCTCGGGCCGCAGCATGGTCCCCGCGATCGCATAGAAAAGAGCCACCGCGATCGCCCCGAACAGACCCAGCCGACTGGTCGGTCGCCAGGCGATCAACGCGCCGACCGCCATGTCGGCCAGCGCTCCGGCGATGACCGCCGGTTCCGCCAGCGGACCGATGGCAGTGCCTACCAGCAAGTCGACCCCGCGGCGCCAGCCAGTGGTCAGGGAAATGACACCCGTCATGATCCAGAAGAAGGGCAGGACAGTAAAGATCGCCGGCTTGACGAAATAGAGACGGGCGAACCATCGCTCCTGCACCGTCGCGGGATTGAGCTTTAGCGCTGCTTCGAGGCTGGATGGTTGGATGCCTGTCGCTGCGATCCACGGGTGCGGGTCGCCGACAGCGCCCCGCACGATTTCCTTGGCCGCATTGCTGCGCATCGGCGGGCGCCAGCCGAGCAGAGCCGTCGCATCGCCGATCCGGTACAGGCCGGCCGCGACGCTTCCGGGCAGAGTGAACTCTCCAGCCGGTCTCGACCCGAGCCAGCAGCGGTAGAGGCCAACCACCTTGCTCATCGGCAGCGCTTCAGGTCCGGCAAGGTCAAGCGCGATGCTCGATGCGCTATCGGGCCGGAGAAAATGCAGGACAGTGGCGATCACGTCGTCCAACTGTACGACCTGAAGCCGACCCGTGCTGGGCATCACCGGCAACAGCGGCAATGCGGCCAGTCCGCGAAACAGCGCACTGGCGCCGAACGCCGGCCGGCCCAGCACGACCGACGGGCGCAGGATGACCCAGTCCAAATCGCGCGCCATCAACGCCTGGTCGCCAGCCAGCTTGGTGGCCGAGAAGGCGGACGGCTGCAGCCGATCGACCCCGATTGCCGAGAAGTGAATGACTTTTCTCACGCCCGCCTGCTCACAGGCGGCAAAGAGTGCCGATGCGCCGCCCGCATGCACACCGCCAGTGCTTTCTTGCGTGCTGTCCTGCAGCACGCCGGCGCAGTTAACGACCGCATCGATACCTATCAGATGCGGGCTCCAGTCCTGCGTCCGCGCCTTTGCCATGTCGAGCAAGACAGGCGGCAAGCCTGTGAAGGGCGCGGTGCCGGCACGATGCAGCACGCGAACGATTTCATATCCATCGGCGGCCAGGCGCGCGCAAAGCGAAGTTCCGATCAGACCCGACGCGCCGGTGACGAGAACCCTCATCCCGCGTGCCCTAACTGGGACGGCAGGCGCGCCTCGACCTGTCTGGACGCGGAGCCGGACGACGCCACAAAGCTGTCTTCGCAGCCCGGCCACTCGATCGGGTGGTCCGAGACCTGGTCGCCCAGGTGAGGGCTGATTGAAGCAAGCGTCCGCGCGGCGCTGGAAGCAACTGCGCCCAGAGCTCCCATCATTGTTCGCGCGGCCTTGTCCTGGAGCAAAGGCGCCGAGCGCGGACTCGGGTTGGTTGTTCCTCTGGTGCCCATCATCGGGTGCTCATCCTAAGCTGCCACGCTGTTCCTGCAAAACTTTGCTCGGCAAGTCTGAAAACTGTCAAGTCTGAAGGGTGGCAAGTCCGAGTTGGCAAAGCCAAACGGTTCGGGCTTTGCACAACCGACCAATCGGCCTAGCCAAGCACTTCGGCGACGAGCCCCAACCGACACGCGTCCTCGGCATGGATATAGCAATTGTTGGTGGCGCGTTGGTAGAGTTCTTCGGCGGTCAGCGAGCTTCCGTTGACCAGTTCCCTGAAGCCTTCCATTTCGAGCTGCTCGGCGGTTTCGAGCAAGGCGAGTTCTTCGCGCACGATCTGGATGCAGGACCGCATCGGGCCGTTGAGCGCCAGGCTTGTGTCCATGCGCCGCTCATGCACGAGCAGAACCGCGTCTTCCGTCAGGAAGCGGCAATGCCGGTCGAACGCCGCAAAGATGGTCACTCCCGCCGAGTAGACCTGCGTCTTGCCGACACAATAGGCGCGTCGCCCTGAATGCAGGCGGAACAGGCGGATTTCGAGCGCGATGCGACGCGCGGCATCGGCATCGCCGCCGCTGGTGTTCAACTCCATCA
>NZ_JBVVQW010000022.1:0-52615 GCF_055811655.1 Mesorhizobium sp. WSM4809
GATACAAACGACACCCGGCAAGATGGAAAATGTAACAAAAACAGCTAGTGACGGGCTGAGTGATCCCAGCCAACGGTGCCATCGGTTTTCCAGTAAGTAATTGAATTTATTGTGAAAGTTTACCCTTGGCGACAAAATTTGTATCACAGTAGGTCTCACAATATTTATCATAAATAGTAATTGGGCGCGCTCGGACACGCGATGATCATTGTCGGAAACCGCCAGTCTTGGCGAAGAAAATCGCACCGGAAAGGCTTCGATGGGCCGCTTCCCGTCTACCGTGGGAGCCGATGGATGGCATCAGGCGCACCCGTCGCTGGATTGGGACTTGGCGGGTGCGTCCCATCCAGACAGCCATGCCGGTGCCGTTTGACACTCATTGCGGATGGCTCGGCTCTGAGGTAATTTAGATCCTGATCGGATGGGAAAGTGCCTGCTGTCGCGACGGTTTTTTGTTTTCTGTTCCTGTCTCGGCTGATTGTGAGCTCTTTAACAGCCTTGATACCGCAACCTTGGGGGCTTGTGGTCATCAGGTAGCGACGGTGGAAACAGGCCATGCTCCGACTTTGCGGATTCATCGCGGTCTTCTTCGTAGCGGCCCTTACGACCTTCGATGCGTCGGCCGATCGACGGGTCGCCCTGGTGATCGGCAATTCCGACTACCGGCAATTCCCGGCGCTGAAGAACCCGGTCAAGGATGCCGAGGACGTCTCCAAGACGTTTCGACTGGCAGGGTTCGAAGTTTTCGTTGCAAGCAATCTCACCAAGCTGCAGTTCGAAGAGCAGTTCCGCAATTATCTTGCCGCGATCGATGGCGCCGACCTCGCCGTCGTCTACTATTCCGGTCACGGTTTCCAGATCGGCGGCGAAAACTTCCTGATTCCCGTCGATGCCTCGTTGAAGCAGGCTGCGGACATCGAGGTCCAGGCCATCAAGCTCAACGATGTCCTGGAACAGATGCGTTCGAAATCGAAGATCCAGGTGATCGTCCTCGATGCCTGCCGCAACAATCCGTTCCCGCGCAAGAATTATTGGCTGAGAGACCAGCTTATCACCGGAGGCAACGCCGGGCTCGCGCAGGTCAGAAGCTCGCTTAACACGCTCATTGCCTTTGCCACCGAGCCTGGGGCGGCGGCCTATGACGGCAGCGGCGACCTCAGTCCGTTTTCGGCGGCGTTTTCCCGTCGCGCGCTGGCCCCGAACCAGGAGATCCGCACGGTCATGGCGGCGGTGCGCCGGGATGTGGTGGAGGCAACAAAAGGCCTGCAGGTTCCCTGGGAGAACTCGTCGCTGATCGACGAAGTGGTGCTGATGCGCCGCAGCAACCGCCCCTCGCTGCCGCCGGTGCTTGAAAAGGTCGTGTTGTCGGGGGTCGGCCCGGTCGATTTAGGCCTGCCGGAACCGGTCGATGTCGACGGCGGAACGATCACCGTGAGCATCGAGAGACCACCTGCTCTAGGCCGCCTCATGCTGGACGGGAATCCTGTCGAGGTTGGCGAACCGATCCAGGGCAAGGACCTGCCGCGTTTGCAGATGGATGTGCCCAAGGGGGTCGACGCGCAGGACGAGGTGGATATGCTGGCCTACGCCACGCATGACAATTGGGGCGGTCAAAGCCAGGGCATCCTGGTGTTCCGGGTTAAAAGCGGCGAAGGCGCCCATGGCGAACAGGTCATGGCCTCGCTCGCGGCCGAGCAAAAGCAACAGGTGGTGGAGCGCGGCATTCATATCACAGGTGCCGCCGAGGCGATCGAAAACCGCGACATTGATGTTCCCGTTGGCGTGGGCCCGGTTGCGCTTAACCTGGATTTCCCGACTGACGATCCCGCGGTCAGTCTCAAAGTTTCGGCATATCCCGCGACAGGAACCCTTTCGCTCCCCGACAGAACCCTGTCACCTCAGTCCAGCCTGATGGCCGCTGAAGTCGACCGGCTGCGCTACGAACCTCAGATCGGAGTTGTCGCGCCGGTCGAGGTCGGCTTCGAAATCCGTGCGGACAGCGCTTCGTCCAAGCCCGCCACGATGAAGCTGTCGCCAAGCGTCGATCCGTGCGACTCCGCCGCCGGCGAGCCTCTGGACCTGCAAGGCGTCGTTCCCGGCCTGCTGCCGAACGAAATCGGCGCCAGCGCCGTGGAGGTTTGCGAAGCCGCTGTGAAGGCTTACCCCGATGTCCCACGCTTCCGCTACGAACTGGGGCGCGCGCTGCTTGCAGCCGGCAAGGTCGAGGAAGCGAAGACAGCCATCGAGGAGGCCGCCAAGAAGGGACATGTGCGCGCCGTGTTCGAGCTCGGCTACATGTATGCGACGGGAACCGGTATGGCCATCGACCGCACGCAAGCCAACGCTCTTTACGCAGCAGCATCCGACAAGGGCGATCCCTACGGCATGACGTCCTGGGGCCGTATCTTGTTCAACGGCAGGGGCGTCAAGCCCGATACCGCCAAGGGCCTGGACCTGCTGCTCAAGGCGGCGGCGATGGGGCACACCTATGCCATGAACGATCTCGCCGCGATCTTCACCGAGGGCCGCAACGGCGTGCCCGCCGATGCGACCCGGGCCGTTGCTTTCCTCGAGGCCGGCGTGCAGCGGCAGGACATGTATTCGATGAACCTGCTCGGGCGCAATTATCTCAACGGTCAGGGCGTTGAGAAGGATCCGAAGACGGCGCTGGGGCTCTTCCAGAAGGCCATGGACCTCGGCCAGCCCTACGCTCCGGGCAGCCTTGCGCGCATGTACCGGGACGGCGTCGGGGTCGAGCAGAACGTCGCCGAAGCGCAAAGGCTGTTCGAACTGGCGACCGCGCGGGGCGACCAGTCGAGTGCCTATGACCGCGCGGCCCTCGAAATGCAAAAGGCCGACAAGGCCGACCAAGCCGTCGCCGTGCGTTTCCTTGCATTCGCGGTCGCGCTCGATTTTCGCAAGGAACTGCCGGACGCCCAGAAGATACTGGCACAATTCGGGGCGAAGCCGAAAACGGCGGCGTTGAAAGCGCTGCGCCAAGAACTCAAGTCGAAGCTTCCCGCGTCCGGTTCGCTGGACGCACAACTGGTCAGCGTAGCCAGGCGAGTCTGGGAAGAAGCCAATCCGCGTCGGGACTTGTTCTGATCAACTGGGAGGCAAAGATGGGCAGGATATCGAAGCAAGCAATCATCGGAACAATTCTGTCCGGCGTCCTGGCGGGGCTCATGGGCTGCACGTCCTTGGTGCCCCAGCTTGAACCGACGCCGCTTGTGGCGAAGCCCCAGCCGAAGGTCGTTCGCACGGCGCCGCCGCGAAAGGTCGTCAAGAAGAAGATCGTCAAGAAAGTGGTCCAACCGGTTGAGGAGGTCCAGCCGGTTGAAGGGGTCCCTGTAAAGCCGCCTGTCTTTCCCACTGCGGGTGGAGGCGGAAGCGGAGGGGGAAGCAGCGGCGGTGGCGGCGGCTGGGGAGGAGGTTAACCAGTACGTGTAAAGGGGGAGGCGTTTCCGCCGCAATCAGTAAATCCAGACGCCAAATCACACCGATCCGCCAACAAGCGCTGCTACCCCGGATGCAGCCTCCGCATCCCTGTACCCGCCTTAGCGCACCATCCCGCAACTTGAGCGCGAGCGACATTTTCACGCTTTCGCGACGACCGGCGCACCTGCTCGCCAAGCGGGTGCAAGTACTCTATGCTCCTGCCAGGTGTCGTGTCGATACGGTGGTCCTGGGCAGGGGCATTCCATGTTCGAAGTCGTCGCATTCTGGTGGAAGACGAGGCTGAAAGACCCCGCCACACGAGGTCTAGGCCTGATCGTCGCGCTTTCCGGCTTGCTGCTGCTCGGATCGCAAACCGCCAACGCCGCGCCGAACTGGACGCTTGATCCCACAGCATCAGTCATCACCTACCAGTCGGTTAAGAAAAACACGATCGTCGAGACCAACAAGATCAGGAACATCACCGGCACACTTAATTCGGCGGGTGATGCCAAGGTCACATTCGACCTCAATTCGGTCGATACCGGCGTCGACTTGCGCAACGTCCGCATGCGCTTCCTGTTCTTCGAGACATTCAAGTACCCGACGGCCGAGCTGACGGCCAAGGTGGATCCCGCCGCATTCGCCGATCTCGCGACAAAGCGCAGGGTGAAGTCGACGCTGCCTTTCCGTCTCAATCTGCACGGCGTCGACAAGGACCTCGAGGCCAGCATCGTCGTCACCATGATCAGTGACAACATGGTCTCCGTCGCTTCGGAGGCTCCGGTCGCGGTTCATGTGGAGGATTTCGGCCTGCTGCCGAATGTCGACAAGCTTCAGCAGGCGGCCAATGTGACCAACATCGTTCCGACCGCGTCGGTGTCCTTCGATTTCGTCTTCACCGCTGACGGCAGCAAGCCCGCCGCCGCCCAGACCGTCGCTGCAAGCACAGCCGAGGTCGGCCCCGTTGCCACCGATGCCGCGAAGGCGAATTTCAGCGATGAGGAATGCCTGAACAGGTTTACCGTGCTCTCGCGCACTGGTGCGATCTACTTCCGTCCCGCCAGCGCGCGGCTCGATGCGAAAAGCCGGCCGTTGCTGACGGAGGTCGAAGGTGTCGTCGGCAAATGCCCAAGCTTGAAGGTCGAGGTCTCCGGTTACACCGATTCCGACGGGTCGCCGGACGCGAACAAGCTGCTCTCGGAGCGGCGAGCCCAGGCGGTTGCCGACGCCCTGATTGCCGAGGGCATTCCGCGCAATCAGATCAGCGCCGCCGGCTATGGCGAAGATCGGCCGGTTGCCGCCAACGATACGCCGAAGAACAAGGCGCTCAATCGGCGGATCGAGTTTTCCGCCTCCAAGCTCGTGAACTGAGGTTCCGGTGAGGTCCGATCTGATCGCCTGTTGCGGTGGCCTCTTTCGTGCCGCCGGGCTTGCCGCGCTTGCCTTGCTTTTGACTGTAACAGCCGCCAGTGCCGAGCGCCGCATCGCGCTGGTGCTGGGCAATTCCCAGTACCAGCACGCGGCGCCGCTCGCCAATCCGGTGCGCGACGCCCAGGCCATGGCCGAACGCTTGAAGAAACTCGACTTCGAGGTCTTTTCCGGCTTCGACCTGCCCAAGCTGCAAACACAGGCAACGATCGCCCAGTTCGCAAAGCAGGGGCGCGGTGCCGACATCGCCCTGTTCTTTTACGCCGGCCACGGCTTGCAGGTTTCGGGCAAGAACTACCTACTTCCGGTCGACGCCACGCTTGAGGACGAAACCTCCCTCGACTTCGAGGCAGTGTCGGTTGACTTCATTTTGCACCAGATGTCGCGAGAGACCAGCATCAGGCTGGTATTTCTCGACGCTTGCCGCGACAATCCCCTCGCGGAGATGCTGGCCAAGACCGCTGGCGGCAAAGGCGCAAGCAGCGGCCTTGCCGAAATCCCGATAGAGAAGGGCGGCGCCGGCACCCTCGTCGCTTTCGCCGCCAGTCCCAATCAACTCGCCTACGACGGGTCGGGCGAACATTCGCCTTTCACCTCGGCGCTGCTCAAGCATATCGGCGCACCGAACGTCCCCATCACCGAGGCCATGAACGGGGTCACCAGCGACGTCTTGAAGGCAACCACCGGCAAGCAACATCCCTGGATCAGCGTCTCGCTGACCACGGAGGTCGTTCTGCACAAGGTCGATCTCAATGCGCCATTGATCGTGGGCGAGGCGAGCGCGCCTCAGGCCGAAGGCGGATCCGACGCGCGCAACACCGGCGCTGCAAGCGCATCAGGCCAAAGCGACGACCAGCTTGCGCTCGATGTGCTGCGTCAGAAGATCCCTAGGCTGGCGTCGGACGCCCCGATCTTTTTCGACCATCCGATCGATTTCGGCGATCCGGCAATCGACGGCAAGAGCATCGCCCAGCTAATCAAGGGCAAACCTCTGTTCAGCCCGGTGGAGGGATTGGACAAGTCGGTATGGGAGGACAAACGCTGCGACGGCTGCCATGAATGGGACGAGGCACGGCTATGCGAACAGGCGAAAAATTTCGCCACCAACGATGCTTCCGTTTTGCGCCTGCAACATCCACTTGGAACGCGCTTCAAGGTGGCGCTTGCCAAATGGGCTCAAGGTGGCTGCAAGTAAGCATCCGCCGATTGGCGCAGCGCCTCGATCTCGGCCATCTGGATGCCCATTTCGACAAACGCGGAAAGAACGGCAAAGCGGTCCACCAGTGCGACACGCGCCAGCCCGGCCAGAACACCGGCATTGACTGCATGGGCGGCAGGAAACGTTAAGGCCGATGGTGCTTCTGCGCCGACAACAGATCCGACAATAAAGGAACCATTGTCACGCCATCCCGCCGCCCGGGCAATCCAGGCTCCCGGGGTTGTTGGCGGCGTTGCCTCTGCCTGGCTCACTGCGGCGCGATGGTGGGGGCTGTCCGGTTCACCAACCCAGTCGCGAACATAGGCGAGCAACTCGTGATCAGTCCCATCGAGCAACTCGCTCAGATGGCTCAGGCATTCATGCGCCCACCAGACCGCAGCCCGATCGGGAAGCAGGTAGGCACAGAACGTGATCGCCTCTTCGGGAACGCGCCCGGCGAGCAGGTCGCGGCAAAATTCGATCGATTGCTGTTCGGTTGGAAGGGCTCTCATGTCCCGGGCAATAGCGGGACAAGCCATGAAGAGATCCTGTGCCGTTTTGAATCGGAGCTCATTGGCCATGACCGCCACGCCTTCATCGAGAAGCTCCAACCACTCAAGCCCCAGGCGCGGCGCGGGTCAAGTCTCAACCGGTGACGCTGCAACAACTGCCGGCACCGCCGCATCCCCTGGCGTTTATCGACAGACAATTGCCCCGGAATTTGGTATGATCACCACCATCGAAATCGGATGCTCAAGCAGGAGTAACCGCTATGCAGTGGGGCAGTTCAGCCTTGGTGTTGGCAGTCGTGTTTTTCTCGACTCACGCTTCCGCCGACCCTGTTCAGAAATCAGAAGACATCGTGAAGTTTTTTGCCGGCGCCGTCGACCTCGGTAAGTCGCGAGGAATTTGTGTAGGAACCGAGGAAGAGTGCAAGAGCAAGACCAAGGCAAAAGACGCGCCGGCCGAAAAATCCAGCCTCGATATGCTGATCAATTTCGGGTTGGATTCGGCCGAACTCGACGCGACAGCGCGCAGTGAACTCGACGAGTTCGCCAAGGCCTTGAAGGACAGGCGGCTGAGCACATTCAACTTCGTTGTCGAGGGTTACACCGATGCCACCGGCACGGTCCACTACAACGAAGGCCTGTCGCAACGGCGAGCGCAATCGGTGGCAGCCTTCCTGACGGCCAATGGTGTCGAGGCCGCCCGCATCAACCCGATCGGCATGGGCGAAAAGAATCCGCGCAGCCCCAACCCGTACGATCCGGCCAACCGACGCGTGGAAATGCGGATAAAGACGCAATAGCGCGCGCTGCCGTCACGGTTTGAGCACGCCGCCCACAGCCACACCGGTGCCGAAGATCAGCGCCTTGGTGAGGAAGTCGTTGTTATCCCGGGGCGGCGGAAGATCATCATCCTGCCGCACCACTGTGTCCCGGTTGCGCCGCTTCTGAACGACCTGCTGTTGTTTGCGGGGTTTCTGTGCCACCGGTCTCTGCGTGCGGACCTTCTTTACCACCTGTTTTTTCGGCTGCGTCGCACGGGCCTGATCGGCAGCATATCTGGCGCGCACGGTTTCCATCATCGGATCAGTCTGGATCACCAGGAATGCAAGTTGCTCGCGTGTCAGATAGCTGGTCTGCGGCAGGCCGTTCTCCACCTGCCAAATACCGATCGCCTGGCGGGTCTGTGGGCCTATGTTTCCGTCGACGCGGCCAAGCTCGTTGCCCAACGCTTCGATGCGCAATTGCAAGTCGATGCGACCCTGGCGGTCGAGGCCAATGGCATTTTCCGTCAACTCGGTGCCCGGTGTTTGCTTCACCTCGTCGGGGACGCCGACCGAGGTGCGCACTGCGGAGCCGGAACTGGCGTTCGCCTGGTCCGTATCGAGTGCCGCGACCTGCCGGTTCTGGGCTTCCGGGTCGTTCAATTCGTCGATGTTCAGCCGCGCCACCGTGGCGAAGCGGCCGTTTGGGAACTGCTCGAGATAGGCCTCGTAGAACGGCACCGAGTTGCGCTTGGAGGCTTCATCCCAGAGCCGCTGCTCGACTTCCCAGGAAGGCGGGTCACCAACCACCAGCGTGGGGGCGGTTGCCGCCCCGGCATTGGCAGGCTGTGCTTCAGGCGCCGCCACGACAACGGGTTTTCCAATGAAGACCTCGCGCCCCAGCGACGCGTTGTGCCAAGGCCTCTGGCGACCTTGCGTCGTCTCGGTCACTTCGCCGCGCACGCGCGTCAGCGCGCTCTGGATCTCAATGCCGGGTTCGGTCAGGTGCCTGGCGAGCGCCGTGGAGTAAGGGCTGTTGACGCCGTTGCCGTCGAAAGCGATGGCGCCCGGATCGGTTGCATAGGCGATCAGGATGCCGCCCGTGCCTACGCCGTCCGATCTTGCTTCGATCGGTGCCAGACCGGACCCCAACGAACGCGACTTCGGCAGCGAGGCGGCCAGCGTCCTGGCGAGCGGATTGTCGCGGCAGGCATCGAGTATGATCACGCCGACCGCCGGATCGGGCGGCAGCGCCGCCAAGAAGTCGTCGACCTGAATGGTGCGGGTCTTGAGATAGGCCGGCGACGTCAACTCGGCGTCGACCGGTATCACGAAATTCTTGCCGTCGACCTGCATGCCGTGCCCGGCATAAAAGATGACAGCGAGGTCGGCATCGTAAGACTGCTCTGTGAACCGGCTGATGAGGCTGTGCATGCCGGCATTGTCCTGATCCATCCCCTCGATCACCTCGAAGCCGGCATTGCGCAGCGTGGAGGCGATGAGGTGCGCGTCGTTGGCGGGGTTGGGCAAAGCGACAGCATGAATGTATTTGCTGTTGCCGATGACCAGCGCAACGCGCTTGGCGTCGGGCGTGGCTGCCTCGGCGCTGAACGCGGCAAGGACAAAAAGGAAAAATCCCCTCAGAAATACGGTCAACGCTTTCATGGACCAGCCCTCCGCCCACCAGGGCGCACTGTTGATGTCTGCGCATGCTAAATTTCGTCAGCGACAAGGTCGCTTATGCCAAAATGGCTCTTGGGCTTATGTGATCCTGACCACAGTCTTGGTTCACAAAGGACCCGAAAAAGTTTGCTATTGTAACACTTGGCAGCAGGAACACCAATGGTCTGGAGCGAAACGCGCGCCGCGCGGGGCGGGTCAAATCGAGCCTATTAGAGTCGTAATCGCCTGCTTGTATTTTTCGAACTCCGGCGATGTCTGGCGGACTTCCGTCGTGGTCGATACCGGTTGGCCTGCGCCGGTCCCCGCGGGGCTGAGCTTTCGGCCCATTTTCCTTTCGGCCCAGTCCACGACATAGCCGGCGGTCTTGCCGGTGAGGAACGGGTTGGCCTGAATGACGGCCGACCCGAGCACGGCGCTCAATTGCGCCGAACCCGACGCCGACAGCACCTGATGCGCGCCTTCCATGCCCAGGAAATGGCAGAGATAGAGCCGGCCGGCTGTGATCTGGTGGCCTCGCGCCCGAAGATAGGCTTCACCCTCGCGCGCAAGATTGCGCACCATCTCGCGCGAGATCGTGTAGTCGTAGCGCAGAGCAAGGAGATCCGCATTTGAAAGTGTGCGCGCCAGTTCGGGACGGTAGGTGTTCATCATCCTGATCCAGGTCTTCGATATGAATTGGCCGGCACCGGTTGCTGAAGAAAGCGGGTTCTTGGCGCGGGCGCTGCCACCACTTTCGACATGAACGATACGGTCGGTCAGTGTTTCGACAGCAGGATCGCTCGTTGCGACCGCGGCGGTCACCGTGCCCAGCGGGTCGATCGCCCCGCCATTCTGATAGAGTTCGAAATGCAGATGCGGCCCGGTCGACAGGCCGGTGGTGCCGATATAGCCAATGATGTCGCCGGCCTTCACCTTTGTGCCGACACCGCTTGCGATTGCGAATTTCTGCATATGCGCGTAGCGCGTCTCGCGTCCGTTGGCATGCGCAATCTTCACCAGGTTGCCATAACCGCCGCCGTCGCCCTGGAAGGCGATCTCGCCGTCGAAGGCGGCTGCGATCGGCGTACCTGCGGGCGCCGCCCAATCGACACCCTTGTGGATGCGAACCACGCCCAGAATTGGGTGCTTGCGTGGACCGAAGGTGGACGTCATGACCCCGTTGACCGGCGTGACCATGCCGTTGGTGACCGTCAGCGAGCGAACCTGATCATCGCCGGTAACGCATGCAAACTGACCGTCGCTCTGCTGGAAGACGAAGCATTCGAAGCTCTTTTCAGCACCCTGCACGCCGACATACAGCACGCGTCCGTCGGTCTCGCCCTTGCCGCGCGGCGTTTGTGAATAGATCAGGACAAGGCGCTGGTCCTCGCTGGCGAAGGCGTCCAGGTCTCGTCCTCTCGATAGGTACATGATCGCTTCGCCGATCACGCCGATCGGAACCTTGTTGCGCGCGGCCGTCGAATAGATCGCATCGAGCAGGCGATACTGCCGCTTGTGCGTGCCTGCCTCCGGCGCGCCCGAATAGTTGAACAGATCCTCGCGCACCCAAGGGTCGACGCCCGATACGAATGAGCCCGCGGCGCTGCGCGTCAGCGTGCCGACAAAGACGTTCTTGGCGTAGATCGAAACCTGCATGAGCGACATTGTTGTCGTCTCGCGCGTCGGCCTGAAACCACGCATGGCGACGACATAACCCGGCTCCAGGCTTTCCCGGTTGAAAAGCGCCTTCAGCGCTTCGCCTGCCCGCCTGGCGTCCTCGGCGGAGAAATGCGCATCGAGCGCAACGCTGTCCAGGCTGCGGTCGTTGAGGATCTTGACGAAGGTGTCTTCGGTCGCCTCGAACCGCTGATACTCATTCGTGACGGTTGCGACACTCGTGTTGTTTTCGATCTGTGTCTTCTGGAATGCGGGCAGAGCTGCCTCGCCTGCATCGATTGTTTCACCCCAGCCGGCTTCGGGATCGTCGGTGCCCATCTGCTGTCCCGAAGCAGCCGGAGCCTCATTGGCGGCAGGCGAGGGCTGAAGATCGTTCTGCAGATCCCCCGCCGGCGGCTGAAGATCGTCCTGCAGATCGTTGGACGGCGGCGGGGCGGTCTGCCGTTGCGCCTGGAAGAATGCGAAGTCCTCCTGCGTCGACGGTATCGTCGTCATGAATTTTTCGCTGGCGCTGAGCATCACATCCGACAGGATTTCGATCTGCGGAGAAATCCCGGCCTGATCGAGATCCGCCGGCTTCGCGATCGAACGGCCCCTCGACGTGGCGTCGGCGTCGGGGGCAGGGGTGATCCACATCGGGTCCCCGGCAAGGTCGATTATGGCAGGCACATAGACCGATGCATCGGCCGGCACGTCGTCCACCCCTTCGACCGCGTGAAGCTCTTCGTCTTCGTCGCCGAACGACCAATAATCGGCGGTGAGGTAGAAGCCCACGGCGATCGACAGCATGATGATCGCGGCAAGACCGGCAAGCAGCCGGCGCCAGAGCCTGCGTCTGCGAAGCGCAAGGCGCGCCTGCTTCTTCTGCCTGAAGCTCGTGTCGATAGTGTGCGTCACGGGCTGTTTCCGGTCAGGAAGAACGTCCACCGCGCCTGTTCGAGCGTATCGACTTCGAGAAATTGCGCCGCGATATGGCCGCGTTGCCAGCATTCGTCGATGCCGCGGGTCGAGAAACGCCTTCGCTCGATGCACATTTCGGTCGATCCCGTCAGGATCGCGTGGCCGAAGACGTCCGTTGCGTAGATGTAGATGTAGCGGTTGGTCAGTTCCTCGCGAATGACATTCACGCACTGATTGGCGCCGATGGTCCACCAGCCGTCTGTCTGATCGGCATTGTCGACCTTCTGGCCGACTGCGAGATTGACGACGTCGAGTGTCTGATTGCAGACCGTGAATTCGGCTCGCGCTTCGCCGGACGACAGCACAGCCAGCAGCGCGGCGCCCGCGATGACCGCAAGCTTCATGTGGCCCGCCAAGGCGAGCAGGGCGCGAACCGGTTCACACTGCTTTATGGGCAGGTCGGCAGACGAGTGGGGCAAACACGGGCAGCGTTCCATCGGGCGCCCATGACTATCCGCCGAGCCGGAAATACTTGGCAGTGGCTGAGAACTGAGATCCGTTGGTCTCGATTTCCTCCAGAATTTTGGGTAGCAGCGCCGAGGCTGGCGTCGGCGCCGAGAATGCGGCCGCCTCAATATCCTGGGGTCCCGTGATCACCATTATGATCTGCGGCACGGCCTTTCCAGCGGCCTTGTCGGCGGCGCCGAGGCCAATCGGGATGCTGAAGGTGGCTTTGTCCGACTGTGCGACGATGCGATCGTCGAGATTAAACACCATGCCCTTGTGATCGATCAGCAACACGCTGGAAATGAGCCCGCCACGCGTCACCAGCGTGCCGCTGATCGGCGTACCGTTCGGCACCGACGTCCGGTCGAGAACAAGCTGCGGCTTGTCGGCCGCGGTCTGTCCCAGAAAGCGCAGAAAATTGGTGACTTCGCACTGGCTCGGCTCAATGAGGCGGACGCTGATGTCGGGCTCCACATGGAATTTCGCCTGGAAATCGCCCAGCATGCGTTCGAATGGCTGGACCGCTGTTCCAAATCCTTCGATCGCGGCTGCGGTGTCGGTTGACGAATTCATGGTCGCATAGAAACAGTCGCCGCCGCCGAAGTCGCGAATCCAGGAGACTCGTTGCGCGATGTCGTCCACGGCCGGAGGAATCGCCGGTTTGGGCACGTTCAACGCGACGACAGGTTGGTCCGGCTGCTTGGCCGCCGGTGGCACTGTCTTTTGGCTCTCGGCGTTCGCGGCATCCGTCTGGCTTGCAGTGGGTTTGGGCGCCGGCCCGGCAACCTTGGGTTCTGCCGGCTGGCTGATCTGCGGCTCCGGTTTGGGCTTTGGGCTCTCCACAAACTCTGGCTGGGCCGGCGGTGTCTTTTCGGATGGCTGCTGCGCGTCCGTTGCCGGTGACTCCGGGGGGCCCTCGGTTTGCGCTGGGACAGTGGGCTTGGCCGGCTCCGGCGTTTGCACTGCCTTGGCATCTGCCTGGCTTCCAGCCGGCGGCACGCCCGCCTCTGTTTGCGGTTGCGCTTCCATTGCCGGCGGTTTCTCGGATTCCTCGGTCTGCGAAGGGAGTTCGGCGGGCTTGGCCGGCTGCGGCTTTTGAGCCGCCGAGGCATCTGGCTGGTTTTCAGCCGGCGGTACGCTGGCCTCCGGCTGCACGGACGGAACTGGCTTTGCCGGCTCAGGGGCGTTCGCGACTTTGTCGGCGAGGGTCGGCGCCGAAGTTTCCGGTGTAGGCTTTGACGGTTCGGGCGCGGAAAGCGATGTCTTGCCGGCAATCGGCGTTGCCGGCGTCATGAAGCCGCTCAGATACAGGCCCGCGCCTGAGGCGACAGCCAGTGTCGCCAGGGCAGCGATCGCGATAGTTCGGGTCTTTGTGGATTTCTTGGGCATATCCGCAGTGACCGCGCGCGGAGGGCCGGCGACCCGCGAAGGCAGCGGTTCGGACAAATGAGCGGGCCGGACATGCGGGACGAAGCGCTGCTCGCCCGGGCCCGTTGCCGTCGGCGCGTTGCGTCCCGCGACATTGGATGCCTGGGCGCCCTTGGGATCAGGAGCAAGGGTTTGCCCGGCTGGCCGGTTGCGGGGTGTGATGGACGTCGGCGGCGTTGTTCCTTCGTCTTCGCCACGCGTCATCCTGGCGATATCAGCCATGCTGACCGGCCGGTCTCGCGGATCCGGTTGCAGCATGGCTTCGACAATGTCACGAAAATCGTCGTCGATATCAGAGAGGTCAGGCACGGCCCGGCGCTTTTCGATGATCTCGAACTGCGATCCGCTCATGTCGATCGGTTTCCCGCGCAGAGCGGCAGCCAGCACCAGCCCAAGGCTGTAAATGTCGGACTGTTCACTGACGTCGCCGCTGTACAGCCCGAGCTGTTCGGGCGAAACGTAGTTGTACTTTCCCGCGAACTTCCCGCCGATCAGTGTCTCCCCGCCCACGGTCGCCGATCGCGCTATACCGAAATCGATGATCTTTGCGCGGTCGACCCGGCACCCCGGCAGGATGATATTGTCCGGCGAGAGGTCGCGATGGATTGCTCCCGCTTGATGCACGGCGCTCAGGCCGGATGCGAGGCGATGGCAGAGCTTGCGCACCTCATCCGTCGGCATCGGACCACGTCGCATGATGTCGTACAGCGACTCGCCGTCGACGAATTCCATGGCAAGGTAGGGACGGCCGATCCCGGGATCGATGGTGAAGACGTGGTATCGCACGACCGCATCATGCGACAGGTGGTTGAGGATCGAGGCCTCCTTGCGGAACAAGGACAAGATCGTCTGGTCACGGGCAAATTCGGGCAGCACGATCTTGATCGCGACATGGTCGCCGGTCTGGATGTTGTGGCCGCGATAGACCTCGCCCATGCCGCCGAATGCGATCCGTTCGTCAAGTTCGTAGATGCCGCTGAGCTGCGTACCGACAACGGTGTTGGCCACTTGCGGCGATATTCGCGTCTTGTCATCGGCGCTCATCAGCCTCGGCCCTCCGCTCTGGACAGATCAGGGTGGAGCGATTGTCCATTGCGCCCGTTCCCAATCTTAACCAGCACAATGGTGACATTGTCCGTTCCGCCTCGCGCCAGAACCGTTTCCAGCAGGTTTTCTCCGGCCGCCTGAGGTGTAGCCGACACGACAGCGGCCTCGATCTCGGGGTCGGTGACATGTGCCGTCAGCCCATCGGTGGCCAGCACGAAAATGTCTCCCGGCATCAGTTCGCCCTGCTGGAAATCGATGACGAAGTCGTCACTGACCCCGATCGCATGTGTGATGACATTGCGGCGTGGCCAGGTGAGCGCCTCGGCCGCGCTGATCATGCCTCGATCCAAGAGTTCCTGCACTTCGGTGTGGTCTTTCGAAATCTGCGAGATCGCGGCGTTGCGGATCAGATAAACCCGGCTGTCGCCCGCCCACAGGCAGGCAAATCGTCCGTCCATCGCCAACAGGGCGGCGACCGTGGAGCCGATGGTGATGCCGCGCGATTCCGATATGCTGCGGATTTCGGCATTGGCCCGGCTCAGCCTGTCCTCGAAGCGGGCCCGAAGATCGGGTGCCGAGCTCGCAATGCCGATTGTTGACAGATGATCGACGATACTGGCGGAAGCGACCTCTCCGGCGTCATGTCCACCCATTCCGTCGGCTACCACCCAGAGGCCAGTTTGTTGCTCGACTAGATAGCTGTCTTCATTGAGCTCACGGACACAGCCTTTGTGGCTCACGCCGAAGCTTTCGATGGAAAGGGCGACAGTATTCAAATTGCCACCAAGCGCTTTTCAAGCGTCCTTCTGCGGCGCACCTTTGGACGCTCGCTGGCGCCACTTTGCCACAGGCTCGAACATTAAAGTACCGAAAACTAAGGAAAACCGGGGTTTGAACTCTGGTCAGCGGATCGGCGCCAGGATCAGCAGATCAAACCCATCTCAAAACGCCTTGGGACAGCTGAATCCGGAAAGGGCCGGGAGGAAGAAGTGGTTGGAGCCTGAACCTGTCTGGAGCGTATAAGTAACGTCGCGTCCGCCAATCACGAAGCGTGCTTGCATGTTGCTGTCGTGGCCGGTGACGGCAGCCTTGTCCAGAAGTCGCTTCAGGGCCCACGGCCCTTCGAACTTGATGGCGGATTCGCGGCCTGGCATCTCCGGCGTCAGGCTCAGACTGGCGGATCCGGAAGCCGCGCCGCTCGGCCAGGTCACTATGCTCGGCATGTTGCCCGCTTGGTTGCTCTGGACGGTCTGGCCGTCGACATCGAGCACCGCCGCATCGGCATCGCCATGCAGTGAGAACGGCGTGAAGGTCACGCTGACCGAGGGCACCGAACCGCCCTGGGGAAAGAAGGCGCTACGGATTTCGGCCGCCAGCTGGAAGTTCTTCAGCGTCGACTTCGACAGGTCGCGGCCGAAGCGAGCATCCTGTTTCCAGCTCCAGTCCTGACCGGTCATATCGATCAGCGATGCGAGGTTCTGTGCGAAGAACCGGTCCATCAGCCCGCCCGGAGCGAACAGTTTGGCGAAATCCGCCATCGCGATGTCCTCGGTGCCATTGCGGGCGAAAGGATAACGGCCGTTGACCGCCGCCTCGCAGGGCTGTGTGACCGTCTGGTCGAGCATCTGGTTCAAATTTGCCACCGAGGTCTCGGTGACGTTGCCTTCAAACTCGTCTGCCGTCGCATTGACCATCCGGCCGAGTTGCTTGGGCAGTCGCGAGACATTGGCGCGAAGGGTGGCTATCTGGAGCTGCAGGTTTGCGTTGACGCGTTCCGTCTGGGAGGGGACGTCGGTTGCCAGTTGCAGGCTCTGGTAGATATCGCGGAAATTCTGGGTCAAGGCATCGATCGGGCGGTGTCCGGCAGCACCGCTCACCAGGGCCTGGAACGGCCTGAATTGCGCTTCGATGTTGGCCCCGGGATTCTGGTTTTGCGCGCTTAAGGATCCTGTGCCGGCACGGGTGTGCGATTTTCCGGTGGCGATTTGTATGCCGATGCGAGCCAGACCCTTGGCCGTGCTTGCTGCGTCCTGTAACTGGCCCGCGCCGCCTTCAACCGCGGTGGCTGAGTCCTTGCCGGAAGCAGCGTCCTGCGTCAGAGCGGTTTCGTCGGCGATCGCCGTAAACAGCAGTTCGATCGGCGAGGTTGGCGAGGCGACGGCGGAAAGCGCGATATAGCGCGGCTTGTCCTTCAGCATCGCTTTGAATTTCAACCCGTCGAGAACGCTGTTCCACGCCGTTGCGAACTCCTTGCCATAGCGGTCGAGAAGTTCGGGACCGAGCTTGGGCAACTCCTGATCGATGCCGCCTTGCTCGCCGCCGCCACCGAGGACCCACTGGTCGTCGGCGAGCGTCTGGGCAATGCGCGAGAGTTGCACCAGATAGAAGCTGTTGAAGCCGGCATAAGTATAGAGGCCGGGAACACGAAGGCCTGACAGATCGCCGCCATCGACCCGCTCGAACAGTAACGGGGCTTCCGGGCCGCTTTTCAGGGAAACAGAAAAATCATCCAGCGCTGCCGCGTATACTGCGGATTTGACCAAAGCCGAGGCACGGTCGGCAAGGCTCATGCGCCCGAGCGACCGTTGAGCGGCTTCGACGAGCGGCTGGTTGAGTTCGAAAACCGGATCGTAGGCGTCGTCCAAGGCAAGCATGGCACCCAGGTGCTTTTCGAGATGCTCGCGTCCTTCGCGGTTGTTTTCACCTGGATACCGGTTCTGCTCCCAATCCTGCTTCATCCAGGAAATGATCAACGCGTCGTCGACCTTCGGCGCCTTGCCGCCAAGCATCAGGTAGATTTTCAACGGCTCGTAGAGCGCGGCGGGATCGGCCATCCTGGCCTGGATCGTCCGCTCGGCCTGGATCAGCAGGCGCGATCGGAACATTCGTTCCAGCGCTTCCCGGTAAGCCGTCTTGGATGCCGAAAGAAGTCTCTCCCGCTGGCTGAGGCCGAACGTCTCCTCGATCGGTGTCGGCACGTCGCCGTTTTCGAACCCAGCCGGCAAATTGCGCAACTGGTCGAGCGGGCCAATGACGTTTTCGAGGTCGACATCGGTGACCTCGGTGCTTTTGAGCAACGCGTCCGCCGTCTGGCGATACTGACTGATGGCCTGGGTTGTGGAGGCGATCAGCGACCTGTTGGCTGTGAAGCTCAGGGCCAGGGTGCCAAGGGCGGCCGCCGCGATCAACGCGATGAAGCCAAGGCCGGCGAATCTGACGATGGATGCACGTCTTACGGCTGATTTGTCATACGAAACCCATCCGGATTCGGCAAAAATGACGCCCGTCAGCAGATCGTGCAAAAAGAAGCTTTTGCCGGTTCCGGAAAGATGGGCGCGGGGGCTGCTGCCGAAATTGCGGCCGATCGCGCCCAACACCTGATCGATTGGGGTTCCCTCCTGCGTGCCTGAAGAGAAGTAGAGTCCACGCAAGCTGACATTCACCTGGCTGCGGATCGGATCGAACAGGCTGGCGATGAAATTGGTAATTTGCTCCTTCAGAGCACCAAACTGCGCCGGAAAGCCAAAGATGGATATACGCGCGACCGGATCGGCCTCTTCCTGGAGGCGGTCAGGCATCTCCTCCACCAAGCGTCTTGCCAGTGCATCGAATTCGGCCGGAGCCTCGGCGGCCATATTCTTGTTGCGATCCGTGGTCTGGAATGTCGCGCCCCAGACCTTGCGCCGGCGCGGCTCGTCGAAGCCGCCGAAGTAATCCATGAACCCTGAAACCAGGTCGGCCTTGGTGAACAGCAGGTACACCGGAAACTGGATTTTCAGCGTCTCGTGGATTTCCCGCAGACGACTGCGTATCTCGACGACGTGAGCGTCAAGCTGCTGATCGTCGAGGCTGACGAGGTCGGCGAGGCTGATGGCCAGGATGACGCCGTTTATCGGTTGCCGTGCGCGGGCTCTCTTGAGCAGTGACAAGAAGGCAAGCCAGCTCTTCTTGTCGGTCTCGGCATTGGAATCCTGCGTCGTGTAGCGTCCTGCTGTGTCGATCAGGACGGCCTGGTCGGTAAACCACCAGTCGCAGGAGCGTGTTCCGCCAACGCCCGCAACTGGCTGGGCATCACCCGAACCGGCCAGCGGAAAATTCAGACCCGAATTGACCAGCGCCGTTGTCTTGCCGGCGCCGGGCGGGCCGATGACGATGTACCAGGGGATCTCATAAAGGAAATTGCGTTTGCCGCTCGACCGCTTGAGCGCCGCCACGGCCTCATTCATGCGGGCCTCGAGCACCCGCGAGTCGTCATCGCGGTCGTCATTGTGTGTGACCACGGTTTCGAGTGCTTTTTGCGCTTTTCTCGCTTGCCAGAAACGCAGGCCGTAGAAAAGCGTGAGCGCTGCCACGATCATCCCGATGATAGTCGCGCGCAGCCAGGCAGGCCCGAGAGGACGGGTATCGGCGAAGCGGATCAAGGATCCGGCAAACCACACTGTCGCCGCAAAGCCGGCCAGCGCGATCATGCTGAATATCCGCAGCAGCCAACGCGTCATGGCCGCACCCGACTGGCCGTGCTCACAATGTTTCCTCCTTGGCGATCATCACATCGACACGGCGGTTCTTGGTGCGGCCTTCCGGCGTCGCATTGTCGGCGATCGGTTCGTCCTCGCCCTTGCCGTCCACCGTTAGTCGCGAAGGATCACTGAACTTCGGTGCCATCATTGCTTCGACGGCCTTCGCTCTGGCGACGGAGAGATCGAAGTTGGACTTGAATGGGCTCGATTTCCGCGGCTTCACATTGTCCGTATGGCCGACAATCCTGATCGGTCCGTGCTCGGGTTCCAGGGCCGCGGCGATATCTGCGGCAACGGGCTGGAACTCCGGCTTCGCCTCGGCCCTGCCGGACTGGAACAGCAGGAGATTGTTGATTTCCACAACGATGAAGTCGCCCTTCGTGCCGATGGTCAGCCCGCCGCCTTCGACTTCCTTGGCCAGTGCCGAACGGATGCGATCGATCTGCGTGGTTGTGGCGACGGGTGGGACGATTTTCGCCGGCTCCGCCAACGGCGCCACGCTGGCCCGTTCGATGGTAATCGGCGTCGATGGGTTGAGCGCCAGCAATTCACCGGCGGCAGCGTCGCCTTCGTTGGTGATGAGGACCCGCAGTGCGAAGAATGCAGCAGTCAGCAGCGCTGACGCAGCTGCCGCGACGACCCAGAGGGGCAGGCGTGTCGACGGCTGCGTCATGGTCGACGCCAAGCCTTGCCAGCGGGGCGAGATGTCCGCGTCCGCGCGTGCCCTGAAATAGCGAAGCGTTTCGTAGACGTCGCGCCGAACGCGTTCGAGATTGCTGTCTTCGCGCGTCAGGCCCCGGTACTGGCCCTCGAACCCCAGCGACAGGCAGACATGCATCAGTTCGAGCAGCTCGTAGTGTGCCTCGGGATTGGCCAGGACCTTGTTCAGCGCTTCGAAGAAGCCTGTGCCGCTGGGCTCGACGTGAAAGAACTGCGACAGCATGCTGTGCTGCGCCCAAGTATCTTTCTGTGGCCAAGGCAGGTTGCCGACGAGATCGTCGGCGGTTTCGCAGAGGATGAATTTCGCAATCCGCGCATCCTCTTCGGCAACACCTGATTTCTCGATTGTCCTGTCGAACCTATCGATCGCCTCAGTGACATGTTCGGCCAACGGCTCGGCTTGTTTCTCGACGGGGATAAGCCTGAACTGGCCGAACAGCATCAGCAATGGTGCGGCCGCGGCAAGGATCGGGTTTGCCGCGGAATATCTGACACTGTCCCTGACATTGAGCAGGGTCTCCTGCCGCAGAGCTGCCTCGGAAGCGCCGCTTCCTGCCGAAGCGGAAGGGGCTCCTTGATAAATCACTGTCCCGGATGCCCAGCCCGGCGGTGTATGCTGGCCGATGCCGGGATCGAATACGGTCGAATTCTTAATCAGCGAGGTTTGCCCGTCATCCGCGACGGGCGCTTGAGGGACCGGCGCCGGTTTTCGCTCACGCCGTGGAGGGGCGCGAATGACGGTCTTGCCCGCCGGGCCGAAAGGATCGTCCTTCGAACTCATGGACGATCGTCCGTGCAGGCGGTGTGCCCGCGACTGGGTGAGACAGGCGCAAAACGGTTTCTCGTCAGGTGAAGGAAACGCAACCCCTGCCGACTCTGACAGTGTCCGGAGGAAGGTAGGCTATATCTTACTATCCCGCCGAAAGATGACATTTGCCGCAGACCCCCAGGTCGATCAGCCTTAGCCGCTTAGCGAATTGTCGTATGCGATCGTAATCTCACAAACTCTCGATTGGAACCGGATGCCGCGCACCAAAGAGGTTTTCTTCGTCGACTTCAGCCTCGCATCCCCCTTTGGGCCTGTCTATTTCTGCTTGTCGGCCTTGGCATAGGCCTCGCTGAAATAGGCCAGGAATATGTCCAGCATGCCGTTCTCGTGGGCTTCCTCCATGGTTCGCCAGGTCGCGACAAAAGCGTCCCAGGCCTGGCTTTTCTTCGACGAGAACGATGTCGGGGGGAGTTTCTTTCCGATCGCCTCGGGCGACAGATCGTCGAGCAGCCGCGACAGCGCAGCTTGCATGGCGGCATAGGTGGCGAATTCGTGCGTCTTGAGATCGCGGAATGCATCTTCGATGCTGCGCCTGGCATCCAGATAGCCGGCCCTGCGGCGGGCGAACATGATTTCGAGGATGTCGTCGGTTCCCGGGACGAACTTCAGGGGGTTGTTGTCGGCGGCGCTAATCATCGTCCGTTGTGTGCTCTTGGCCAGTATTTTCGCGGACGCGCGCGCTTTCAAAAGCATGGTCAGTTCCTCGACCACAGTCCGCAGGACCGTGCCGATTTCGGCGGCAACTTCATGCGGATCGCGCGATTGAAGCAATTCCGGCGAGATGCCGGCCGCGATCGCGATTTCCCGCAGCACTTCGTCTCTGGTCGAGGGGAGAGGCGGTTGCGACGAGAACGCCGGAGCCGGAACCCGCTGCCCGGACTGTTGCTCCGAAGGAGTGAAGAACGGCTCGGCGGCGAATTCGAGCGGCCGGCCTGTCGCGGCCGGCATTTCTCGTTGTGTCGAACTGATATGGCCTGTCGTGGCGCGCTCGTCGTCGATCGATACGAAGATGACATAGCGGCCGATCAGCACCCGGTCGCCATGGCTCAGCCGATGCGGGCCGGTCATGCGCTGGCTCGAACCGTTGATGTAGGTTCCGTTGCGCGAGACATCGTGCAGCCAGAAAGCGCCTGCCTCGTAGCGAACCTCGCAATGCCGGCCGGAGATGAACTTGTCGGGGTCCGGCAAGGTCCAATCACAAGCCTCGCGTCCGATTTCGAAGCCGCGATCACGCGCCGCGTAACTGGTCGAGATGCCCGCAGGCAAGGCGTCGACATTGTTGATTTGCAGACTGATATACATCGAGGATCGCCGTCGAACGCTGATCGATACTCCACATTCTAGCAGTTTGCACATCCAACAGGACAGCGGCGTTTCGAGCCAATGCATCGGCAGGGTAAGGTTTTTCCGCTGTGCATCTCTTTGGTCGGCCGGACAACATGTGGTAGGCTCAACATAGCCTGGTGCGGCGGGCCAAAAAGTTCCTGGATGCGGGAACTTCAAACCCACTGCCGGCGGCCGCGTCCAGGAGGGGCACGACCCATGCCGAACGAACGTGCCACGGTTGTGCAAACACCGGTTGGCGCCGAGCTGTTGACCTTCACGCATCTTGTCGGTCGCGATGAGATCAGCCGTTGTTTGGCCTATACGGTAGGGTTCGTTAGCCCCAGCCCCGATATCGATCCGCTGAAGATGCTGGGGGGGGTCGTTTCGGTGGAAGGCGAATCCGATCCGAAACGTTGGTTCAGCGGCCTTGTGTCCGAGTTTCGCCTGACCCGCATAGAAGACCGGCTGGCCTACTACGAAGCGGTCGTCAGGCCGTGGCTCTGGTTCCTCGGCAACACCACCGATTGCCGTATTTTCCAGAACAAGAGCGTCGTCGACATCGTCAAGGACGTCTTTAAGAAATACAGCACGGCGGAGTTCGATCTGCGTCTGCAGGGTTCCTACCCTCCGCGCGAATACTGCGTGCAATATGACGAGACCGATCTGGATTTCGTCCAGCGGCTGCTCGAGCATGAAGGCATCCTGTATTTTTTCGAGCATGACGAGGGCAAACACACGCTTGTCCTGACCGATGCGATGAGCAAGCTGAAGCCGGCGCCGGGCTACGAGAAAGTACCTTATCATTTTGAAGGGCAGGGCTCCCGGCGCGATGTCGAATACATCACCGAATGGATACCTGGCAGTTCGGTGCGTCCGGGCGCCTATGCCCACACCGACTATGATTTCAAGAAGCCGGGCGCCGACCTTATGGCCAAGTCGGCCCAGCCTTTCAGTCACAAGCTGGCCGCCGGCGAAAACTACCGCCAGCCCGGCGCGCATCTCGAAGTCGGTCGGGGCGACAACCTGGCCGCGATCCGACGCGAGGAAATCCAGGCCGTCCACCAGCGTATCGCCGCGGTCGGCACCGTGCGCGGCCTGTTTTCGGGCTGTACGTTTAAGCTCGATGGCTTTCCGCGCGAGGACCAGAACCAGGAGTATCTGGTGGTCAGCGCCGAATACAGGCTGTTCGATCCGGGATACAGAAGCCATGCCGACGTCGACAGCGAGAACTTCAAGGTGATCCTGGGCGTGGCGCCGACCGCCTTGCCCTATCGTCCGCCACGGATCACGCCCCGACCGATCATGCGTGGGCCGCAGACGGCGACCGTGGTCGGTCCGTCAGGCCAGGAAATATTCACCGACAAATACGCCAGGGTGAAGGTGCAATTCCACTGGGATCGCCTGGGCAAGAAGGACGAGAACAGCTCCTGTTTCGTGCGGGTCTCACAGACCTGGGCCGGCAGCGGCTGGGGCTTCATCCAGATACCGCGCATCGGCCAGGAGGTGATCGTCGACTTTATCGAAGGCGACCCTGACCTGCCGATCATCACCGGCCGGGTCTATAATGCCTCGCAGATGCCGCCCTATGGCCTGCCGGCGAGTGCCACGCAATCCGGCTGGAAGTCGGACTCCTCGCTCGGCGGCGGCGGCTACAACGAGCTGATGTTCGAGGACAAGGCCGGCTCCGAGCTGGTCAATTTCCAGGCGCAGAAGGATCACCACCTTCTGATCAAGCATGACCGAACCAAGCTGGTGCAGCACGATCAGTCGGACCGCATCGACCACGACGCCAAGCATTCCGTCGGCCACAACCTCGACGAGGACGTCGGCAACAACAAGACGGTCAAGGTCGGCGTCGACCAGACCACCGATATCGGCAACAACGACACCGAGACGGTGGGCGTCAATCGCTCGCTTACGGTGGGGTCGAACGAGACGATCAATATCGGGTCGAACTCGACGGAGACGATCGGGTCCAATCACACGCAGACCGTCGCGATCGTCCAGACCATTACGGTCGGCGCCGCCCGTGTCGACAGCGTCGGAGCATCCGAGACCAGGACCGTGGGTGGCCCGCAGGCCAATACAATCGGCGCGACACGGTCGGTTACGGTGGGTGCGGCGCAGAGCCATAGCATTGGTGCCGACGACAACTGGTCGGTGGGCGCGAACCAGAGCGTGCAGGTGGCGGCGGATCAAAGTTTCAAGGTCGGCGGAGCCCATTCCTCGCAGATCGGCAATGGGCGAAACGCCAAAATCGCCGAGGACGACGCGACCAATGTCGGCGGCGCGCGCTCCCTGAAGATAGCCAAGGGAAGCCTTGTCGAGATTGGCGAGGACGGTGCCATCAAGATCGGCAAAGATTTGTTGATCGAGGCTGGCGACTCCATCGTGATCAAGTGTGGCTCGGCCGCGATTTCGATGAAGAAGGACGGCACCATCAATATTGAAGGCAAGGACATTTCCGTCAAAGGCTCGGGCAAGATCAACGTGAAGGCTTCAAGCGACATCACGATGAAAGGTTCGGAGATCAAGCAGAATTGAGGGCGGCTGGATGACCAAGACTCGGAAGCGGATCGAAGGGGTGATAATCGGAGTTTTTCTCGGCTTCGATGACGAAGCACCGCTCGTCGTATTCCCGGGCAATACAAGGGAGACCGCGGTAAGAGCCCGAAGCCTGGCCGAAATGAGTTCGGATATGATCGGCTCCGAGGTCGCGCTCCTGTTTGAAGACGGAGATGTTGGTCGACCACTGATTGTGGGGCGCATTGTAGAGCCAAGCCGCAAGCCGCGGGCGCAAGTCAAACGCGACGGCGAACAGGTAAGGATAGTGGGTGAAGAACGAATAGAATTACGCTGTGGCAAGGCCACGATCATCATGGAAAAAGACGGCCATATCATCATCCGCGGCACATACGTTACGAGCCACGCAAGCGCCACCAACCGTATCCGTGGCGGCTCGGTGAACCTGAACTGATGGCAGCGCCGATCTTGCGCGAGATCGTCCGCCAGCATGCCGAAATGGCGGCGTTTCTATGGACGATCTATGACCATCACCTGCTCCACCCCGAGGAAAATCCGGAGATGGACGAAGTGCGTGTTGCCCGCTTGATTGAAAGGTTGGAGGCTCATCTGGACGGTTTGCGGGTAGCCGGAGATCAAGGTCGAAAAATTGCGCAGGAGCGCTTTGAGGAGTTCTCGGAAGCGGGTGAACTCTTCGTGTTACGGATGCTGGCCGCACCAAAACCGATCCAGATTGTGGATCTGGACCTTCCCAAAGTTAGAGAATATCTGGCGGTGACCCTGAAACAGAACCGATGGCCCCCATCCTATCGGTAGTTGTTGATGTCGACCGTTCGAAGGAAGATATTGCCGTCATAGCCCATTTCGAAACCGGACCAGTCAGTGCCGTCGAACAGAAAGAATTCGTGCCAGCCTGCAACAACAAGAAATTCCTCGGTCGCGTTCATGGTAAAACCTTGTTCCGTTTCGAGCAGAGGCACGAGTTCGCGTCCCTTCTGCACCGAAACGCCGTAGCTCATGTCCGACCAGTAGCGTTTGCCGCGGAACTCGCAGATATCGTAATAGTCGACCTCGTCGGCCTTCAACGCAATCAGCTGGCTGTCACGCAATTCGTAGGCTGCCCCGTTCGCCCCGCCGAGATAGACCTCACCCTGAGGTCCGGCCAGGACGGTATTGAAATTCTCCTCGACGCCCACATCGATACGATTCCAGCGCCGTCCGTCGAGTCTCAGCAGAAGCCCGCGGTCGCCGGCGCAATAGACCGGACTTCCGTCACGACCGTGGATATCGTTGAGCACGGCTTCGTCGAAGGTCTCCAACTGCCCCCATTGGCCCCGCTCACGCAGATAGCTTACGCCAAGATCTCCGATCGCAAAGATCCGGTCGCGCGATGGGGCCCACAGGCGCGTCAGTGCGCCTTCGGGCAGTTCCGTGCGTGATGCCGAACCAGGCGGAAGGTCGTGGATGATCCCTCCAAGCTCAAGCGCAACATGGTCTTGCGGCCCAAAACTGACATGGGACCGGATCGCGTCCTCGATCTGAAGCCGTGCATTGAAACGAATGGTCGCCCCAAGCTCAATTTCCAGGAGATAGGACCGGCTGAATTCGTCATCGGGATCGCTCAGTTCGAAACTGGCGCTGAAGCGATTGCCGCCGTGATGATATCCGTCCACGGCCTGGACATCGATTTCCTCTGGGTCAAAGTCGGCGATCGTTTCGGGCTCACGCATCACTTCTTCCTTATCGGTTTTGCCAGTATCTGGGCGGGGGTCGGTTTCGGGGCTCTGGCGCAATCGATGAGGTAGTCGATGAGCACGAGCTTCAGGCATTCGAGCGCGTCGTCCTTCTCCTTTTTGGTGCAGCTCTGAAGCTTCTCGTGATGGTCGCCGACAGCCTGCTGCACCTCCTTGATCGCATCGCCTAAGGTCGGACTGCGCTTCTTCTTCAGGAAATCGCGGACTTTCTTTGTCTTTTTGTTGTGCGGCGAGCCGCGTTTCGACCCAGAACCGGATTTGCGGTATCCGGTCTTGGTTTTCTTGTAGGACTCCATGCAAATGCAGGGCGCGGTGTTGACGTCGTAATTTCCCCAGCCGGAATAGTTATCGCCGCCGCGACTCCTCTGGAACATCTGATTTTCAAAGCAGTGCTCGGATTCCGTCGGGTGCGCACAATCGGAATCCTTGTGTTGATGCACATATATACCCACGTTATTTAGAATCGTTGCACAGTCCTGCCCACTGACAGTTATGGCGGCCGTGTGCGGCCATGTAACCGTATTGCCAGTCGGCGATGCATGGTTGTTTGTGGCAAGATCTGTCATACGTATGACAGGCTCGCCATCAAACTTCACATCGTTAGACCATGAGTTGAAATACCCCTTTCCCGTATTTTTCGATGTGATGACACCTTTCTTTGCGGCACAGCCAGCCTCCGTCCCAGACGTTCTGGACAGGTCGGATTTGTTCTTGATGTTGACGGTCTTGCCGCCGATCTTGACGGTGCCGGTCCCTTGCTCTGTGTCGCTGCCCAATCCGAAACTAGGGTAGGGGATGGGCACGCCGGGCGGCGTTGCGGGGTTTTCCGGAGGTGTAAAGCAAACATCCGGGAATGCGGCGATGGTCTGGGCGTTCACGGCTTTGCCGGAAATTTCCAGGCCGTTGGCAAACACCCCGCCCATTACGCGGCCCTCGATGCCACGATAGCTGCGCCGCAGGCGCCGGCATCGTTCGATGCCTCGATCAAAACCGGATTTCCGGCAGCGTAGCCCTTGCGTGCCGCGGTGAAAGCCATGCCAAGCATGAGTGGCACCACGGCAGCTCCGACATTGCCGAGGGACTCGCCTGGCGACCAGATGTCTTGAAACTGATGCCTTCCTCGCAGTAAGCGCAGGCTGGCAAGAGCGCTTTGCTTGAACCAGTACTGTTCTCCTACGAGGTCAGCGATCCGGTACCCGAGCCGGTTCATTTCGATACCGGTTTCTTCGAATGCCGCGCGATAAGCAGCCGTCATGCCGTCACCGCGCAAAGGCAAATCTTCAGTGTTGTAGATCGATGCATTTTCGCGAGAGAGCCCAAGCCCAAATAGCCGAAGACCGCCCTGTCGACCCTGGGTGCAAATGATCGCCGCCGCCGCCTCCCCAGGTATGAACCCGTTCGGATTTTGCGGCGTAAGGAGACGATTGCAGGAGATATAGTGCGTGACTGTCTGGCTTTTCAGATAACTATCGACGCCGGCAATCATCACAAAGGGCACCTCGCCTGATGCCAGCAACCGGCGAGCATGTTCCAATGCGACAACGCCTGCAGGTCGTCCGTGCGCTATTATTCTGGAGCGTGCATGCGGTTCGACCTCAACAATTTCTGCAACGCTCCTAAGCAAAGCGGAATTGTCGCTGACAGGCCGGCCGGGCCGCTCTTCCTCGGGAAGGCATAAGATCAGTGCCGTTTGGCCGCGTGCTTCCGGCACGCTTTCGAACGCTTCGCAAATAGCACCAGCCGCCAGATGCGCCATGCGCCTGTCACCAATCCAATTGCGCGGTAACGCGATTGGCGCACCGGTTAGCCACTCGCCGGCGGAGCCCCGAAGTCGCGTTTGCTGGAAACCGTCGAGTCTTGCACGCATTGCCGCGCAAGCTGACGGCGCGTCGAGGCCGACAGCCGTAACCATGCCTATCGAGACGATGTCGAGTTGCGCACTCATGCGTCTTCATTCTCTCGTGCGGGCGTGATGTGGCCAACACAAACATATTGTTTTCCCTTGAGCCTCGCTCTCAGCATGGCCGGCGTTGGCGGACCTACCCAGCACTCCGAGAAATCGAGGATCGTCTTGTGAATGCGCTGCGAGAGGCGCCAGACGAGCGAGAAGCGGCGTCTTTCTGGGTCGAGCAGAACGGTGTCTGGAAATATGTCGGCCTCATAGGCCTTTTGCCTGCCTTTGAACAACGTCATCGGCAATGCTGCCGACGGTAGGCGAAAGCTCACTCGCCCTTCGGGAGCCAGGTTCACAAGCACCACCTCTTCGCCGCCTCGCGGATTGTCGATCTGCTGGTCAGGCGGCGCCATCTGGAAATAGCGCTCGTCGAAATCCGGCGGCAGGAACGGAAAGATGTTCTTGGCCCAATTGTCGTCGTAAGTGCCGCCATACTCGATCCGGCCCGGCCATCCGCGGCCCATCGGGCCAAAGCTCATCGGTTTGTAATCACCGAAGGGAGAGCGGATGTCTTCGTCGACAGCTTGCGTGTTCGGTAGCCGCAGCCCGGGTACGAGGCGCTGGTTCCTGGTTCGGGACCAGCCGGTTCCGACCGGGTTGTATTTGTAGCTAGCGGGAAGCTTGTCCTCCGGGTCCAACCTGTCGACGCCGCCCCAGGCAACGTCGTAGGAAATGGGCAGTTTCAGGAAGGGTTGCGGCGATGTGGCGGTAAAAACCGGCCCGATCGAGCGCCATTCGCGGTGGCCGACAACCTCGAACAGTTTTGACCAATTACCAACCTTGATGCCGACCGGCACGCGCTCTGCCGGGCGCCCGCCCGGCGCATAGGCGCAGCCATTGGCGATCACGTCGCAGCGTGGTTTGCGGAAGGCGAAGTCGGTCTCCCAGAGCGTGGCCGAGTAGCCGGCCACGCCGGTCTGTGTGTCGGCCATCACCAGGGGCACCTGTTCCGCTGATTTTCGCACCAGTCCGCCCGGCTCGGCGGGGAAGTCGAACGTGCCTTTGGCGACCACGACAATCCACTCATGGCCGGCCTTGTCCATGCCCATGGTGAATTGGTGCGGATACCCCATCTGGTTCAAGATCCGCATCAGTTGGTCTCCCAGCTGGCGGCGAGAATCTGCTCCAGCGTCGCTTGCGGCGATTGCGGATCGATGTCGAAAATGTCCGAACGGGCGGTCCACATCACCATACCGCTGATGACCTCGTCGTCGGCCTCGACAGGAGGCACCGGCAGTCCGCTCAATACTGTATCCAGTTCGTCCGGCGTCAGCTCGCCGTGCTGGGCGGCGATGGCCGCTTCTTCGATCTCGGCAAACCACGCCTCGGCGTCAGCCAGCCGAACCGGGGCTTCAGCAAGCTGCGCGACGACGCTCAAAGGGAATTGCCTGCCGACCCTGTCGGCGCTCTGCACAATGATGCCCGCCGATGCGCCGAAGCAAGCCGGGCCAGCCAGGAAGCGCAGCGCGGTTGTGCTCGGCCAAAATTCCGAGCCGAACAGCGGGACGAGATGCTGCGCCAGCCAACGGTCCCAGCCGCGAACAAAGTCGCCCGGCAGCCGCCGTGTCACGAAATCTCCGGTGGCGGGCATTTTGCCGTAAAAGCCAGGCAGCTTCATATCTGCGGCGGACATGAGAATTTCTTGAACATTTGCAGGTTGTAGGGATTTTCGACGCTGGCGGCCTTGAGCTCGAAATCGGCGTACATACCTTTCGTCCCCAGGCGCAGGCTGTAGACATCGGACAGCGAGGTGCCGGTGAATCGGCCGCTGCGCAGCATCCTCAGCCACGCCCAGCTGCCGGTCTCGTTGAGCATGATTTCGGGCGAACCATCGATGGGCTGGAAGGCGAGCGAGATGACCCCGGTGCCGTCCTTGCCGGGCCAGGTCATCGGTTGCGGCCGCGTCGCGTTGTTGAAGTAGACGAGGGTCTGGCCATCGAGATTGAGCGTTACGCGCGTGACGTTCGGAGACAGGTCCTTGGGTTCCAGCGTGAAGCTCATCACCGGTCCTGTACCGCCGGGAAAGAGATCGTCGCGTATCCGCCTGGCCTGCTCGAAAGCCGCCAGCGCCGAAGGGTCGAGGCCGAAATCGGCACGCCATTTCCACGGCTGGCTGGCGGTGTCGACATAGCTGATCAAATGGTCGTTGGTGAACGCGTCGATCAGGCCCGCCGGTCCGAACAGGCGGGCGAAGTCGCGGACATTGACGTCCACCGCGCTTTCGGGACTGAACGGATAGCGGTCGTTGAGCGCCGCCTGGCAGAAGGGCAGGATGTCGGCGCGCCAGATGGCGTTGAGCTCCGAGGTGACCGCCTTTTGCGTCAACCCGCTGGTGTCGCCGGCGACACCGCCGAGCCAGTCGTCGACCGGGTCGGGCAGGATTTGCGCTTGCCTTGCGACCGCCCCCGTCAGTTCGGCGAGGCCGCCTTGCTTCTTGATGGCATCCTGGGGATCGGGATTGGCCGTGACCGTCTGCAAAACGTTGGACAGCGCCGTCAGAGCCACCACCGCGGCGTCGAGTGCTGGCGGCTGGCCGTCGACCTCGGCAATAGCACCTTTGAGCGGCTTGAAGTGTTCGGCCACCAGGTTGCCGGTAAGATCCACCTCGTCAGCTGAGCCCGCGCGTGGAAGCAGCTTTGCCCCCGTTTTGACGATCTTGCCGAGCTTGCCGAGTTTGCCGAGCAGTTTCGAGCCGCCCTTGGCCGCCGCCTTGTCGTCGGCCGGCGCTTCATCGGACCGGGTAAGCTCGGTCTCCTGAACGACCGCCGTGAGCAGGCGTTTCAGCGCTGAATCGGCGCTGGAAAGATCCTTCAGATTCTCACTGGCGACATTGAGGTCGCTCAACGGCGCCAGCGTCATATCGCGCAGGAAGCTGTCCCACTGTGCGATATAGTCGTCGTAGTAGAGCTTCAGGATGTCCTCGGACAGCGCCGACACGGACGTTTCGGAGTTCTCGGAGCAGCCCCCGGCGAAGACCGCCCGATCCAGCGCCGCTTGTGCTGCCACGTCCTCGATCCGGTCGAGAACGGCGTCATGGAAGCCTGCATAGGTGAATGCTCCCGAAATGCCGACGCGAAGCGTCTTGTCGGAGCGACGCGCAAAAACCTTGGCGCCGTTGGGACCGGCGAAATTCGCCGGGATCCATTCTTTGAGCCCGGCCACTACCGGATCGGCCAGCAATTGCTTGTAGGCACGCGCCGGCAACGAAATCGTGCATACCGTTTTCAGCGCTTCGGCAACCAGCGCCTGGTCGGGCTCGATATAGCTTTCGTCGACCGTCATCCGGCGGATGGCCGCAAGCTGATGCTCTTCGGCATCGGCGGTTGGAAATGGTGCTGCGGCCGCGAATTCGGGAAGGCTGTTGACCCACCAGTTCTGGGTGTAGTCGGGATCCATCTGCGACAGACCCGTCATCATACGATAGGTCTTGAGAGCGCCGAGCATGAAATCCGGATCGCGGATCTGCCGCCACATGGTAGCCTCGAGAAGGGCCACCATGTGCGGCTCAAGCACGTTGCGCAAGGCGTGATCGTAGGTGTCGGTCTGAGCCCGCACCAGCTCCGCCGAGGCCGATGGCCCCAGCAGATCCTGGACAGCGGCCGGCGGTGCTGTCCGGGCATTTGAGACCGCGTCCATTGCCTCGAGCGCGCCGTCGATGGCAGGCTGCTGCACCGATGCCGGGTTTGCGGCAGCCGAGGTCAACGGCGTCTGCAGCGCTTCGAACTGGCTTGCCTGGGCCGAGATCGCATTGCGGTTGTCGTAGTAAGACCAGGCAAACACCGCACTGGCCAGCAAGCCCGCTGTGGCACAGGCAGCCGCCGCGCCCCGCCAGATCCAGGCGCGGCGGCGTAGCGCCAGCGGGTCGAACGTACCCAGGCCTGCTTCCTTGAAGATGACTTCGGTGAGCAGGTTCTTCAGGAAGAAGCTGCGTTTCTCGACCCTTGGTGCGGGCAGGACCCGCCGTGGCGGAAGACCGAAAGACGACGACAGCGCCGCGGTCAGTCGGTCGATAGGCGCCCCTTCCTGAGTCGCCGATGTCAGGTAGAGGCCGCGCAGCCATGCAGCCTCTTCATACCGGCTTTCGCCGAACATCGCCTCGACCAGCACCTGGATCGGTTCGGACAGGCTTGCGAGTTGGGCAGGAAACCGGAAGATCTCTGCACGGGCGGCGAGTTTTTCCTCATCCTCCAGGCGCGGCACCAGCCGCCGCTCGAGTTCCGTCGCCAGCGTCGAAATTTCGCGTTCGATGGTCTTGGCATCCACGCGCGCATCCAGCGCGAAGGTCGTTCCCCACACCTGCTCGCGCGAGGCGGTGGACAGACCGCCGAAGAAGGCTTCGAAACCCTTGATCAGATCGGCCTTGGTCAGCATCAGATAGACCGGAAGGCGGATTTCGAGCCGGTCGTTGAGCTCGGCCAACCGGCGGCGGATCTTGCGGCCGTGCGCCTTGATGGCTTCGTCGCCCTCCGAAAGCACGTCGATCGAAAGCGCCACGATGACGCCGTTGAGCGCGCGGCGGCCGCGATGCTTCTTCAAAAGGTCGAGGAAGCCCAGCCATTCCGCCGCGTCCACATCGGGCTGGCTCTCCTGCTGCACATAGCGGCCGGCAGTGTCGATCAGAACCGCGTTTTCGGAAAAGAACCAGTCGCAGTTGCGGGTGCCGCCGACCCCTTGCAGGTCGTCGGTGAGGTCGATCGGAAAATTCAGTCCGGACTGCCGCAGAGCCGTGGTCTTGCCGGTGGCCGGCGGCCCGACGATCACATACCACGGCATGTCGCGCAGAAACTTGCGGCCGCCCAGCTTGCGGCGCTTCAGTTCGGCCATCACCTCGGCGAACTTGGCACCCACGGCGGCGACGTTCTCTTCGCCGGGGCTCAGCGGCTTTTCCACCGCAGGGGCGGCAATCTCAGCGACGAACAGGCGGTTGGCGCGGATCGCCCGGCGCTGGGCGACGATCAGCCAGATCAGCCAGAAGATGACCAGCAGCGCGATGATGACGATGCGCACATTTTCAGAGGCAAACGGTTCGTAGGCACCGACCCTGACGATCGGACCGAACACCCAGATGACCAGGGAAAGCAGCGTGATGCCGATCAGCGTCCACAGCCAGCGCGATGTCAGAACCGCCCAGAGGAAGCGCAGGATGAACATCTCACAGCCTCTTTTCGACAAGCACCTCGGCGCGGCGGTTCAAGGCTCGCCCCTGGCGCGTGTTGTCGCTGGCCACTGGATCGGTGGCCGCGCGGCCCTCGGAATGGACGCGGTCCCGTGGCACTCCGTTCTGGACCAGCATGTCGGCAATCGTCTGGGCGCGAGCCTCGGACAGCCGCTGGTTGGTCGACAGCGGATTGGTCTTTTGCAGAGGAACGCCGTCCGTATGACCGATCACCGTGATGTTTCCGATCAGCTCCTGATTGGCGAGGATCACCTTGGCGATCGAACCGATCAGGGGCTCGAAACCTTCGGTCAGTTGTGGCCGCGACGACTGGAACAGTTCGGGGTTGGAGGCCTGGATGATCAGCTTGGCCAGCGAAACGCTCTCGGTGCCGCTGAGGGCGGATCTGAGGTCGGCCGGCGCTCCGGCCTGAAATTCCGGCAACAGCGCAAAATCCACCTTCTCCGGCGGCGGGGCATCGACCTTGGGCGACGTACGGCTGATGTCGCCGCGTGCAGGCGGCGGCAACGTGCGCACAAGTGCGGAAAGCTCGACCGCCTGGCTGCTCAGTCCCATCGAGAGTCCGATATGGATGGCAGTGGCAACAACCGCCGCACCGAGCGCCATAACCCAGATCGGAACGATGAAGCGCTGCGGTTCGTCGGATGCGATCACGCCCTGCCAGTTTGGTGACAGTGGCGCGCCTTCAGCGTCGGCATCGCGCAGGAAGCGTGCCGCCGCCACTCGTACGGCATTGAGTGATCGGTCGCCTGACCGCCCAGGCACGCGATATTTGCCGCGGAAGCCGAGCGCCATGCAGTCATATTGCAGTTCCAGCAATTCGCGATCACGGTTGGGATGGCGTTCCAGTTCGTCGAGACGCGTGAAGAACTGCGTGCCGGCATCGACGTCGCCGTGCAGCATGACCACGAGCGGCTGCCGCGGCCAGGCGCTGGCCCCGCCCCATGGCGTATTCAAAGCCAGATCGTCGAGCAACGCAGCCACGATCCAAGCTGCCTGGTCGGCCCTCTCCATCGAGGATCCCGTCGACATTGCCATGTCGCGTGCCCGAACCAGTTCTTCGAGCAATCGGGTGCGCAACGTTTCCGGATTCTCCGGCGGCAGCGCGCTTTCAAGCTCGGGAGCGAACTCGAGCAAGGGCGCGAATGCGTTGACAAGCGCGTTCGGGTGGGTGCGAGACCGCTTTACCACTGCGCCCGGCAAGAGCGGCGCCATCGGTCGTGGCGTTGGCGCCCCGGTCAGTCGTATGCGGGTGCGTTCGCGATCATCCGACAGTCCGAACGGATCATCGCGGCTCATGATCTCACCTATTCACCGAATAGCAGTCCACCTGCGGCTCGCTTGGCAACACGCCCGAAACGCCGATGACAAAGCCGGGAGCATCGAGCAGCGAGGCCCAATGCTCGCTTTTCTGGTCCAGCTCGAGGCACAGCCGATCGCCATCGTAGGGGATCTCGCGCGGCTGGGAATGAAGCGGTTTCAGCGGAATGCCGGGCAAACGCGATTTCCACAGGCCCTCGAACTGGTCGGCCGAGCCGACAGTCGCCTGATTGACGAAGATCTTGCGCAGCGCGTCCTCCGACAGCTCCGAGCCGACCCGGATGACGATCCGGCTGGCCACCAGCAGCTTCGGGTTGTCGATGCGGATTTTCCAGACATTGGTCGAATGCCGCATGACAGGCAGCGCACGCGATTTAGGCTCGATGTAACGCAGGCTGAGGATGAGCGAGCGCAGCGCATCCGCCAGCGCCGAATAGGCGGGGCCTGGCGCCATGTGATCGTAAGCGGGTAATTCGCCCAGGCGCCGCGCGCTCGATCCGTAGGTCGCCATCGAACCAGCGAGCCCGGCAAGTTCCAGGTAAAGCTCGGCCGGATGGAAGACATCCTGCGCCAGCATGTGGGCGAGCCGCGGACGCGCCGCATTGGCGAGATTGAGCATCAGCAGATCTTCGACGCTTCGCCCAGGCCCGCCCATGACCATCTTGCCATGCGCCTCGGCGATCTGGTCCAGGCCCGTGACAACCTCCAGAAGCAATTGCCGATACCAGGCCACCGCGCCGGTAACCAGTGTCGGCGGCAGGAAGGTCTCGTCCAGAGAGACGCCGCCATCGGCTCGAACCCCCTTGAGGTCGGCTATCGGCAAGGCTGTGTAGCCACCGACCGACTTGCCGGGTGCAAGCAGCAGCGCCTGCGGACGGGCGATCTCGATTTCTTCAGGATCTGAACCGCCCTGGACGGCGTCACGCACCGAGACGATCCGCCCGTGATACCGTGCTCCCGAGGCGGCTGCGTGTGCCGGATCGAAGCCGACACCTCCCGGAGGCTCCAGAGGCAAGGCCACCAGCACCGGCCCGGCGCCCGTGTCCGGGGTGACCGGCAATGGTCGCGGCGCGTCCATCATGTCTGGAATGGAGAAAGGTGTCCCGTCCGGAAAGATGCCCCGTGCGGACAGGATCGAGATTTGGCCGGCCTCCAGCAATGCCTGATCCAGCGTCAGCTGCTGGAAGCCGAACGTATGCAACTGCCCGGCCTGCAACGCGCCGCGCACCGTCGCCTCGAAAAAGCGATCCTGCTGCTGGAAATGCTGGGTCCGGAGAAACAGACCTTCGGACCACAGCACCCTGTTTGCATCGCTCATGCCGCTACTCTCTGCATCGAGCTCCCCTTGCCCTGGCCGCTAGGCGGAAATGCCGCCGCTGCCAAGCGAGACGTTGACCGTAAATTGTGATCCCGCCGACACTGACTTGGTCGTCCGCCAGTTCCGGCCGCCGGGCTCGCGGATCAGTGCAACAAAGCCCAGCGCCGTCGCGTCCGGCTCGACCGTGATGGTCTTGGACGCGGTCTTTCCCGGCCCGACGGCGATCTGGTCGGATCCGATGAGGTCGCCTGCGAGTGCCGAACCGGCATCCCCCTGCAAGGCAAAGTAGTCGGCGGAATTGAATTTGCCGGTGCTGCGCAGCCGCATGACGAGGACCGTCACCGGCCGGTCGCCGCCGCCCGGTCCCGGGTTCATACCGGCCCCGCCGGTCAGTTTGACGGTGATCACCGATGGTTTCGGCGGCCCGCTCTGGCAAGCCGTAAGCAGCCCGGTTGCGCCCAGGGCGACAATGAATTCGCGTCGATCGATCATGTCTCACTCCTCCTCATATGCATCCCGAAAATCAGCGCCGATTTCGCCCAGAAAGCTTTTTTCCGCGCTCTCGGCGATTTCACGGTGGCGTTTCTGGTAAAGCTCCCACAGCTTGGCGCTGCGCCCGCCCGAAAGCAGCGTGCCGATCGCGGAATTCGATTTCAGCTCTTCCTCGATCGCTGTCGGGTCAAAACGGTCAATCATCCGCCGCAAGGCGCCCTGTACGCCGCGCCAGGCGCGCACGTGATGTTGGGCGAGGTCGCGAACCGCGTCGGCGATTGCCGCTTCGCCGGCGAGAAATCCGGGGCTGCGCTCGGCGAGAAGCGTGACGATGGCGTCGTCGACCGTCGGCAGAAACTTGAGCGGATTGACTTCGGAAGCCCCAACCATGGTCTGGGCGACGCGAGCGTTTCCCTTTTCCTCGGACCGTTTGCGCAGAAGCTGCATCAGGCCTTCCATCATCAACCGATATTCGCGGCCAAACTTCTCCATTTCCGCAATGCTGTCGCGCTCGGGGAAATCGGCTTCCTCGACACCCATGCCATGCAGGAATGCGGAGCGGAGCGCCATGTCCCCCAGTTGCGGCGCTGCCGGCAGGCGGGCGGGTTTGGCAGCAGCACCTGCCCGCGCCGGAGGCGGGACGTCAGCCGCTTGCGCGGGCAAATCCCAGGGATTGGCGGATTGTGGTCGTTGGGCGATGCGCTCGCGCTGTCCGGCCGAGCCGGTGCCGTTTGCCGAACCGGGCGCCGCGGCCGATCCGAAACCAAAATCATCCTTGAAATCGCACGGCTTTCCATGAGCGGGTTCGGCTCCCCGGCTGGGAGACGGCACGGGGTCGAGGCCGAAGGGGTCCGCCTGGTTCGCCGCGCCGCCCGGTTCGCGGTAAGAGGCGGCATTTTTCGACACAGGCGTTGAAACCGGATCGAGGCTGAACGGGTCATCGAAACCAGGCGAACTGCGCTGGCCGGAGGTGGCACGCTCGAACGCGCCTGGAACCGGCCGTTCGAACGGGTCCGGCAAATCCGCCGGACGTGGCCGTCGCGGCTCTTCTTCGACCGTGGCGGAAAAGAAGTCGTCGTGGCCGATGCTCACCGGCGCCCGGGATGCCGGCGGCAGGCGTTCCGGAGCCGGCTGGCCGGCTGTGGGTGCTTGGGCGGTTGGCGTCTGCAGATCGACATAGACGACGTAGTCGCCCAGTCTTAGCCGCATACCGCTTTGAAGACGCGTCGACTTGCCGGCGCCGAGCGGGCTGTCAGAATCGTTTATGAACAATCCGCTGCTTGACGTATCGGTGACGAAATATCCATCTCGCCCACCCGAGATCCTGCAATGAGCTCGCGAAACGAACATGTCGGGATCGTCGATCTGCCAGCCTGCGTCCGCGCTGCGGCCGATCACCAGCTCGCCTTCGTCCAGCCGGGTGTGCCGTACGGCCTGGGTGCGTGGCCCTTGCTCCAGCGTCAGCAGCAGGCTCATGCCGCGACCCCCGCCATTTCCGGCTGCCATCCGACGATTGTGCGCAGCCGCAGATCGTCAGCATCGCCCCTTTCAACAGGCCGCGCAAGCCAGGCAGTTCGGCCGAGCTGTACCGCTCCGAGACGGGGCGGCGGCACGGCTTCCCGCGCAAGCACGATGCGCAGATCGACGTCGAGCGATTCCCCGACCATGTCGCGAACGGCTTGCTTGAACAGTTTGAACCGCTGGCCACCGGGCAGGAACGCCTTGAAGTCCTCGTACCCCAGCGGGCCGACACGGAGCTCGATTCGGCTTTGGCGGTTGAAAACGCGCGGGCCGATCGTCGCTCCTCGGCCAAGCCCTGCATAGGCTTTTGCAAGACGGGTCTGGAGCCCGGTTGGGATGGTTATCCAGGCGGCGATGAACTCCTTGATCTGAACCGGCACCTTGAACGCTTCCGCCAGGAACAGCGTCAGCCGTTCCGGGCCGTCGACCTGGCTTGCGAGCGAAGCCGCCTGGCGAAGCTTCACCGTATCGAGATCGGTGTTCTGGGTGCCCGGAAGTCCTATTCCCGCCATGGCTTCGAGCATGGCGCGAACGCGCCCGCCGACCGCGCGTTCGACCTGTACGGCCGGATGCGCATCCGCCCATGCCCGATAATACAGGGCGATCATGCGGTGCTGAAGAATGTTGACGAAGTCCACGAATGTCGTGTCGCTGGTTTGCTGGGCATCGGCGCCGGTGAACCAGCGCTGCGACAGACGATCGAGCACCCAGCGTGTCAGATGCAGCGGCAGCGGACCTTCGGGTCCCATCAGGCCGAGATTTGCGACGGTGACCCCGGCCGGAGCCTTGTCCTTCGCGTCGTGGAATTCAACCACGTCCCTGGCCGAAAAGCTAAGACGCACATGCTGGCCGAGCCTTGCAGGCTCGCGCTCTGGCGAGCCGGCATAGCCGAACAGCCCGCCCCTCCGTTCGAGTCGGCGCAACAGTTCGAAGAAGTCGAACGTCCCGGACAGCGCCTCGGCATGGTTCGGGTCGACTGTGTCTAGATCAGGTAGCGATTGCCGGGCGTCATCGGCCATGGCACATCCTCCTGCTTCTGCAGCAGCCGCGTACGGGTTCGCACGAAGCCGTTTATTCCGGCATGCCGGGCAAACAGCCGTGCCAGCAGGGCCGAAAGCAGCAATGTGCTTTGCCCTGCCAGGACCGACTGGTCGACATGCAATGTTACTTCCGTGCCACGTCCAAAGCACATCGGGCCGTCGATCTGCAGCCGTTCGATGACCGACCGCGAGTCGATGCGAACGATCGAATGCACGTTGCGGGCAAGGCTCGGATCTCCCCGGTCGGCGTAAAGATCAAGCAGCGCATGCAGCGGATCGACGCCGCGGCCTTCCTTGGCAAGGCTGAGAAAATTGAGCGCCAGTTGCGCCACCAGCCGCCAGGCGAGATTGTCGGCGCGCGATTCGCCCGCCGCGCCCGAAGGCAGCGCCGCGGGGATGGCCGGGCGAGGCGGACGCAACGCGCCGAGAAGCCGCACCGTTTCGACCGGGTCGCCGGCCTCCAGCGTCAAAGTGGGATTGTCATCGAGGATCGGCAGATCGCGGTTGGTGCAAAGCGCCACGATGTCGACACGCTTCAGCGACCGGTTCGCCTGGCTTTCCACCGGGCGTGAAATTGCCAGGAAAACATCGTCCCCTGCGTAGGAGGTGCGGGTCAGCCCGTCGCGCCGCTCGTCTTCCGTCGCGCGACGAGGACGCCGCTCGGTCGAGTAGACCCAGCCACTGCCACGATTCTGACCCAGGCTGAAGAGCTCCGGAATTTCGGCATCGCTGCCCCCGGTGTCGGCGTCCTCCACGCGGATGACCCGATAGATTTCGAAGTCACGCGCCCGCGTTCGGTCGGCATGCAGCACCTGGCGCGTCCTGCGCGGATCAAGCTCGATGACGTTGCACTCACGCTCGAAGAGATTGATGATCGGCGTTGCGAAAAGTTCGAAATCGGCCGGGGTCAAGTCAGCAAGCTCGGGCACTGGACGCCTGAACATGAAGATGATCTCGAGCCCGGCGGCGCATCGGCGCACGACGGGCTGCAGTCCAGAAACCCGCGCATAGTGAAAGCGCTCGGGCATCATGAAATATTCGCGCAGCAGACGGTACCCCTCGAATGTCGGACGGGTCCGAGGCATCAGGGCTTCGTCGTCGCTGATGCCGATCATTTCGGGTTCCGGCAAGGGCGATACGGGGTTGGTCTTGCCTTCCGCGCGTGCGCCAACGGCCGAACAAGCGCCGAAAATCGCGTCGAAAATCAAAGGTGCCTTGGTGCGCCCGGAAAAATAGAGATCAAGCTTGTCGAGCGACAATTCGTCGAGCCTGCCTTTTCCGGTTCGGGCCAGCACGATGCGGAGCGCCGCCTCGCCGGCCACACCGCCGATCGGCCCTATGCCGGCCGCCGCCAGCGCGCTGCGATCTTGAAAATAGCTTACCGAAGTCACCGCTATCGGCCACAGCGTGACGTCCTGGGCGGTGGTGAAGGTGCAGCGCGTCGAAAGGCCGGGCTGCAGGCCGGAGACCAGCCGGGTGTTGCGCTTGACGACATGGCCGGCAACCATCGTCTGGACCTGCTGGCCGGGTTTCAGCACCACCATAGCCGTTGCGGGCGCCGGCGTGACCAGATCGGGATAAAGGACATCCAGCACGCTGCGTGAAAACCGCGAGCGCTCGGCATCGACTTTCAGCCGGGTGCGCGCCGCGAGAAAAGCGACGCCGTCAAGCAACCGCTCGACATACGGATCCGGACACGGCACCGTGTCGAGCGAGAGATTGCGCGCCACCGCCGGATGCAGGTCGGCAAATTCCGCCGCCAGCGCACGGATATGGGTCAGTTCCTCCTCGTAATATTCTACAAAGACCCGATCCATCTCAGGCCTCCCTAAATTCGGTCCGCGCCAAGCCGTTGTCGAGATTGATCGTGGTGCGCAGGCGCATGCGTTCCGGCGTCGGCGTCATGATCAGCACCGCGTCAATCTCGATCTTCAAACCCACGCTCTTGTCGCCAAGCGTCACCGTGACCTTCGTCGTACTTTCCTTGAGGCGTGGCTCGAAGGTAGCAAGCACCGAGCGGATCTCGCGGGCGAGCGCCTCGCGATCAAAATCGCGGGAGGAACGGCCCGAAAAGGAGGGCACGCCGTAGTTGATCACGCTTCGGCGCACCTCCGGGAAATCGGCGAGCGACGGTGGGTTGTCCGCTGCCTGCTCGCTTTCGAGATCGGAAAGAAGCGGAACAGCCTCGAAACGCTCGGTGTTGAACAGGGCCTCGATATCGCGCCGCACGGCCTCCCGGAGCACGCGGGCCGACACGACCACGCCGCGGCTTTCCATCTCCACGCGACGCTGGATCTGAAAGGCCAGGCGGTGCAGGCGCCGCTTCTGATCGGCCGTCAGCTCCGCATCGGCATCGATGAGCCGCGCGCTGCCCGCAACCAGACCCTCCAGCCGGTCGGCGCCGAGTTCGTCCTGCAAGGCCTGGCGCAGCCCGTCTATCTCGGAGGTCATGCCCGGCAGGTCGTTTACGAGGCGGTCCCAGAGAGAGGGCTGGACTGCTTCGCGTTTTGCTCGCGAACCAGCGGTGACCTGCAGCTTGTCCGCGTCGGGCCGCCGGCCCTCACTTGCCGACATAGACATCCATTTCGATTTCGTCATTGCCGTCATAGACGAACTTGATCTTCTTGTAGGCGAAGCTGACCTCTTCCTCGATCAGGTCTTCCTCATCCTCCGCCTGCGACAGGTCGTATTCCATGATGGAGGCGTCGGTGAGGGTGACGACCAGGTAATCATTCGTCTCGCCATCGATGGTCCGGCGAGCCGAGAACACCACTTCGTCCAGCGCCTTGTTCTCGAACAGTGCCTTCTTCAGATAGGGCGAGGACTTGTCGTAGTGCTTGGTGAACTTGATCATTCCCAAGGAGACACGGCCGCGGCGCGAGAGCGAATTCGGATCGTATGGCGCGACTATCTTGTAATCGACCCCATGGATTTCGATTTCGTCCTCGTGGCCATCACGAACGCTTGGGCCTTTGATATCCGGAACTTTTAGAAAGCCATCAATCTTCGTACCTGTGGGCATTGTCTTTCTCCACCGCTTTCAAAAAACCAAGATGGTGTTGCTGCAATTCAAGTCTTCACGGACGGTAGTTCCGAGACCAGTCGGAGCGAGGCATTGATGCCCTCGAGCTGGTAATGCGGACGCAAATAGAAGCGGGCGTTGTAATAGCCCGGCCGCCCCTCAACGCTGTCAACCTGAACCTCGGCCGCGGCAAGCGGGCGCTTGGCGCGCGCCTTGTCGTCGGCGAAGGCCGGGTTGGCCAGCACATATCGGTTGATCCATTCGGTCAGCCAGATCTGCATGTCGGAGCGCTCTTTGAACGAGCCGACCTTGTCGCGCGCAATGGCCTTGAGGTAATGCGCAAAGCGCGAGACCGGGAAGAGATAGGGCAGGTTGGCACTCAGCCGCTCATTGGACTGCGCGTCGGGGTCGACCAGCCGCCCCGCCCGCGTCTCGTCGTCCTGCAGTGAGTGTGCGCCGATAAAGGCCGCGAGATCGGTGTTCTTTCGATGCAGGATCGGCATCAGGCCTAGCTTGGCCAGTTCCGCTTCGCGCCGGTCGTCGATGGCGACTTCGGTCGGACATTTCATCGCGATCGACCCGTCATCGGTCGGGAAGCTGTGCACCGGCAGGTTAAGCACCGTGCCGCCATTCTCGACGCCGCGGATCTGCGTGCCCCAGCCATAGAGCTTGTGGCTGCGGTTTATGTTCACGCCCATAGGGAAGGCGGCGTTCATCCAGACATATTTGTTGTGATCGCCCTGCACCTCTTCCTCGAAGGTGAAGCCCTTCACCGGAACGGTATCCGTGCCGTATGGCAGCCGCGCCAGAACACGCGGCATGGTCAGGCCGATATAGCGAGCGTCCTCGCTCTCGCGCAGCGACTGCCACGAGGCATAGGCCGGGTTGGAGACGATCTGCTGGAGATCTTGCGGGTTCGGCAATTCCTGCCAGCTGTCCATGCGGAACAGGCGCGGCGAGGCGGCTGCGATAAACGGCGTGTGTGCTGAAGCACAGATGCCGGAGATGTTACGCAACAAACCGACGTCGCGCGGGTGGTTCGAGAATTCGTAGGCGCCGATCACACAGCCGATCGGTTCGCCGCCAAGCATCGAATACTCGTCCGTATAGACTTTCTTGAAGATCGGGCTCTGATCCCACATCTGGCCTTCATAGTCTTCGAGCGTGTCGGCAAGTTGCTCCTTGGAGATGTTCATCACCCGGATCTTCAGCTTCTGATCCGTCTCGGTGTTGTTGATGAGATACCAGAGGCCGCGCCATGTGCCTTCCATCTCACGCACCTCGGGCGCGTGCAGGATCTCGTTGACCTGTGTCGTCAGCATCTTGTCGATGCCCGCGATCAGCGACTTGATCGACTTGATCGCATTGGAGGAGATGGTGGTGGTCTCGGAACGGGACTGCGCCGCGAGTGCGAGATTGCGCACGAGTTGCTGCAGTTTCTCGCTGTCGTCCTTCTTGACCTTGAAATCCTTCTCGAGAAGCCCGCTGAATTCTCCAAGATCTATGGCTTCCGCCTCGGCGGCGACGGCGGCGGTCTTTCGCTGTTCGGCCATGATTTACTCCCCAACCTTGTCGTCGTCGGCCAGCGCCTGGCTGGCGATCTTGCCAAGAAGTGGTTCGTTGTTCAGAAGTTGCGCGATGCGTTTTTCGGCGTCGACGCGGCCATCCATGAAGCCAAGCAGCTCCTCGAGCTGGCGCCGCATATTGAGGATCTCGGCCAGTTGCGGAACTTGCTCGGCAATCTTGTCCGGGGCGAAATCGCCCATTCTGGAAAATGTAAGGTCGAGCGCCAGTTCCTCGTCCCGCTCGGCGCCCTCAGCCTGAGGCAGCGTATTCTTCACGCGGGCTTTCACTCGTGGTCCGAGCGCCTCCATGAATTTGGGGAAGCGGTTCGCGTCGGTCTCGACAAAGGAACGGTCCAGCACTGACTTTGACGCTTCCTTGGTCTGCGAAGCACCGGAAAGGTCGGCCATCACGCCCATGACAAACGGCAATTCGATCGTCGTCGGGCTACCGTAGGTTTCCACGTCGTAGGCGATCTGCACCCGCGGTGCGCGATTTCGTTCGATGACCTTCGCTTTGCTTTCGGCTGGCATGTGCTGTTACCTTTCATCCTTCTGAGCCGTCTTCTTGACATCGGGAACGCCGGCAAGGAGCCGGAATTCCTTCAGCCCCGACGGGGCGAGATCTTCCATCAGTTCAACGAAATCCATGTGCACCATCCGGCGCACGCGCCGCGCTAGGTGCGGAATCGGGCTCGACGGTTCAGTGCGGTCATAAAAGGCGACGACGAGGTCGAGGCATTTCACCACGTCGTCGCGCGAGGAAATCCGGTCGGGAAGCCCCGTGCTCGAGTCCGCGTAGCTTGCCGCACTTGCCATAGTATCGGCTCCATGACCGTTTCGAGCAGGCGTTGCCGGTTCTGCCGGCGTGGGCGGCTTGGCCGCGCCATTCGCCAAGGCGCCGGCTGCCGAATTCCGTTCGAGAGTCGTCAGCAGACGCTGCAGAAACCGCTTCAATTCCGGAACAGGAGCGCCGCCGCCCTCGAGACGGGCGTTGAGAGCGGTCTCGACCGCATCAAGGGCTGCGATCGCTGCCCGGGCGTCGGCGACGAGCAAGACCATTTCTGCGTTGGCTTGATCCATCTGTGCCGCACATCCGGCACGCACCCGGTTCAACAATTGTCCGTGCGCACTGACCAGTGCGGCCTTTTCTGCCGCGTTCAATCCCGAGGCGGCTTCCTGGAGCATGACACGGTCGTCGAGCGCACACCTTTCCAGATCCTTGCCCCGGATCGGGCCGATCGCACGTGGCGCAAAGAACGTCATTTGCCGCAGGTTCGCCAACAACCCCTCCTGACCATTCTGGAGGTCGAGCAGCGCGTTGATACGGCGCAAGGCGGCATCGCGTGGCAAAGCGTTGGGCCGCAGTGCCGGATGCATTGTTTCCCAATGCTGATCGAAGGTCTGCGCAATAAGGGCCAGCCCCTGCGCGAGCCCGGCTAGTCCTTCTTCATTGGCCAGCGCGCGCGTGACGACGACGAGCAGGCGCAGGTCCCGGCCATGCGCACGCAATTCCTCCGCCTTGGCGAGCACCGCGGGCCAGTCGACCGGAATGGTGCTTTGCGAGGCGGGTTTGTTCTGGCCGTCGTGGACGACCTTGATCTCGGGTTCCGTCAGGCGCTCCAGCTCATGAAAAGCCGGGTCGTTGCGCAAATCCTCCCCTGACGGATTTTCACCGTCGAGCGGAGCAAGCCAGAGTGCGACATCAATCACACCAACCCCCAGCGATCGGCCCTCAAACCGTACGTGACCCTACGGTATCACACGGTTGCACTTTACCACAATTCAAGCACTGCTCAAAAAATTAACGAAAGCTGACCAAGCCGCGTCTTGGGTGCTGGAACCCTTGGCCAGAGTCCTGACCCTGTATGTGAAATGCATTACACCGAGGCGGACAATTGCGTGGTTGTTTGCATCTGATTGTGCGGCACTCTCCACAAGTGGAAGGGGCGCTGTTCATCGCGCTTTGTCAAGTGACGGCTTATGTGGCAGGTTATCGGCTGGCAGATTGCAGGAGCACGTTCGATGGAACAGCGCCGGTCATCGCAGACCTTCAAACGCAAGGAACTGGTCGGCAAGCTCAATCCTGTCGGTGTGCGCGCCTTCAAGGCTGCGGCCGACACCGCCAAACTGCGCGGCAATCCTTACGTCGAGCTCGTCCACTTCATCGAGCAACTGGTACTTTCCGACCGTTCGGATGTGCAAATGATAATCGCCGATGCGGGCCTCGATGCGAGCCGGCTCACGGCCGATATGACCCGCGCCGTCGACAAGCTGCCTTACGGCGCAACGTCGATCGAGGAATTTTCCGACCATATCTTCCATGCCATCCAGGAAGCCTGGAACCTGGCCACGCTGGAGTTCAGCGTCGAGGAAGTCCGCAGCGCCCACATTCTCCTTGCCTGCCTGAAGACGCCGGTCCTGGAAGGCCTGCTGTCGAAGATCAGCGGCGAGTTTGACAAGATCGACGCCGCCGCGGTCATCGCACGATTCGCCGATGCCATGGAGGGCTCGCTGGAAGCCGGCGCCTCGACCACGGTCTCCACCGCAGAGGCGCCGCGGCGGCCTCCGGGTGGGGATTCGGCGCTGGCGAAATACGCCACCGACCTGACCCAGCGCGCCCGCGACGGTAAGATAGATCCGGTTGTCGGCCGCGATCCAGAGATCAGGCAGATCGTCGATATCCTGATGCGACGCCGGCAAAACAACCCGATCCTGACCGGTGAGGCCGGGGTCGGCAAGACCGCGGTCGTCGAGGGCTTTGCCTTGCGTATCGCTGCGGACGACGTGCCGCCGACACTGCAAGGGGTCAGTGTGCGCATGCTCGATGTCGGATTGATGCAGGCGGGTGCAAGCGTAAAGGGGGAGTTCGAAAAGCGGCTGAAGGCAGTCATCGATGAGGTGCAGTCTTCCGAAACGCCGGTCATCCTGTTCATCGATGAGGCTCACACCTTGATTGGCGCTGGCGGCGCGGCTGGAACAGGCGACGCGGCCAATCTGCTGAAGCCGGCGCTGGCGCGCGGCGAACTGCGCACGATCGCGGCAACGACCTGGGCCGAGTACAAGCAGCACATCGAGAGGGATCCGGCGCTGACCCGCCGTTTCCAGGTAGTCAAGATCGACGAGCCGTCCGAGGCGGTGGCCGTTCTCATGTTGCGCGGTGTCGCCGGCGTTCTGGAACAGCACCACAAGGTGCAGATATTGGATGAGGCGATCGAGGCGGCGGTTGGTCTCTCGCATCGCTATATCCCGGCGCGGCAATTGCCTGACAAGGCGGTGAGCCTTCTCGACACCGCTTGCGCCCGTGTCGCCATATCGCAGCACGCCACGCCGGCGGAGGTCGAGGACATCATGCGCCGACGCCAAGCGCTGGAGGTCGAGCGCGGCATCATCGGTCGCGAGGCCGCGATCGGCATCGAGGTGAGCGACCGGCAGGCACGGGTCGACACCGGGTTAGCCGAAACCGAAGTCATGCTCGCCGCCGCACAGGAGCGTTGGGACCGGGAAAAGGCACTCGTTGCCGAAATACTTGAACTGCGCGCCAGGCTGCGCGGCGAAGGTGTGCCGCTCGATGCGGTGGAGACGCCGGAGACCAATAGCGAAACAGCAGGCGCGGACTCGGTTGAGACTCCGCTGCCCAAGGTCGAAACGCCCAAGACCAAAACGGCCAAATTCAATATGGAGGCACCGGCGGCTGCCAATGCCCCTCCACCCGATCCGGCCGCCGATCTCACCCGGTTGCGCGAACTGATGGTCGAACTGGCCGAGGCGCAAGGCGAGACGCCGCTGATCCTGCCGTCGGTCGACCGCAACGCCGTGGCGGCGGTCGTTCAGGACTGGACCGGCATCCCGACGGGGCGGATGCTGTCGAGTCAGACCGAAAAAGCGCTGCGGCTGGCCAGCACTCTGTCCGAACGCGTGGTCGGCCAGGATCACGCCATGGAGATGATTGCCAAGCGTGTGCAGACCAGCCGCGCCGGGCTCGGCGCGCCGGAAAAGCCGGTGGGCGTGTTCCTGCTCTGTGGCCCCTCGGGCGTTGGCAAGACCGAAACCGCATTGGCCTTGGCCGAGACGCTCTACGGCGGCGAGCAGAACCTGATCTCGATCAACATGTCCGAGTTCCAGGAGGCGCACACGGTCTCTACCTTGAAGGGGGCGCCGCCCGGATATGTCGGCTACGGCAAGGGCGGCATCCTGACCGAGGCGGTCCGCCGCAAACCCTATTCGGTGATCCTGCTCGACGAGGTTGAGAAGGCGCATCCTGACGTGCACGAAATCTTCTTCCAGGTCTTCGACAAGGGGATGATGGACGACAGCGAGGGCCGGCGCATCGATTTCAAGAACTCGCTGATCCTGCTCACCTCGAATGTCGGCTCCGAAGTCATCATGGATCGGACCAGGAATGGCACGCTGCGGGCAGGGCTCGACGATCTGGACACCGCGCTGCGCAGCCCGTTGCTGAAGGTCTTCCCTGCGGCCTTTCTTGGCCGGGTGGTGACCATTCCTTACTATCCGCTCTCGGATTCGATGATCGAAGCGATCACCCGTCACCAGTTTGCCAAGATCGCTCGCCGGCTGCGTGCGACCAACGACGCAGAATTGGTGATCGGCGATGGCGTCATGGACCTAGTCAAGGCCCGCTGCACCGAGATCGAATCCGGCGGGCGGATGATCGATGCCATCCTGACAAACACGCTGCTGCCGGAATTGAGCCGCGGCGTGCTGAACCGCTCGCTCGAGGGCGAAAGGATGACAAGGGTAACCGTCGGCGCCTCCAAGGAGGGCTTCACCTATTCCTTCGAGTAAGGAATGTTGATGACGGTTTGCTTCGGCTTCTTCGTGCATAGGCAAGCTGAGCGAGTAGCCTGGGAGCGGCCGGTGGCGGTGAACTCGTATGACGCAATCGGTTAGAAGAATGACGGTATTCTTTTACCTGCCACGACACCGGATTTGCGAGTGGCTTTAGTCAAACGCGCTGCGGCCGCTGTGGGCGAAGGCATCCAAGGGTCGCGGAGAAGGTGCTACAGATTGTGATACCTGTTGTAATACAAATCGGACGTTGGAGCAGAAAAAAATAATAAAAACAAATAGCTTGATGCGGGGATAGATCCGCAGCGTGCTCCGCGATCTAACACTCAAAGGGTCACGCTCTTCCCATCTTCCCAGCTAAGCGGGAGGGATATTCACGTTATGATGGAAAATGTTCTTGGGGTCATAACGCGTTTTCAACTGCCGGAGTTTTGCGAGGTTTTGACCATAGGCAGCCAACGCGGCCGCGCCGGCCTCCTCGTCTGCGCCTAAGTAGTTGGCATAGCGTCGCTTGCCAGCAAATGGCTGCAAGGCATCGAAGCTGGCGCGTCCCCAAGCGGTGGTGCGATCCCCATCGGCCTTGTCCATCCATTGGCCAAGCACGAGTGCGTTAAAGCCGGAGTCCCGGAGCGCAAAGGCGGTAGCATCTACCGGAATGCGCGCCGCCAAGCCGTGGAAACCTTCCAGCAAAATCGAACTTGTTGGAACTGGGCAGGACTCATATGCGGTTACCAAAGCCTCAATCGCATCGTCATCAAGGCGCGGAAGGAAAGTGGATTTCCAATAGTTAAATGCACCGGAAGGAAAGCCCGCGTCCAGCATTCCATTGAGTTCGACGTACGGAATCGGCCCGAGCGCGTCCACCGCAACGGTTCCAAGGCTCCGAATCCGGCGCCCCATGGCCTCAGCATTCTCGGCGGATCCAATATGGCAGGAAACGATTGCAACGATCGGGGTGCCCGACCCGTCTGGCGCAGTCGTTAAGCCAGCGACCAGCATGAGGTCGTCCGAAGCATTATGAGCGAGCTCGCGGAACCCACGAAGGACTTGCCTCGCTTGTTGGAATGGAAATGCAACGATCCCCCCGTACACGATTGGACCGACGGAATGCAGGCGGAACTCGAAGGAAGCGGCGACGCCAAAGTTACCACCGCCGCCACGTAACGCCCAGAAGAGATCCGGATTTCCGTCCGTGCTCGCCTTCACCACGGAACCATCGGCGAGCACCAGATCGACAGAGATCAGATTGTCGAGCGCCATTCCGTATTTTGGCATGAGCCATCCAAGGCCGCCGCCCAGGGTAAGCCCCGCAACCCCCGTAGTTCCGATCACACCTCCAGTGGTCGCCAGTCCATGTAGCTGGGTCTCTCTATTAAACTCTTTCCAGGTTACCCCGCCCTCGACGACGGCGGTCTGGGCGGCAGCATTCACGTGCACTCCTTTCATCAAGGAGAGGTCGATCATGAGGCCATCGTCGACCACAGCACGACCCGCGACGTTGTGGCCGCCGCCGCGTACGCAGATCTCCAAACCGGTCGCTTGGGCGTACCGGACGGCGTCAACGATGTCGGCGATACCCCTGCAACGGGCGATGACTGCGGGGCGGCGGTCCACGAGGCCGTTGTGTATCCTCCTGACCTCATCGAACGTGGGCGTATCCGGCTGGAGAACCGATCCGAGAAAACTGCGCGCAAGTTCTGGTGGGACTTCCATGACGCTTCCCCTCTTGTCGGGCATCCGCTTTCCTAGGGAGACCACGGTGACGCCGGCCAACAAAGCTTGCCTTCCGCACGGTTATGCGCCGACCAAAGAGATCATGATCTCAGGAAGGGCCCGATGCAACTGCTGATGGGCCGTTTCTGACGTAAATTGGAAGCCTTCGACCAGGCCGCTCATTCATCCGCTACAAGTCCGCTCGAACTTCGCACCCAAGGATGGGCGGTGCACGTGCCTTTTCGACGCCCCCTCCGACGCAGCCGGTTCGAGGCCCTGCTACGCCACGGCAAGATCGCCGAGGTGCAGGTTGGTGGTGCGAAGCCCTCGCGGACTGAAGCGACGCGCTGGCCGGGTATCAGATGCCATCGACACAAAGGGGCTGCTGCGCTCGACCGGCCAATTCTCTCTTGAACTGAAAAGAGCCATTTCCAATATCCTCTCTATGCCCAGAAGGCGTCACGCGGACCGGCATACTTTTGCCGAGGAACCATCCTGCGTCACCCGAAGAGGCACAAGCGTCGCTTTAGGGCTTGAAGGGAGGTCACGATGGAAAGCGCTACGTTCAAACAGCCGATTTTTTGTACGAGATGACAGTTTCGTCCTTAGAAAGATCGGTTGCGTCATGGATGCCATAGAATTTCTGGAAGAATGGCCGGTCGAAAGGCGCGGCCTCCTCCACGGAGCGGCCTGTGATACATGCTACTCGGCATATGATGGTCGCAAGTCGGTCGAGGCCGCGCACAAGACGTTTGCGACCTGGGCACGCAGGGTGGGTGTGATCGAAGACGTTCCCGTGGCGCCGCCTTGGATGACAGGCCGAAGATTGGCGGTGCAGACGAACTTATAGAAAGTGACCGTTAAAACTCTGCGGCGGTAATCATACCGCCGCAGCAACCAATCTGACACGCGTTCGGGTGAACAGATGACGTCGGGGCCAAATGGTTGGGCCGCAGAATTCTGCCGGATGTCCTATCCTTGTCTCACTTCGCTGAGGAGCTGACCGCCTGCACATAGATTAGCCGGGCTGGCGGCACCTCTGGCCGATTCCTCGTGACAATGGCGATAAGCCGGATATCAGTAGCTATGTTCGGCCTTAGGGCGAACGTCCGCTATGCGCCGCATATGGGACGTTGAGACTAGCTATGCCGTTTCCTGAAAGCGGACCTTGGGCTGGTTCAGCCCGAGCACGTTACCCCTGGCTGCCACACCATTGGTCGAGTCGAGGGCACTGCCGGGCTCTGGCTCTGCTTTGCCTTTTAACTATTAACTGTTTGCAACTTTACACATTGACGATTCCTCTTTCGTAGAGTTAATAATCTCCTAATATAAGAAGCTTCTAAAGACTCGTGGTTGGGCAACCAACGAGTTGGGACGATGGTTTGGGGTAGGAAAGAGACGACTAGGTCGCTGCGCCGCCATCAGGGAAATCTTATCCGTTCGTGAATGGCCAGCTTCAGCTGGCTCTTCATGCGCGGCGGCTTCCCTCGATCCGGTAATCCACCTCCAAGTGTGCCGATCGTGCGATCCTTGCTCGCTCAGAGCAATGGTCGTTCAGAGCTATCAATAAACAGGCGTAGGGGCGTCTGTCATAGAACAACAGGGGTTGAAAAATGGCTACTCAGGTCACCGGAACCGGCGGCACCACGACATCCTTCTCCAACACACCGCAGGCCCAGGACGACCTGTTCACCTATTCGGAGGATGCCACAGGCGTCCTAACCCTAAACGTGATGTCCAATGATCTCGGCGGAAACGCTAAGACCCTCTGGTCAGTCGATAACGGCATCAACACTTCAGGCGCGATGAGTGGATATGTCGCCGGTGATTTGTTGACCCAGGACTCGGGGCGCACTGAAGGCATCAGCACCGACACGAGTTTCAACGGCGCGAAGATCTGGATTACGTCCGACGGACGCGTGGGATACGACGCAGCTACGTTGTCAGCAGCTTTCAAGACGCAATTACAGAGCTTGAATGCGGGACAGTACCTAACTGACACGTTTATCTATTCGATCCGCCTCGGCAATGGAACGCTCAGCTGGGCAACTGCAACGGTGCAATTCGCTGGCACCAATGATGCGGCGGTGATCACCGGCACGTCGACGGCGAACCTGACCGAGACCGATGCGGCACAGAACACCGGCGGCACCTTGAGCGCCACCGACGTGGACAGCTCAGCTGCCTTCGTCGTGCAGACCAACGTGGCCGGCAGCAATGGCCACGGCACCTTCTCGATCGATGCGGCCGGGGTGTGGACCTACACCATGAACGACGCCCACGACGAGTTCGTCGGCGGCACGACCTACACCGACAGCATCACGGTTGCGACCGCCGACGGCACCTCGCAGCTCATCACCGTCAGCATCCTGGGCACCAACGACGCGGCGGTGATCACCGGCACGTCGACGGCGAACCTGACCGAGACCGATGCGGCACAGAACACCGGCGGCACCTTGAG
>NZ_JBVVQW010000022.1:52715-74194 GCF_055811655.1 Mesorhizobium sp. WSM4809
GACAGCATCACGGTTGCGACCGCCGACGGCACCTCGCAGCTCATCACCGTCAGCATCCTGGGCACCAACGACGCGGCCATCATTACAGTAAACGGCGCCGAGGACCTCTCGGTGACGGAAAAGAGCGGCGTCGCCAACGGCACGCCCGGCGATGCGACGACCTCCGGCGATCTCAACGCGACCGACGTCGACAATCCGGCGACCTTCAACACGCAGACTGGTGTGGCCAAGACCTATGGCATGTTCTCGATCGATGCGAACGGGACCTGGGGCTACACGCTGAACGACAACAACTCGGCGGTTCAGGCGCTCAACACAGGCGGCACGCTGCACGAGCTGGTGACTGTTACGACTGCCGATGATACGCAGAAGGTGATCGACATCACTATTCATGGCGCCAACGATGCAGCGGTGCTGTCGTCTGCCTCGGTCAACCTGACCGAGACCAACTCGGCAACCGACATCTCGACCAGCGGCACGCTGACGGTCAGCGACGTCGACAGCCCTGCGACCTTCGTCGCCCAGGTCGGCACCGCCGGAACCTACGGCAGCTTCGGCATCAATACGGCCGGTGCCTGGACCTACGCGGCAAGCTCCGCCCACGACGAGTTCGTCGCCGGACAGCACTACACAGAAAGCTTCGACGTGATGAGCGCCGATGGCACTCACACATTGGTCGCCATCGACATTCTGGGGACCAGCGATGCCCCGCTGCGGTTTGCTCCGACGGATATCCAACTCACGCCCGCCACCACCACCGGCGATGTCATTTTTAGCGCGTTCCAATTCACAGGAACGCTGACCGCAACCGACCCGGACCCCGGGAGCTTTGTTTTCAGCGTCGTCTCGCAATCGGATACTGGACTGTTTTCGATCGCCGGCAACACACTCAGTTCGGGAGATCTTTCGCCGAGCAAGGCATTCTCCGTCACCGTGCAAGCGACCCAGGTGGGCGACCCGACCGGGATCCCCTATCAATATACCGAGACGTTCCAGGTCATCACCGGCAGCAATGGCAACACAGCCGAAAATCTCAGTAACCCCGCGGGCGGCGACGACATCCTCTACGGCAATGGCGGAGCAGACTCGATCTTCGGCCTGGCTGGCAATGATACATTGTTCGGCGAGAGTGGTAACGACACTCTGTCCGGCGGAGATGGCAATGACAGGCTAGTCGGCGGAGTCGGAGCTGACACGCTCACTGGCGGCTTGGGATCCGATACCTTCTATTATGGAACAACAGTTTCGGATTCCGCGCCGGGTGGTGGAAATTTCGACACCATTACTGACTTCGTGCACGGGGTCGACAAGATCGACCTGTCCTCGATCGACGCCAGTGGAACCGCCGGCGACCAGGCCTTCCTGTTCGGAGGGCTGAATGCCGCCACCGTCGCCAACAGCATCACTTGGTCGGAAAGCGGCGGCAATACGATCGTCCGTGCCGACATCACCGGCAACACAACCGCCGATTTCCAGATCACGCTAACGGGTATCGGGCTTGGACTGACAGCGAGCGACTTCGTGCTTTGAAAACGAGAGGTGAGCTGCATTGCAGCTCACCTCCCTTTGCCGGTTCCTGATTCAGCTTACGAATTAAGGTTTACGGCAGGGATAAGAAGGAACCACGTGGCCGACTGAAGGATCAGGAGTAATATCAGCCTGGTCACATGAAGGTGGACAGGGGGGCGGTTCTCCGCTGGGTATTTGAGCATCGACAGAAAATCTCGAATTGTGAAGGATGCGCTTGGGGCATGCCGCCGCTATTTCCTGGTTGCGGCGGCATTCAGCCTTGCGATCAATCTGCTCTACCTCGCGTCGCCACTGTATATGCTGCAGATCTACGACAGGGTCGTCACCAGTGGCAGCGAAACCACGCTGGTGATGCTGACCCTGGTGTTGCTGGCGGCCTTCCTTTCGTTGGCCGGGCTCGATCTGGTGCGCGCCTCCGTGCTGACGCGTGCCAGCGCGCGGCTCGACCGGTTGCTCTCGGCAAAAGTCCTCGCCGCGTCGGTCGAGACCCCATCGCCGGGCTCGTCGCAAAGCCAGCCGATCCGCGATTTCGACACGTTCAGGCAGGTGATCACCGGCAGCGGCATCCATGCCCTGTTCGACCTGCCATGGTCGCCCATCTACATCGGCATCATCTTCCTGCTGCATCCGTGGCTCGGCTTCTTCGCCCTGGGCTGCTCGCTGCTCTTGATTGCCATGGCGGTGCTCAACGAATATATCGTGCGTTCGCCGCTGAAGCAGGCCAATGACCTGGCCACGGCCAACTATAACTTTACCGAGATGAGCCTCAGAAACGCGGAAGTGGTTCGCGCCATGGGGATGATCGACGGTCTCATCCGCCGCTGGGGGCGCGACCGTAACCTGGCGCTGCGGCGTCAGGCGGAGGCAAGCGATCGCGCGGCCCTGATGTCGGGCCTGATCCGTTTCCTGCGGCTCACCATGCAGTCACTGATCCTCGGCCTCGGCGCCTATCTGGTGATCGAGCGGCAGATCACCGGCGGCACCATGTTCGCGGCGAGCCTCTTGCTGGGCCGGGGGCTGCAGCCGGTCGAGCAGATTGTCGGCCTTTGGCGCAGCCTGATCCTGGGGCGGGCGGCGTTGGCAAGGGTCGAGAAGCTGGTCGACGGGGGCGCGCAGAACGAAAGATCGTTCAACCTGCCGAAGCCCACCGGCAAGATTTCGGTCGAGCAGGTCAGCTTTGCAATCGCCAGCCAGCAGAAAGTGCTACTCCGGGACGTATCGTTCCGGCTGGAAGCCGGCGAGACGCTGGGAATCGTCGGCCCTTCCGGCGCCGGCAAGTCGACGCTGGCGCGTCATCTCGCGGGCGTCATGCAACCCAGCCGCGGCACCGTCAGGCTGGATGGGGCCGACCTGTCGCAATGGGGGCACGACGCGCTCGGCGACCACATCGGCTACTTGCCGCAGGATATCGAACTCTTCTCCGATACGGTCGCCGCCAACATCGGGCGTTTCAAGACCAATGTCGACCAGGAGGTGATCGAGGCCGCGCGGCTCGCCGGCGTACACGAGATGATCATTCGCTTGCCGCAGGGCTATGAGACCCAGATCGGCGAAGGCGGCGCAGTGCTGTCAGGAGGATATCGGCAACGGATCGCTCTTGCCCGGGCGGTGTTCGGGACGCCGAACCTGATCATTCTCGACGAGCCGAGCTCCAATCTCGACGCCGATGGCGACCGCGCGCTGAGCGACTGCGCGATTGAGCTGAAGCGCCGCGGCAGCACGGTGATCATCGTGTCGCATCGGCCCTCGACCCTAGCGAATGTCGACAAGATCCTTCTGTTGCGCGATGGCGCGGTCGAGGCCTTCGGCATGAGAAACGAGATCGTGGCGCTGCTCAACCAGCGCGCGGCTCCAATGGCGGTGGCAACGCAATGAGCCGTGTTTGGAGAGAGCGATGAGCGACGGCGCCCTTACCTACCAGAGCCTGCCTGGCGAGGCCGGCATTCTCGCCCCGGATTCGATCCGGGTGCCAGCCTATATCGGCCTGCTGATCATCGTTGCCTTCTTCGGCGTCTTCGGTGGCTGGGCAGCCTTTGCCCCGCTGAACGGCGCCGTGCTCGCCGACGCCATCGTTAAGGTGGAAGGCAATCGCAAGAGCGTGCAGCACTTCGACGGCGGAACGGTGAAGGAGATCCGCGTCAAGGATGGCGACGTCGTCAGGAAGGGCGACATAATGCTGAAGCTGGACGACACCAGGATACGGTCCGAGTTCAATCTCTATGCCCAGCAATATGCGCTGCTGCGTGCAACCGATGCCAGGATCCGGGCCGAGCTGGATGGCAGCGAGGCTGTTGCCTTCCCGAAGGACATCCTCAAGGAGCACGAGGCCTACCTTAGGGATGCGATGGCAAACCAGATCGCCGACCTGGAAAGCCAGCGCGCCTCGATGGCCGGCGCCAGACAGATCCTCGAGCGGCGGATTGCCGAGCTCGAGGAGCAGATCCAGGGCAAGCAGGCTCGTGTCCAATCCTACCAGGCCCAGATGCAATCGACGGTCGACGAGAAGGCCAGCCTGTCAAAGCTGCTCAAGGCTGGATTGACGACCCGCTCGCGCATTCTGGAATTGGAAAGATCGGCCTCGGATCTGCAGGGCCTGATCGACGAGAACCTCGGCGCGATAGCCGGCAGCCAACAGAGCAAAGCCGAGCTCAAGGGCCAGATCGCCCAATTGACCTATGAGCGCCGAGCCAAGCTGTCGGCCATGCTGATCGATACGCAATCGGGCCTTGCCGACCTCGTGCCCAAGATGTTTGCCGCCCAGGCTGCCATCGACCGAGCCGAAGTGCGCGCGCCCTATGACGGCCAGGTGATGGATCTCAGCGTCTTCTCGATCGGAGCGATCGTGTCGCCAGGCCAGACAATCCTCGACATCGTGCCGACTGAGAATTCGTTGATCGTCCAGGCGCAGGTTCGCGTCGAGGACATATCGAACCTACGACCCGACATGGCAGCCGAAGTTCGTTTCACATCATACAAGCAGCGCTCGATTCCTACAATTCATGGACGCATCACGCGCATTTCGGCGGATCGCATAACCGACAGCAAAACCGGGTTTCCCTACTATCTTGCCGACGTAGCGGTCGATCCGGTGGAATTGGCCGCTGCCCCTCAGATTGCGCTTTATCCGGGAATGCCTGCATCAGTCATGATCGTTACCGAGGAACGCACCGCACTCGACTATATTTTGGGTCCGTTGGTTGTGTCGTTCCATTCCGCCTTTCGCCAGAAATGACGGAGTTCGTAAATCTCCCCCCGATGCCATTTCGACTGATGGTCGGGGCCTCTGAGCGGCCGATTCCCAGGGATGTAGCCGTTTAAACAGGGTCCGCCGCCGGCGCCCTAATAGGCGGCGGACTCTATGCGCTAATGCCGGTCATTTAAAAAGGCTTCACGAAGCACCGAATTCCAATCCGTGCCGATAAGCTTGATCAGATCGCGCGCATCCAGCTCTGAAATACCGACTTCTTCAGATAAACGTCGTGCAAGCTCCACACGTCCATGTCCATCCTTTTCGGGCCAGGAGAAGGCTTAGTGCGGTGAACCGATCGGCCAGAGTTCAGGGATCCGGTCTTTCTTCCAAAATCAATGACAGAGACGCTTTGAGGAAAGAGCGTGCACAAGCTGTGTTGGCAGTTTGAGAATTCGCCGATATGCCGCACAACGGGAAATGCAACGCCGAGCCGGAACACGACCTGAGCAATTTCAGGGTCGCAGGAGGACAAGTAGCCGTGACGCAGAAGGGGATCACCTTAAAGGAGGTTGCTGCCGCGGCCAATGTGTCGCGCGCTACGGCCGCGCGGGCGCTCAACAGCTACGGTTATGTCGGCGACGAGACCGCACTGCGGGTGCTGGAGGCGGCTGAAAGACTGGGCTATCGGGCCAATCTCGTAGCGCAGGCCCTCCGCAGCGGTCAATTGCCGATCGTCGGCTTCGTGCCCGGCGACATCCAGAATCCGTTCTTCGCACGCATCGCGCACGACATCGAGGTGGAATTGCGCAAGCACCGCCACAACCTGCTGATCGCCAGCAGCGAAGAGAATGTCGAACAGGAAAAGGAGTTGCTTGAGAGTCTGCGCTCACTGAGCATCCGCGGCTTCATCTTGGCGCCGACCTCAGCGACCGACAGCGAGCATATCGTGCGGCTGGTGCGTGACGGCGCACCGGTCGTGCTGATCGACCGCGTCGTCAAGGAGGTGCACTGCGACAGCGTCGTCGTCGACAACGAGGGCGGCGCGGGCGAGGCCGTGGACTACCTCGTCGCCAACGGTCACAAACGGATCGGACTGTTGCGCGACGAATCCCGTATCTTCACCGCGCAGGAACGTCTTGCCGGCTACCGGAATTCACTGCAGTCGCATGGCATCGCGCTGGATGAATCGCTGATCAGCGTCTCGCGATCGACAGTAGAACATGCCGTCGAAGCCACCATCCGCCTGTTCAGCCGCCGTAAACGTCCGACAGCGCTTTTCACGGTGGACAGCCTGATGACGCAAGGCGCTCTTCTGGGGCTGCGCTCAATGGGTCTGTCGATCCCGCATGAAGTGTCGCTGGTCGGCTTTGACGATTTCAATCTCGCCACCTTCACCGACCCGCAGATTACGGTCGTGGCGCAGCCTATCTCCGAGATCGGGCCGCTCGCGGCGAAATTTCTGCTTGAACGCTTAGCCGGCAAGAAGATCGCGCCGCGCCATATACGGTTTCCCACACGCCTGATCGTGCGCGGCTCGGTTGCTCAGTTCAACCGGCGCTGACAACCGCCGGAATCTCCCACTTCCGATAATTTCGCCGCGAGGGGCTTGCCAATAGCGAAATAGCATGTCCATTATCCGATGTGAGATCGATCTCACATCGGCCAAAACTGGTCGAAGACTGGTTAGACGGCCCGTTGACGCTCGCGCCCGGGCAGGGGCCTGCCGCATCCGAGGACAAGGAAGGACGACATGTTGAATTTCGATAGGGACCGCTTCGTAAGGATCCAGAGCGGGGCCGTTGCCATCGCCGGCGAAGCGCGCTCGCTCATGCGCACGCTGCTTGCGGACGGCGTCGAGAGGCTGTTTTTCATGGGCACCGGCGGCGTGCAGCTTCTCACTCTGCCTGCGATTGAACTGGCGAAGCGCTACTCCACGTTTCCGGTGAGCGCCGAATATCCGGCACAGGTCGTACTCGATCCGCCGGGCGGCCTCGATAATAAGGCCGCGGTTGTCATTCCCTCGCTGTCAGGCACGACCAAGGAGGGCGTCGAACTCATGGCTTTCCTGAAAAAGCGTGGCGTGCGCACGATCTCGCTCACCGGCCATTCGGACACGCCGATCGCACAGGAAGCCGACCACAATTTCACGAACTTCGCCGAAGACGACACCTCATCGGAATCATTCTACCTGCAGACGCTGCTGATCGTCCTGGCACTGCTGGCCGAGCGCGGCGAATATGACAGTTTCGACGCTACTGTCGCGGAACTTCAGCTTCTTCCCGGCCTGCTAGCCGATGCGAAGGCGGCCTTCGAGGGCGAGGCCGCGGAACTGGCCGCGACAATCAAGGACGAGACCTACCACATCTTTACGGGCGCCGGGTCGGCGTGGCCGGAAGCCAACTACTACGGCATGTGCATCCTTGAAGAGATGCAGTGGATCCGGACCCGCCCGGTGCATGCCGCCGACTTTTTCCACGGCACGCTCGAACTGGTCGAGCCGGGCGTCAGCGTCTTCGTATTCAAGGGCGAGGATCGCCTTCGCCCACTCGCCGACCGGGTCGAGAATTTCGCAAAGCGCTATACGGACCGCGTCCGTACGCTGGATGCTGCCTCGGTCCACCTGCCGGGCATCTCGCAAGAGGTGCGCGGCATGATCTCGCCGGTACTGCTCGCCACCTTGCTCGAGCGACTGAGTGCGCATCTCGAAGTGCTGCGCAATCACCCCCTGACCACCCGTCGCTACTACAAACGCGTTGAATACTGATCCCCTCTCACCTCTGAAGGAGCTGATTATGAAACGTTCGCTGCAAGTCGTGGCGGTCACAGTGGCCGCGGTATCATCATTGGGCTTTTCGATATGCGGCAGTTCCGCCGCTTCGGCGTCGGTTGCAGCCGATCCCAACGCCAAGGTGGAGTACACCGGCACGCTCTCGGTCCTGACCAAGTTTGGACTTCAGCAACTGTCGCCTTACTTCGCCAACCTGGCGCACCAGTATGAGAAGCTCCATCCGGGCGTGAAGGTCGAGCTCATCCAGGAGAGCGACGACAGCGTGAAGGGCAAGACCAAGACCCTTGTTGCTTCGAACTCGCTGCCCGATGTCTATTTCTCCTGGACCGGCAGCTGGGGCGGCAATTTCGTGCGGGGCAATCGCGCCGTCGACCTGAGCGCGGTCATCGGTCCCGACACCGAATGGGGCAAGACACTCTCTCCCGCGGCCGTCAAGGCGTTCCAATACAATGGCAAGTTCTATGGCATCCCGCTTTATCAGGACGCCAAGTTCATGGGCTACAACAAGCAGATGTTCGGAAAGTTCGGCCTGAAGGCGCCAGCCACTTTCGAGGAATTGCTGACCAGCTGCGACGCCATCCGTAAGTCCGGCGCGACACCGATTTCGTTCGGCAACAAGGAAGCCTGGCCGGCAATCCACTTTGCCGGCCAGTTGCTCGCCTACAATGTGCCGCAGGCAACGCTGGAACGCGACTTCGATCCGGCCACCGCGCAATACAGTGACCCAGGTTACGTCGCGGCGCTGAAGCAGTTCAGCCAGCTTGTCGAGCGGTGCACCGACGGCGCCGGCGTTAACGGCACCTCCTATGCCTCGGCTCTCCAGGCCTTCACCAACGCCCAGTCGGCCATGTATTATCAGGAGATCATCGAGTTCGATCAGGCCGCAACGCCTGATTCAGCGCTAAAGCCCGCCGACTTTGGCTTTTTCAGACTTCCCGTGCCCGGCGGCGCGAAGGGTGACACCAAGTCAATCGAGGGCGCGCCTGAAGGCTACATGATCAGCGCGGCGTCGAAAAACATCCCGCTGGCGATCGATTTCATGAAATTTGTGACGTCGAAGGAAAACGCGCAGGTGCTGTCAGCACCGCCCTATGGCCAGCCGAGCGCCACCATCGGCGGCGCCTCTGAATCCAACATGAGCGTGGCTGTGGTCGATGGCCTCAAGGACATCAACGCGGCCTCCTATCTCATGCCCTGGCTGGACACGGCCAATCCGCCCCGCGTCGCCGCCGTCTGGCTGTCAAGCCTGCAGGCGTTGGCGGGCGGTTCGATGACGCCCGAGCAAGTGATGGACGAGGTGCGCAAGGCCGCATCCGCAGCCAAATAAGCGGACCATGCCCAGGACATCGGACATAATAGAGAGCGGCGCCGTGGTTCACGGCGCTGCCAGATCGCAGAGGCCAAGAAGCCTGCGGGTGCGCTTCGGCAACCTGTTGTCGTTTCGATGGGCGGCAGCGGCACTGATCCTCATCGGCTGGTTCGTCTATTATCCGATCGTTGACAACTTTATCGTCAGCACCACCGATCAGGACATCTATACCGGCGAAGTGACCAATGTCGGCCTCGCCAATTACGACCGGCTTCTGCACGACCCGGTCGTGCTGGTCGCGCTCTGGAACAATTGCCTCTACGCCATCATCTCCGTGGTGTTCCAGGTCTTCGGCGCGTTCCTGCTGGCGGCGATCATCGAGGATCTGAGGAGCGAACGATGGCGCCGTCTGTGGCGCGCCGTGTACTTCGTGCCCTCCGCCATCTCGATCACCGTGACCGGCCTGCTGTTCTACTTCATCTACCAGCCGCAGATCGGTCTGCTGGATGCGGTTCTGAGCCGCGCTGGTCTCAGCCAGTTCGTCATGCCCTGGCTCGGCAACGAGCACACCGCCATCTACGCCATCATTGCCATGAGCCAATGGCAGGGCTTCGGCTATTCGACGCTGCTGTTTGCCATCGCCATTCAAAAAATCCCCCGCGACCTCTACGACGCCGCCACAATTGACGGCGCCGGACCGCTTCGCCGCTTGTGGAGCATCACCTTTCCGCTGACCCGGGAAATGACTGGGCTGATGATCATCGTCACCATAGCCGGCGCTTTCCAGGTCTTCAACGAGGTCATGGTGATGACCGCGGGAGGGCCAAACAACAGCAGCCAGGTGCTGGGCACATGGCTCTACCAGAAGGCATTTATCGAGGACAATTTCGGCTATGGCGCGGCGATTGCCGCCGTCATCTTCGTGCTGACGATGCTGACCGGCGCGGCACAGCTTTGGTACACCAAGCGCCGCAGGGTGCAACTATGAGCGCGACGCTCGCGGCCGGGCACGCCCGGCAGGTAAATGTGTGGGCCGTCGTGGTTCGGACGTTCCTGTACGCATTCCTCGTCTGTCTTGGCGTAGTGGTCATCTATCCGCTGATCTGGATGGCGCTTAGCGGCTTCAAGGACAATGCGCAGATCTTCGGCGATCCCTTCGCCCTGCCTGCCCATTGGTCGTGGAACAATTATGTGCAGGCCTGGAACCAGGGCGTTCGCGGCTATGTGACCGTCTCCGTCCTGGTGACTGTCGCCTCCGCCATATGCACGGTGCTCATCAGCGCCTGGACGGCCTTCGGCCTGACCAGGACCAGGATGCCGGCAAAACCGTTAGTCGTCGCCATTGTACTGGGTGGGTTGATGCTCAGCCCGACCGTGGCGATCATTCCGCTGGTGAAGATGCTGCAGGCGCTCGGGCTATACAACACCTACTGGGCGCTGATCATTCTCTACACGGCGTTTCGGGTGCCGTTCACCACCTTCCTCATCCGTGCCTACATGCTGGATCTGCCGAGCGACCTCGACGAGGCCGCGACGATGGACGGCGCCAGCGAAGGCCAGATCTTTTGGCGCATCACCCTGCCGCTATGCCGCCCGATCATCATCTCGTGCGTCATCCTGCATGTCCTGTTTGCCTGGAACGAGTATCTGTTCGCCATGATCTTCACGAGTGGCAGCGACATGCAGACGCTGCCCGTCGGCCTCACGTCGATTATGGCAACGCACGGGACCAACTATGCCGTGGTGTTCGCGGCCATGACGATCTCGGCCCTGCCCATCCTAATCGTGTTCTTTGCCGCGCAGCGCTACTTCATTCGTGGCCTGTCCGAAGGCATCGGCAAGTAGCCATTCCCGAAAGGACCCTTCATGCCGCAGCTTGCGTTCCATCAACTGATCGGAGCCAATTTCAGCTTCCAGCACTTTCCGTTCGAACGGGTCGCCAAACTGATCCGCGATTTCGGGATGAAAGAGATCGAATTATGGGGCATTGCCCAGCACCTCGACCTGTTCCACGCCACTGACGCGCGCATCGATGCTGTTCGCCGGACGCTCGTTGACAATGGCCTGTCTGCCTGGTGCTTCACTCCTGAGCAGGTGCTGTATCCGATCAACATCGCCTCGGGCGACGAGGTGTTGCGCCGTGACAGCATCAAGCGGTTCTGCCACGCCGCCGACATCTGCGCCGCGCTGGGCGCGCGCTATCTGTTCCTGACGCCCGGTCGAGGCTACGAGGACGAAGCCCAGAAACAGGCATGGGACCGCTCGGTGGACGCCATTGGCGGGATCGCTGGATATGCCGACCAAATCGGTGTGCGCTGCCTGCTCGAGCCCTTGCAGCGCTTCGAGAGCAACATCGTCAATGACGCGGCAGGTCTGCGCCGAATGTTGGACGCGTTGGGCGCGGACAACATCGATATCGTGCTGGATTGCGTGGCCATGGCCACCGCCGGCGACACCGTGTCCGGGTATGTCGACCTGTTCGGCCCACGGCTTGCGCATGTCCATCTTGTCGACGGCACACCAGGCGGGCATCTGGTGTGGGGCGACGGGACGCTGCCGCTCGGCGACTATGTCAGCGAACTGGCGCGCCTCGGCTATGCGGGAAAGCTCACCTTCGAGCCCTTCGGCAACGGCTCCTACGCACTGGATCCGGTAAGGGCCTGGACACGCTGCCTCAGCGCTATCGAGCCTTATCTGAATCGCGCAACGGTGCCAGCATGAATGCGCCGAAGCTGGTCGCGGTCGGCGACAATTGTCTTGACGCCTACCTTACCAACGGTCTGCTCACGGTCGGCGGCAACGCGCTCAACGTGGCCGCGCAATGGCGACGCAATGGCTGGGCGGCACGGTATTTCGGCGCCGTCGGCGAGGATCCAGAGGGCGAGGTGGTGCTTTCCGGGCTTGCCGGCGTTGGCCTGTCGCCGGATGATGTTGAACGGCGACCCGGCGACACGGCCGTCACCTTGCTTCGCGACGAATCCGGCGACCGGAAGTTTCTCCACGAATCCTTCGGAGTTGGTGAAAACTTCATGCCGACGCCGGAGCATTATACGGTTACCGCCGCCGCTGACTGGGTGCATCTCGGCACCAACGCCAACAAGGACCTCGTTCGCCGACTGGTCGCGGATGACGTCCCGTTCAGCATCGACGTCTCGACGGCGCACCTGGCGCAGCCGCTCGAGGGGGTGCCTCTGCTGTTCGCCTCCGGTCCAGATGATGTCGATCAACCGGTCGAGCCGTTGCTCACCGCGCTCCGGGCCGCGGGTGCGCATCGGATCGTCGTGACCTGCGGACGGCGGGGCTCCTATTTCGACGACGGCCAGGGTGTCGTGCATGCGCCGGCCACACTTGTCGACGTGGTCGACACATGCGGCGCCGGCGACAGTTTCATCGCGACATTCCTGACCGCGTTCCGGTTCGAAAGTCTGCGGCCAGCCGAAGCGCTGCACGCCGCTGCGGTGGCGGCGGCGCGGACCTGCACGCATCTCGGCGGGTTTCCGCAGAAGCCGCGTCCCATACCCGACTGGCTGCCAGCCAAATACGCCAGATTCATCACCGACGCCTTGGGAGCGTGACCGTGCCGACACTTCGTTTGCGCCAGCCGGTGGTAGCGCTGCCTTCCGACCGCTCGTTCTGGCTGCAGGATGTCCGCGCCGGCGCGGCCACCGAGCCGCTTCAGGGCAATGAGCGCGCCGATGTGCTGATCGTCGGCGGCGGTTATACCGGTTTGTGGACGGCGCTGCGTATCCGTGAGCTTGCTCCGGCAACGCGGGTCGTCGTGCTTGAAGCCGACCTCTGCGGTTCTGGGGCTTCGGGGCGCAACGGCGGCCAGGTCCACTCATGGTTTGCCGAACTCGATCAGATCAGCGCCGTCGTCGGCCTGGAAGAGGCGCGGCAGCTCTGTGCCGACACGGTGGCGTCAATCGCGGAGCTGAAAACTCTTCAACGAGACGGTACGATCGACATGGATCTACGGCTGGATGGATGGTTGTGGACCGCGAGTTCGTCTGCCCAAGAAGGGGCCTGGGAGAACGCCGTCGCCATGACGGCGGCAGTCGAAGAAAATCGTTTCAAGCCGCTGAAGGCCGAGGACATTGAGCGCCGCACCGGTTCGTCAGCGTCCTATGTTGGCGTCGTGGAGACCAATGCCGGGACGGTGCATCCGGCAAAGCTAGCGATCGGATTGCGAGACCTGGCGTTGGCACGCGGCGTGATCATCCACGAGCGCAGCCCCGTCCTCGACATCGAACCCGGCAGGATATGCAGGGCGCGCACTGCGCAAGGCTTGGTGCAAGCGGAGAAGGTCGTGCTTGCAGCCAACGCATGGCTCTCGGCTTTGCCGGAACTGCGACGTCATCTCTATGTCGTCGGCAGCGAGGTCATCGCCACCGCGGCCGTGCCCGAACTGCTCGACAGCATGGGCTGGCGCGACGGCGCATCGATCTGCGATGCGCAGGCGCAGGTACTGTATTATCAACGCACCAGCCCGGGCAGGGTGGTCTTCGGTCGCGGCAGCGGTACCATTGCCTTCAGGGGGAATTTCGGCGCCAGCTTCAATCGCAGCCCGCTGCACATCCATGATAATGTGCGAGAGCTGCACCGGGTCTATCCGTCGCTGAGAGGCGTGGCGGTCGAGTATGACTGGTCAGGTCCAATCGACTGTGTGCCCGAACACGTTCCGGTGTTCGATCATCTGCGCGATCATCCCAATATCTTTTACGGCATGGGGTTTAACGGGACCGGCATTGCGCAGACGCCGATTGGCGGACGCATCCTGGCCAGCCTGGTGCTGGAGCGAAAGGATCGCTGGAGCGCCAGCGGTCTGGTCGGCATCGAGCGATGAATGTCGCTGCCGCCAGAGCCGTTGCGCTACCTCGGCGCCAAGCTCGTTGGCAGCGCGGTGCATCGCAAGAACGAAGCCGAGATCAACAACCGCAAGGCGGGCAGGATCACCAATCTGGTGGCCGGGCTCAAGCCAGGCCGTCGCAGGAAATAAGCAATCTGCCGAGCACGTTTCGATCTTCCCACCTCAAGAATACGATGGCCGGCCGGCTTAGGTCCGAAAGTCTTGATCCTGCGGCCGTGCCAACATTTTCCACCGCGTCGACCCGACTGAACTCGGGCGAGTTCATCGTCTTCGTCAGCAGACGATCAGCGGCGGATTTGGCCAAACAGTTAAGACAAGCCGGTTTTCCTAGAAAAAGGTCTTGATCCCCTAGCCGATATGTGTGCCTAATTCGACATGAGATCGATCTCATATCGAATTCTCGAATTGCCCTTCTTTACAGAGGAGGGCGCTTTTTGAAGCATGCCTGAATGACGAAGAGGGAGGTTTAAGTGAGGAAATTAATCGCGTGGCTGGCCTTGGCCACTACAACGCTCGTGTTCGCGTCTGCGGCGTCGGCGGGTGAAACCATCGACCGGGTTACCTCGAAGAAGGCAATGGTGGTCGCCACAAACAGCGGCTGGCCGCCGCAGAGTTTCCTCGACGACAGCAATCAGTTGGTCGGCTTCGACATCGACGTCCCGAAGGAGATCGCAAGGCGCCTCGGTGTCGAGGTAAGTTTCGACACGCCCGACTGGGCGACGATGACGGGCGGCCATTGGCAAGGGCGCTACGATCTGGGTGTCGGCTCAGTAACGCCGACCAAAGCCCGGGCCAAGGTGATCGATTTCGAAGGCGTGTATTATTACAGCCCTTACGTGTATGTCGTTCACAAGGACAGCCCGGCCAAATCGGTCGCCGACCTGAACGGCAAGATCATCGGCGTCGAGACCGCCACCACGTCGGAGGATTTCATCCGCAGACAGCTCGAGATCGATGCTCCCGGCCTGCCGCCCATCGAATACAAACTGGAGCCCGGTGAGATCAGGACTTTCGCCGATTCAATGCTGCCGTTCGATGATTTGAGGCTCGGCGACGGCGTTCGCCTCAACGCCGTCATCGCACCAGAACAGACAGCTCAGAACGCGATAAAGAACGGCTACCCGTTGCGTATCCTGGAGGGCGGCTATGCCTTCCGTGAGCCACTGGTGGTGATCGCGGAAAAAGGTGATGCCGAGTGGAATACCAAGATCGGCGGCATTCTCAACGAGATGAAGACGGACGGGACCCTCACGAAGCTGACCACCAAGTGGTACGGCAAGGATTACAGCGCCGACTGAGTAGGGTTTGGACGAAGCGTGAGCGGGATCATCTAAATTGAACATCCCGCTCCATCCGTTTGTTTTTAGCCGCATTTTGAACGAACACCGGGCGGCTCCGCCTGGCTGCAAAATGCTCTGGCGCCGCCACCGTATCATCCGATCATGACATATCCTGACACTTATTACCGACGCACGCTTGCCGACAACATCATCAGACCGCCGCTGAGCGGCGTTTCCGAGTGCGAAACAGTCGTTGTCGGCGGCGGACTGGCGGGCCTGACGACGGCGTTGCAACTGGCTCGCGCCGGCCAGCAGGTCGTCGTGCTTGAGGCGGAGGGCATCGGCTTTGGCGCTTCCGGTCGCAATGGCGGCTTCGTCAATCCCGGCTTCGCCACCGGCCTCGACAGCATCGCCGCGATGGCTGGCGTGGACGCGGCACAAAAACTGCACCGCCTGTCCATCGAAGGAGTCGATTTCGTGCGGCAGACTATCCGTGATCTCGACATCAAGGCGGCAGAGCCGCGCTCCGGTATATTGAGCGTGCTTCGCCACGATGGCGGCGCCGCGCTCAAGGGATATGCCGATCAAATGGCGCGGGATTTCAACTATCGGCTCGACTATCTCGAGCGCGAACAGGTGCGAGCGGTGCTGCATTCCGAGCGCTACCATCAAGGCTTGCGCGATCGGAGCGCCTTCCACATGCATCCGCTCAACTATCTGCGCGCTGTTGCGGGCGAGATCGAACGGCTGGGTGGCAGGATCCACGAAAGATCGTGGGCTATTGAAGCCAATCTTGGCGGCGCGGAAAAGATCGTGCGCACCGGCGGTGGCAACGTGCGCGCGCGCCAGGCTGTATTTGCCACCGGCGGCTACACGGGGCCACTGGTCGGCCGCCTGAAGCGGGCATTCCTGCCGATCGCCACTTACGTCATGGTGAGCGAGGATGCGCCTGACCTGATCGCCGAGGCGATTACGACAACCGACGCCATTGGCGACAACCGTCGCGCTGGCGATTATTACCGCATTGTCGAAGACGGCAGACGCCTGCTCTGGGGCGGGCGCATCACTACGCGGGCAGCCTCACCGGGCGTGTTGGCGCGTCAATTGCGCCGCGAGATGGTGACCACTTATCCGCAGCTCGAAAAGCTCAAGACCGAACTCGCCTGGTCCGGGCTCATGTCTTATGCCCGTCACCTGATGCCCCAAATCGGCGCGTTGCAGCCAGGCGTCTGGTACCTCACGGCTTTTGGTGGCCATGGCATCAACACCACGGCGATTGCCGGCAAGCTGATCGCCGAAGCCATACTGGGAGAATCGGACCGCTACCGGCTGTTCGCACCATTTGGGCTTGCCTGGGCGGGCGGCCCGGCCGGACTTGCGGTCGCGCAACTTACCTACTGGAAGCTGCAGGCGCAGGATTGGTGGCACGAGCGCGCCCACTGACCACAGGGAGATCGATGACGTGATCGGCCGACTGTTGCTCAACCACCCGGACGCGGCACGCCGCGTTGGCGTGTTCTTCGTGCTCGCTGCCATCGCCGCCGGCCTGTACGGACTCGGCATCAAAGCCAGTTGGCTCGGCAAGCTTGTTCCGGGGTCAGTCGCGTGGCTGGCCGCCAACCCTGAGATCGGGCGGGGGGTCTCGGCAGTGCTGATCGCATCGATCCTGGCGGCGAACTGGAACGCGCTGCGGTATCTCAGCCGCAAACAGCAGATCGTGGCTGTGTGGATAGAACTGTTCGTGCTGTTAATGCTGTTTTTCTATTCATTCGACCTGTCGTTCGCGTTCATCGCCAAGAAGATCGGCTTTCTCGTCTCGAAGGGCGTAGTGACGACCCTCTACATTTCGGCCATTTCGATCGCCATCGCCACCCTCATCGCCTTCGTCGGCGCGATCGCCAAACTTTCCCGCAACGGCGTGGTCTATGGCTTGGCGACCTTCTACACCTCTCTGTTTCGTGGCTTGCCGCTACTGATGCAGATCTACATCATCTATCTCGGCCTGCCGCAGATTGGCTACGTCATCGGCGCCGTGCCGGCCGGCATCATGGCGCTGTCGCTCTGCTACGGCGCGTATATGACCGAGATCTTCCGTGCCGGCATCGAAAGCATCTCACGCGGCCAGACCGAAGGCGCTACGGCACTCGGCCTTAGCGCCAACCAGACGATGTTCCTAGTCATCCTGCCGCAGGCGATGCGCGTCATCGTGCCGCCGACCGGCAACCAGTTCATTGCGATGTTGAAGGATTCTTCGCTGGTCTCGGTGGTCGGGGTCTGGGAGATCATGTATCTCGCACGCACACAGGGCCAGACCGAGTTTCGCCACATCGAGATGCTGATCACCGCCTCGATGATCTATTGGCTGCTCTCGATGGGACTCGAGTTCCTGCAGTCGCGGATCGAGGACCGGTTCGGGCGCTCACTCAAGCGCTGATCGTGGTCTCACGACTATAGCTTGCGTGAGGGTCTCCCGCATTTGCACATGTTAAACGGCCATCATGAATGTCTCATGTACCGCAGAATGTCTGTAGGACGCGTTCACCTGGACGTGGCGGGTCAGCATAGCGTCCCATTTCCGGCTGCTCATCGAAGGGCCGCGTGACGACCTCCAGAATCTCCTCGAAAGGTGTGAAGTCGCCGCCCAGCGCCGCCTTGATCATCGCCTCTATGCGATGGTTGCGAGGGATGAATTTGGGATTGACGGCATGCATGACCGATCGGCGCGTGGCCGTGTCGGCTGGTTCGCTGACGATGCGCTCGCGCCACCGCGCCGACCAAACATCGAATGCGCCTGGATCCTGAAACCACTGGCGCGCTGTGCCCTGATCATCCGCAGCGTCTAGGTCGTCGCCCAGGCACCGGAAGCCGAGCGTAAAGTCCGCTTCGCCGCGAGCTAGTACATCCAGAAAATCAGCCGCGAGCTGCAAGTCGCCTTCCGCCTCGGTCAGCAATCCGAGTTTTCTGCGGAAGCCGCGATGCAACACAGTCTCATAGGAGGACTGGAAAGACCCAAGCACCTCTTCGGCTTCAGAGACGGCTTCATTCTCGTCCGTGCTCATCAGCGGCAGCAAAGTCTCGGCAAAGCGTGCAAGGTTCCATGTCGCGACATGAGGCTGGTTGGCATAGGCATAGCGGCCGACGCGGTCGATCGAACTGAACACCGCGCTTGGGTCATAGGCGTCCATGAAGGCGCATGGGCCATAGTCGATCGTCTCGCCCGAGATCGCCATGTTGTCGGTGTTCATGACGCCATGGATGAAGCCGACCAGCATCCAGCGCGCCACCAGATCGGCCTGTGCAGCGACAACGGCCTCCAGCAAAGCGCGGTACGGCCGCGCTTGCCCCGCCAGCCGCTTGAAGTGGCGCTGAATGGTATAGTCGGCGAGGATCTTGAGCCCCCCGGTGTCGTGGCGAGCAGCGAAATATTGGAAGGTGCCTATCCGGATATGGCTGGCCGCCACTCTTGTAAGGACAGCGCCGGGCAGCCGGACCTCGCGATAGACCGGGTCCCCGGTGAGCACTGCCGCCAGGCCTCGCGTCGTCGGAATGCCCAGCGCGGCCATTGCTTCGCTGACGACATACTCGCGCAGGACCGGACCGAGGGCTGCGCGGCCGTCTCCGTTGCGCGAGAACCGCGTTGGTCCCGATCCCTTCAACTGGATGTCACGGCGAATGCCGTTAACGTCCACCACTTCGCCAAGCAGCAGAGCGCGTCCGTCGCCGAGTTGAGGCACGAAGTTTCCGAACTGGTGACCTGCATAGGCCAGGGCGATTGCCTGCAAGCCTTCCGGAAATCTGTTGCCAGCGAGCATATCCACTCCGTCCGGGCTGGTAAGCTGGTCGGCGTCGAGCCCGAGTTCCTTGGCAAGGGGCCTGTTGAACCGGATCAGCCGGGGTTCGGACACCGGCTTCGGATCTGTTCGCGCGAAAAATCGCTCCGGCAATTGCGCATAGCTGTTGCTGAGGGCGGAAAGCCGCATCTGAACCGCTTGGGGTTGTTCAGCGTTCGCAGGTGACGTCATGACAATCTGCTCTGAAGGGGGACCAACAGCTCCCGTTTCGAGGAGCCTTTGTTCACTTGTCATATAGGGACGCAACTTCGCTGGTACCATCCGGATCCATCTGGCCGGCACCGGATAAAAGCTGGGAATCACCCGCCTACGTCGAGGTTCGGGCTACCGTGCTACGACAGGCAACACCGGCAAGCTGACCCCTTCTGCGTAAAGCTGGCGCGATAACCAGATAGAGGGAGCGACGCACCTTGCCAAGGAACTGGCAAGGGCGCTGCTTGCATCTGTGTCCGACGAAAATAGGGGCCGCCTGCTTTGAGTTTTGCTGTTGGCGCGTTTCTCAGGAAACGGCCTATAGGGTGCCCCCTCTAGGCCGCCGGGAAATCACATAAGCGCATTGTCAGGCGGTCGCCCGCCTTGATCTGCCGTCGAAGCGATCCTGAAGTTCCTCTTTCGGCACCGGTCGAATTGACTCACGAGGAACCTTTGCTTTGGCTCACTTCGCCGGCACGCAAGGGCGGAGCACATTGGCGAACCGGCACTCTTACGGAGTGGGCATGACCTTACCCCGCTGCCAACCATTTGCGCGATTGCACAAACGCCGTGAAAGCCTTGGCCTCCATAGGGCGTCCAAAAACATAGCCCTGCAGGATATCGCAGCCTAGTTCCTTCAGGATGCGGGCGTGATCGTTCGTCTCGACACCCTCGGCAATGACTTCGATGCCGAGCGATTTGCCGATCTCAATGATGGACGAGACCAGTTGACGCTGCGGGATCGACTCGGTGACGGGCGTGATCAGTTGACGGTCGATCTTGAGCCGGCGCGGCTGCAGCTTGAGCAAGGACACAATTGAAGCATGGCCGGTGCCGAAGTCATCGATCTCGATGTCGATGCCGAGTTCTTTTATGTGCTCCAGGTTCCACGTGACCAGGTCGTCATTATCATCGAGGAAGATGGACTCAACCAACTCAAACGAAACGGTCCCTTTCTTGAAGGCAAGCTTGCGCAAGCCATGGATCAGATCCTTGTCCTCCAAGCGCTTGGCGGAGACATTGACCGAGACGTGCGGGATGTTGAGACCGCTGCTCGACCAGTGCTCGAAATTCTCTAGCGCCTGTTCCAGGACAGCGCGATCGATGACTGCCACGACGTTGAGTTCTTCGGCCACTTTAAGATAACTTTGGGGGGCCAGGATGCCGCGTGTTGGATGCTTCCAGCGCGACAACGCCTCTACTCCGACGATCTCAAGCGTGCTGGCGTCGAACTGCGGCTGATAGTATGTTGTGAATTCGGCGCGCTCCAGCCCGCCCAGGATTTCGTCGGCAATTTGCTTGGTCCGCACGATCTCGCTTTGCAGCTCTTCGTCAAAGAACTCGTGGCGATTGCGACCACGGCGTTTCGCCCGGTAAAGGGCGAGATCGGCGTTGACCAGCAGTTGCCTGGGTTCGGTTCCGGCGGCGATTCCGATGCTCACTCCGAACCGGCACGGATTGCCCAGAAAATCGACCGGCCGGCGCATCTGCGTGATGATGCGGTCGGCGAGCGCGGAAAGTTGCTTGTCATCACGCCCATGGCTCACCACAACGAACTCGTCACCGCCGATGCGTGCAACAAAATCACCGGGAGTCGTGTTGACCTTGATGACCTTGGAGGCGTGCACGAGCATAGCGTCACCCGCTGCGTGGCCCAGCGTATCATTGATCTGCTTGAAGCGGTCGAGGTCCAGATGCAGCAGTGCCGTACGGGTATCCTTTTCGCTGTTTTCGGCAAGCAACTCATCGAGATAGCGACGGTTGGGCAGACCCGTCAGCGGGTCATGCAGAGCCACATGCTCGACACGCGCTTTGGCGACCTCAAGTTCGGCATTTTTCGATTCTGACAGCTGGCGCTCTCGCATGAGCGTCTCGTTGAGCAGCACGTCGCTGGTCACGTCCCACTCGGCGCCAATCATCTTTGGCGTACCGCCGATGTCCTGGAAGAAGGCTGCGCGCGTGCGCACGTGGCGGGTGCCGCCCTCCGCAAGCAGGACCCGGTATTGCGAGGAATAGGGTCCTTTCCTATCTGCGGCCGACTCGAACTCCTGGCGCGCCCGGTTGAAATCGTCGGGATGAATGGCCGAAGCCCAGTCATGATAGCCGCGCGGTTTGCCATCGGCTGGCTTGCCGTAGATCTGGTTGACGCGATGATCCCATAACAGCTCTTTTGTGGCCAGGTCGTGCTCCCACACGCCGATCCCAGAAGCTTCCAAAGCCAGCTCAAGACGGCCGGACAAGCGTCTGAGCTCGGCATAGTTTTTCTGTCTCTCGCCAAACAGCCGCCCGGCCACCAGGATCGGCAGCACCACCAGCGCGCCGGCAAAGCCTATGAGCCCCCGCAAAATCCAGGCATTCTTTGGAGTGGCTGGCCAGCCCCCCTTCGGTATGGCTGAAATCACCCAGGAGCCCGAAGGCAGTTGCACATCTGCCGACACTGGCTTGCCGGCGAGGACAGTGTCTCCCCCGAAG
>NZ_JBVVQW010000023.1:0-63363 GCF_055811655.1 Mesorhizobium sp. WSM4809
GTCCCCGTCAGCGCGACGTCGATGTCTAGCCCTGGGTCATTCAGGCCACTTGCGGCGTAGAGCTGGTCGACATCGATGACGGCCGAGATGATGCCCCAGAAGCGGCTGCCGCCGCCCGCCGTCGGCACAAAGACGGGAATGCGGCCGACAAAGCCCCGCCCTCCCTGGGCCAGGTCGACGGGACCTGCCAGCACAAGAACGCCAAGGTCGCGCGCGCGAAGCGCGGCCTTTCGTTGCGCCTCGCTCTTTCGGTAATTGAGCCCGATCGCCTTCTGGTTGCCTTCCATGGGATACATCAGTGAGATGACGAGATCGGGAGCACCAGCGATGTTGCGCAGCTGCGATCTCTGTTGGAACAGGTTGCTGGCAAGGGAGGCAAATCTCTGCTGCCCCATATACGGCTCCGTAACGACGGTCGAGACCAGGCCCTGAACGAGTTGGAGGTTACCGTTTACATTGCCTTCGAGTTTGGCCCGGATGATGTTGACCTTGGCTTGGACTTCGGCGCGCGCGAGCTGATCGGAGACTTTCGTGTTCTGCACGTCGGCAAGAATCGCGCAAATCACAAGCACGGCGACCGCAATTGCCGCCGGCAAGTTGGCCGTTGAAAAGACTGCCTTTCTTGCGCGCTCGAAATTGAAAATTGCTCTGCCCGATCCACCCAATTGCGTTTCCTTGACAACAAGCCCACCAGTCAACCTAGAACGAACTGCTTAAATTTAGACTTCGAAGCTTCATAAAAGCTTCCGGTCTCTGCCACCAAGTTCCGAAAGGCTGCACTTTGGCGCTCGCCTTCGTCCTTGTTGACGATGCGAAAGCAAGGCTCCAGCAAAACTCTTGGTGAAATCTTCGACCAGCGGCCGCTTCTGCCGCTCGTGCGGAGGGCGGTTGGGTTCTCCTCGGTGCGAGTGCAAACCCCGGGGGCCGGCCGGTGCAACGCCCGCGAATGGCTTGGCGTATGCGCGACGGCCCATGCTGGGGTCGGAACAAGAGCAGTGCGAAATCGTACGCTAAGGGCGAACGGATCGTGAACTCTACCGTAGTCCGGCTGTGCAGCATCCGATCCCTGTGGATTGCCATCGCAGGGCACCAATTTTGATTTCTTCGCCCCTCCGACTCGACAACGCTCCCGGCAGATTAGTCGTGGATGGAGTTGGGCGATGGGTAAACGGAGGCTTCTCAAGGTTCAGGATCGACAGAGATTTTTCGATATACCAACCGATGAGGACGGCCTTATCCGACACTATTCATTGTCGTCGGCTGACAGGCTTGAAATTGGACTTCGCAGACGAGAACACAATCAGCTCGGATTTGCCGTTCAGCTCTGCTTGATGCGATATCCAGGCAGGGTGTTGGCGACCGACGAAACGCCGCCTCGCGCAATGCTAAAGTACGTTGCTGAGCAGATTGGCGCCGACGCTGGAAAGTTTGCGCTCTATGCACGCCGTGAAGAAACGCGCCGCGATCACATTGCTCGCTTGATGGTTTATCTGGCCGCGCGGAGCGCGACGGGGCAAGACCGTAGAGCTGCGCTGTTGGCTGCAATTCAGGCGGCCGCGATCTCCGACGACGGTGGCGCGATAGCGAGTGCTACTGTCTCCATGTTTCGTGAACGCGGATCTCTTCTGCCGTCAATCGACACGATCGAACGGATCGGTCTTGCCGCCCGCGCCATTGCCCGTCGGCGGGCGGAGAGAGCGCTGATCGAAGAAATTTCGGTCGATACGCTTCAATCATTGGATAAGCTGTTGGAGGTTGACCCGGCCATTGGCCAAACGCGCTTTCATTGGCTGCGATCAGCGCCGGATGCGCCAGGTGCGTCAAACCTGGTCGGGCTGACCGAACGGATCGCCTTCCTGCGCAAGCTAGAAATTGATCCGAAATTGCAGATGCGCATATCGTCTGGACGGTGGGATCAGATGATCCGTGAGGGCAACGCCACACCGGCATGGCTGGCCAACGACTTCAATGCCAGCCGTCGACACGCGCTGATCGTGGCGCAGATTATCAAGCTCGGCCAGAAGCTCACTGACGATGCAGTGTCGATGTTCATCAAGATGATAGGCCGGCTGTTCTCGCAAGCCAATAACCGCAAGAAGCAGCGGCACATGGACTGCAGGCCGGATACGGCCAAAGCGCTACGCATGTTCCTGGACACGATCACAGCCCTGCAGTCCGCGAACGATTATGGCCGTAACGCATTGGAGGTTCTCGATCAGGAAGTTGGATGGCACCGGTTGCTTCGGATGAAGCCTGAGCTTGAGTCGATGGTCGAGGACAACGAGGCGTCGCCTTTGACCTTGGCGGCCGAGCAATATGCGACCGTCAACAAGTACGCCGGTGCGTTCCTGCAGGCGTTCACATTCCGCTCAGCGCGCCGCCATGATCCCCTTCTTGCGGCGATTTCGCTGCTGAAACGGCTCTATGCCGAGAAGCGGCGGAGCCTTCCGGATCGCGTCCCGGTCACCCACCTCAGCCAAGCTGATCGACGGCTAATCCTCGGGCAGGAGAAGCCCGATCGCCGTCTCTATGAGATTGCTACGCTCGCGGCTTTGCGGGACCGGCTTAGATCCGCGGACATTTGGGTCGACGGCAGCCGATCTTTCCGACCGATCGACGAGCACCTGATGCCGCGGTCAACGTTCACAATCCTGAAAGATGAAGGTCGCCTCGGACTTGGTGTCCAAGAGGACGGTGCGGCGTGGCTTACCGAAGCGCGGCAGATGCTCGACTTCAACCTGAAGCGCCTGGCGCACAGGGCACGATCCGGGAAGCTCGACGGTGTTCGTCTCGAAGGTGGAACGCTTATCGTCACGCCGGCAGCTGGCGAAGTTCCCGCAGCAGCCGAGGACCTGAATGCCGAGATCAGCGAGCTCTATCCGTTGGTCGAGGTGCCAGATCTCTTGAGGGAGGTGCATGAATGGACCGGCTTTGCGGATTGCTTCACCCATGTTCGCACGGGTGACACTCCGAGGAATGTCTCGGCCATGCTGGCTGGCGTACTGGCCGATGCGACCAACCTTGGTCCGAAACGGATGGCCAGCGCGTCCAAAGGCATCAGCGCTCACCAGATCAGTTGGATGCGCACGTTCCACGCCCGGTCGGAGACCTACCGAGCAGCCCAGGCCTGCGTGACGGACGCACACACCCGCCATCCGCATTCTCGCCTTTGGGGCAATGGCACGACGTCGTCATCTGATGGCCAATTCTTCCGAGCAAGCGACCGCGCCGCAAAGCGCGGAGATATCAATCTACATTACGGCAGTGAGCCCGGATCGAAGTTCTACAGCCATCTGTCAGATCAGTACGGCTACTTTAGCATCTTGCCCATCAGCCCGACCGAAAGCGAGGCCGCCTTTGTGCTCGACGGATTATTCGATCAGGACACAATCCTCGAAATACAGGAGCACTTCACCGACACCGGCGGCGCGAGCGATCACGTCTTTGGGCTATTCGCTCTGATCGGCAAGCGGTTCGCACCGCGACTGCGCAATCTCAAAGATCGGAAGTTCCACACTTTCGAGAAAGGCGATGCATACCCGGCGCTGTCGAACCACATCGGGGCGCCGATCAACACCACACTGATCCTCGATCACTGGGATGATCTGCTTCATCTGGCGGCATCGATCACCACCCGTGCCGTTGTGCCGTCTACGATCCTGAAGAAGCTCTCGGCATCACCGAAGGAAAGCCAACTGGCCAAGGCTCTTCGGGAACTCGGCCGCATCGAGCGGTCGCTTTTCATGATCGAATGGTACTCGAGCTCGACACTGCGCCGGCGCTGCCAAGCCGGCCTCAACAAGGGCGAGGCAGCGCACAAACTCAAACGCGCAGTCTTCTTTCATGAGCGTGGCGAACTCCGCGACCGGTCGTTCGAAAGTCAGGCATTCCGCGCATCGGGCCTCAATCTTGTCGTCAGCGCGATCGTCCACTGGAACACTGTCTATCTCGACCGCGCGGTCACAGAGCTCAAACGAGCGGGAAGGAACATCCCAGATACGCTGTTGAAGCATATCTCGCCGCTGAGTTGGGAGCACATCAACCTGACGGGCATCTACACCTGGGACAGCGAGCAACATCTCCCGCAAGGCTTCAGGTCGCTTCGCCTTCCGGCTGGGCTACGGCGTGCCGCATAACGTTCCTGCTCCGTTCGACCTTAGCGTACGATTTCGCACTGCTCTTGTTCCGACCCCTTGCTACCGCCATTTTCTGAGCGCAGGGTTGGGCGATAGGCGCGCCAATGTAGCTGAGCACCATCGCGAAAAGCCACGGCGACCGCCTCGCCGAATTCGGGAATGAGCATCTGCCATTTGCTACCAGCGCCGCGGCTGATTCGCATCCCATCGCCCTCAACACTCTGCAGCAGATGAGCTTGGTCCCAACTCATCTGTCCGCGTTCTAGGCCAGCCGGCTCGCGCACGAGGTCGGGATTTGCCTTGAGTCGTGCGACGAGCGCCGCCCGGCCGGCCGCCTCATTCTCGTCGCGCCTGCGGCGACGTTGTGCCCATTTGCGCTCATTGGCGCGCCACCGCCTCCGCTCTGGCGACCCCATCGGGCGCATTAAGGTCTTGAGTTTGGATTCCAGAATAGGATCGCCGCCAACCGCCCGCCACAGAAGCCGGCGCCAACTACGAGGACGCCGGTTCTGCGCATAGGTACGAAACGTCCGGGACAATGCCAGCGAACGATCATCAGCTAAGTCGCGCGTTCTGGTCCAACCAAGCGTGCGCGAGAAGCTTGGTTCGTCAAATGCCCAGAAGTGACCCATCCAACTGACGGTCCAGTCGTCGTCCACCGGCTTGTCAGTGTCCTCACGTGCTTCGCGTACCATCGCGACCGTGTGCCAGAACAGTGCATCATTCAGTGCCGTCCACCGCGGGACTAACTTGTTAAGCTTGGTCCGATGCTCGTGTTCTTCGCTGGCGCCCCAATGTCGCAGGGCAGGCGCCTGGCTCAGTACCGCCAGCGGGGCGGGGTCGAAGCAGGCTTGCGAGCGGCTGACGATTAGGCGTTCGATGGCATGCATTGCCGGCGCCATCAGCCAGCGGAAGGCTTCCGAGATCTTGCATTCGCGTCGTTGGATATGCGGTTCGCGCGCGAGGAAATCGGCCAATCCCTCGATGAGTCGAACTAATGGCCGCTCCGGGGCGGTGTCGCTGGTTAGCGGTAGCCGATCGATCAGACTGCGAATAGCCTGACTAAGGCCTGTGGTCTCGAATCGTTCGTGCGGCTCGACCGTTTCTAGTGACGCGAGCAAAAGGTCGACCGAAGCGAGATCTGGTGGCGCCCCATCGACAAGTTCGCCCAAAAGCCGGCGCGGCAGCACTACACCGGATGCATTCAGCGCAGACCATAACTCCCTGCCAGCGTCAGCACCGCCGATCGTCGAGACCGCACGGGTCGAAACAATACGCGCGTAGATGCCACGGTCAGGATCACGCGCGACTGGGGACAGTCGTTCGGCGGCGACCACCATAGCACCCTGCCACACCAACCGGCCGAGGAAGAAGATGACGTCATCATTGTCACCATAGGCGCCGAGCAACGCCAACGTCTCATCGGTAAGGTCGGGTTGTGCGATCCTGGCAATCGCGCTGTTGTCGCCACCGCGTGAGTCTCCAGTGGCTATGCGCTCGACAAGATCGCGCAAGATGCGCTTCCGAACCTCGATCGGCAGGCGGGCTGGATCGCCGCCTTCGGTGATGATCTCCGGTTGCAACGCGAGAGCCCGATCTCGTACGCGCTCATCGAAGAGGATGAGCCATGGTAGCAGCGGACGCGTGCGCGGCACGACCACGGCTTCCCCGTAGACTTCGCGGAATAGCAAAGCCTCAATCTTGGCGCGAAGCTCGGGGTTCGCCAGCGCGCCGGCCAACTCCTGCGCCGCCAGCAGTTCGCGGCTCTCGCGATGGCGGAAGCGCACCATTTTGTAAATCGCGTCGGTGAACACTCCCCGGCCGAGCAGTTCAAGGATCTCGGCGATCGTCCAGTCATGCAGAACTGCGACGGCATCGATCCCCCCGCCAGAGGCCCCGGGCATCTGAATGTTGGCCTCGCCGGTGAGTGTCGTTGCAATCGCGATGCGGCGGGCGCCTTCCACCGCCTTTTCTAACGATAGTGTGACGAGCCTGCCGGCTGAAGGCGCAAGTCTGCGCCGGAGACCGCGTTCGAGTACCGCCAGGCGACTGTCAAGCGAGCCGGTCTCCCCCCAGACGGCGAGGATGTCTTCCAGATCGAACGGAAGCTGGGCGATGACGAATAGATCGGTGCGTTCGAGCGCCTCGATCAACGCGTCGGCATCGCTCACTCCCCGATGGCCGGCAAAGATGCGGATATCGTCGGGGTCAAGTGGAGCAAGTCGAAAGAGTTCAAGGCCCGGCTTGGGATCGTTCTTGGCCGCTGACACCTCGGGCTCGGCCTCATCGCCGGTCGCCTCGCGTACGGGCGGCTCATAGGGCAGCAGTTCTTCTATCAACGCACAGTCGATCCTAGATCGCCAAGCGTATGGCCGGCTCGAAATATAGACATGCGCGCGCTGCCGTGCATCGTGGATACGGCTGGCAAAGGCGCGAATGGCCGTCTCGAACGCGCGCGGCGCCTCGAGCCTGACCTCGTCCACGGAATCGAGGAAGAACCAAGCTTCGCCGGTTCCCGCTAGCCACGCCTCGAAAGCCTCCGGCTTGCCGACCTCGAACGCGGCCCCAAACGCCTCGTCGATATCCTCGATCCTGATGAAGAAGGCATTGCGGCCACGTGCCGCAAGACGCTCCGCCTCCGCCTTAAGCTCAAACGTCTTGCCCGCGCCGGCATCGGCAAGGATCACGCTTCGATAAGCGTCGCGAAGCGATCCCCATTCAAGGCGCTTACCCCGATCGAGGATCGTCCAGATGTTTTCAAGATCGACATCTGCGTCCTGATAATGGCGGGAGATCGGCGTGAACCGTCGGATAAGGGGGACGGCGCCGATCACGGCCCTGACCCTGCATCGAGCGGATAGAGCCTCGGAAACCAGCGCTCGGCTATATTGGCCGGAAAACCCAACCGAAGCGGTGCCCGACTGCTCGACGATGTCAGCATGCCCCGATCGATCAGCGCCGAACTGATGATCCGCGCCGCGCGTTCCTCGTAGCCTGTGAGAGACGGCACCCGGCCGCGCTCGACCTCGCCATTGAGCGCTGCCTCTCGGAGTACCACGAAACTACCTCGTGGCAGCCGCTTGGCACGGACTTCTTCCTCGATATGCAGTTCCATCCGGCGCAGTAACACGTCGGGCTCAAGCAACTCGCTCATGAAGGCGATCTGATCGAGTGCGCGTTCAAGAAAGAATCGTGAGAAGGCGACCAAACCGCGCTGTGTCAAGTTCCCGCGCCCGTCGCGGTCGCCTTCCCGAGGACCATCGGCCGCCATCAGCAACTGTTTGTAACGGGTCTCTTCACGCGCAAGGCCGCGCGCGACCGACCAAAGACTTGTGCCAATGCCAAGCCGTTTCAGGAGCGCGTGTGACATCAGTCGCGCAACACGCCCATTGCCGTCGAGAAAGGGATGGATCCAAAGGAAGCGATGATGGACAGCGCCAACAGACTGGACCTGACGTAGGCGCGATAGAGTTGGGGCCGTATAAGCCTGATCGAACCGGGCGAGGAATCGTGGCAGGTCACCGTGAAGCGGAGGTTCGTGACGCCCAACACGGACATCGCGGGTTCTTAACTGGCCAGGCACCACTCGGAGCCGTTCGCCCGTGTCAGGATTCTCGACCCAAAGGAACTCTTCTGGCAGCCGCTCACAAAATCGCTCATGCAGCCAGCGAGCGTAGGTTGCAGTCGCCGGCCAGATCTCCGGATCCTTTTGCTCATCGATCAACTGCTGCACGTAGATATGCGCAACAGCCTCCTGCTGGAGTTCGCGCTGCTTGGGTTCACTCGAAAAGTCATTTGCTAGCGCACGGTCGATGTCGCGCGGATGAGTATCGTGGCCCTCGATCAGGTTTGAATAGTAGCAATTCATCGAGCGCACGAGCGCACCAACAGTCTCCCGCACGATCGGGTGCATGCGGCCGGCAAGGCGGCCGGCATCCAACAGCAACTGCGCTGTCGTGTCCTCAAGATCGCGCACACCCTCTTCGGGTAGCATCGGTTCCATCGCGCTAGTGCCCATGCCGGAAATTATGCCGCATTTCATGCCGCTTGTATATGCCGGATTTCATGGGAAAAGATGCGAATCATACCGCTATCTATGCCGGTTATATTTCCGGTTAGCTCCGTGGACCACCTCATGGGCTAAGAGGAGTTTCGCAAATCGCCCTTTTCAGCGCACCAACACGCGCATCCCGCGTCCTCCTATGCGAGCGAGATCCCGTAAACCTCGCGCTCCTGAGGCAACTAAGGCTGGCAGCAGCGACTTTCTCAAGCCAAACTTTCTGACGCTTTCAAGCTAACTGACGAATGAAGAACGCATGCTTCAAAGTAGCGGAGCTTGGCGGTCAAGCGGCAAGTTGATTTTACGCCAAACGTTTAGGTAAAGAGTTTCGCTACGTCGTTTTCCTCGTCGAGCGTCAGCTTCTTAACGCGACTCACGTGCGGCGATTGCAAACCAGCATACATTTGAGTGTCGTTGAAGATCAGAAAAGCCATCAGTCTTTTTGTATGACCCGCGATGCGCCGCCAACTGCGCCGATCGACAAAGGACGGTTCGGCTACTCCGCCTGGGTGTGTATGCCATTCGCCAACCCAATCGATCGTCTGCCCCGAGCGCACCCACTCTCGAAGGGCCCGAAGCTTGTGACCTTGCTCAGATCTCCGGAAGAGGGTTGGAGTGGCATAGTCCCACCGCCCCGGGAAGGTAGCGCTGTCGATCTGAATTGCATCGTTTTTGCGGTAGCCGAGGAGAAGACCGCCGCGTTCGCTTAGTCTCGGCCAGTTATTTTCGTGTTCGCGAATTTTATCCAAGACCGATTTCGGCACCAGTACCTGCGTCATGCTGACGTTCGTCTCGACGCACATGCGGGGCAGAATTCAGAAGGTCTCGGAAAACGTGGTCCTTGCACCCGCCCGCGGCGCAGATCGACCACAGCGGACCTGAGCCGCGGACCCGGATGGCCGTTAGCCCAATCGAGCGCCGCACGCGTTGTCAGACTGGCTGCCATCATCGGCGCGTCGATCGTGAAGGGGATGAATGAGCCGTCCCCACAAGTCGCAGGCTGCAAATTCAGTTCGTCCTTCTCGTCTCCGACCGGAAAGCGCCAAGGTCCATCGAAGACGGGCTTCAAACACCGGAAGCAACTGAACTCGTCTCTTAAATTGAGAAAGCTCTGCACGCCCGCGCCGTTCATAAACACCCAAGAGTGAAGAAGTGCGCTAGTCTGAATGGCGGAGTTATCTAGATACCATTCGTTGATGGCCGACTGTACGTTCCAGGAACCTGTCGCATCGATTATCAGATCATGTTTAGCCAGCACGTCCAAATGTTCGAGCGCATCTTGCTCGTAGGCAGCTACATGCACCTGCGGGTGAAACCGCTCTAGCTCGGCCGCGACAGCTGAGGCTTTTGGTTTTCCGATGTCGGTAAAGCCACGCAAATGTCTCCCGATGTTGCCTTGGGCCAAAACTTCGTTGTCGAAGAGGCTAAAAGGCTTGCAACTGCCCGCGCCTATCTGGACGAGCATGCGAGCAAGATTGCTACCGATCGTGCCGCAGCCAATGAGGGCTATCGATTTTTGCTGCAGGGTATTTTCGCTTTGATTGTTTCGATTTGTCACGTCAGTCAGACTCGACCATTGACCCGAATATCTGTCCAGAGTGATTTTGGTGGCTAGCGTTTCTGCGATACCAAGCAGCGCCTGTTGACGTATATTACCTTTCGACACTGCATGCTTGAGGTCTTGCGGAAAATTGACGGAAATGCCAAGCAGAGCGTTTGGCGCGGAGATAAAGAGACAGTTGTCCGCACATAGGAGCTGCACAAGCCTTCGCCAATCGCGGTGCAGATCAGGATGTCCTTCCAGCCACTTCTTGAGGTCTGCAAGCGTCCGCGGCGCCATCATGATACCTATAGGCCCAACGAGCTTTTCCGTTCGCCAGAACTCAACTGCGCGGGGAAATGCTGACTCGTAGCCGCGTAGTTTCTCTTCACTTGAGATGCATAGAAATTCCACCTTGCCTTCACGCTTGGCAAAAAAGAGAGTTGCACGCCTGCCATCTGCAACCTCATCTCGCGGAAGCATGCAGCGCACTGTCAGGTCTGACTTCCAGTAAGATTGGTATTCGTCTATCAACTCGGCGGGGCCTTTCCCTCGGTAGGAAAGCTCCAGTGTCCTGCTCGCTTCTTCGAGCACTCGCAAAATCGCCTCGCCAGGCTGATATAGATCTAAAGGAAGCCCAGCCCCGGAGGCATAGCAAATCCCGGTCTCCTCTTCGATATGCGCGAGAGTTTCGACCGGAATCTGAGTGCGATCTTTGAGTGTGATCCGAGGGCGAGTTGCAAAGCGCATATCCGGGATCGATATGGAAACATCGACGGGCCTGCCATGCACTCTTATCTGGCCGTCATAATCGGCTGGCCCTACACCGGCAGGAGCGAAGCCGGCATTGCGCAAGGTCGCATCGACGATAGCCAGTGCGTCCCTTGAATTCATTAGCCCGAAGTCGAAGCAATAATACGCGGTGCGGGGACAACCGCGGCCGCCGCCTTTTGGATCGCTGAAATTTTTGGCGCCATTTTAATCGCGTCGGGCCGATAAGGAATGCGCGTGCCGAAACGGTTCCGCAGTTTCAGCACAACCTGTTCTGCGTCGCCCGTGCGTTCGAGGGCGGCTTCCATTTCACCTCGAAGCGCGACCGCGCCTCTTACGATCTCGTTGCGATCTTGGTCGCTCCAGTCATTGATGCAAAGATGCCACAGAACCGGGTTGACGATCGTTCCGTCGAATATACCGGGCAGGCGCTTCGCAATCTCCAGTATCAACTCATCGTCGCGATCGCCTCTCGGAAGGCCCGGGAGTTCCGAGAGAGCCATGTCGATTGCACGCATCAGGCAGATCGAGGAGAGCACCGACTTCTCCCAAGTGTAGTCGCGCCAGCCCTTGAAGAAACGGCAAAGACGTCGAAACGGCGGCCCGTATCTCTCCGATCGGCCGTCGACCCAATCGTGTATCATCTGCGGGTCGGACTGAACCCAACTCCCGTCTCGTTGAGCCAACATGATCTTATCTGAAGGTATTTTCCAGCCACCTTTAACGGAACCGCGTGTTGCTACGGCTACATGCGCCTTTGCGAGACTTTCACGAAGTTGATTGAAGCGGTCCTGTGGGATTGAATAGATCGGAATGTCGATGTGAGCACCCGGCCACAATTTCACCCTTGCACAACAAGCTTTGGTCGTATCACGGACCCAGCCTCGCGCGTCGCAAAGCGGTATCAGCACTGAATCCACAAACTCGAACAAGCCTTTCGCGGCAAGTGCGGGTTCGCCGTTGGCGATGAACTGGACGGGCACGTACATGCCGTCGTCAAGGTCGATTTCTTGCTTGGGCTTTTGCGCGGGCTCGTTGAGCGTCCGGTAGGCGAAGCTGCCTTGGGTCATGAACTTGACTTGGATTTCGGGTCGTTGCCGCCAGCTGACTTTCTGACGATACGAATCCTGCCAGTAGTTGTCGGTCAGTTGGATTTGTGATGCCGCAGCCTTCAATGTCGCGCGAATTTCACTGCGCGCTTCCATCAGTTGTGCGCGTTCATCGTCGCTTACATCTAGGTTCGCCAGATAGCTCGGCTCGGCTTTGAGGCCGCAAAAAAGCGCGTGCGCATTTGCTAGAGTCATTCCCCACCTGGCCCATTCTTACTTTGATCTCAACATGGGCGAGGCAGGCAGGGGATTCAAGGAGTATAGGCGCGATATGTACAGGAGTCTGACGAAGGCTTGATTTTTTGCCGTTTTGACTGTCTGTACTAGACCTTGCGCCACTTTCAGATCCGATCGGGTCCAGGATGGCGCGCCAGGACAGGCTTGGTCTGAAAGACGAATGGATGTCTACCATGCGCCTCTGGACCACCCCAGCTTCAGGTAACCAAAATTGGGCAGATCAGCTCGCACAAACACAATGTTGTAACGGTTTGCATTCGATTCCAAAAGCGCGCAGTTCAGCACCATGACGTCGGCCGCACCCAAAAAATTGATCAAGCAACTGGTGAGCCTTCTTGAGGAAGTCGACGTTCGTGCAGGGTCAGATTTCTCCGGAATTGGGTTGATAGTCGCGGAATCTCCTGAATACTTGCCGATCATTTCGCTGCGCCCGACAAGCAATCTCACCGATGATGCCGAAACTGCAACAGCGTTGGCGGCGATCTCGCATCCTTGGCATGAACTTCATGATGGCTTTCATGTTCTTAAGCCAAACCTCGAAGTGACCAGGGTTGCTCAATATTTTTCACCACCTATCGTTCCTGCGGCACGCATTGACAGAAAGAAACGCTTCGGTGGGCGTTATCTCGCAGCGTTGTTTGGATCGACGCTCCCCGGGGTGCTGGCCACCGGCATTTCGAGTCGTGACTTCGGCTTGGCCGTGTTCCATCGAGGTAAAGAGGAGTTCTACCGTGCTGCACGCGATCGCGGCCGGGAGTGAGGGGGGTTTGCAATGATCTTCGCAATGAGTCGCAGTCTGATTCTGAGTACGCTCGTGCTGGTAATCGTGGCGTTCTGCGTGGGAATTCTCCATTTTGGCTATGCGGCAAGTCCTCGAGATCTTTTTGAATGGACTTCCAAAATTGCACTATTCATCAGTTGCGCGATCGTGCTTCTTAGTATCCGACCAATTTTGCGCTTTCTGCACTGGGTAACTTTTGCGAAATACTGGTGGTTTCCATGGCTTGACGGGGAATGGCGTGCGGAAATTCGGTCCAACTGGCCCAAGGTGCAGCGCTTGTACTTGGCCGCTAAGCGCGAAGCTCCTTCCTTCGATGCTCTCGCCACGGGACTGACACAAGCCGATGAATTGGTTACCAAGGCGACTGTCACGATAGAATCGAGCCTGTTCGACATTTCGATCGAAATTACGCCGGACGGAACAGAAAAAGTGAGCCGCACTCGCTTCGTTCGTCCACGCTGGGCAAAGCCAGATCGGCCAGAGCTGAGCTACGTCTATGAACAGTTGGATAACACCAGTCTTGAACCGACTGACGTGAGACAGCATTACGGGGCCGGCATTGTCGAGTTCATCGCAAGGACCGGCGAGCTCTCTGGTCACTACTGGACCAACCGAAAGGCCGAAGCCGCATTGAGTACGGCCGGCACTATTGTCATGCGCCGCGTGCCAAGACCTGGCTTTTTCGCGCGGTTCTTAGGCTAAAAATCCGCGTAGCTTAAGGCCGGACTGGGTGGTGCGTGTGTCCGCCAGCCCTTTCTGGCCTGTTTCTCAAACCCTTGGTCTCAAGGGCTGTACAAGCCTGCAGATCTCAAAATGGGTGGTGGCGCTTAGAGACGAACGCGTTGATCCAGATTTCTAGCTTACGGAGGACCGATCGAAAGCTTGCCTCGTCTCGGCAGAAGATGGTGGCTGTCGAGCGATTGTAATCCTCATCTCTGTCGCTCAGGAACGCTTCGGCCTCATCCTTGCTCAATCGCTGTTCAACCGCTTTCCGCAATTTCTGACGCCACAAATTTGCTTCGGCTAGGTTGTCACGGTCAGCCCGTTGGCGGCGTTCAATCGCGGAAAGGATTTCACGCGCCTTCCCGGCGGCGTGATAGCCATGATAGGCGGCCTCCGAAGGCGAGCGACCGTCAAGATCAGGATGTGACTCGTTCAGCCATGCGCCGGGGTCGTTGAGTACCGTTTCGGCGTACTCCGCAAGCTCTTTCTGCCGATTGATTTTGATTGTCTCAGCTTGCACGGCAGCTCTGGCCTTCTTCTCCGCCTCCTTCGTGGCAACAACAGCCAGGCGACGATCGCATTCGTTTGCAATCGGAAGGCCCAAAAGTTCACGTACGTCAGTGCGAGTGCCGTTGAAAAGGCCAACGATGGCGCGCAACTCAGCTTCAACTGGTTGCATCGTGCGCGTGCTTGCCAGCAGGGCGGCGTACGGTTCAGCTGTCTCCGGGTTGATTATGTTCAGCCAATCCTCGACCGTCATACCGCCGCGTTCTTCGTCAGGCAGCTGGTCAAGAAGCCATCGTACCGTTTCTTCGATCCCCGTTCGGGCGGAAGACCTGCTCATCTCTTCCATGACTTGATCGAACCAAGACGAGGCCACGGCCGGCGAAATTGCGAAACCGTGCGTCCAATCCAGCGCGACGCCGACTCCGGTAAGATATTTCAGATAGAATTCCACAGCCTTCCATGGCGCAGCAAAGCGATTGTCTAGCGCCTTGATGGCCGCCTCAAGGTCGTTGCTCATCCATCTGAATTCCGGGCGGACAAGGTCCTTGCTTACAAGGTGCTTCGTCGCTGAAATCGCTGTTGGCAGCTTCTTTCCGAGTCCTTTGCCGTACAGGACATCGGCGAGAACAATCGCTTGCCAGTTGCTGGGATGCGTGGTGAAGCAGCCATACCCGGCAACCTCTAACCCGATGTGTTTGTCCAGGCCGATTCCACGCAAGACATCGATGGTCGATATGGGTAGAGGTTCCGGCATTGAGTCCAGAGCGATGTTGTAGGCGCGGGCTTTCTGTCGAGCGTCGGCCGTCAGTTTGTTCGCAGCGGCCACCATTGCTGCGGCAGCTTCTTTTTGGAGCTCTACAACAGCGCGGTCGATCGCCTCGTTAAACAGCCATTTCCTGGGGGCCGAGCGGATTACGGCGTCGGCAACCACCTCTAGGCCGCCATCCCTAGGTATGTGCGAAAGGTCGATTTCTATCGCCGCAACGCCGTGTTGGCGGATGCGTCGAATCTTTTCCTCGCCGCAGGGGTGGGTCACCGCAATTTCAACAAACAGCTTTCGTCCGCCGAGGGTGACATAGAGATCGGGGACTATCTGCTGCGGGTCACGGAATTCGAGAGTCGCCGACTCGAGTTGTATTTTTTCTCGACCTGGAAGGACCCGTTCAACGCTCCCGTGGTTCGCGATCCGCCTTGGGACGAACAAGAGCAGGCGTTCCTTGATGATCTGCTTGGCTAGCTTGTGCAGTGCAGTTTCAGGCCCTCCGCCACAGGCGTCGCGATGATGGTGCGCGAAATGTGGCGTCTCTGCCAATGTCCTGGCCACGAGGCGACTGCCGCACATTCCGGGGCAGACGCAGTCGCACCTGAGCCCGCGGACGGCCATCGAGATGTGCACCAAACTGCCGTCAGACTGCTGCCCATACACAAGCTCGGCGCGATCCGAGCCGAACCTAGTGCGCAGAGGTCCATGGCCTGAACGAACTGTCATATATCAACCGAAGCGGCATCGAATTGTTTGTCGGTCACGTCAAACTACGGCAAAGGTTGGCTAGTGATCACCTAGATCTGGTCGGAGGACCGTGCCCACACTCTTCCATCGAAATGCACTTGCCCCATTTCCGGCTGGAGGCCTCTCTCGTCGATATCCAACAGCACGAACCCAAATCGATGGCAGTCCAGTTCACTAGGGAGTGCCCCTCCGCTGCTACTCCGGCTTACGACTGACCAGGAAAATGCAAACGGCACAGGCGATGCTCACAACCAACTCAGCCTGGTCGTCGTCCGGCATCTCTCCTTCCCGGAGATGACGTCCGTACTGTGAAGCGAACCCCCAGAGCTTGTCCAGAGCTTGGTCAAGCGGCTTGGGCAAATCGAGTGCGTCGACGAGCTGTCCGAGGTTCTTGTTCGGCTGCCCAGTGAGATGGCGTGCGGTTGCTTCGAGGGCGGCAACTGCATGTTGGATTGCGCCCGTGCGATCTGGAATTGGGCGGCGTGAAAGATCACCCAGTGCTTCTCTAATTTCGTTGGCGGCTGTCGCTCTGTCACTTTGCTTGAGCACTTGCAGCGCCTTCGCTGTAACGGCCGAAAAGCCCTCGCTGCCTCGGAACGAAAGGCCTTTGTGCTCCTCCAGCTGCCAGCCAATGCCTTTTTCGCGGAAGAACCGGTTGAGCTCCTCCCGATATCGATCCTGATTTTCTGGGTCGTCACTAAGCCCGCGCCAAAGGGTCTCGGCGATGTCATATACCTTGAACCATTGGCAATCGGCGTTCAGGCCAACGACTTCACGACGGACATTCGAATCGGACCAATTGTTGTCGTCTGGAACTTCAAAGAGCACAGCACAAACCTGCTCACGAATCCACTTCCAACTGCTCCCTGTGTTGTGTGCGATCTGAACGATTGCGAAGCGAAGACCCTCTGGGGCATCCTCGCGGAGTGTGATTTCAGCATCAGGACCGCTGTAGCCAAAGCGTTCAGAAAATGGTCGATTCATTCGTTGAATCCGTCGTTAGGTGGGCGGCGGCGCAACCTTAGCGTCTCCCGGTCGCCATCCGAAGCGATGATCATAATCCCGTTGGTGGCCAGGCTAGCTGATGAATGCTTGTTTTGACCGCAGCCAGATCGTCGGACTTGGGGCGTGTCGTTGTCGTCAAGCATCTCAAATGTATTGTAGCGCCGCTGAGCGGTGCGAGTGCAGTCCGAACTCATGTCGGCCGCATTTTTGGGTCGAAAAACAGTCACACTGCACCTCCCGAGGAATGGCAGCTATTCCACCGCCTGCGCCTGAAAGCCGCCAGTCAGCAGTCGGCCCGGTGCAGACGTTTGAAAGACAAGAGGCGAAGCCGGTATAGCCAGCGGATACGCTTCGCACCTCGTAGACTCTCACACCAAATCAAGAGCTTATTATAAAATCGCACATTGCAGCAAAGGCTCGCAATGTGCGAGAAAGGGCGAAAAAGCCGGAAAAACAACCAACCGAGCGCCGCGCAATGTGCGCCCTTTTATCCTGCCATCTTAATCGGTCGAAATTCGGGAGACTTGGTTGCCATCGTCGTTCCTCCTCAAATCTACGATAATACAATATTCTATGCTCTATGCCACGATCTCGTACTCTTGCGTCGAGCTCTGACGCGCCGTGCAGTCTTCCGCGCTCTGCGACGGGTAGTTGCGCTGCTAATTCGCAGCGCCGGAACCGTCGCGGCGCACTTTTCCATCGGACTGACGGAGCATCGTCACAGGCAATCCGGCGCGGTCCGGCCGTCTCGCGATCGGCACTGCCGCAGGCAGCACAACGTGCGCTCCGTCGTTCCTGTCTGCATCTTGTCCCATTCGCCGGAGCGGATCTCCTAGATCAGTCGGCGTCCGAGCTGACATTGACGACGAATCTTAGTAGTCTTAAACGCCGCCCGTCAGCAGAAGGAGATTCGTGCCGAGCATGTAGTTCCTGCATCAATTCCACGAACCTTGAGAAAGCACAGTGCAACACCTTGCATTAGAGCGTCCGGCGCGCGATTGACGCTTGGTCAAAATCGCGACTGGAGGAAGTGCCCCGTGGGAACGCTTGCCCATCTCCGGGTTTTAGATCAACAACTGTGCGAACCCCTCGATGGTGCCGTTTGGTACGACATGACTAGCGGTGTCCGTGTTCGATTGTCGGACCAATTATTGCTCGACGACGGGCTGGTGCAGCTGAACGCATCGTTCCCGATGCGTGGCAATGCTCTTCTCGACAATGTCGAAGCAATGCTGAGATGTCGCTTCCACGGGAAGGGCGAAAAGACCTATTTCAGGCTGGCGGAGCCGAAGAACCACATCATCTCGGCCGAGTTCTTCGTCGAAGCAACGCTGGGGTCTGCGCAGAGGATAGACGCAGCCCTGCGTGAGCTCTCAGAACCCATGACGGGCGTCCGATGGACGAGGCAGGCTGCGGAAGACCTTCTCGAAATCATCGATGCTGTCAGGGATGGTCGAATGCGCCACACGGCCTTTTCGGCCCGAATGGCCCAAGCGGACTATTCGGCAGGCACCCCCGGCCATCATCAGCTTTTCTCGCGCAATGCCCATATCCTGGTCGAACATACTCGAACCGCGCTCCTCAGGGCTTTCGAGAACGGCAATCGCATGATGGAGCAGGCACGTCTGCTGATAGACAACAAGGACAGCAGGTATTTCGGTGCGCTGGCTGAGGGCGATGAAATCAACCATGCTTCGCCTACGGCGGAGCGACTGCACGGAGCCATTCATCGATGGCGTCGCGGCCGTAGCGACTGCTCTCGACCTACTGTATCGACTATTTGTCTTTTTGGTTCGCGAACCTTTCGGGTCGGCAGAAATGCCAGGCAAACTGCACTTCCCCTACAACGAGTCCGGTAAGACTTACGCGCCCTTTCCCAGTGGAGCCAGTCCGGTGTCGACCGATCTGGGTCCGGCGGATCTGCCATATGCGCTCCCGAACGTCATGCCCGGAAACTTCTTCGCGCTACGCGGTTTCCGAAACGATCTGACCCATAACATGACCTCGGGCCATATCCAGCCGATTTGTTGGATAGGCAGCGGAACCGGTCAGGTCAACGGCATTCCGATCCGCTACGTCCTCGCGAACGCTCCGGACGTCGACCAAGATGGAAAACCGCTCAAGCACGCCTTTATCGAGCGCTTCTTTCATCAGCAACGGGATGCCGCAGTTGTGTACCGAGAGTTGATGGAGGAATTGGCTCTTACTGCAGACCACACTCTGCAGTGGCTGGCGAACCGGCTGGACCAGCGCCTTCGCCGGGGCGCGACGACCGCTGCCGAATCCTAGACCAGGCTCCAGATCGGTTCGGTCGCCATGGTGCTGGCGATCGCCCATCACCCGCCGAGTGCCGCGGTCCTAGACCCTCGATAAGCCGAGAGGGTTTGGCGGTCCATTTGTGAACGGAGTTGGTGGGATTGCGACGCTGTGGGCACGGTCGTTCCTCAGGGAAGGAGATGGCACGGTTGGATTTCAGGCTTGAATGAAGCCAGGGAGATATTCGACGCAGATCCGCTGAAGGAGATCGCTGATGCGGCCGACAACGACGAGCGTATGCGGACCTTAGCCGTCGCCCCTAACCATTCCTTTCAAGAGCTGGCGTGCGTACTTCCGGATCTCGACTTCAGGATCGCTTTGAAGCGATCGGGCACGCGCTTCCAGCTCTTGCCGTGACATCGGCGGGGACCCGAGCATCTCCATCGCTGCACGTCGCCATTGTGCGTCGGGGTCCGAGAGAAGGGGTATCATGGCCTTAAGCTGATCCGGGTCGAAGGTGCATTTCGACAGGAGGGCAGCGGCGATGGAAGGAGCCACGGAGTGGCGCACGATGGTATTGACGACCAGCGTTCGCAGCGCTGCCGATGAACCGATGATCGACACTATTCGCTCCTGTGCGAGAGACCTGACATCGGGGCGAGTGTCCTGCAGCAAACCGACCAAACGCTCCTCGCTGATTGCGTCGAGCGCCACTAAGGCCTTGAGGAGGTTCGGGCGAGGGGTTGTCGGCACGGTTCCTCCGGACGTTGGGTAGGGCGACTCGTGCTCCTGCCAGTGCGCAAAGGCCTGATTGAGAAGGGCCGCATCGGTGAACCGGCTTCGCTCAACCAAGCCGAGCAAGAGGTCTGCTGCAGCTTTCGCGACGTTGGCATTCTTCCCGAAGAGAACAACGTTCAGCATCGCAACGAAGCGTGCATCAGGTTCGATCTCGGTCTCGAGCTTAGCCAGGCTCTGGAGGACGTATTCCAACCCTTTGCGACTAGGTCCGGTTAGAACCGGTAACAGGGTCTCGACTGCGGAAGACCGATAGCGGGTCACGACCAGATGCGCCAATGCGGCCAGTTCCAAATTCTCGGCCTGATCGATCAGACGCCGGAGATCGGCCAAGTCCGGGGGGGCCGCCTCAAGTACGTTGGCCGCCGTTTCGACGAGCCATTCCGACCCATGGCGCAGCGCTCGCTGCACCAGCTCTCTGTTGGGAGACGACGTGGGGACCTTCGCCCAAGCTAACTGAGGTAGGTCTACCGATGGCAGACCGACCGAAAACAGCCCTAGATTCGGTTCGTCAGCAAATCGCTTCACGATGGCGTCGGCCTCGCTCGAGAGGATCGAACGGTCAATACCGCTCGCAACGGCCAACAGGCGGAGTGTCTCTTTGACGGCCTCTTTGTCGTATTTGTCCATCCACGCGTAAACGTCACCGGCGATTACGTCGTAGAACCCTCCAAGGCTGAGCAGAGCAGCGACATGGGGATACTTGGTCGGAGTTGCGCCACCGAAAATAGCGGGTTCAAGAGCCGTCACGACTCCCAAAAGGGTGGCTCGGGTCGCCGCGTTGAATTTGTCGGCGAAGTCGGGAGTTGCCCATGCCATGGGTACCATGTTTTCAAGCCATGGGCGCTTGACCTTTCCTAGGCCGCGGAAATCAAGCGTACGCTCGACTTTTTCCAGAAACCCCATGTTCTGAAATGAGTCCCCTGACAAATCGGTGCGCAGGAAGACGTCAACTTCGTCAATTGGAATGTCTTGTAGGACAGCGAGCGCAATTTCCTGGAGCAGGTCTCGATCCTTGGGCGCATGGAATTTCAAACCGCCGAGGAGTGCGCCCCGTAAGCCTGGTCCAACGTGCGGACCGAGTTCGGCCAACGCGGTACGGACGCGCGCGTGTTCGGCCCACGCTGGCCCTGCAACGGCGGCCACTGCCCAGCCAATAAGACGTGCCGCTGCGGAATCGTGATCGAGGAGAGCTTCGGTCGGTGGTCCGGCGAGGTCTGGTCTTTGGCGGGCCAAGGCAACGAGCCCCATCCCGACCTCATAGCTCTCATCCTCTCCACGGATCGCTTCCTTGAATGCTGTCGCCACGAGAGTTGCAGCGTATGAGTCTGAAATCTGCGCGTCCGGGTCGGTAAGCAGCGCGATCGCGCGCAGGACTTGGTCGGGCTGCCCTCCATCTTCTTGTCTTTCGACCAGTAGCCGTGCAACCTCATCACCAGCTCCCATGCCCACCGCAAAGCCAAGAATTTCATTCAGTTCAGGACTGTCGACTACGAGCTGTAGCTCCGTTGTTCGATCCGGCTCCTCGAGTGCCACCAGGTAACGCGCCGCGGCGAACTCAATGAAGCTCTTATGGATGAACGTCATAAAACTCGCGCCGGAGTGATAGAGCCGTTCCAGGAGCCCTCCCGACTCCCAAAAAGCAATCGCCGGCTCCACCTCATTGGTAGCTGCCAGTGGCGTAACGCCCAACTCTGAGGCGAGGACAGCACTACAGGTCCTTACAAGGTCGTGAGTAGTGGCGATGGGATCCTTCATGAGAAGCCACCCGAGGATGTCCAGGACGCGCTGTCGAACAGCCTCACTCGGCACCAGAGTTCCCTTGGCTCGTGGCGAGGCTGCAATCAGGGCGATCATTCGCTCGTAGAGAGTTGAACGGGACGGCGGCAGAGCTCCTTCCTTACAGATGAGGGAAGCCGCCATCCCCAGCAACTGCGGGCTCGAAATGATCGGGGCGGTCACCGTCGCTTTGCTCTTGTCGAGTTCGCGTGTTGCGACCTCAAGTGCAGACGATTTGAGATCCTCGGAGTCAGTCGCAGCGCGAATGAGCGCCGCCAGGTTTGCTTTACCCTTGTCTGTGTCGGGCGCCTTCAAGCTGTAGTGTCGCCACGTTGCCAGAGCGAGGGATTCGTATCCGATGGGGCGCGTAGTGACGATAACTCGGGCCTCGGGATGACTCCTTGCCAAGGCTGCGAGCCCGTCGGCTGCATTGTGGTGCTGGTCTCCACAATCATCCAGGCCATCGGCCAATATCACTAAGTTGGAGAAGTTGGCCGCTCGAAGTGCGTCGACGCCAATCGGTGCCGAGTCGAGTCCCCACCGGTAGAGACTCTCTTCGAAGGTGGAACCGGCCCTCATGGACGCTGCCACCGACTTTAGGACGACACGCAACACCGGAAAACCTTCGTCGGCGTAGCTGTGAGCCAGCTGAGTAATTAGCGTAGATTTGCCGAGACCTGGTCCCGCGACAACCACGGCATTGCGATGAAAAAGTCCGGTGAACTCGGCGTCAAAGGCTTCCGCTCGTCCCCGCAACATGGTCGTGGCTCTCGCGTGATAGCGTTCCAAGGCCTCAGCAGGTCCCGCAGCGGTAGCCGAAGGCCCCTCCAAAACTGTGCTCATAGGCAGTAGCGCACTTAAGGGCAGCTGCTTCGGGAGGCCTGGCAACGAGAAGGTCTGCGTAGTGTCCACTCGCCATCGGTTAAGCGCCTGCAACGCCGCCGCCGCCGATCGACCGGGCCGCAGATCAATGGCTCTGCTCTCGAGAAGCCGCAGCAGGTGGGTCACATCCCACCGGCCCTTTCGCTCAATGATGGCCATTGCCCCGGCGGTGAGCGCGTCCCAGGCAGAGGCGGCATCGTCGTTGTGCACGCACAACTGGCGCAGGGCATCTTGGGCCACGTCTAGGCTCGCCCGATCGGCATCGAGCGCGTGGATGACTTGGATACGAAGGTGTTGGCATGTTTCGACGACGGGCAAGGCCTTCGCTTCGAGCTGCCGCACGAACTCGAGCGTGATCTCGGAGAGGTCGTCCTTCCTGCCCCCTGCGAGACGGGCCATTTCGCTTGCGAGATCGGTACGGATCGTGCCACTCGCGTCTGGGGCGATGGCGAGAATGCCATAGCTGATCTTCTTGTCGCGAAGTCCCTCCGCGAGTCCAATCAATGAGTCCCAAAGCGAAGCGCCCCGGCTCAGGCCCTTCTTCGCCTGAACCTCAATCGGGAGATCGCCCTTGATCTCGACTCTAACGTCGTCGCCGGGACCGTTGGTCTCGGCCCAAATGGCCAGTGGCGTATCGTCCGCTGTGCCGGCCAACCAGCCGATGGGCGTATTGCGAAGCAGGTGGACGGCCGCAATGCTTGTGACCGCCGCTTGAAAGTTCATCCCGCCACCGGTTGCCGCGCCACCCGCCGGCGCCTTCTTGGGCCGCTTGGGGGAACTTGGAGCGGGCTTTCCGGCATTGTTGAGTTTCAGCGACATGGATTTCCCGTAGGTCAGACAACCCCGCTTGGCTAGGGCTACTTCGTTTAGCGCATTATTGACATGGGGTGGCTGACGTCACGCGCGAAACGAGAGCGTCGGCGGGACATTCTTTTGCAGGTCCGCTCGTGGCGCGAGGCCGACTGACGGCTTGGCAATCACAATGACTGCTTTTGGGGAATGGGCGACGTAGTTCGGGTGGCCGACATGGGGCGCAAAGCTGCTGGACCCAACACGAAGCGATGACGACCCCGCCCGACCCAGGCGAGGTCGTCGACTTTCAGATTTCAGTTCCCTCGGCCAGCGTCAGTGCATCCTCGACGTCGACGGCGAGATACCGGACTGTGTTCTCAATCTTGGTATGGCTGAGCAGAATTTGAATTGCTCGGAGATTCCCGGTGGCCTTGTAGATGATGGAGGCCTTGGTACGACGTAGCGAGTGGGTGCCATAATCCTCACGGCGAAAGCCAACCGCCGAAACCCATTCATCGACTAGGCCCTTCTATTAACGGTTGCTCAGATGTATGGACTCAGTCGCAGATTGGAAGCATTCTCCCGACGGGGAGATAGGGGCGTGGGCAAAGTCCAGCGTCATCATCAGGGTGCCAATCAGGCTGACCGCTGGCGAAAGAACGCCACGAGGCGTCGAGCGCGGTTGTGGCGATGGCAATATCTGCTTCCGCTGGTGACGGTTCCCGTGGCTGTGTTTCTCACGGTGCGACCGCAAACCCTCGATACCGTTGTCGGCTTCGTCCCCGCTGGCCGGCTCACAGTAGCCGCCAGCAACGGCACGGGTAGTTGTAACATCAAAGGCAACACCTCGATCAACACCGGCGAGCGGATTTATCATGTTCCCGGCCAGATGTTTTACGATGACACTGTCATCCGTCCTGAGTTCGGAGAGCAATGGTTTTGCTCGGAGGCTGAGGCACGTGCGGCGGGCTGGAGGAAGGCACGGAGATGAAAACTGCTGCAGAACCTGTAGTTTTCAAGACACCCGCCATCCCGCCGTGGGTGCACAAACTCTCGCATCCACTCTACAGAAACATTTCTTCCTTCCGCCTGGGTAATAGGCACCTATGGGGAACGGAGACGCTGCTAGGCGATTGGGATGGCGAGTACCTTTTGATCGCAAAGGACTTCTACCCGGCGCAATACATAGATGAGCGCCTAGAGGCTGGCGATCCAAATCCCTACAGCCACAACCCGAAGGCACCGACCAACAAGAACCTAATCAAAACGTTTTGCCACTTTGGCCAGCTAGAGGATGGCTTTCGCAACACATCGTGCAATTTCCTGTACATCTCGGCCTGCTTCCTCCTCCGCAACGACGGCTTGAAGCGCGGCGAGCTGCCGGACGGGCTACTAGCGCTTTCGATTTCGGCGCCAGTTGTTCGGTTCACGCTTAACCATATGCCGAAGCTGCGAAAGGTCATCGCGATGGGAACCGATGCCGCGCGCGCTCTCGGAGCCTCTGGACTCTACAGCGAGATCAAATCGCGGAAGCTATCGTACTTCGAAGTCAGCCACCCTTCGCGAGCGTTGTCGAATGTGGATCGATACGCTGAGTGGTCTGCTATTTTTGGAAAGCGTTAGTAGGGTGAGTGGGGATTCTGCTCTGACGCATAGGCAGGCGACTAACTGGCGGAAGGCGTTCCCGGGATGCTGATTTTCTCACGGCGCACTTTGCAGAAAATGATCAATACCGCTGCCGCTCACATGCCAGCCGACCGATTGAGAAAACTGGCTACGAATGTCGACAACCCCAACAAGAACGCGATTCCGGAAGTCTGGGAGCTCTATCTTTTCGTTGGCCATCTCCTGGCACACGATGCGAAGCACGAAGCACCCGCTCTCTGAAGTGTATCACCAGCCCGGGATTATCGATTGCGACGGGTCGCTTCCACTGATGGTTTGGCTGGATGTCAGCATCAGGACGTTCCCACTTGTCGCCTTGCAGCCCGACCCTTAGCGATAGAGACGAAACCGCACGACGCAAGTCATTGCACGCTGTGGCCCTACGACATGAACTTCGCGCTTTCCTTCGCCCTCCGAAGGCCTCCGCTAGCGGGTCGATCCACCATTGGGAGCGCGACCGCGATGGCAGAGGAAACCAGGACTGGACCACAGGCTTTGGTTCCGGCGAACGACAACGGCGACCTCGCCAACCCCGAGGGGCGCCCAGAAAACTTGGCGGCCAGGCTGGATCGGGTCATGCTGGATATCGCCCGGCTGATCGGCCGGCAGCTGGCGCGAGAGGCATTCGAGGCGGGGCTGGCGGCCAACGACAATCGGCCGGGCCGCCGAGACCTGGGGTCGTTGGCAACCTGTTCCGCGCAATTGCGGTGACAGTCATAGGGTACGAAGCCCGTCTCCAGCAGATCTTCCGCAGGCGGCCGCGTCACGACCACGCGCGGTAGTGCAATCACCTCGGCGTAGATTGTCGCTTCCCAGGCCGACGGCGGGAAGGCCATGAGTTCTATACTTCTCTGAATCATGTCTGCGGGATCACTGCCCGCGACGTTAACAAGAGTCACCATACCACCCTTTTTCTCAATTCCGATGATGACCACGATCCACGTATCTATGCCGGTTCATCCTGGCGTCGGCAACCTCAGGTGGCCATGGAAGACTCCGGCAGAAAGGCGGCGGCCGTCGGTCTGAAAATTTCTATGTCGTGACCTGGTGGACCATCGCAAGCGGCAGCAATCTACCGGGTCGCGCCACAAACATTTTAGGTAGCGAGTTCACGGGCGTCTTTGCCAAAAGCTGCCCCATTCCATGGGGCCGTCGCCGAAAAGCTGCCATTCCGTTCTCGCCCCCGACACTGAGCTGTCACGCGGGTGAGGGGATGGACGAATCATCCGCTTGGCGCGCGGTTTCACTTCCCTGCCCCTGGCCTGTATATGTTGGCCGAACAAAGGGGGATGAAGGTTCCTCACGGCTCGCGTCAGCACGAACCCTCTACGCTTTGAACGGCGGCTCTGCGCCTTATTCCGGACGTGCAATTTATCGGCTCCAATCTGCAAAAAGCATCCGTCGTATATCTAATGCGCGAAGATGCGCAGCCTAGCGTTTGCGCGGCTGCACACAGTCGTCAGGCTGTCGATATACATGATTAGCTGCCGGGTTCGGTTGGAGAGCGTGCTCGCGAGCGCGAGGTTGCGAGCACGCTCCACATCTAGCAATCGGCCCGCGACCAGCCAGACCTCTTTATTGATCCGCCGATCACGAAGCGCCGCGCGGACCGTGGGTGCAATCTTATCCTCCGCGATGCCGTCTGCATTTTTGAAGATGCGAATATTGGCGCCTTTTGGTACCGGAATAGCCGTACTGTTCGCGGTATAGCCGCGTTGCCAGCGATCATCCTCGATCTGCGGTGACGAGGTGATGAAGAAGCCAAGTGAGGCGGCTACCTGTCGTCCAACCTCCTGGATCGCGGTGACAGAGGCTTTATTATCGCTTCCATCTTTGCCCAAGGCTTTGGCGTGAAGGAGCACTACCTTAGTCTTGGAAACAAGGATGAAATCGGCAAGCTCTTGTCCATCATCATCGAGCAGGATGAGCGGAAATTCGCGAAGCGCGTCAGCGTAAGCGTCAGGTCCAGGCCCAGCCAGGCCGATATAGCGGCTGGTAAGCCCGAATATGGATTCCTTTTCCCATTTCGCGGTGTCGCCCACCGCCCATGCTACCTCCCCTTTTTCGACAAAGGTCTTTTCAAGGGCGGGGATCGCCTCTGCGACATCAAGCGCTGGTACCCGATTGTCGATCACCAGATCGCGGGCTTTTACCCAGTTACCATGCATGTAGACCTTATCGGCCTCGGCGGTAAGAATGCGGAAGGCCTGGTCGGTGTTGATCCGCTCGGTGAGAGTCATCACGGTGCCCGATGCCGAAAGCCCTTGGCCGAATTCGGCATTTAGGGCGTCGCTGGCGAGCATGTAGCGATTGGACTTGCTGTTATAACTGATCGCGCAATCGAGTTTGCGGCCATCGATCATGGTCACTTGGAACTTGCCGTCGACGATGTCGGCACACAGGTCGAGCACGGCGGGTGTCCTCGGCGCTGACGGTTGTCCTTCCTTGTCGGCGATGAAAACGCCGAAATCGTCGAGTGGCTGAAGATCGAGTAGGATGTTCGTCGGCTTCTTGGCCTTATCCGGATCCGGAATGGCAAGCTGGGCAAATCGCTCGAAAACCCGATTGCTAGCGGTGGCAGTGGTGAGTTCGCTGTCGATGGCGGTCGCCCAGCGCACATAATCGTCGATGCTAACCCGCCGGACGCTAGCATCAGTGAGCTTGGAGCGGCTGAGACCCAGATAGCGCGCGGTGTTGTTGACGTAGCCGGCGACATTGGTCGGTAGCAGAACGGCATCTAGTAAGTCGGTGAAGGTGTCTTCAAACGACGCTGTACTGGTCGTCATCGTTCGGATCGCGCGATCGGCCATTTCCAAGGACGCGGTCGCGAGCTTGGTGATCCGGACCTTTTGTGCCGTGCTGCTCGGACCGAACAGCCGGACCAGCTCTCCCCGGTCCAGCCGCGCAACGCCGATCTTACCGGCATCAAACGGCACGCCATCCGTGTCGAAGACGAATAAGCGATTATTTACCCGCACCATGAGGGTCAGTCCGAACTGCCATTCGGTGACGAAATGGCGGCTCAGATAAGGGCTTTCATCGACCGTGAAGAAGGTCCATCCCCAGGCATTCTCGGGCAGACGCGCGATCGGACGAACAACGAACCGATTTCGCGCGAGGATGCCTTCATAGGCCTCCGTCTCGACGAGCTTGTCGTGAAACCCGGCGCCAATTGAAAAGATGGCGGCGCGGCGCGGTACAAGGAGATCGTCGCGATCAAGCGATCCCAAAACTGGCAGTCGTTCGCGGAAACGCCCATCGACATATTGCTGCTCGGGCATCTGCGGGACGATCTTCTCGGGCAGGTAGGCCTCACCCGGGATGATGCTGGCGAGGCTCGTTTCGCCAGCGGCTTCGAAGGCGAGATATTGGTCCCAGCTTGTCTTGAGCCGCGAAAGCTGATCCGAGTTGCGCGCGATTACCGTCGCGGTCTGTATCTCTCGGCGCTTAGCGTCGGTCGAGCGAAGCACGCGGCCGATTTGCTGGACGAGCTGTCGGTCATTGGTGAAATCATCGAGAAGGGCTACCGCCACGAAGGTTGCATCGTCGATGCCTTCGAGCAATTTTGTCTGGTGCAGCCAGAAGGTCGCACCGCCGGATGCGGCCTGAGCCTGCTTGACGGTCACGAAGCGTCCCGGATGAGCCTGGCGATTCTCGTCCTTGCGCACCTGATCGTGGATCAGCACGGCGTTGGACTGTTCGTCTCCAGCCAGCAGAGGCTGGAGCGCTGCGAGCGCGCTCCAGGATGCGGCCCGTACAATGATCTTGGATCCGGCGGGCTTTTCCGCGAGCAGCGATGGCATGATCGCAAGCAGCTGCTCGGCGAAAGTCCTGATCGCGGTCTTGTCCGCTGCGGTCAAGTCCTGGTCTGTATCGTAGAGGGCGGAATCGATTGCTGGCAAACTGCCATCGCGGGTTGCGAGATCGACAAATTGTACCTCGCGCACGATCCTAGCCTCGGCGGCCTTCGGGAAGGGGAAATTGTAGGCGTAGGCGCCCCGCACCGAAAAGAGCTTATAATCGTTGCGGAACGGCGTAGCACTCAACAGAAGTGTGGGACGCGAAAGCGAGCGTACACTTCGGCTCCAAGATGCTGCGGGCTCATAGTGCCCTTCGTCGACGACGACGAGATCGAAAGTTGTGAGCAGGGCGAGAATTTGGTCGAGCCGGAGGAGCTCGGACGACTGTTTCGTCTCCAGCGGGCCGATAGTCGCCTTTCGCGCAAGCCGATCCCGATCGATCCGTATCTTGTCGAGAGCCTGTAGGGTGCCGATCAGGATGACACGCTCACGTGTCTCGGCCTCGCGGCAGATCCGCTGGGTGCGGCCAGCATTGGGAAGGAGGATCCGGATCAATGCCGGATCGACGCCCGGTCCGGTCCAATCATCACCTGCTGCGTCGGCAACGCCCATATTGGCCCAAAAGCGCCGGCGGATATCACCATACATTTGCTGAACTAGGCCTTCACGCGGCGTCAGCACGAGCGCGCGGCGGAGATTGGGAAGACAGCGGGTCAGTACAGCGATGACGCCAGACTTGCCGCTACCCGTCGGCATCTTGATGAGCCCCGCTTCGGCGCGTCCATCCGGCTGACTTAGCCGGGCGTACGCTGCGCCAAATGCTATAGCCTGCTTCTGATTACCCCACAGGGAGAGGCCGGTCGGGCTTCCCGTCCAAACCGGCAGTGCCTCGAGCGCTGTGATATCGCTTCCGTAGCCTGCCTGGTCGAAACCGCCGCTAGGCGGGATTTCGAACGTCGTGTGCATGTCATGATAGGCAAGCTTAAGAAGCATCCAGTTTCCCCGTCTTGGCGACCTCGGAGATAGAGATGCAGACTACAGGGATTTGTCTACTCGTTTTCGCGGAATTGCTGCTAAAGCGCCTCGACTATCTTACCCGGTTGCTCACCGAGAAGTACGGCATTCGGCAATGCAGTGATCATGCACCTAATCCACTTCGATCCATATGAGCACGCCTTCTGGGTTGTGGCGAACGGCTTGATGTACGACCTCACGGCGCATTAGTTTCCGGGTCAGCGTCCCATTCATCGACGAGGAGCGGCACTGGCCTCTCTCCGCTGGACTGAAAACTGCCATTCCCCGAAATTGACGGCATGGCCGCTTGGGGTGGGACGGCGACGGGCGGCTTTCTCGGACCGGTCTGCAAGACACACCTGCGTTGATGTTGTCATGTGGCGTATTGGCCGCCGCAAGTTGTGGTGAACCCATGCACGCCATGTAACTGGGAATATGGCGCCGAGATTGCTAGAGTATCTCTGCTTGCCGAACCGGAACGGGCTCCAAAAACCGCTTCAATTCCTCATGTTGGTCAGCAAGGAACAGGGCGTCCTTGACGCGGTCATGCAGGGTCAAATCACAGGCCGAGGGCTCGCGCCCTCCGTCACGGGCTTCGCATCCCAAAGATAGGTTAACGGCTCATTGGGGAAATTCAGGCAAGATTTGTCAGAGTGGGGGCAAATGTTGTGATAAAAAACCATCTATGGTTCGGTGATAATCTGACCGTTTTGCGGCAGCAGATTCAATCTGAGAGTATCGATCTTGTTTACCTGGATCCGCCATTCAATTCCAATGCGACATACAACATCCTCTATAAAACACCCGTTGGGGGGGACGCGCAGGTCAAAGCTTTCGAGGATACGTGGAGTTGGGAGGACGGAGCCTCGAAGGCGCTCGATGATTTGAGCCGCGAGGACATAACCACTTTCAACATGCTTCGCGCCCTCCAATCGTTTCTGGGCCGAAGTGATATGATGGCCTATCTTGCAATGATGGCGGTTCGGTTAGTCGAACTGCGACGCGTTTTGAAGTCCGGAGGCTCGATTTACCTCCACTGCGACCCCACCGCCTGCCACTATCTCAAAATCTTGATGGACGCCGTCTTCAAAGGCGAGGGCTTCATCAATCACATCTCGTGGAAGCGATCACATGCGCACAGTGACGGTCGCCAAGGTGCCAAGCATTTCGGACGCAACTCCGACACGCTGTTATTCTATTCTCGTTCTTCTGATCGTGTCTTTAACGTCCAATACACGCCATATTCGGAGGAGTACAAAGATCGAGACTACCGTCGCGTCGAGGAAGATGGGCGACGGTATCGGTTGGACAATATCCAAGGTCCCGGCGGAGCAGAAAAAGGCAACCCCTCGTATGAGTTGATGGGAGTGACCCGCTATTGGCGTTACTCCAAGGCAAAGATGGCCGCCCTCGTTGATGAAGGCCGGATCGTTCAGACGAGACCTGGTGCAGTTCCTCAGATCAAGCGGTACCTGGATGAGATGCCGGGCGTCCCGTTGCAGGAAATTTGGACGGACATACCGATTATCAGCAACCGATCAAAGGAAGCTCTTGGATATCCGACCCAGAAGCCGCTCGCTCTGCTTGAACGAATAATAGCCGCCTCCACCAACCAGGGAGACGTGATCTTGGATCCGTTTTGCGGCTGCGGTACGGCGATTCATGCAGCCGAGAAACTTAACCGCATCTGGATAGGGATCGATATAACCTACCTCGCGATTCAAGTGATCGAAGATCGATTCAAAACCTGGTTGCCTGCAGCATCCTACAAGCTGAATGGTATTCCTGCGGATGAGATGTCGGCGAGGAAACTCGCTGCTCACGACCCGTATACATTTCAGCAATGGGCCGTTGGAAAAGTGGGTGGTCAATCGCGAGGAAAAGGGGCGGACGGAGGCATCGACGGCGAGATTGTGTTCCAGACGGGTACCCAAACCTACGGCCGAGGTTTGGTCTCCGTAAAGGCTGGCCGTCACGTTGGGCCCGAAATGATCCGATCGCTCTGTGCCGTCGTTCAACGCGAGCAAGCAGATATCGGAATTTTCGTTTGCATGGACGAACCGACACGGGACATGAAGTCAGAAGCCCATGGCTTTGGACGCATTACGCTTCCTGGGGGTGATCGCCCGAGGATTCAGATCGTAACGGCTGCCGACTTAATCAGCGGGCCGAACCTCGGAATCTTAACTGCACTCAACATCGTCGCGGCGGCACAGGCAGCGCGTTCAGTCGCTCGTAAGCAGCCCCAGCGACGGCCCTCTGCCGACGAGCTCCGTCGGCAGCCAGAGTTGCCTCCGATGCCGATCTCTGGAGGTAAAATCTCCAGAGGCCAGCCCTCTTTGCCTCTAGAAGATCCCCTACTTTCGCATCCTCAGCCGGGACAAGGGCGCCGGCGGAAGCGCAACTGATACCCGGCTTAGCACAAAGTGTCTCGCACGCTACCGGAAGCTGCTGGGAGCGCATGATGAGCGGTGCGGCGGCAAATGAAACGCATGGCGCCGGTATGCTGACGGACGCCATGTGAACAAGGAAATCCGCTCCGGCGGATGAGAACCGATGCATACCGGGAACGACGGAACGCAAATTATCCTGCCGCCGCGCCGATCGACCGACAGCCGGACCGCGCTCGATTGCCTGTGACGACGCGCTGTCAGACCGATGGAAAAGTGCGCCACCACGGTTCGAGCGCTGCACTCGTGCAGCCAAAACACCCCGTCGCAGAGCGCGGAAGTTTGCACGGCGCATCGGAACTCGACGCCCAAAAGCGGAATCGTAGCAAGGAGAATGGATTCGTATATTATCGTATCCGAGAGGAGTAACGACGATTGGCACAAAGTATCTCGAAACACGACCGATTAAGATGGCAAGAGAAAAGGGCGCACATTGTGCTGGGGTCGGTTGGTTGTTTTTGCTAGGATTTTTTGCACCCTCGGCACTTTACCGCAGTGTGCGCTCCAATGCTAAACAATTGTATTTGCTCAACAATTGACAATGTGCTTCTCAGTTGGCAATTGCATTGTCCACGGATAGGCCCGACAAGAGGGTCCTGCCTCTCGCGCATACGCGCTCTTTACTGCGCAAGGAATTATGACCGAATGGTCGTGACGGGTTCACGCCTCGGTGCAATGCTCCAGAGCCAGCTCCGCCGAAGGCTGGATGCGCCCGAACCCCGAGTAATCTAGGGTAGACATCGGGCAGGAGGATATTATGCGTCGAACTTTAGAGGACGAATTCAATATCATCGAATACGTGCTGTGTTCCGGCTTGGAGACTCGCGGTGTCGATGCGTTTTGCCTCGCGTGGATCAAATACGAGCGGCAACAACGGAAGATCTGCTCTTTTCTGGTATTCCAAGCCTCGGCGATCGGACCGGATCAGGCCTCGTCTGTGCGCCAAGCGCTAGCCAACAACAAGGGCATAGCCCACACAGGCTTTCGCGGTGGGATACAGCGGCTGACCGGGCTTCGCTTCAAGGACGAGTTCGGCGATCGCTATGGGCCACTCAACGCCGCGCTCGATCACGCTTGGAAAGCCCGCGATAAGATTTTCCACGGCCAGCAAACCGGGCAAGGCTATTCGAGAGAGCAGCTACTCGCAAAGGTCGATAGCATCCGCGAGTGGTGCGGGCTACTCGCAGCGCTCGGGGCTGCCAAATTCGGCTATGATGGCTTTTCTGCCACAAATTCAATGTTCAAGGCAAAGAACGAGGAACTGACGGCCGCCGTCGACAAGGCACTGGGGAAGCTCGGCTGGGATGGTTTCATCAACCAGCTTTAGTCGTGCACAGGATGAAGACGTTATGGTAGGGAGCAGCCTTTCCACGCTGCGATAATGATGCGTTCACGTAGCGCATTCGGGAAGGCCCTCGATGAGCAGGTGTCCTACGTCGGGACGGTGAATGCTGGAAGCCTCCGGAAGTTTCCAAGGTAACATTTGGACCATCCCACGCTCGGCAATCTGAGGGTGGAGAATGTCCGTCTTCAGAACATCGTTTTTGCGGTGAACGGCCAGGTTAAGGCGGTTTGCGGCCCACCGGAGACAGTGGACGGTTCGTCCAGATCGCCGCTGCAGCCTTTGTCATAGCCTGTCGCCGACCGCGACCGCCAGTCAGCCTTCAATCGCAAGTGGAGTCCTGGCAGTGGAATGTAAGCGCGCTTTGAAATAGCTTCCGTCACGATTTTCCGGAATTGCACTATCATCTCCCTTGGCTATCGACGCCAGCGAAGAGATGTACTGCTCCTCCTTTTCTCCCACGCCCCTAACCCTCCAGATGAATGAGCTGTTGCGGAACAACGCGAAGAGGTTGTTCATCTCGCGGCGTCTGGCAAAGCTCTTCCAGAGTGCCCGGTGGCACCTGTCGAAAAGCGAGGGTATCCGTTGGATGAACAGGTACTGGTAGGCCGCGATGAGCCGGGAATGGTCTGCATTCGAAAGCGCTTCACCGCGCTCAAGGACTTGCTCGGCCAAACTGACCGCGGCCCTCGCCAGGTTGTATATGTCGTCCGAATCCTCTTTTGGGCTCAGCACCTCATTCAAATACCTGTCCGCAACCCCCTTGTCGTCGCTCTCGCTTGCCAACTGAAGTGCCAGATTGTTCGCGACGATATGCGATTTTTTCTTGCGCGCCTCCAGCTGCAGCCTCACGAGTTTGGTTGTGCGCTCCGGGCTTGCGGGCTCGCTCTGGATGATGATCGATCTCGCCTGCAGCTTGTAAGAGTTGTCCTTAGTGGCCTTGAGAAGCTTCTCGGCGTATTCCTTAGCCTTCGGATCTCCGCCGTGAGCCAATGCCAGCGAAAGCCAGAGGGATTCGCGATCTGATCTATCAAACTTTGAGGGGTCCAGCTCTTCCAATACATGGATCGCTCTGGACCGCTCTCCAGTCAGCCGCAGCGCCTGGCCATAGTTGAGCCGAACGCGAGCGACCATATCGTCGGCGACATCGGCCGGTGCCGTGTGCAAGAACGACGAGGAGAATTCGGAAGCACCGTAGTAGTGTGATCCTGAGTTGAGAGCGTCGGCAAAGGCTGCGCTCAGGTGCATCAGCGCGATAACCTCCTCCATGTCGCTGGCCCGCAACGCCGTTTTTAGTAGGCGCAGTAGAATAGCCGAAGCATTCGCGATCTCATGGTGCGAACACTTCGGACTGGAATACTTTCGGTCAGGGGGCCAACTGGTGGATCCGGCTCGCCAATTTGAGCCAAAATACAATTCCGCCGCGCGCCTGTTGTGCTGATTGAGAAGCTCTTCGGACATCTGCCCACGCACGACGTCGCGCACCGTGCGGGGAACGGTCAATATCCTGCGGATTTCAGCCTGGCTCTGCTGCTCCAGTCCCGGAAGAGTAGAAGTGACTATAAGCGCGCGATGGCGAAGCTCGGTTGCATTGGTGGGATAGAATCCGTTGACCCCGTTGAAACGTTTAATGTGCTCGAATTGAGCTCCATGAGGAAATGTTGCCAGCGCTTGCAACATCTGCAGAGCGCGCTGCAGCATTGGCTGAGTGGCGGCGCCCAGGTCCTCGATCGCTCGCCGGAGACCCTGGGAACCGCTTGAAGGTTCGTTCTCGCCAGTCTCCTGATGGCTCGCGACCAGCTCGGACAAAGTTACGACCTGTAGTGCCTTTAGCGCTTGGTCGACCTGATCAGGAACGCCCCCGGTGATGAGCAGCAATTTGGCAACCGCATCCTGAGCCGCCAGCTCGATGCCGCCTTCTGGACTATTGGCGATGTAGGCTTTGAGATCGGGCTCGTCTAGGGCTCCGATCTTGACCTTCCCGAACTGGCTATTCGCCGGATCAGAACTGGTGCGCAACAGGATTGCTATGCCGGGGCAATAGTCCAGGATAGCTTGGGAAAGGGCCTCTAGCTCTGCCTCTCTAGGTATCGTGCCCTGCACTCGTTCTCCCAGGACCAAATCGTCCAGGAGCAGGACGGCCGCGTCGCCAGTCGCAAGCTCGTCCGATATCTGCTGGATCTTGAAGCCTAGCCTGGCCTCGATTTCCTGGGCAAGATCGCTGCCGGCGGACATTTCGCTCAAGTCGAACCGGAACACAGGCCAGTCCGACATCTCATGCATTTGCAGGACGGAAGACACAAACTCGTCCGAACCCAGCCCCCAATCGGCAATGATCCACAATGCGCGCTTTGTCAGCGCGTTGGCAGCAATGTCTTGCTCCTCCTTCCTGACGAAGGCGTGGGGCCCGGGTGGCAGAAGGTGATGCCTGAATCTTGAAAGGAGGTTTGTCTTTTCTGTCCACGCCGTCGCGACGAATGCTTCCTCTCTTTCTGCCTGCGCGAGAGGCGAGACGGGACTCACCACCCCAGCGGCTGCGGACTTGATCACTTGCTTGTCAGGCAGTTGCGTCACCGTGCTCTCATTATCGGGCAAGATGAACTCGAAATTGGGAGTGACCCGACTCTGGCCTGATCTCGTGGCTTGGTACGTCCGAGGCCAGATCCTGAGCTGCCGACCCTTCTCGTTTATGACAAGCGCGCCGGCACTATAGCCGTGGATGCGTTGGGTCCTACCGTCGCCGAAATGTTCCAGGCCAAAAAGGGACGGGGACTGAAATATGGCTACCGGGGACGAGCCCATCTGCGACAGGCTGCTTGAGAGAGGCTCGTGCATGTGACCGAATAAATGGAGATCGAAACGGCCAGGCGGAGCGATCTCCTTCTTCCATGTGTCCAAGCTGCCTGGCGTCAACCACTCTGCCGGTTGATGGGTGACCAGAAGATTGAAGTCGTTTGCGCGGCACCAGCCTTCCGCATCCGGCAGTAACACTGAAAGCTGCTGATGGTCCACGTGCAGATCGCCGGCCTTGTTCTCCTTGCTCAGTTGAAGCCATGTGGAGTTTAGACCGATCAGGCCAAGCTGCCTGTCGTCCTTGGCGAACCTGACGACCTGATCGCCAGGCAGGAAGCCATGGGCCGCATCAACGACGGATATCCCGACCGCGCCAAGCGCTTCGTACCAGGCCTGGTAGTTAGCAAAGGCGCTCCGAATGGTTTCTCGATAGGGACCAGTAGGGTTGTTTAAGAAATCATCGCGGACATTGTGCTTCTTCGACCAGTCCTGCAGCAACATCGCGGACATATCGCTGGCGCTTGGGCGAACGAGGTCATGATTCCCTGGAACCGCCATGAACTTGGGCGAGCAATCCAAGTCCGTCAACTTTCCGTAGAGTTCCACAAGCGCAGCCGTTGCGCCCTTAAATTCTTCGGCGTCGCCCTTCTGCACTATGTCACCGGAGAAGATCAGGAGATCCCACGGCCCCGACTGACGATGCAACAGAGGAAGGTCATCGTAGAAATGATGCTTGAGGTTGGCCCAGAGCGGTGCTTGGCCTTTCATGCCGAAATGAAGATCTGACAAATGGAGCCAGCGGAAACTTACGTCAGACATCAATCAGCTATTCAGGTTTTCTCGTGATCCGACTCATCGGCCTTAGACAACAGTCTGTCATTAAGCTTCACGCTCCGAAAGTGTCCCGGCAAATAAGTGAGGGATTTGGCCGACGTTCATCCAATGGGGCAATAGGAGGAGCTGATTAACCACCCCTCGCCGGATTGGCAGCTTTTGGTCGATCATCAGAGCGGGACGAGGCGCAAAACCGCCGCTCGCTCGCTACGGCGCTGTTTACGGCGCGCTCGCGAGCGGCTACCCTCGCGCTACCAGGAATCAATCGTCCCGAAAAGGCTCGCCGGAGCCGCGGAAATGTGCAGGGCTATTGACGGCTAAAACACCCAACGCCCTCAATGTTCGCCTTTTGTGCCTCGAAAGTCGCATAAATGGCAGACTGGTATGCCGTCCAGAATTATCTGTCGTTGGTGAGACTCCAAGTCCAGAATTATCTGTCGTCGGCCTTACTGCTAAGTGGCTCATATCCCACCATTTTCGCCAGAAGAGGTTACCAATGCCCTTCGGTCAACAGGTTACCAATGTGCCCCAACGACAATTAATTCCGAATTGGCGCTAAGGGGCTGTCGTCATAGCTTATTGTGGCGCTGATTGGTAACCTGAGGCCCCCCAACACGCGGATTGGTAACCCGCAGGAACAGGTTTTGGTAACCCCTATCGAATGAGTCGCGCTCGCACTTCTCGGCGGATTCTAAGCCCGGCTTAATTCCGGACAACGACAGATAATTCTGGACGGCATACAGTTCTTGTTCCGACCCCCAAAGGCAGGGCCTCGGGCACATTGTTGCGTGTTGTCGTCACGCGCTGCTGGGCTGCTGCGTGCCCTCGCAAGCACGTCATCGCCGGCGCGGAAATAATCGCTGGTTTCGCCGGCGTCTTCACCAGGTCCATCTCGGCTGGTTGCCGCAATACAGCGCTTTGGACCCGCTTCAAGTCCGAGGTTATAAACGATTTGCGCGATCCAGAGATTGGCCACCAACGGCTTGTGATAGAGAATGCCTGATAGAAGATGCACGTGCGACTAGAAGGGGACACCAAGATCAGGTGCTTTGGGCAGGTTTCCTCAGGCGGCCGGCTGCATGGCCGCCCTGAGCGGCAGGCCAAACGGGTCGCGTGGCTAGCCCGCTTCGTCGGCGTTGTAGGGCTTCCGAGCGAGCCTCACGTGGAGCCAGTCCGTAATTCTCGCGATATGCCTTGGAAAAGTGCGAGGCCGAGATGAAACCACAGGCCATCGCGATCTCGACGATTGGGAGTTGCGAGTTCAAGATCAACAAGTGCGCCCGCTCAAGTCTCATCTCGAGATAGTATCGCGCAGGCGAACGTCCTATTTGTTTCGAAAAGATGCGCTCAACTTGGCGCCGAGACAAACAGCTGGACGCAGCTATGTCTTCGAGCGCTAACGGCTCGTCGATATGCCTTTCCATCTGTTCGATGATCTTCAAAAGGCCATTGTGGTGAATGGCCGCGCCTGCATGCAGCGGTAGTCTCTGACGATCTCCAGGTTCCCGGACCCTCATAGCGGCGGCTTTTTCGCACATCCGGTTTGCAATAGAGTAGTCATAATCTTCTCTGACGAACTGCACGAACATGTCGAAAGCAGCATCTCCACCCGAGCAGGAGTACAAGTCTCTGTCGATCTCATACGCAGATTCGACCGCCGCGACACTTGGAAACTTTTCCACGAACGATGGGAACTGTTCCCAGTGTACTGCACATTTCCGTCCATCCGCCAGACCTGTCTGGGCGATGCTGAAGACCCCGCTCGCGATTCCGACTAGGTCTAGCTTCCTAGCCCGGCATTCCCGCAACCAGCCATGGAGGGCCCGATTTGCGGTAAGTGGTTGGCTGCCCCCGCAAATTGCGGCCACTGAGGGCGACCAGCCCGTTTTGCCAAGAAGACAGCGTTCCTCGTTGAGCGAGGTATCGACGGAGATCGCAGGTCCACAACTCGATCTTACAGGGTGTCCGTTATCAGATATAACTCGCCAAGCATAAATCTCCGATTCAAGCACTTCGTTGGCAAGCCGTAGGGCCTCTACTGCAGAAGAAAAAGCCTGTAGTGAAAATCCCGGCCCAAGATAGAGACTGAACAGGCGTTTTGCTACCTTCATCTTCAGCATCGTTACGCTTCTCTCAAGATCTGGAACCCATTCAGACTTTGGTTTTGAGGCCTTAGGATCGAAAACGGCCCGGAGCGAGACGTCTGCAAGGTAATTCCGTTAAGTACGCGGCAAGTAAACCGCATCACATGAAAATGTTGCGCTAGATTCTTGAACTATCTATACTCAGCGCTAATCCCTGTGAGATGGTCCCAAAGGCTCTCCGCAAAGCTCCTGAGCACAATTAACTCGAAGGCGTCACTGCCGATGCGAGTGATATGAGCGGCGATATGGCCGATCAGGGTTGTTGCCGATCGGCCGACGGGAAAGGAGTCGGCGGAAAGGTCGATGGCCGTACCCTTTGATAGGATGCGTTCTGCTTGGTCGCCGTCGATGCGGATACGGACGCGGCCGGCGCTCTGGTCGACGCCCGTCGAGCGCGGTTCGAGCGTCTCGAATAGCGTCTTCATAGCGGAATGCGTCATCGGCTCGTCGCCAACCATAAACCACTGTCTCGGCGAAACGGCCCGGACGTCGCCTTTGCCAAGTCCGCTCAGGAAGGATGCCAGGTCCTGTTCTCGGGGCGCTGCAAGCACATAGACGATCGCGCCTTCGGGCAGCGCCGAGAGCCTTACTTTCGCAGAGGTGACCGCAGTCTTGGCGCCGAGCACCGGTTGAAGTGTCAGGCGTAAATCAGACATGGAGCCTCTCGTTCTGCGGATCGACAAAAACCGGATTGCACAGCCGCGCTGGGGTGAATTCCTTCTTCAAGCCGTTCCACACAACCACCTCTTCACCATGCCGTTCCGGCCCACGCTTCACCAGCGCCAACCCGATGGTCGAGCCGACATGCGGTGAAAAGGCACTCGACGAGACATAGCCCTCGTCGTTCTCGAGGGTCGGTGCGGCGTCCTTGGCGAGGATGTGCGAGCCGGTGCGGAATGTGGTCGTTGGATCGAGCGGGGCGACGCCTACAAGGCTCGGGCGATCCTCGGCCAATAGGCCCTCGCGGCCGAGCATCGCCTTGCCGATGAAATCCGGTTTGGCTGTCGACACCATCTTTGCGAATCCGAGATCCAACGGGATCACCGTGCCGTTGATCTCGTTATGCGTCACATGGCCCTTCTCGATGCGCAGTACGCTGAGCGCCTCGACGCCATAGGGCTGAATGCCATGTTCCTTGCCTGACTGGAGAACGGCGTCGGCGACGCTCTCGCCATAGCCGGCCGGCACGGCAAGCTCATAAGCCAGTTCGCCCGAGAACGAGATACGAAACAGTCGGCCATGCAGCCGGCCGCCGAACAGCGAGACTTCCTTTGCCGCAAGAAAGGGGAAGGCAGCGTTGGAAATATCATCATCGACGATCGCCTGCAGTGTAACGCGCGCCTTCGGCCCGACCACGGACATCTGTGCCCATTGGTCCGTCACCGAGGCGAGACGCACGTCGAGCTCCGGCCACAGCACCTGGGCGCAGAATTCGAGATGCGTCATGACGCCGGCGGCATAGGCCGTGGTCGTCGTCATGAAGAAGCGATCGTCAGCCAGGCGGCTCGTCGTGCCGTCATCATAGATGAAACCGTCCTCGCGCAGCATCAGGCCGTAGCGCGCCTTGCCGACCGGCAGTTTCAGGAATGGGTTCGAATAGACCCGATTGAGGAAGTCCGCCGCATCCTTGCCGCAGACCTCGATCTTGCCGAGCATGGAGACGTCGCAGATGCCGACATTCGTTCGAACGTTCAGGACCTCGCGATCGACGCTCTGTCGCCAGCTGGCTTCACCCGCGCGCGGGAACCAGGATGAGCGATACCAGAGACCGGTCTCGACGAAGACCGCGCCGTGCTTGTTGGCCCAGTCATGCAGAGGCGACTTGCGCACCGGCTGGAAATGATGGCCGTGATGCGGGCCGGTCAGCGCGCCGAAGCTGATCGGCGTGTAGAAGGGCCGGAAGGTCGTCGTGCCGACTTTGGCGGGAGAGACGCCACGCGCTTCGGCCAGCAGGCCAATTGCGTTGACATTGGAGAGCTTGCCCTGGTCGGTGGCCATGCCCGATGTCGTGTAGCGCTTGGCAAGTTCGACATCGCCATACCCTTCCTGCACGGCAAGGCCGAGATCCTTGCGGCCGACATCGTTCTGGAAGTCGACGAAGGCCTTGCCCTTCACGCCACGGATATTCCAGAGCGGGCGGGCCGGTGGAGCGACTATGTCGCCATCGACAGGACCGGCGTCGAATGGCTGGACGGCGAACCCGAGATCTTGGGCGATGGCAGCGCCGCGCGCGCCGCCCTCTGCAAAGCTTGCCGATAATCCGCTTGTGCCCGTGACGGCGCCTGCGAGCGCGAGGCCGCTGGTCTCCGACGGCGCCATGAAGGCGCCATGCACATCCGACCATTGCGGCTTGCCGCCGCGATGGCAGGCTAGGTGGATGATCGGGCTGAAGCCGCCGGACATGGCGAGCGCATCCACAGCGATGGCTTCGGTCGCCCCGTTTGCGGCCGTGACGTTGACGCTGGAGAGCGCTCTGCCGCCCTTGGCGTCAGACACGACGGCGCCCTTGATAAGGCGAGCTTTGCCGGTATAGGCGAACTGGGCGTCGGCGCGGCTGTCGATGATTGCGGTTAGCTGGACACCCGCCGCCTCGAGATCGCGGGCGAGTGCATAACCGCTGTCATTGGTGGTGAAGATGGCCGTGCACTGGCCGGGGGCCACGGCAAAGCGGTTGAGATAACTGCGCATCGCACCCGCAATCATCACACCGGGAATATCGTTGCCGCCGAACACGAGCGGCCGCTCCTCGGCGCCGGTGGCGAGCAGCGCCTTCTTGGCGACGATGCGCCACATGCGCTCGACCGGCTTGTTTGGATCGGGGTTGCGCACATGCTTCTGGGCGCGCTCCACAGCGCCAAAGACATTGCCGTCATACCAGCCGAAAGCGGTGGTGCGGGTCAGTACGCGTACATTCGGCAGCGTTTCCAGTTCGTCGGTGAGCCGCCTGGCAAATGCCGGCGCGCTTTCCCCGCCGATGGTCGCGGTCTCCGACAGCAACGATCCGCCCGCAAGGCTGTGTTCGTCGAGGATGATGACACGTGCCCCGGCACGGCCGGCGGTCAGCGCGGCGGCCAGCCCGGCGGGGCCGGCGCCGATCACCAGCAGGTCGCAATGCGCCCAGCTCTTCTCGTACCGGTCGGGATCGGCCTCGTAGGTCGCCTTGCCGAGACCGGCGGCTCGTCGGATAAAGGGCTCGTAGAGACCTTCCCAGAGCTTCGCCGGCCACATGAAGGTCTTGTAGTAGAAGCCCGCGGCGAGGAAGGGTGAGAACAGGCTGTTCAGCGAACCGATATCGAAATGGAGCGAAGGCCAGCGGTTCTGGCTCCGGGCTTCGAGACCGTCGTAAAGGTCCTGCATCGTGGCGCGGGTATTGGCCTCGGTGCGCCCTCCGCTGCCGATGGTCATCAATGCATTCGGTTCGGCGGCGCCGGCGGTCAGGATGCCGCGCGGCCGATGGTATTTGAAGCTGCGGCCCACCAGTTGGCGGCCATTGACGAGCAGGGCGGAAGCCAGCGTATCGCCGGCATGGCCTATGAGCGACTGGCCGTCGAAGCTGAAGCCGAGGCGTGACTGGCGATCGATCAGGCCACCCTTTGGCAGTCGATAGGAGGTCATCAGAACGTCTCCGCCGATAGGTCGAGCACGACGTCGCGGGAGCCCGAGATTTCGTGTGTCGCCGTATCGCGGCTCACCACCAGCCAGCGCCGGCAGCCCGACGTATGATGCCAATATTCCTCATAGGCGCCGCGTGGGTTGTCGCGCAGATAGACATACTCGATCCAGGCCCCCGGGGCGGCATCGGGCGCGGGCCGTGTGAGGGCCGCCCCTTTCACAGTGAATTCCTCCTTCGGCCGAGAGCCGCAATGTGGACACGGGATAAGGCTTGCCATGTTCAGTACCCTGCAAATCAGTGAAGGTTGGGCTGGGCGCCATGGCCCTTTTCGTCGAGAATATGGCCGCGTGCGAAACGGTCGAGCCGAAAGGCGCGAGCGGTCTCGTGCGGCGTGCCGCGTGCGATGAGATGCGCAAAGCAGAGGCCCGATGCGGGCGTCGCCTTGAAGCCGCCATAGCACCAGCCGGCATTCACGTAGAGATTGTCGATATGGGTGCGGTCGATGATTGGCGAGCCATCCATCGACATGTCCATGATTCCGCCCCAGGACCGCAGCACGCGGACGCGGGAAATGCCTGGGATCATCGCCTTGCCGGCCTCGGCGACATGCTCGACGGTGGCGAGATTGCCGCGCTGGGCATATGAATTGTAGCCGTCGATGTCGCCGCCGAAGACGAGCCCGCCCTTGTCGGACTGCGAGACGTAGAAATGGCCCGCGCCGAAGGTCACGACGCAATCGATGAAGGGCTTCAGGCCCTCGGAGACGAAGGCCTGAAGCACATGGCTTTCCAGCGGCAGCTTGATATCGGCCATCTCGGCAACCCGCGAGGAATTGCCGGCGGCCGCGAGCGCCAGCTTGCCGCAGCCGATGAAGCCGCGCGTGGTCTCGACGCCGGCGACCTTGCCGTTTTCGCGGCGAATGCCGGTCACTTCGCAATGCTGGATGATGTCGACGCCGCGCATGTCAGCGCCGCGGGCAAAGCCCCAGGCCACCGCGTCATGCCGCACCGTGCCACCGCGCCTCTGCAGCAGGCCGCCCTGGATCGGGAAGCGTGCACTGTCGAAATCGAGGAATGGCAGCTTGGCACGGACCGCCTCGCGGTCGAGCAGTTCCGCATCGACGCCATGCAGCAGCATCGCATTGCCGCGCCGCATATAAGCGTCGCGCTGTGCGTCGGAATGATAGAGATTAAGGACGCCGCGCTGAGAGACCATAGCGTTGAAATTGAAATCCTGCTCCAGGCCTTCCCAGAGCTTCATCGACAGCTCATAAAAGGGGTTGTTGCCCGGCAGCAGGTAGTTGGAGCGGATGATTGTCGTGTTTCGACCGACGTTGCCGGAGCCGATATACCCTTTTTCCAGGACGGCGACATTGGCGATGCCAAATTCCTTGGCGAGATAATAGGCCGTCGCTAGGCCATGCCCGCCCCCGCCGACGATGATCACGTCGTAGTGGGTTTTAGGCTCCGGCGCGCGCCAGGCGGGCGTCCAGGCCTTGTTGCCACGAAGTCCGTTGAGAAGCACGGATAGAGCCGAATACCGCATGAAATGCCCTATGAATGGAGCTGCTATCCAGCAACCTACGTCATGTTTGGTCACTGTAATTGCCCAAAAGGGACATAGTGATATAAAATGGGGACATGGTGACGAATGAATCCAAATCCCTCCAGCGCATGGGCTTCCTGCTCGTGCCGAACTTCGCATTGATGTCCTATGCTTCGGCCACCGAACCGTTGCGCGCTGCCAACCTGATCGCGGGCGTACCGCTTTACGATGTCATTCCGCTGTGTTCCTCCGGCCAGCCGGTGCGAAGTTCTTCGGGCCTCACCATTGAGTGCGATGATTTGCAGGCAAAGGGCGGAGCCTGCCACACCGTGTTTGTTTGTGCTGGTGGGACTCGCCATGACTGGGTCGACCGGGACGGCCTCTACGGGATGCTACGCAAGCTCTCGCGCCAGGGCGCCCGGATTGGCGGCATATCTTCGGGCGCTTTCCTGCTGGCCGCCGCGGGCCTCTTGGACAATCGCGACTTTACCATCCATTGGGAACATGCCGAGCTACTTAAGGAAGCCTTTCCAAATCTGTCGCCCCGGCAGGCGCGCTATGTCCTAGACGGCGACCGGATCACCTGCGGTGGCGGCATCGCACCCCTCGACATGATGCATGCGATGATTTCCGAGCGGATGGGCTCGCATTTCGCTCGCCGCGTCAGCGATTGGTATCTCCATACTGCAATCGGCGAACCCACCGCCCCTCAGCGCGGCTCGTCGGCCGAGCGATTTGGCACCCATCATCCAGCGCTGCTAACCGTCCTGGAAAAGATGGAGGCCACCATCGAACATCCTCTGTCCCGTGATGCGATGGCGAAGGTCGCTGGCGTCAGCGTTCGCCACCTCGACAGACTGTTTGCGGACCACTTTGAAATCGGATTTCTTGAAGCCTACCGAAACGTGCGCCTGGATCACGCGCGTAGACTTCTGGAGCAAAGCCCACTGTCAATTTCGGAGATCGCGTTCGCCGCTGGATTTTCCAGTCCGGGGCATTTTTCGAAAGCATTCTTAAAGCGGTTCTCGAATTCCCCGCGCCGTCTTCGGGACAAAACACGGGAAAGCGCGCGATAATGTTGTTTTTGCCATCGTCCGACCCCAGCAAGTAGGATCGGGCAAGTGCTGCCTCAACCCGTTGCTCACTGCGGTCTCGAAGTTGCTCGCAATCATAGCCTCCAGGGCTGCCGAGGTGATGCCTCTGTAGTCAATGAAACGTCTGACAACATCCTCGGGGGCGTCTGGATTTTGTTAAAAGTGCGTCCCAGCACCTTTCAGCACGGCAACCACGGCCCTGCGCGCAACCATCGGATCGGTCCCCTTGGCGGTGGGGCGGCATCTGCGGCCGCGCGTTTAAGGTGTCGTAAGATCGTATCGTCACTCGTGGACATGCCGAGACGTCGCATCAGCGCTCGGCTGGCTTTCCTCCTGTGGAGTGGCCCAGGTGGCTAGCAATCTCAGCGGCCCGTGCTGTTCGACGAGCCCCGGCGGCTACAGTGCCAAACTGTACATCGCCAGTGACCGATACGAAGCCTGATAACAACCGCCTCCCCATGAGCCGGATAATCCAGAAGCCGTCTGTGCCACCAACTGTGACGCCGACTTGAGCGTATCCCGCAATCGGGACAGGTGCCGTTCTCAGCTACTGCAGCCTAGACATTCCAGCCGCGCCCGTCGGTTCGCGCAACGCGCAAAACCTTCACTCCGCTGCCCGGAGCCCAGTGCTTCTTCGAGTGCATGACCTTCCTTGATGAGCTGGCTTACAGGATACTGTTGCCACACAAAGTGAGGCAGAGCCCATTTAAGTGCAGTGCGGCACCACCTTCGAGACGAACACCATCGAGCTTCCCGGATCGTGCCTGGCTGACGATCAGTCGGCGGCAACGATGCGACGTGAGCGAGACCAGGCCTGTAGACACCATCGGGCCTCACTCGACCGAAACGCAGATGTGTTCGCGCAGTGTTGGCAAAGAACGATGATATCGGCGCGTCCCGATTCTTCGGCAAGCGAGCTGGTCGATCTTCGCGCTATCAAGCAAAGGCAACCGCGGTCGAAGCCCGCAAAAACTGCAGTCCTCACTACTAGACCGAGCCCTTTCATGCGAGGTAGCTTTCGTGTAGAAGGCAGGAACGGTTTTTGGATACAATCGGTGATTTGCAATATGCTCGAGTCGGAAAATCAGCGCGCAAAGTTTCGCCTTCCGCGGCTAAGCCTACCCGAGGCGTTGGCGGAATCATTACAGGAGCGCATCCTCAGTGGCGAGTTCAAGGAAGGAGCACCGCTCATACAAGAAGCGATCGCAGCCGAATACGACTGCAGCCGAATGCCGGTGCGCGAAGCGTTTCGCCAATTGGAAGCAGCGGGATTAATTGTTTCTAAGATTCATAAGGGTTCGATTGTTTCGGCACTGCCATCTGAACAGATTATGGAGCTATTCGACCTCCGAGCTATGCTGGAATGTGACGTTTTGGCGCGTTCGCTAGACCTACACTCGGACGAAAGCCTGGCTCACTCGGAGAAAATTCTGAAGCAGCTCGAAGACGCCTACCATAAGCGCGATTTTTCCAGGGTCGGCGCTTTGAACTGGGAGTTCCACCGCAGTCTCTATGTTCCGTCGGACCGGGTTCAAACACTCGCCATTCTCCAAGGCATCAATGTCCAGATCGATCGCTATATCAGGATTCAGCTACTTGTGACCTCTGGGTTCGACGAAGCAGAGCAGGAACATCGGCAAATTTTGAGTATGAGCAAAAACCGCGACCCTAACGTGGTGGAGTTTATGAGAGGGCATATCTTGAGGGCTGGTCAGAACCTTCTTCAAGCACTCAGTGAGCGCAGAGTAAGCCACTCAGCTACATAACTGGGTCGCTTTGTGTGAATGTGTCGGATGTCCGCCTCGTTTGCTGACATGTGGTCGCGCCGAGGATCGAGCACCGTCGCTCCCCGGCTGTGGCTCCAGACTACTATGAACAGCGGTTTCCTGGCGCCCCGGTATCAATCTTGATGCCAAGCCCGACCCCGGACACCACGCCACGCGCGGCCGTGGCGTGTGGCGGGGTCTCCGTCACGTGCTCCCCTTGAACCTTGAACAAGCACTTGCTCAGGATCAGTTCAAGACCGATCAGGGCCGGCACGAGTTTCTGGATGGAGGCCTGGGTTCCGCTAGTGAAGCTCGGCACATCTCTCGCCCCAACCCCCATTTTTCCGCTCCTCGTTCATTAGCAGGGGAACCAGCTCCGACGGCTGAACCTTAGCGGCCCGCCTGACATGACGCACTCGCCATGCGCGTAGCTCAACGTGTGGCCGTAGACCTACTAATGTGTATTGGACATCTTGCCTTTCTGCAGTGGCGATCGGCCGACCCGTGGTGAATGCACTGATTAGTGTAGCGCGACAATCTGGGGATCTTCCGCATATTTGGTGCAGGGGCCGGGATTCACGGGCGGTGCGAATGAGTCCATAGAGTCGGAATCGCAGTCGACGCCGGTGATTCGCCCGTGCTCAATGCCTTCGTTCGCTGGTCTCGCCCGAGCTTTCGATTGTCCAAATTCTCCCACAGGCCGACAAGGTGGTGCTTGTAGCCCGGCCGAAGGCGACAGACTCGTGCTGTCCCTCCTGCGGCTGCGGAACCGGCCGCGTCCACAGCCACTACATGCGCCGGGTGGCTGATCTGCCGTGGCAGGGACGGGTTGTCGAAATCCGGCTTCACGCCAGGCGGTTCCGTCGCACCGATCCGCAATGCCGTCAGCGGATCTTTACGGAACGATTGCCGGAAACGGTGCAGCCGAAAGCGAGACGCACCGCCCGCCTCGGTGAGAGCCAGTTGGTGATCAGCTTCGCGGTCGGCGGCGAATCCGGCTCGCGCTTGTCGCGCAAACTCGCCATGCCGGTAAGCGGCGATACGCTGCTGCGGATGATCCGCTCAGCCGGGTTCGAGCCCCCGGACGCGCCGCGGGTGGTCGGCATCGACGACTGGGCCTGGCGCAAGGGGCAGCGCTACGGAACGATCATCTGCGATCTGGAGCGCAACCGCGTCCTCGATCTGTTGCCGGACCGAAATGCCAACACTGTCGCGTCATGGCTGAAACGTCATCCGGGCATCGAAGTCATCGCTCGCGATCGCGCCGGCGTTTATGCTGACGGCGCCCGTCGCGGTGCTCCCGATGCAACGCAGGTCGCCGACCCCTGGCATCTTCTCCAGAATCTGGGCGAAGCGTTGCGTCTGGCCCTCGGCCGCCATCGCAAAGCGGTCAGTGCCGCCGGAAAGGCGATGATGGGCCGAGATGAGTGGCGATGACGACGCCAATCCGGAACCATCAGTGGAGACTTCCCCGAAGCTTGATGGCCTGCGCCGGTCGCGCCGCAACCAGCGCAGTGAACTCTATGCTGAAGTCCTTGATTTGCGGACGACCGGCATGTCGCCGCGACAGATCGCGCCCCGGACCGGCATGAGCGTGAGAACGGTCGAGCGCTGGCTTGCAGCGGGCGGGGAGCCCGAGCACCGGCGGCCGCCCGCGCTCGGTTCTCATGGATCCTTTCCAGGAGTATCTCGAAGGACGCTGGCAGGAAGGCCAACGCAACGGGTTGCACCTGTGGAGCGAAATCAAGTGCCGCGGCTTTGCAGGCAGCAGGGCGACCGTCTACAGGTGGACCGCCGCCCGCCAGCAGTGCTCATCGACCGCTCCGTCAAATGCGCGATGGCGGCCGCCGTCGCGCCGAAACTGTGCATGGCTGCTGAGCGAAGACCCGACTTTGCTCGATGAGCAGACCGAGCAATTCTTGGGCCATCTCTATGACTGCGCGCCGGAGCTCTTGAAGGCGGGTGACCTGGCTCGACGTTTCGCTGCACTGATACGCGGCGACGATGATGCCGGCCTCGAGCAATGGATCGAGGACGCCACGGACAGCGAACTGGCTTTCTTGCAGCAGGCATCGGCCGTGACATTGCGGCTGTTCGGGCCGCAATCACCCAGCCCTGGAGCACCAGTCCCGTCGAGGGACAGATCAACCGTCTCAAGACCATCAAGCGCCAGATGTATGGGCGCTCCGGGTATCCGCTGCTGAGAAACAGGCTACTGGCAGCCGCCTAACGACCGTAGAAACAGACGGGGCAACCAAGGGAACGCCGCCTCTGCACCAAATATGCGGAAGATCTGGGAGAGAAGCCTCTCACGTTGATTGCCGCACCGCGCCGCACGTTAGCGAGCGTGACGAGGTTGCCAAGAACCAGCAGCATCGAGGTCACGGGTGAACGGCAAGTTGGAGCCATGCTCAATGGCTTTGGGGGCGTTCACCGGAGGCATAGGTCCGACGCTCTCTCTCTCTCTAGAATATTTTTCCCGCAGAGCCGCGGGGTGAAACCATCGACTCTTGGCTTATTGATCAGCATGTCAATTGAGCATTCGGGATATCTGTTACAAGCATGTGCCCCGGTGCATGGGTAATGCACAATTCAGGCAGTGCCTGCGCAATAGCAGCTTGGGGGGTAACTCCACAGGCCCAGAAAACAGGCACCTCGCCCGCTTTAATGGTCACAGCGTCACCATAATCAGGACGGGAGACGTCATGAATGCCGATTGCAACTGGATCGCCTATATGGATTGGAGCGCCGTGCATGAAAGGGAGCCTCCAAGTGATCCCAACTGCCTTGATCGCATCTTCGGGGCGCATGGGCCGCATCGAGACTACGAGTGGACCGGAGAAAACACCGGATGGAACGGTGGCGATTGATGTCCGAAACATGGGTACGTTGCGGCGCTCTTCGATGTGTCGTACCGGCACGCCGCAATTTAGCAAAGATTCTTCGAAGGAAAAGGAGCAGCCAATCGCGAACGCTACCAAGTCGTCACGCCAGACGTGAGTTATCTCCCGCGGCTCGTCAACCAGTCTCCCCCCCTTCCAAATTCGATACCGCGGCACATCCGTGCGGATATCGAGATCCTGTCCAAGCCCTCCGATCATCGCTGTCCCCGGGTCGGAGACTCCGAGAAGTGGACATGCCTTTGTATTGCGCTGGCAGAAGAGCAAAAAATCGTAGGCAAGCTCACGTGGCAGGATTACAAGATTAGCTTGTACGAAGCCTGGAGCGAGGTTGGCGGTCGGACCGGATAGGGCACCGGAACGCGCCATCAGACGAACGTTTCGTGCCGAAGACCTGAAGGTGGAGCTCATACTTCTTCTACTTAATGGCACTGCAGATGAAAGCAGATCGGTTAATCGTGTATTTGGAAGCCGGAACTTCCGCTGGCAGACGGTTTTTGCAGGTTAGGCGTTAACACGGGGAAGGGGCCAGCCAACTCAAGATGGCACCCATTTTTGAGAGAAGCGGGCGGCGGAGAAGGGCGTCAGATTAAGGTGCGGCTCACGTTCGAACAGAAGGTCACCAACGATCTTGCCGGTTGTCGGACCCTGCGTCAGTCCGAGATGACCGTGGCCGAAAGCATAAATGATATGCCGGCTGGGACCGGACCGGCCTATAACAGGAAGGCTATCCGGCGTGGCTGCCCGATGACCACTCCATTCCTGGCCTCCCTCTTCCTTCAGTCCCGGAAGATAGAGTTTTGCGAGCTTTACGAGAGCTTTTGAGCGTTTGAAGTTTGGCACCGACGTCAATCCACCAAACTCGGCTGCCCCGCCAATCCGCAAGCCGATCGAAAGCGGCGTAGCCACGAATTTTCGCTCTGCGAATATCACTTCGCGCTCAAGCGCGACGCCCGGGGAGACTATTGTGGTGTTATATCCGCGCTCGCTTTCGAGTAAAATGCGGTCACCCAACTGCTCGGCAATTCGGGCCGACCAGACACCCGCCGCGATGACAACCTTTGTCGCTCTGAGAGTCTTGCCGCCGTCTAGCGTGATCCTGACACCGTCAGTTGCAGGATCTACCCGGGAAACCTCAGCTTTCGAGATTTCCGCACCGTTGGCGGCAAGCCAGTCGCGCAGAACGTCAACGACCTTTTTTGGATCCGAAACGTGAGACCATTGTGGCGTGAAAATCCCTCCTTTGACTATTGGACCAAGTGCAGGTTCCATATCCCTGACGTGAGGCGCCGATAACTCTTGGACCTCAACACCGAGTGCTCGCTTTGCGTCCCATTCCCGCTTGTCATTTATCAAACCGCTCTCGCTCTCGTACACGGTCAATGCACCCTTGCGATACAGATCGCCTCCCAAGCCGACCTTATTGAATAGCGGCAGAAGGTCGTCATAGACGCGACCATTGAGTTGGGCCAGTGCCGCGGAGATCCGGACCACTTCGGATCTCGAGCCAGCACGCGCAAACCGCCAGAGCCACGGCAATAGATGAGGCGCGTGCTCGACCCGAATGGCAAGCGGCCCGAGGGGATCCAGCATCCAGAGCGGCACTTTCTTCCACAGCCCGGGGACGGAGGCAGGTATCACTTCTGTTACGGCGATACCGCCAGCGTTGCCCAGTGAGGCTTTATCCCCCTCAGGATCGCGGTCGACGAGTGTGACTGCCGCACCCGCCTGTAGCGCCTCGTAGGCAACACATAATCCGACAATACCGGCGCCCACGACAATGACGCTCACTCCAACCATTGCGTAAGCTTTCTCTTTCCAGTGGACCGATGACCGCGGAGTTACCCAATTCCGGGCTGATCAACTGTATCCAATCTACAATCGCTTGACAATGCGTTATTAAGGTGGTTTGAAAGAGAGGGTAAGCCGATCGCAGACTGATTGGGAGGAGAAGGCGGCCCTGCCATTGCTCCGGGAGCACAGCCAGGGCCGATACACTCCGTTGATTAGGACTTAGTGTCCGAGGTCCGCGACCCAATGATAGCAGCGGCGACTACGACACTTACGCAATCTTCTCGGATTATGTGTCCAGAAATAAGCCGAGGGTCACCCTCGGGACAGAGTTCGACTATGATCGTGTCGCTAAATTGTTTCCGCGCCGCTGGGGCTGCTGGCTGCGCATCAAGCGGGGACGGCCTTTTGAACGGCATCCACACCGCCGGCCAGAAGCGTCCTGTCCCCCCTCAGCCATCGCCAGACGCTCCGCTGCAACCACGATCGAGCTGCCGGCTACAACTTCTCGCTCATGCAAATGGTTCAGGCAGTCTTTATGGCTCCTCATCGCAGCGTTTCGACCCAGCCGAAACCGCGCGCGGCTTCATGTTCACGTCAACTCGCTGCTTTGCGTAGCGGGCAATCAACGCGCAGGTTCATCATGACGTTCGATGACAGAGCACGTAAAAGTGCTGGACAGGAGCAACTGGCTCACTATGCAGAGCTTCGAAGCGGCATCACAGGCATCATACAACAAAGCCCGAAAAACGCAAATTGGTCGCCCGAGAAAGACAGCGAACATGCTTCTGGAAACATCCAAGTAATCGAATTTGTATTGCTCAACGCGTTTTCAATGATGTCATTGACCAGCGCGATCGAGCCGTTGCGCGCAGCCAATCGTCTCCTCGACCGCGAGGTCTATAAGTGGCGTTTCACCTCCGAGGACGGCAATACCGCTATCGCATCAAACGGTATCGAGGTGAAGGTTCATGAGCAATTTGGTAGATCAGGTGCACCTGATTTTGTCTTCGTCTGCGCTGGTATGACCCTCATTGCCCAGGACCAGAACCGACTGAGTGCCATCCTAAACAAACGCGCCCGCCAAGTCTGCAAGCTGGGCGCCCTTTCGATGGGAGCTGTCTTTCTGGCAAGAGCTGGAGTGCTCAATGATGCCCGATGCACCCTGCATTGGGAAGGTCAACCAGCCTTCCGGGAGGAATTTCCTGAGGTTAGGCTGTGCAACGACCTCTATGTAATTGACAGAAACCGCTACACCTGCGCGGGTGGCACCGCTAGTCTCGACATGATGCTGCACCTTATAACGCGCGAGCACGGAGCAGCGCTCGCGCGCTCCATTGCAAATCAATTTCAGGTGGATCGCATCCGAAAGGGCGACATGGAGCAGAGGCCGGGAAGTTCGGCCAGATGGGATACGCTTCCGCCCCAAATTATGCAGGCGGCCACGCTGATGAAGACTTCTTTCGAAAACCCGATTAGCATGAAAAGGATATCCCTTGCTGTAGGCTTGAGCGTTAGAAACCTCGAACGTTTATTCGAGCGTCACACCGGTCAAACGCCAGCCCGATATTATAAGGTGCTGAGGCTAGAGCATGCGCGCGACTTGCTGATGCACACAAACCTTGCGAGTATCGAAATCGCGATTGCTACTGGATTTTGCTCAAGTTCCTATTTCTCTGTTTGTTACAATCAGCATTTCGGTCATTCGCCTTCAAGGGAACGCCGTCGAATTCTCTAGACATGGGGCGTACAAGCCAGCAGCGGCTCATCGGCGAGGCCATTCCTGCCCCGGATCTTTCGTGTCGCGCGAGGGTGTAACATTCTCGGCCAGGCAAACGGTAACAAATCACGAGAAGCAAAACGACAAGTACCTCTCGGATTGTCATGGGGGCGGCCTTCGTTCCCTCGATTAGCATGGCAACGGCCTCAGCATTGAGCAGAACACTCACCCGCCACGCCCGACTGGCGGGCACCCAGCCCCTGCAGTCGGACGGCCGGTCGAGATCCAGGCCTATGCCGACCGCATCGTCATCCGCCAGGACGGCCTCATCGTCGGCGAGCACGCCCGCTCCTTCGGACGCTGCGAGACCGTCTATGATCCCTGGCACTACGTCCCGGTCCTCTCCCGGAAGCCCGGGGCGCTACGCAACGGCGCACCGTTCCGGGATGGGGTTCTGCCGTCGGCCACGGAAAAGGTCCGCCGCAAACTGAAGGATGCCAACGACGGCGACCGGCAGATGGTCGCCGTCCTGGCTGCAGTGGTCTCCGACGGGAGCGAGGCAGTCGAGACGGCCTGTCAGGAGGTCCTCGACCAGAACGTCTGTTCGTCGGCCGTCTTCCTCAACATCCTGGCCCGCCGCCGCGATCCGGCGCCGGCGTTGACCGTGCTCACTCCGGATGTGCTACGGCTTAAGCATGAGCCGCAGGCCGATTGCGCCCGTTACGACAGCCTCAGGGGGGCAAGCTGATGGAAAAGACGCAGGTTCTCGAACTCATGGGCGCTTTGAAGCTCTACGGCATGCTCGGCGCCTATGACGAGATCATGGCCACCGGGAACAAGGATCGTGCCCCATGGCGTGGTGTAGGTAACGGCATTGGTCGCCGTGCTCTCCAAGGGCCGGACTGATCAGCGCGCCACTGCCGGCAGGCTGATGAGCGGATCATCGCTCATCTGGCTGATGGTCTCAAGGGTCATGTAGCGCGCCCGCTGCACGGCCCATTCATCATTCTGTTCGAGCAGGAGGGCGCCGACGAGACGGACTATGGCATCGTCATTGGGGAAGATGCCGACGACCTCGGTCCTGCGCTTGATCTCGCCGTTGAGGCGCTCGATCGGGTTGGTGCTATGCAGCTTGGCACGGTGCTCCTTGGGGAAGGTCATGTAGGCAAGCACGTCGGGCTCGGCATCGTCCATGATGGTGGCGAGCTTGGGCACCTTCGGCCGGATCTGGTCGGCAACGGCGCGCCATTGGGTGCTGGCGGCCTCGGCCGTCTCCTGGGCGAAGGCGGTGGCGATGAAGGCCGAGGCGACGCGGCGGCCGCTCTTGCCGGCATGCGCCAGCACGTTCCTCATGAAATGGACCCGGCAGCGCTGCCATGTCGCGCACAGCACCTTGGTGACGGCCGCCTTGATCCCTTCGTGGGCATCGGAGACGACGAGCTTGACGCCGCGCAGGCCGCGACGTGGCAGCTTGCGCAGGAACTCCGTCCAGATCGGCTCGGCCTCCGACGTGCCAATCTCCATGCCCAGCACCTCGCGCCGGCCGGCCGCGTTGACGCCGACGGCGATGATGACAGCGACCGAGACGATCCGCCCACCGCGGCGGACCTTCAGGTAGGTGGCGTCGATCCACAGGTATGGCCGGTCGCCCTCGATGGGCCTGTCGAGGAAGGCCTTCACCTTGCCGTCGATCTCCTCGCACAGCCGGCTGACCTGGCTCTTGGAGACGCCGCTCATGCCCATCGCCTTGACCAGGTCGTCGACCGAGCGCGTCGAGATACCCTGGACGTAGGCCTCCTGAATGACGGCGATCAGCGCCTTCTCGGCCATGCGCCGCGGCTCAAGGAAGCTCGGGAAGTAAGAGCCCTTCCTGAGCTTGGGGATGCGCAGCTCGACGGTGCCGGCCCGCGTCTCCCAGTCTCTGTCGCGGTAGCCGTTGCGCTGGACAAGCCGCAGCGGGTTCTTCTCGCCATGGGCCGCGCCGGTGGCGGCGCCCACCTCCAGCTCCATCAGCTGCTCGGCGGCAAAGCCGATCATCTCGCGCAGGATATCGGCGTCGGGGGTCTTCTCTACGAGCGTGCGCAGGTTCATCATGTCGTTGGTCATCGGTGGTTCCTTCGAATCAGGTTGTGTCAGCAACCCAACCCTACCGAAGAACATCGATGACCGCCGCAAAGCCGCTCGCTCGCTACAGCGCTATCGAGGGCGCGCTCGCGAGCGGCTTCGCTATCGCCGACCTACACCACGCGGTGGGACACGACCGGATCAAGCGTCCAAGCCGCCGAGGATCGCGCGATCTACTGTCGGCCGAGAAGCAGGCGCGCTCCATCAAATACCAGCTGATCGTCGCCAAGCTCCAAAATCTCGCGGTCCTGCTCGGATAGATACGCTGTGTTGACGCTTGCCGTAGGCACCGTACGTTACATCTGGAAGACGCACCGGCTGAAGCCCAGCCCGGCGAGGGCTAGGTCAGTCAATCCAACTGCTGCCGCACGCTGCAGGTTATCCTGCACCGTGCTGCGCACTAACATGAGTGCTCGTCCGATCCCGAGCGCCTTTTCCAGTCCGATTAGCTCCAAGGATAAGGACTTTTCGAGGTTGGGTGCAGCTCGCCCTTTTCATAGCGGCCTATGCGGAACGGCTTTAGCAGCCGACATTCATGGCCCAAGACCTCTTCTGCAACAAGCGCACCCACGCCGATCATTTTGTAACCGTGGTTGGAGTCGGCGATCATGTAGACGTTCTCACGGAATGCTTCGAAGATCGGGAAGCTATCCGGTGTGAAGCAACCGATGCCGCCCGACGGCTCGCGATGGAACTTGTCCATCGTTCCTTCAAATCGTTTGTTGCAGTGAGCCAGTGCCGAGACCCACATATGGGCGAACCCCATGCTAGCGATAAATTGCGGCGAGGAAGGGCCGTATGGATCGATCTGAACTTCGTCGACAGGTGTTTCGACCTTGTAAGGCATTGCACCACCTTGCACGCCGCCGAAATTGAAGTCGGACTTGTAATAGATGCCCCACATCTTGTCGGTGATCAGACTTCCGTCGACGGTGGAGTAGAGCGGAGCGTCCGTGTCAACGTGGATGACCGGCGGCATCTCGCCATCGTTGGCTCTGAAGGCGTTCGGGTCGACGCCGAGTACACCTTCCTCAAGCTGCCAGAAACGCCACATGGGGATATCGCCATGGAGCTGGCCATCCTTGCCCTTGATCATGACCGTCTGCGGCAGCTCCGCCATGCGCCAAAAATCGCGGACCCACGGGCCGGCGCCGACGACGAGATAGTCGCATTTGATGTGGCCCTGGTCGGTGTCGATGCCGGTCACGGCTGAGCTTGACCCGCTCGCGAAGGTCATTCCGGTAACGGTCACCCCAGTCAGGATACGGACACCCTCGCCTTCTGCCTTCTTCGCCAGCGCGTAGATCGCCGCTGCATTATGGGCGTAGCCGCCCTTCTTTTCGTGGAGGACGGAGGTGATGTTCTTTGCCTGCCAATCCGAAAATAGGTCCTTCATATAGGCGTCGCAATCAGCTTTGCCTTCAACAAAGACCGAGGAATACCCGATTGCTTTTTGTTGCTCGTAGATGCTCCGTACGTCTTCGTGCATCGATTCCGAACTAATCTGCATGTAGCCGACTGGATTGTACTGATAGGCTTCGGCGTCGCTTTCCCAAACGCTAACTGAGTGTGCCATGAGCTCGCGCATCGCGGGCTGAAAGTAATTGTTGCGGACAACGCCGCAGGCAATGCCGGATGCTCCCGCCGCGATGCCGCTCTTATCGATCACAAGAATGTCCGTGCCGGAACCCTTGCGGGCCTTCTTGAGGGCCAGGGCAAGATGATAGGCGGTTGACAAGCCATGGATACCAGCGCCGATGATCACGTAGGGCGACGAATTTGGGAAGGCCATAGATTACTCCTTATTCGACTTTTCTGGATTGAGCATCTTCCGATCTTGTTCGGATAAGTTTTGGATTTTCGTCAAACCCGTTAGAAAAAACGGCAGCCAACGTGTCCGCGTTGGTTGATCTGAAAGCGGGTGGATCGCAACGACAAGGTCATCAGGGGTGGCGTCAAGCCTACGGCGCGTGGTGCGGGCGGCTGGGGAACAATGGCGTTTGATGCTGGATGAGCTCGTGGCTGGTACAAATCATCGTGGGCCGCTCAACTATTGGCGGACTTTTCTCCACCGGCTCGGGAGGAGCCATACAAAAAGCGAGTGGGCAGCAAGCATCGACGATCGCCGCGGGGCGAAATTATGATCGTGGACCGGGATGCCGCCGCTTCATTTATAGGGTATGGTGCGGTAATCTTAATCGCTTAAGACGTCACCGAATACGCAGCTGACCAAGTGCTCAGTAAACAGACCTTCGTTGCCGATCTGAGATCGCATGGTATGGTCGCGCCCTTGAACGGTCAACGCGATAACTCCGTGTGTTCGTTCTCGACGATGTCAGCTTGTGTAGGAGCGAACGGACCGAGAGAGAGTGTCAAAGGGCCGGAAGTTATGCTAGGCCCCTTCAAAAATAACGGACAATCAAAGACTATCGCTCCGCGTAGTCCTAGCTTTAGCCTAGACCCGGATCGCCCATTGAGAACGAGACATGAGCTCCCGAGGTCGGCAGCCCCAACGATTGCCCTTAATTAGCGAGAAACGCGCACCGTAGGGGCTGTTTGTCTGCTTTCCGGCGACATGAGCACAGCAAAAAGAGGATCGAAGCCAGCAGTGTGAAGGCTACGAGTCGCTGTCACAATCTCGTCTTGCCACTGGAGAGTGACGGTGTTGCGAACAACGTTCTTGAATTTTTCGGTGATCTGTTGGGGGGAAAGAGGGTTTGCAACGTCACCAACTGGGTGAAGTACTGTCATTTCCTCTGAGCCATCGCCCTGATCTATGATCGCTCGCGCTGGCGTTGTAATAGGAAAGGAGGAGGTGAACTGCGGTGACGTATCAAGTTCAATGCGAGACGCAAGCTCAAGGACCGCCTCGTCTCTCAGACGCTCCTCCTCTACGGGTTGAAGTGCGACGCGGCCATGTAGGGCCGCGAGCGCGCAACTAAAGTAGAAGCTATATTGGCCGCCTTCGAGAGTGGTTGGTACACGCTCATTCGCCAGCCGCATCGCATGGGGAAATGTTTCGATCCGCAAGCGCCGGATCGGCCTATCCACTTTCCGCATCGCAAGGATGGCATCGATCGCGGCATGCATGTAGCGACAGCAGGCGTAGGGCTTAAGGTAGCATTTCTGAACTTCCCAAGAAGCCCCTGTGTTGGTGGTTAAAAGCTTTCGCGTGAAAAAGCTGTCATCATCGAGGATATCGAGTGGACCTTTTGCGCCTCCGCGTGCGCGATAAGCGGCTGTAATGCCGGCGACGACCGCTGGCGGAATACCCTCTTTGATGCTGCTTCCATCAAATTTCGAGTTCACCGACAAATAAACAACCGGTCCTTCGCATCCAGCTATCGCGAGTGCGTGAGCAGTTTTTTCGGCCCCAAGACCCAGAAGACGAGCTGTGGCGGCAGCGACGCCGAAGTTTACCCATCGGCCACTGGCATACATCTCGACCGTCTCGACAGGCCGGCAGCTAGCGACTCGGAGGCCAACCTCGTAGCCCAAGGCTATTGCCATCATGATTTCTAGATCCGTGGCACCGACCGCTTGCGCAACCGCCAGAGCAGCAGGGATAATCCCAGCCCCGGGGTGACCCCCTGCTCCCCTATGACCGTCATCGATATCCAGCGCGCTTGCGGCTGTACTATTAGCCATTGCAGCGCCGATCACGCTGGACCGCTCTCCGGCAAACCAAATGCTGATGTTCCCTTCGCCATAAGCCTCCAGAGCGGACGTTCTGGCGGATGTCGCCAAGGTAGAATTGAAGCCCGCTCCCGCCGCACCCAAAAGGTCGAGTATTAGCGGGGTGATTGCTTCCCGCGTTTCCGCAGGCAACTTGTTGGAGGGGAAGCTGCTAATGAAGTCGGCAAGCTCGGAAATTGCGTGCACTTTCTAACCTCCAGTGGATTAGATCAAGAAGATAAATGGTCCAAGGCGCGGACGAGGACAAAGCTCGGCAACACGGAATTACGACCTACATGGGTTCTTATGTGCCTTGAAAGTCAATTATGATTTGAGCTGTAGTGATGATGTTGTAAGAAGCGATCGAGTTCTGCCGCTATAAATTGAGGATCCGAGTACCGGACCGTGGGCAGTAAATGCCGCGCCTTGCGAGAATCATTTGAATCGATTTCCGCGAAAATTAGCTCTTCACTTTCTCCTGCACGAGCCAATTCCACACCGAACGCGTTGATGATTCGTGATCCCCCCCAAAAATCCAATGAGCCACGGTGTCCACAGTGATTTGTCATCACGATCGGCAAGCCGTAGTTCATCGCCATATACCGCAGATTGATCTCCCAGTTTGCAGGAATATCGAAATCAGGTCCTACAGCGCTCTTGGCCGACGCAATTGGATGAAGCAAAAGCTCGGCTCCATTTAGCGCTGACAGCCAAGTTAGTGCAGGATTCCTGCTGTCGGCGCAAATCAGGGTAGCCACTTGAGTGTTTTTTAAGTCGACAAGGCCAAGACTGTCGCCTGCGGTATAGTATCTATTCTCAACAAGCTTACCATAGCTAGGGAGGTTTATCTTCCTGTGGATGTTTAATATCACGCCGTCGTTCGCCAAGGCCTGGCTGATGTAACATCGTCCATTTTCCGCCGCCTCAATGAAGCCGAAAGAGACAGCCATTCCGACCGTGGCATTAACGATCGCGCTTATTTCGGGGTCCGAAATCGTCCGGCTTAGAGATGATATTTCGGGCGACGAAAGGTAGTCCGTTAGGGAGAGCTCCGGAAATACTAGTACATTAACGTCTTCAGAACGAGCGCGGCTTATGAAATCCAAGTGCTTCTGGACGTTTTTATTAATATCTCCTGCATGACAGGCTATCTGTGCGGATGCCAATTTGATTGCATTCATTTATGCACTTCCTCATTTGGCTCCGTAGCCGACACAGGTATTTGCCTCGATCGTCGCCAAAGTGTGCTCCTTCTCAGGATAAGGGTGTAAGTGGGGATAGTCCCAAGAGCCGGATGGCGTTATCCGTTAACGTACCAGATAACCTTAGTCTGGGTGAACTGGTCAAAGGCCTCCATACCTTTGTCGCGGCCGCCGAAGCCTGATGTCTTACGGCCGCCAAATGGCGCCGTGATGTCCCCCTCCGAGAATCCGTTAACCGAGACTGTCCCAGCCTTTATCTTGAGGGATATGCGCTGGGCGCGCCGAACGTCATTCGTATAGAGAGAAGCCGCGAGGCCGTATCTGCTGTCATTAGCCAGTTGAATCGCCTCATCTTCGGTGACGAAAGTTGTCACGGCGAGGACAGGGCCAAAAACCTCCTCCTGGAAGAGGCGCATGGCAGGGGTAACACCGTCGAAGATGGTCGGTTCCACATACCAGCCACTACCTAGCTTCGAATGAACGCGTCCGCCGTAGACTAGACGCGCTCCGGCTGGGCCTGCCTCCTCGAGAAACTGCCTGACCTTCAGGAAATGAGCCTCTTCAATCATCGGCCCAATCCGGACTTCGGGATCAGTTGGCAAACCAACCTTCCATTTGGTCAGGCCCCGCTTAAGCTGGTCGATTAGGGCGTCCTTTACGTCCGCATGAACGATCAGGCGTCCACCGCAACTGCAATTCTCACCCATGTTCCAGAAAGCGGCGGCAAGGATTTGACCAGAAATCTCGGCAACATCGACGTCCTCGAATACGATCTGGGGGTTTTTGCCTCCACACTCAAGTACAATTTCCTTGAGATTGCTCTCGGCAGAATACCTCAGAAACAGTCGACCCACCTCGGTGGAGCCTGTGAACGAGACCATGTCCACGTCGGGATGGCGCCCCAATGGTTCTCCGGCGGCCTCCCCAGTACCGGTGACCAGCGTCAGAGCGCCTTCAGGAATGCCAGCCTGGTGAGCCAGTTGCGTCAGGCGATAGGCACTCATCGACGTCAGTTCAGACGGTTTGACGATCACAGAATTACCGGCCACGAGCGCGGGGGCTACTTTCCAAGCATACATCTGGGCAGGGAAGTTCCACGGCAGTACGGCACCCACGACCCCCACAGGTTCTTTTATGATGACGCCGAAAGCTTCGGGTCCTGTCGGCGAGATTCGGCCAAAGCATTTGTCGGCAGCTTCGGCGAACCATGAGAACGTCTCGATGGTGGCGGGCACGTCGGTGGTTAGGCATTCCGTGATGGGCTTGCCGGCGTCGACGCAATCCAGTGCGGCTATTTCTTCGGCATGCTCGCGCATCAACGTGACCCACGCTAAAATCACGCGTTTGCGCTCGACCGGAGGAAGTTCCGACCATATACCTGACTCGAAAGTGGCTCTCGCCGCAACAACGGCCGCGTCTATTTCAGAAGCAGAGCCTGCCGCGATTGCGCCGATACAGGTGTTGTCGATCGGGCTGTAGATCTGGATCCGGGGAGCGCTTGACGCGTATCCCGGAATCAAAGGTCCTGCCCAAAGTTCGGCAGCCTTGGCCTGGTTCAAAACTTCGTCGATCGTTGCGAACATGACTGCGATCCCGAAACGGAGTTCAGAGCAACGGCGCCAGAGCCTCTTCCAGCTCTCGAAGTTCATTTTTGCTCAAAGGCTGCACCGGCTGACGGCAGGGGCCGACCTGATTGATCCTGAGGTTGGTTGCCGCCTTGATGGCCGGGTTATAAGCATGGCTCCAGAAGAAAAGGTTGGCCGGCAACATCTGCTTCCAGAGCTCGCTTGCGGCGTTCGTCTCTCCGGCACGGACTAGACGGTACAGCTCGACGGCTTCACGCGGCATGGCGTTCACTGCGCCCCAGAAGCAACCGGCCGCACCCGCAATCAGCGCGTGGAATGCAAACGGGTCTGAACCGTTGAATACATTAGCCCCGCTGACCAATAGTTCCTGAACACGCACGAAGCTTCCACTTGTGTCCTTGATATACTGGACGTTATCGATCTCTCTTAGACGTTTGAAGAACTCCGGCGTAATGTCAAAGCCCGAGTGCGCGGGTACATTATAAACCATGATCGGCACCCGTACCTGGGAAGCAATCTTCTCATAGTGACTAAATACACCATCTGCCGTCGGACCCTCGAAGAAGGGCGGCAGAACAAGCAACGCATCAGCCCCGACGCTCTCCGCGTGGAGGGCCGCCTCGATCGCGTCTTCAGTGCGAATCGCAGAAGTCTGAACGATCAGCTTCGCGCGACCGTCGATGTGGCGGCCGGCCGATTGGGCGATAACGCGCTTCTCCTCGGTGGTTAGAAAGGGAAATTCGCCCGTTCCGCCGCAAACGCCGACTATATCGACGCCGGCCTCGATCATAGTGTCGATGTGAACCCGCAACTGATCCATATCGACTGAAGCTCCACCCTCGCGCATTGGGGTGCAGAGGGCAGCGCAGATTCCCTGGAGCTCAGGCATCACAAGTTCTTTCTATCAATGCGTTTCGCGCGGTTTGAAGCGGCCAGCTCAATTAAGCCGTTCGTTATGATGGCCACTGGATCCAATCTACAAGTCTCGAATTGCTCTGTCTAGTCCCAGTTTTCTTACTTCATTCAAAGCGGGCGCTTGCAAGTTTCGAGCCCGACCACGCGGTAGATGGGGCTGCAGGCTGTCGGCAAGAGTAATTGGACCGATGCGCTCGGGCACAAGCATCTGCGATGACCTTCATGGCAGATGGTATAGGAGCTGGAATAGCGCGAAGTCTCGTCGAATAACATTTCCCAGCCGCGCTTCGAAATAGCCGGGTCACGACGCCTTAGGAGAGTGGATGGGGTATCTTAAACGGCCCGCCAATGACGTATCACCTAGTGGATAGAATCTAACGGTTGGTGCCCACGTTTGACAGCTGCGATGATTTCGTCGGGGTCGGCGGTTCAGACGAACGGTTTGGGCTGTTGGTTGTAGTCGGCAAGAAAGCGGTTGATGGCGGCCTGGAGGTCGACGACGGAATG
>NZ_JBVVQW010000024.1:0-61821 GCF_055811655.1 Mesorhizobium sp. WSM4809
AGCGACGTCTTGCCATGGTCGACGTGGCCAATCGTGCCGATGTTCACGTGAGGCTTGTTACGCTCGAATTTACCTTTTGCCATTGTCTCTTTCCTTGGACGGCCCGGATCTTCAGTTCGGTCGAAGACCTTCAGTTCAGTCGAATGCGGGGCGATTAGCGACAAAGGCCAAAAAACACAAGCGTCTTTTGGCCGGGTGCCGTCTCACTCAGTCCGAACCATCGATCCGATTGCGGGATATGACGCTGATATAGGAAGGCTCTGGGCAAAATGAAGGGGTAGCGGGCCGACCGATCGAGGCGGCGAAAGCGCTGGCGTGCTTGCCCGGCCCTGTCTGAATCATGGCCAGGCCATGGACCATTGCCGCCGCCACCCGCCTCTGATCTTGTGTCCGGATGCATTTCATCCCTGCCTCTATCCGCGGCCCGCTGTTCATGATCGTCTCGACGGGGTCGTATCTCGTCAACGACACGATGATGAAGCTCGCGACGGCTGGCCTGCCGTCTTACGAAGTGCTGTTTCTGCGGGGTGCCGCGGCAGCACTCTGGGGCTTCCCGCTGTTGTTCGCGCTGGGCTACGGCAAGCAGATCCCGCGGATCTTCGACAAGCGCGTCCTGAGCCGGAACATGCTCGAGCTGGCGGCGATCCTTTGCTATGTGGTCGCACTCGCCAACATGCAGATCGCCGATTCCACCGCGCTCGGCCAGATCACGCCGCTCTTGATGCTGGTCGGCTCCTCGATCCTGTTTGGCGAGCGGATCGGCGGCCGGCGCATGGCGCTGATCGGGCTCGGCTTCGTCGGAGCGCTGATGGTGGCGCAGCCGACCATGCAAGGCATTTCGGTCTACGCCTTGCTGGCGCTCGGCAATGCCACATTTGCGGCGGCGCGCGACCTTGCCGGCCGGCGGGTCGCGGCCGAGGTGCCGGGGATGATCGTGGCGATTTCCGCCGTCGTGGTGGTGCTGATCGGCGCCGGCGCCGCGCATCTGGTTTCAGAGCGCTGGGTCATGCCCGGGGCACATCACCTGCTGCTGATGGCCGGTGCTGGATTTTTCCTGATCTTCGGCCATTTCTTCATCTTCATGGCCTATCGCATCGGACCGACCAGCGCCGTGGCGCCGTTCTACTATTGCTTCACCGTCTGGGCGGTCATTTCCGGCCTGCTGGTGTTCGGGCAGTTCCCCAACGCGCTGGCCATTTGCGGCATTCTGCTGGTCGTCGGCAGCGGGCTGACCATCGTCTCGCTGGATCAGCGTCAGCGCCGGCTGGCCGTCGTCGCCTAGCCTCGTTTCATTGCTGCTTTTCGCCGCCCCGATGCCATAGGCAAGCCACTCTGAGCATACCGGCCTCAAGCCGGTCTCGCCTTCAGAAACTCGAAACCTCAGATGATCCGCAGGCGCCTAAAGCGTCCGCCTTGCGCTGAACTGATGGTAAGCCCACAGAACGACCACCGCGCCGATGACGGCAACGATCAGGCTGTAGATGTAGAGGCCGGTGACGCCTGACGCGCCGAAGGCACTGAATATCAGACCGCCGACAATGGCGCCGACGATGCCCAGTACGATATCCATGACGACACCCTGGCCGGTCTTGTTGACGATCTTGCTGCCGATGAAGCCGGCGACCACGCCGAGAATGATCCAGCTGATGATACCCATTTTTTCCTCTCCATCCCCTCGCCAGCCGAACATTTTCATAGGATTGTCAAAACCTCAAGCCAGCTTGAAATTCCGCCCGAATGCTTCATTGTCGAGGAGGGGTCGGGCCTTGTTCGCTATGGAGGATCCACGATGGGACTTTTTGACAATGCCGTTCCCGGCGGCAACATCACCAAACCCCTGATGATCGCGCTCGGCGCATTGCTGGTCGGCAAGATGCTGAGCGGCAGAAATGCCGAAGAGCCAGAGCAGTCTCCCGCGCCCGCTCCGACCGCCCCCGTCCCGACGGAAACCACATCCGCCGATGGTGGCCTGGCTGGCGGATTGGGCGGCCTGCTCGACAAGCTCAGAAATGCCGGCCACGGCAATGCCGCCGACTCCTGGGTCGGCACCGGGCAGAACCAGCCGATCAACGCCAACGATCTTGGCGCCGCGATCGGACCGCAGATCATTCGCGAGATCGCGCAACGGACCGGGCTGGACGAGCAGGAACTGCTCAAACAACTGTCCACCGCCTTGCCCGGCATCGTCGACAGACTGACGCCGAACGGCCAGGTGCCGCAGCAGCACCAGGTCGCCACCGCGTTCAACAGCTGACGCGGCGCAGCCACCACAATTGGAGCGCTGCGCCTCGTGCGCAGTGTTTCGATTTGCCGGATGGGATGAGTGTCTGGAGCGGGTAGCGGGAATCGAACCCGCATATTCAGCTTGGAAGGCTGCTGCTCTACCACTGAGCTATACCCGCGCCGTTCCTGAAGTACCGGATTCATCCGAAAAGCGCCATGCACTTTTCGGTCCGATTCTTGTTACGTTTCAGGGCTTCCGGGCCGGCAGTGGTGGAGAGGGTTGGATTCGAACCAACGTAAGCTAAGCTAACGGATTTACAGTCCGTCCCCTTTAACCACTCGGGCACCTCTCCAGTCTGCCGCCGGAGCCATGCAACGAGGCATTCACGCCGATCCGGACCCGAGTTATGTGTTCTCCGAAACCAGCGCAGCGCCTTATGGCGGCAAGCCCATTGGGTGTCAACCGCGCAACCATGGTTTTTCGTTTCTGTTCGCCGGCTGTAGTGACAGGCCATATCCTTGGCCGGAGGACACCGCTATAGAAGCCAGCCATGAGCGACAAAACCAACACCCCCAAAGACACCCATTACGCCAAGCTGCGCCGCGCCTATCGCGACGAGAAAAGCGGCGGCGCGCCGGCATTCCGGGCTCGACAGCCGGTTCCGCCGGGCGAAAATGCCGCGGATGGCCTGGTGCGGCTCTACGGCCTGCACACGGTGCGTGCCGCACTCGACAATCCGCGCCGCAAGATCAGGAAGATGCTGGTGACGCGCAATGCGGCCGAGCGCCTCGAAATCGCCGATCTCGCCGCCCTGCCCTTCAAGACCGAACTGGTCGAACCCAGGGACATCGACAAGATCACCGGGTCGGATGCCGTGCATCAGGGTGTGCTGATCGAGGCCGAGCCGCTTAAAGCCAAGCGGCTCGATGCGCTTGGTGACGCGAAGCTGGTGCTGGTGCTCGACCAGATCACCGACCCGCACAATGTCGGCGCCATCCTGCGCTCGGCGGTGGCCTTCGGCGCTGGCGCGCTGATCACCACAGCCCGCCACAGCCCGCAGGAATCGGGCGTGCTGGCGAAATCCGCCTCCGGCGCGCTGGAGCACATCGACCAGATCGAGGTGAAGAACCTCGCCGACGCGCTCGGCCAGCTGCACGAGGCCGGCTTTCGCACCATCGGGCTTGATTCGGACGCGCCGGCCGAACTCGAAAAGAGCTTTGCCGGAGAAAAGATCGCCCTGGTGCTGGGCGCCGAAGGCAAGGGCCTGCGCCAGAAGACCCGCGAGACGGTGACGACGCTGGCGCGGCTCGACATGCCCGGCGCCATCCATTCGCTCAACGTGTCGAATGCCGCGGCGATCAGCCTTTACGTGGCGCGGAAGTTTTTAGCGAGTAGCGAGTAGCGAGTAGCGAGTAGCGAGTAGCGAGTAGCGAGTAGCGAGTAGCGAAAGTCGAATCCCGACTATCCGTGGCTGCAATCCCTATTCGCTATTCGCTACTCGCTACTCGCTCCTCCTACCCCACCTCATGCCCCGCCATCCGCTCCAGCGCCCTGACCAGCGCCGAATGATCTTCCTTGGCGCCGCCATTGGCCGCGCAGGAATTGAACAGCTGTTGAGTCGTCGAGGTGTTGGGCAAGGAAACGCCGAGCGCCTTCGCGCCCTCCAGCGCGAGGTTCAGATCCTTCTGGTGCAGTTCGACGCGGAAACCAGGCGCGAAGGTGCGCTTGACCATGCGCTCGCCATGCACTTCCAGAATGCGCGAAGCCGCCAGCCCGCCCATCAGCGCCTGCCTGACCTTGGCCGGATCGGCGCCGGCTTTCGAAGCAAAAACAAGCGCTTCGGCGATGGCTTCAATGGTCAGCGCGACGACGATCTGGTTGGCCACCTTGGTGGTCTGGCCAACCCCGTTTGGCCCGACCAGGGTGATGTTCTTGCCCATCTTCTCGAACACGGACTTGGCGCGCTCGAATGGGGTTTCCTCGCCGCCGACCATGATGGTCAGCGACGCCGCCTTGGCGCCGACCTCGCCGCCCGAGACCGGTGCATCTAGATAGTCGCAGCCGAGATCGTTGATCTTCTTTGCGAACATTTTGGTCTCGATCGGCGAGATCGAGCTCATGTCGATGACCAGCTTGCCCCTGGCCAGGCCGGACGCGACGCCGTTGTCGCCGAACAGCACATCGGCCACCTGCGGCGTGTCGGGCACCATCAGGATGATGATGTCGGCAGCCTTGCCCACGCCGGCGTGGCCGGTGACGGTCTTCAGCCCCTTGGCGACGAGATCGGCCGGCGGCTTGGAGCGATGGTCGCTGGCGATGACATGATAGCCCGCGTCCAGCAGATGCCCCGCCATCGGCGCGCCCATGATGCCGAGGCCGATGAAGCCGATGGTTTCCATTGTGGTTCTCCAGAAGGTTGTGTGAAACGCCCCCTCATCCGGCCGCTAGCGCGACCACCTTCTCCCCGAGGGGAGAAGAGAATGCCGACGTTGATGCCTGTCTCTTCTCCCCACCGGGGAGAAGGTGGCCCGAAGGGCCGGATGAGGGGGCCTTGGCCGCTAAGCCGCAGCACTGCCCTGCCCGCTCAACTCCCGAAACCAGCCTAACCCAGCCTCCGTCCCTGCCTTCGGCTTGTATTCCGCCCCGACCCATCCGGCATAACCGATGCGGTCGATGTGCTCGTACAGGAAGGGAAAATTGATCTCGCCCGTCCCCGGCTCGTGACGGCCGGGATTGTCCGCAAGCTGGATATGCGCGATGCGGCCGAGGTTAGCCTCGATGGTACGGGCGAGATCCCCCTCCATGATCTGCATGTGATAGATGTCGTATTGCAGGAACAGGTTTTTCGAGCCGACGCGATCCATCAGCGCCAGCGCCTGGTCGGAGTAGTTGAGGAAGAAGCCCGGAATATCGCGCGTGTTGATCGGCTCGATCAGCAGCCTGATGCCGGCCTGCTCCAGCTTTTCCGCCGCGAAGGCGAGGTTTTCGGCAAAGACATCCTCCAGCACCTTGCGGTCGGCGGCGGCCGGCGCGATGCCGGCCAGGCAATTGACCTGCTGGCAGCCGAGCGCCTGCGCGTAGGTGATCGCCTTGGTGATGCCCTGGCGGAATTCCGGCACGCGGTCCGGCAGCACGGCAATGCCGCGTTCGCCCTTGCCCCAGTCGCCCGCCGGCAGGTTGAACAGCACCTGGGTCAGACCGTTCTTCTTCAACCGGGCGGCGACGACATCGGGCGCATGGTCATAGGGGCCGATATATTCGACGCCCTTGAAGCCGGCGCGGGCGGCGGCATCGAAACGGTCGAGGAACTCATGCTCACCAAAGAGCATCGAAAGATTGGCTGAAAAACGCGGCATTCTTTTTCTCCTTTTCTCCGCCAAGCCTTAGTCCAGCATGACGATCGCCGTCGGCGCATCCTCATGGCTCTCGGCAAGGTCCTCGAATTCGGTGATCTTGTCGATCTCGATGCCCATCGAGATGTTGGTGACGCGTTCGAGGATGAATTCGAGCACGACCGGAACCCGGTGCTCTTTCATCAGCCGCTGCGCCTCCTTGAAAGCTCCGGCGAATTCTTCCGGCTTGCGCACCCTGACCGCCTTGCAGCCCATGGCCTCGGCGACGGCAACGTGATCGACGCCGTAGCCGGCCTCGGGATCGCCTGACCGGTTGATGTTCTCGAAGGCAAGGTCGACCTCGAAGTCCATCGAAAACCCACGCTGCGCCTGGCGGATCAGGCCGAGATAGGCGTTGTTCACGACAACATGCAGATAGGGCAATTTGTGCTGTGCGCCGACCGCCAGTTCCTCGATCATGAACTGGAAATCATAGTCGCCCGACAGCGCCACGATGGTCCGGTCGGGATCGGCGGCGCGAACGCCAAGGGCAGCCGGCAAGGTCCAGCCAAGCGGGCCGGCCTGGCCGCAATTGATCCAGTTGCGCGGCTTGTAGACATGCAGGAACTGCGCACCGGCGATCTGCGACAGGCCGATCGTGGTGACATAGGTGACGTCGCGACCGAACGCCTTGTTCATCTCCTCATAGACACGCTGCGGCTTCAGCGGCACCTGGTCGAAATGCGTCTTGCGCTTCATCGTCTTCTTGCGGGCCTGGCATTCCTTCGCCCAGCCGGACCAGTCGCGCAGTCTGCCTGCCGTCTTCCATTCGGTGGCGACGTCGAGCAGCATCTTCAGTGCGGCACCGGCATCCGAAACGACGCCGAGATCCGGCGCGAAGACACGGCCGATCTGCGTCGGCTCGATGTCGACATGAATGAACTTTTTGCCCTTGGTGTAGACATCGACGGAGCCGGTGTGGCGGTTGGCCCAGCGGTTGCCGATGCCGAAGACGAAGTCGGCTTCCAGCATCGTCGCATTGCCATAGCGGTGCGAGGTCTGCAGCCCGCACATGCCGGCCATCAGCCGGTGGTCGTCGGGGATGGCGCCCCAGCCCATCAAGGTCGGGATGACCGGCACGCCTGAAATCTCGGCGAATTCGATCAGCAGATCGGACGCATCGGCGTTGATGATGCCGCCGCCGGCGACGATCAGCGGCTTTTCGGCCGAATTGAGCATCGTCAACGCCTTTTCGGCCTGGGCGCGCGTCATGGCCGGCTTGAACGGCGTCAGCGGTTCATAGGCATCGATGTCGAATTCGATTTCGGCGAGTTGCACGTCGACCGGCAGGTCGATCAGCACCGGGCCGGGACGTGACGAGCGCATCAGATGAAATGCCTTCTGCAGCGCCATGGGGACGAGATAGGGCTCCATGACGGTGACCGCCCATTTGGCGACGGGTGCCGCAATGGCTGATATGTCGACGGCCTGGAAATCCTCCTTGTTCAGCCGCGCCCGTGGCGCCTGCCCGGTGATGCACAGGATCGGGATGGAATCCGCGGCGGCCGAATAGAGCCCGGTGATCATGTCGGTGCCGGCCGGACCCGAAGTGCCGATGCACAGGCCGATATTGCCTGCCTTGGCGCGGGTAAAACCTTCCGCCATGTGCGAGGCGCCCTCGACGTGACGGGCTAGCACGTGGCGGACCGTTCCCTTGGCCTTCAGCGCCGAATAGAATGGATTGATCGCCGCGCCCGGCACGCCGAAAGCGCAGGAAATGCCTTCCTTTTCGAGAACGAGAACCGCGGCATCGACAGCGCGCATCCTGGCCATTTCCAGCCCTCCACGGGGTTTGTCATTGTTGGATTGGCCAAGGATGTCAGCACGCCGGATATTTTTCAATTTTTTCAGAATATTTTTTCATTTTTAGAAAACAGCACCAAACTTCTGATTTTATTTGGTTTTCCGTTTTCCAAGAACTCGGGTAGCGATCATAGTGAAAAACTTTTTCATTGCGCATTTTGAGAAACGACCGAGAATGGCGGCATGGAAACGACCGAAAAACGCCAGCGCGGCCGGCCGCGCGCTTTCAACGGGCCATCGGAGGTCAGTTCGGTGCAGTCGCTCGACCGGGCACTGCGCATCCTGGCCATTGTCGCGGAAGGCAGCGGCCTGTCGCTGAGCGAGATCTCGGCGCAGAGCGGCCTTGCCGCCTCCACCGCCTATCGCATGCTGACGACGCTGCAAAACCACGGCATGGTCGAATTCGACACATCAGACCAACTGTGGTCGATCGGCGTCGAGACCTACCGCATGGGCGCGGCCTTCCTGCGCCGCCGCAAGCTGGTCGACCGCGCGCGTGTCGCCATGCAAGAGCTGATGGAAAGAACCGGCGAGACCGCCAATCTCGGCGTCGCCGAGGACGATTGCGTGGTCTTCGTCAGCCAGGTCGAGACGCACCAGGCGATCCGCGCCTTCTTCCGTCCGGGCACACGCAGTCCCTTCCATGCGTCCGGCATCGGCAAGGCGGTGCTGGCGCATCTCGAGCCGGAGCGCGTCGGAACCATCCTGCGCAAGGCAGGCCTGCAGCGCTTCACGGACAGGACACTTTCAGACATTTCGGCGCTTGCCCACGATCTGGCGCGGATCAAGCTGCGCGGCTGGTCGGTCGACGACGAGGAGCGGCACCCCGGCATGCGTTGCGTGGCAGCCGCCATCTTCAATGAATTCGGCGAGCCGATCGGCGGCGTTTCGGTGTCGGGACCAACGGTGCGGGTGACGCCGGAGCGGTTGGCCGAGATCGGCCCGCTGGTGCGCGATGCCGCCGCCGAGGTGACCAGGATGATCGGCGGCGTGCGAGCCGGCTGATCAGCCCGTCCCGGGCAGCGCGCTCCTGGTGGCGATATCAAAGAAATCGAGAAGGATGGCCATGCCGACGCCGCAGGCGGTGAATATCAGGCCGGCCATGAAGATGCGGTTGGCACGTTCATAGATGCGCCGCTGCAGGCATTTCGTGTCGAGCAGCAGCGAGAGCGCCCGCATCTGCAAGGCAATGCCGGCCAGGATCGGCAGGACGGCGACAAGATGGTAGGTCTGCCACGGGATCGGGTTGGCGGCCCAATGCGTGATGAAGCCCAGCGAAAACGCCAGCAGGATGCCGACGGCGGTGACGGTGCCGTTGCGGAAAACCGTTTCGACCAGGTCTTCTCTGGGGTCCTGCTCGTCCAAAGGTCTCTCCCCGCGTTTCGCGGTCAGAATAGACGCTCGGCAAATCTCTGTACACCGCCCGGTCTGCCGCTCAGGCCAATCCTTTCTGCGCTGTATCGGCCGGTGGAGCACGCACCGCTACCATCCAGACAGCAGAAGAGGGGCTCGCATGGGCCCCTCTGTTGCTGAAACGGTCCTCCCCTCTAAAGACGGCAATAGTGGCGGTATCCGTCGCGGCCGAGATAGGTATCGGAGTCCGCGTCGTAGCTGGCGTAACGATCGTAGCAGCGGCGGACATGCCACGAGCCGCCGCCTTCGTCGACATAGACGGTGCGCGGCTGGGCGAGCAGGCTGCCGAGGACAAAGCCGCCGACGCCGGCCGCAATGCCGATGCCGAGGCCGTGATTGTGGTGATGGCTGTGAGCGGCCGAAGGCTGCACGGTGCCGGCCAGCGTGGCTGCGGCGACGGCGGTGGCGATAAGGCCGGAAACGAGTGTGTTCTTGAACATGACGATCTCCTTGCTTCATTGACCGAGGCGATCCATCCGCCTCTTGATCATCTGTCGTCGCAGCCAGGAAAAAGGTTCGAATCTTTTGTCGATCTTCTGGGACCGAAGGTCTTTGTGACGGCGACGGGAAGAGGTTGGCGAGAACATTGACGATGCAGATCTCCCCGATGGACGTCTACGCTATGCACATACCTTCTGATCTGCCCGATGCCTGATTACCACGTGGTTCCCCCAATCCGTCGCTGCTTCGCAGCGCCACCTTTCCCCCCTCCGGAGGGAAAGGAAAGGAGCGTTGCTGGACGAGCGTTAACGGCAAAAGCTTGGCGCCTTTCCTCTACCCCGTCGATCGGGGGAGAGGTGGCTCGGCGAAGCCGAGACGGAGTGGGGGTCGACCAGCGCCGCAAAAGGCAATGCATGCGCCAAGCTGCCATGCACCCTATCGCCAAAGACCAGTTGTTTGGAAATGTGCATGCCGTAGCTTGCGGGCGAGATCGCTAGCTTTGCCCGCCCTACTTCGCAACGCCAACGCAAAAAGGGCGGCCGAAGCCGCCCTCTTGGGAGAACTGGGTCCCTCCATCAAAGGAAAATGATCACCCTGCCGTGCCTGTGGTGATGGTTGTGGTGGTGGTTGTAGTGCTTCCACCAGAACTTCTTGAAGTGCTTCTTGTGATGGTGGTTGTGATGATGGCCGTGCATGCCGTGGGCGGACGACGTGCCGACAGTGCCGGCGAGCGCGCCGGTGGCGACGAAAATGGCGACGAGGCCTGAGGTAAGAGTGCGCTTGAACATGATGATCTCCTGGATCCTTGATCGAGGCGACCCATTCGCCTCTAACCATCAGTCGGCGCGGCGCGGCAAAAGGTTCGATAGGTCGAGGAGATTTTTTGTGGGGCCTTTGGCCCAAGCGAATAGTGAATAGCGAATAGCGAGTAGGAAAAGGCAGGAACGCCACTTACCAATCGCTACGTTGCCGTTCCCATTCGCTATTCGCTATTCGCTACTCACTATTCGCTCTCTCTCACCCCATCCCCGTGACATGGCGCAGCCAGAACGCCAGCGCGATGAAGCCGATGATGGTGGTGACGCCGGTCCAGTCGACATTGGCCTTCTTCACATCGCTGATGATTTTCACCAGCAGCATCCAGGCCACGAAGATGATCGGGAGAATGATGACTAATCTGATCATGCCACACCCCTGCGCAAAGCGATTGCACCTCCCCTAGATGTAGGAAGCAATCTAGCGGTTTTCAGGATGCCCTCGTCGACGGGCCACGCGGCATGCCGGGAAAAAACGGAGTTTTGTCTTTACTGGCGCAACAAATATGCTAACCGGAGCGCCGTGCCCTTGTAGCTCAGCTGGTAGAGCAGCGGTTTTGTAAACCGAAGGTCGGCGGTTCGATTCCGTCCGGGGGCACCAGCAAAAGTGCGGCAATTGAGTAAATTCAGACAGTTAATCTATTGTCATCGAGTTCGATCCGCCGCCTGATCCACGTTGGAAATCATGCACTTACCCGCGAGAATATCCGCCCCGGAGCATCACCATGTGGAAAGCCCGCCACCGTGCGGCGGCGGGATTTATTGAAGATTAGAACGGCACCTTCCACGCTCCGCTCTCGAATTTCTGGATAATGCCCGCGTCGAAACCTGACTGCCATTCCTCGCCGGCGTTGAGTTTCATTCCAGAGGTTGTGGCGGCGCCGGTGTTCGGCCGCGGAAGTCCGGAGCTCCTCGCGGGATGCCTGTTTGCACCGGCCTTCCTGATACCTAGTCGCCGAATTCAGGCGCAGCAACTTAGTCTACAGGTGTGACTTCCTAGCTACATACAAAGTTGCAGGCTCATCGATATAAAGCGCTTGGCGATTTGATGGGGATTTCATGAAAGCTTTTTTGCTCGCTTCATTCGTTGCGCTTTCGGCGGCTCCGGCCATCGCTGCCGATATGATGACCGCTCCTGTCGACACCCCTGAATGGACTTGGCAAGGGCCATACGCCGGCGTGTTCGGCGCCGGAACGTTGGAACATTACAAGATCTATGAGCCGGGCGCCCAGGCTGGCGCAACGCACAACGTCGGCTCGGCCGCGGTCGGCGGCTTTGCAGGCTATAACTTCCAATCCGGCAAGATTGTCTATGGCGTTGAAGGCGAGCTTGGCTACCGCTTTAAGAAGAACACCTTCGACGATATTCCAGGCCCAGGCGTTCTCGACGCCTCCACAGGTTTGTTCGGATCCGTAAAGGGTCGCGTTGGCATGGACATCGGAGCCTACATGCCGTTTGTCACGGCTGGTGTAACCGCCGCAAAGCTGAAGACGTTCTATCCAGGTGGAAACGCCGAGCGGGATGCAACTTTGGTCGGTGGTATTGTTGGAGCAGGCATCGACGTCGCTCTCACACACAACGTGTTCTTGCGAGGCGAATACGACTTCTCCTTCTTCGGCAAGAAGTCGCTTGAATATTGCGGCGGCGGATGCACGCTGGAACACACGCTTCAGACGCACGATTTCCGCGTCGGCATCGCGATGAAATTCTAACTGTTCAGCGCGTCTCCGACGTTGACGCGCTCCGCAGGAATAGCAAGACCAAGGTCCAGCTTGTGAATGGCATTCCGCGGGCGCAATGTCGCCACGAACCCGACGGCCAGGGGCCTGGATCGCAAATAGTTCGCGGCTCAGGCCCCTCGTCCGTCCCGGACAATGCTATGGGGGCTCTTCTGCCGGGCGCTCCGGCCCTTGTTGTGCTGGCCCGGTCAAATTCCACCGGATGAACGTAGCATCCTTCCCGGTGACTTCCCGCACCGCCCTTAACAGCACCTCATGCAAGACGCGCGTCTGTCTGTAGTGGTCGCAATGCGGCGATATGAACGGCTTGATGATGCTCAGGTGCAGCGCTTCCGCCGCCACGAGAAAGCGCTCGGTTTCAGCCAGCGATAATCGCTTTGAAGGTTTTGACCGAGCCATTGCGACACCTTTTAAGAGTCGCCCCACCCGAGGATAATATTCCTACTTTCCTCAAGGCATGTAAAGCGGTCACGCCCAAAGCCACCACTAAGACAGGAACCAGGCGGGAGACGCCGTCCCAGGGATGCGACGACGCATTGCCGAGATATTTCTCTGTTGTCGCGCAAAGAAAAAAGCCCGTCGCGGTTTGGCGGCAGGCTCTCTCTATGGGCTTCAGTGGACTAGAATTTGTAGGCGATGCCGAAGCGAACCTCATTGATCTTCAGATCGACATTACCAGTCGGCAATGATTCAGTGCCGAAATCAGTATAGCGATACTCGGCGCGCAGCAGAAGATTGTCGGTCATGGCGTAGTCCAAGCCCGCGCCTATCGTCCATCCAGTAAATGTGTCTCCGAAAGAACCTGAGACGGTATTACTGCTTGTGTCGATGTCGCCAAATGCAACGCCACCCGCGACATAGGGAAGCAAGCGATCAACGGCATATCCCAGTCGAAGTCTTGCCGCCCCACTCCACTTAAGTTCCTCGATCCCGATGCCGCCCGGAAATGGGAGACCGGGAGCGGCGAATATTTGGCCGCTGCCATCAACATTCGCATATACGACGTCCAGTTCCGCACCAATGACGATATTGTTCGGCATCTGGTAGTTGTAACCGGCGTAGACACCTCCAAGGAACCCGTCAGGATCTGTCTCAATGAAGCCCGGGCCGTTGGCCTGCCGTATATTTCCATCACCCCGAGCGTAGCCTGCCTGAAGACCGATATACCCACCTGTCCAGCTGAAAACCGGGGCGACTTCTTCGACCATGGCATCGGCAGCGAACGCCGACGAAGCCAGCAGAGACAACGACAAACCAAGAAGCAGCTTCTTCATAGGTGATCCCCTGTAACCCACCCTCTCGTAGCAGAGCGCGCCGATATGTGCCGTTGTATTTCCGCCACATTAGACCCTGATCCAAAACTGGGGTCAGCGCGCTTGACGAGATTGTATTGGCGAGAATCTTGCGTGCCGACCTTGCCTATGAGCGAGCAGCAAATGCTGGTCTTGCTCGAACAGCTTGCTCACGCCCGAATGCTCGTTAGAGACGTCCACGATCCGCAGCCCTCTGCACGCCGCCCTTGCGTATCAAACCGTACGTTGAATCCTTCTTGGGTCGCGCGCGAAAAGAGAGTAAATAAATCCCTTCGCAGGAAGGGAGGCCGCGATGGTTGAAACGCATATAGACGTCGCACGCGCGGCTATAGAAACCAGCTTTCGGTTGCGGCACCATTCCCTGGCCGGAACCGCCTCATTCCGCCACGGCATGGACCACTCCCGACTGGCAATCGAGGCCTCGCGCGAACTGCTCAAGCGCCTTCGCCAACGTCACTGCGATGACCTGGCCCGAGGTTGGGAAGATCCGGACCCAGATCCTGTTGCCGTCTCGGCCTTCGATGCCGACATTCTCCGCTCTGCATTTCGAAACCTGGTCCGGGAAACAGGCGTTCCCGAGTGTGAATGGCGCCACCTGGCTGAAAGCTTGGTCCGCGAATATGTCGGGTGCGAGCAGGTTGACGCAGGCTTGTTGGACTGGATTACCCACAAGTGGTCACCGCTTGGATAAATCGCGTACCGACGCAAAACAGCCCGTTCCGCCCACATTGCCGGTGACACGAAACGGGCTGCGGAAGCCGGCATGCGGTGCTTCCTGCAATCCAACTTTGGACGCGCACGGATGTTCCGTTAGCTTCTGCTGAAAAGCGGGTACATCCTGCTGCTGTGGCCATTCGACAGTCGCAGGTAGAGTAGACCCGCCGCTCCATTTGCGAAGCGACGGGCTCTCGCCCACCCCATACCTGTCAAAGCAATTTAGATGCCAAATTGTTTGACCCGTTATGGAGCACAGCCTTCGCCTTGCCTGTCGGTCCTGCCAGTCGCCTTCTCGTCGCTCTACCTCGACATCGATAACCATGCACATCATGCCGGCGTTGGCCGCGATCACAAATTGTCGGATTCGTACGAAGCAGAGTTCTGTACGATTCCAACCCTTTAACTTTGTACACCCCTGTTTTGTAATTCGGCGGCTGAGGGGACGCCGTGCATCAGGTCGCATTTCACTGTCAATCGCGCGCCAGAGAGCGTATCTTCTCTAGATCGGCTGCACGTGTTTACGGGCGCAGACGGCAGGGAGATTGGAAAGCTCTTGCCCCAAGCGGGATTGAGCTATGACCAATCAAGAGAACGATTCCTATAAAAACCAATTGTTGCGTCGGCTTAACCCTGGTGACCTGGGGCTTTTGCAGCCACACCTTGAACTGTGTGACCTCGAGCTGAAAATGACCTTGGAGAAAGCCGATTCGGAGATCGAAACGGTTTACTTCCTGGAAGACGGCATTGCCTCTGTGGTCGCGGCGGCTTCAGGTAAGGAGGCCGAGGTAGGTCTTGTCGGCTTTGAGGGAATGACCGGTGCCGCGCTCGTGATGGGCGCTGACTATGCGGCGCATCAATGTTACATTCAGTCGCCCGGCAGCGCTTTCAGGATCGGAGCCGAGCCCTTCAAGGAGGCTCTTGCGAACAGCCCAACGTTGCGCCTGTTCCTGTTGCGCTATGTCCACTACTTCCACATCCAGACCAGCTATACGGCCCTGATCAACGCAAAATCAAACCTTGAAGAGCGGTTGGCGCGCTGGCTTCTAATGTGTGACGATCGGGTCCACGGCGAACGCCTTGCGATCACCCACGAGTTTCTCGCCATCATGCTTGGAGCAAGACGCCCAGGGGTTACCGTTGGACTGCAAGTGCTGGAAGGGCGCGGTTTCATCTATTCTCGACGAGGCGAAGTGCATATCAGGGACCGCAGCGGCCTTGCGGCTTGCGCAAACGGCACCTACGGCAAACCGGAGGCCGAGTATGCGCGGCTGGTTGGATGAGAGCGCCTTCCCAGCATGCCGGACGTGGACCACTATAATAGGTGGTTCCAGACACTTGTGCCTCGCGCCAGCAAAACAGCCCGTCCCCATATTGCCGATACAGGAAACGGGGTGCGGAAGCCGCGATGCGATGCTCCCGCAATTCAACTTTGGACGCGCATGGATGTTGCGTTAGCTTCCGCTGACATGCTGCAGTCAGCTACCGCGACACCGAAAGTCGTTCATATCCCGTGGGTCAGTACAAGGTAAATAGCGGGCACTAACATCAACCAGCCGCCCATTCCTAGAAACACCAAAATGGCCATGCGCTCTGTTCGCCTGACAAGGTCGGCAATGTTTTCCTCGTCCGGCAACGAGACGGCGTCCGCAAACCCCGCGGCATGGTCGTCGTCATTTCCCGGTTGGTTTGCGCTGCCACTCGCATTCAATCTTTGGACCAATGTCATTGTTATCGTTCACCAAAAAAAATCCCAACCGGCCCGTTCTCGGCGCGCGAGCCGGAACGGGCCAAGGCGGAAAACTAGTTAAAATCGAAGGACGACCGAAGGTCCCCGTCGGCGGTAGCACCGGACGCGACGGCGGCCATGCCGCCAGTAACTGCGGCAAACCCGTCTCCAGCCTCGCCGGCGGCGGCGGTGGGGACGGTGGTGCCAGTCCCGATGGTAGACTTGCTGCACTTCTGCCTGTGCATCTTCGTCAAAGGTCGCTGTTTGTGGCGTCTCAAGTTCATCGAGGATGCCGCGTCCGGCTCCTGGAACACCCGCCACTGCGTCGATTGGGCGGACAGCGCTTGCAAGGGCCGCTGCCCCGGCAACACCAAACATTGCAGTCAAGAAGGATCGCCGATCCATAATAAACCTCCCAAGGTACCTGAGCTAAAAAGAGCGCGCTGCCGAATGAGCAGCCCAGCGCACGGTGAAATACAGGACCCGCCAGCCGCCGAAGCGGCTCACGGGTCCTATCAGCGCAGGAAGGGACGTACCGCGCCGATCCACGTCATGTCAGCCAAGGACTATCCCCATCACCAGGAAGGTGATGGCTGTTGCCAAAATCGGTGCGAGCAACCATCGCGCCTGGCCGACACTTTTTTCCACTGTTTCTCTCCGCGTTTGCAGAGACAACAACCTTCAGGCCTAAGCCGTTCCGCCTACTCCCAACGGGTAAGACCATTGCGTTTGCCAATCAGACTTTGGTCCTGCGCCAGGTTCAGCCAGAAGCCCGTATGAGGAACGTTTGGCCTGGCGACGTGTTCGGGTGGCCAGCCGATCGTGCTGCCGCCAGTTACCAGAGGAGAAAAACTATGAGGATGCACCTAAGCAGCGCCGCTGCGGCGCTCTTGCTGTTGGCCAGCGTCGGCGCAGTTGCGGCACAGGATGTGGTTGTCACACAGGAACAGGACACCGTCGTGCGCGAATACGTGAAGAAGCAACCCTTGGCTTCTGTGAAGCTTCCGGGGATGGAGTTGAACGTCGGCACGGCTCTACCAGACACGGTCGAGCTCCACGAGGTCCCCAACGTCAAATACCGCTGGTCGACAACCGAACGGTTCTGGTGGACCCGAGCACACGCAAGATTGTGAAAGTCTACGACTGAAACTTCGAACCGGCCACGCCCGCCGGCAGGGATGGCGGCGGGGTGTGCTCGTCAAACCGCCGCTGAAATCGGACAAATGAAAATGATGAGCCCTGAAGTCGAGACGTCGCAAGCGCTCGTGGCGCGCCTGGCTGATCTCCAGGCGAAAGCGCGGGCAGCACCTATAAACGAAGCCGAAATAAAGACCTTCCAAAAGCTCGCAGCCGTCACGGACAACAGTTGCGGTCATTCGGCTCGGGATTTGGCCGTTCCAGGTTCGATGACGACATAGTGGTGCACGAGGTCACACCCTGATCGCCGCCGCCAAAATCCGGTTCTGCCTGCGGATCGCCGCGCGCAGCTCCGGGTATCTATGCTCCAAAATATCCCAATTTGGCTGCCTTCTATGACGCGCTCGCAACCTGGGCGGATGCCCCAATCCTGGTGAACGTGTTCCGCACCCTGACAGACTTGTTGACGTAGGCGACCCAGAGCCCTGTCACCACAAACGAGACTATGGGGGCCACCAGCGCATCGCCTGCGAGCACCAGGCTCACCGGAACGCCCAGAACTGACGCAACCCAGATCGTGTCCAGGATAAACACGACGGGAATCGCCAGCCACTGGAGCAGAAACAATTGCGGAAAGCGGCGGCTACGCCGCAGCATCGAAACGAGCACAATCAGCTGAAGCGCCAGAAATGCCAGATTGAGGGCAACCTCGCCATACACCGCCAGCGGCCCATTCGAGAGGGTCATGAGTTGCTGGTAGCCGTCGGTCGAATTGGCGAAGTCGGCAAGCGTCCGCAATGGTGACACTGCCTGACCGATAGCCAGCAGCATCAGCCAGCCGCCGAAGCCCACAAGAGCCTCAGGATTCTGTGACGGCTTCGCGGCTGATCGAACGGCAAGGAAAACAGGCACGCCGATCAACAGCAGCAAGATCGCCCAATGCCAGACTGAAAACGTCCCCATTTACCCCTCCCCCTATTATGCCCTCCTAGGTTGTACCAGATTTCAAACTCAACTCAAGAGGCGACCCGCGTCTGAAACCAGGTCTTGTGCGGAAGCGACGCTTTCTCCTGCCTGCTCCTGACGTGTCACACCCCAATCGCCGCCACCAATATCCTATTCTGCCTCCGTATCGCCGCGCGCAGTTCCGGTATCTTCGCCGCGTCACGCTTCACGAATTCGATGAACATCATGTTCATGTTGTTGAAGATCAGTTCGCCGAGCGCTGCACCGTCGATGTCCTGGCGCACCAGGCCAATCTCCTGCAGCCGGGCGATCAGGGCGCGGATCTGTTCGGTCAGGGCGCGGTCGAGCGCGGTGTAGGCCTGGCCGAACGGGCTGTCGGGCAGTTGCGTCGAGATCGCCATCGCCTGCCGCCACATCTCCTTGCTGAGATAGTGCAGCGAGTGCTCGATATAGATGCCGACCAGCGTGTCCAGCGCGTCGCCGACATTGGCCGGCGGCTTGGCGACGACGCCTTGCCCGGCATTCAGCACCTCGTTGACCTCCAGCGAGACGATGGCGCCGAGGATGTCGCCCTTGTTCTCGTAGTAGTTGTAGATCGTCCCGACAGAGACCTCGGCCTGCGCGGCGATCGCCTCGATCTTGGCGCCTTCGTAGCCGGCCTCGCGAAACAGTTCGGCCGCCGCCTCGATGATACGCCGGTGCCGGTCCGCCTTTTGCCTAGCCCGCAATCCGCTCATTCCCAGCCTCTTGCCACAAAACAGAATTGACTCAATTTTAGAATTGGTTCAATTTTTTGCAAGAAGCCACAAAGGCAAGGGAGAACACTCGATGTCACACACAGCCAGCAATCCGCTTTCCATCCTGAAGACCCGTTTGCGCACAGCTGCCGCAGCCGCGGCGCTGCTGCTTTCGACGAGCGCGCAGGCCGCCGATCTCAACGCGCTGATCTGGTGCGATCATGCCGATCCGGCCTTGCTGCAGCCTTTCGAGGAGGCCAATGGCGTCAAGGTCAACGTCAAGGAATTCGAGGGCACCGGCGCCGGCCTCGCCATCGTGGAGCAGTCGCAGCCGGGCGACTGGGACGTGATGGTGATCGACAGCATCGACGTGCCGCGCGGCGTCGAGAAGGGACTGTTCGAGCCATTGCCGGAAGACAAACTACCGCTGGCCGATCTGTTTCCGCAGGTGAAGATGGACAGCTCCACCGTGGCCGGCGGCAAGCGCTACGGCATCACCGAAAAGTTCGGCTACAACACGATCGGCTACAACAAGACCAAGGTCGATCCGGCCGACATGCAGTCGATGGCGGCACTCACCGGCGACAAGTACAAGGGCAAGGTCGCCATTTACGACTACTACCTGCCGGTCATCGGCATGGCCGCACTGGCGATCGGCAAGAAGACGGCCGATCTCACCGAAGCCGACCTGCCCGCCCTCAAGGACGAGCTCTTGAAGATGAAGGCCAATGCCAAGCTGGTCGGCGAAGTGACCGCCAGCCAGACGGCGCTTGCGACCGGCGAGGTCGACATATTGGTCGGCGGCGGCGAATGGGTGACGGCGGGCCTGGCCAAGGAAAACCCGGCGCTGGACTTCTCGGTCCCCAAGGAGGGTGCGATTCTCTGGTCGCAGTCGCTGGCCATGTTCAAGGATTCCAAGAACAAGGACATGGCGCTGAAGTTCATCCAGTACATTATGAGCCCGGAAGGCCAGGCGCGCCTTGCCACCTCCTCCTGCTATTGGGGCATGCCGGCCAACACCAAGGCCGCACTCACCGACGACCAGAAGAAGGCCCTGCGCTTCGACGAGCAGCCGGGCTTCCTGGCGCGCGCCCAGGCCTATCCGGCGCCGAACGCCGATCTCGACAAGAAGATGCAGGATATGTGGACCGAAATGCTGCAGGCGAAATGAGCCGATAGCGCTCATGAGCAGCTCGGCAAACAACGGACGTGCCCTGCCCCGGGCGGGCTCTGCTCTGCCCCGGGCGGCCCTGCCCCGGGCGGGCTCTGCCCTGCCCTGGGCGCTGGTCACGCCGGCGCTCGGCTGGACGCTGCTGTTCTTCGTGCTGCCCTTCATCGCCATGGGGTTTTCCAGCCTGACGGCGCATGAGGGCGGCGGCTTCACGGCGTCCAACTACAGCCAGTTCTTCAACAACCCGTCCTACTGGCAGGCGATGGTGAACTCGCTGCAGGTGACCGCGATCGTCACCGTAATTTCGGTGCTGCTCGCCTATCCCTTTGCCTGGATCCTCGCCGAACAGGTTCCGGAACGCTGGCAGCGGCTGGCACTGATGCTGGCCGTGCTGCCGTTCTGGACCTCCTATGTCGTGCGCTCCTACTCCTGGCTGCTGGTGCTGGCGCAGAACGGCGTCGTCAACCGGGCGCTGACCGGCTCCGGCCTCATCAGTGAGCCGCTGCAGCTCGCCAACACGCGGTTCGCCACCGTCACCGGCTTCGTGCACTTCTTCGTCATGCTGTTGACGCTGACCATCTTTGCCAACCTCAAGCAGTTGAGCCCGAGCTACCGCAAGGCGGCCGCCGATCTCGGCGCCGGGCCGGTGCGCACCTTCCTGCATGTCGTGCTGCCGCTGACCTTGCCTGGCATCATGGTCGGAGCCTTCCTGACCTTCGTGCTGTGCATCGGCGATTACATCACGCCGCAGATCTTGGGCGGCAACAACGAGCTGCTGATGCCGCAGCTGGTGATGATGCAGATCGGCAGGCGCGGCGATTTTCCGCTGGCCTCCGCACTGTCCATCATCCTGATGGCGGTGGTCACATCAGCCTATCTCGCCTGCGCGCGCTGGCTGAAGATCGAGCGGGCCTGAGATGCGCCGGATTGTCCGCATCGCCTCCTGGCTCTACGCGCTCGCCGTCTACGGCTTCATCTTCCTGCCGGTCGTCGTGCTGGTGCTGTTTTCGCTGCAGGCGACGTCGTTCCCGATCCCGCCCTTCACCGGCCCGTCGCTGCGCTGGTACGATGCGGTTCTTTCGGACACGCGGCTGACTTCGGCGCTGGTCAACTCGCTGCTGGTGGCATCCATCTCCTCGCTCGCAGCCGTCACGCTCGGCTTTCTCTCCGCCTGGGGCTTTGCCCGCTTCGTCCTGCCTGGCTCCGGCCTGCTGCGCGGGCTGATCACCCTGCCGCTGACGGTCAGCTATCTCATCATCGGGATGGGGCTGCTGGTGCTGTTCAACTGGGCCGGCGTGCCGAAATCGCTGCTTGCCGCCGGCATCGGCCATGTCGTGATCAACCTGCCGCTGTGCTTTGCCATCATCTACAGCCAGATGGGCGACCACCAGATCAACATCGAGCGTGCCGCGCGCGACCTCGGCGCGCCGGAATGGAAGGTGCTGCTGCTGATAACCGTGCCGGTCATGGCGCCCGCCATCTTCGCCGGCTTCTTCCTGTCGATGACCTTCTCCTGGGACGAGTTCGTGATCTCCTTCCTGCTCACCCGCTTCGACACCACGCTGCCGGTCGAAATCTGGAACCTCCTGCGCTCCGGCCTCAACCCCAAGACCAACGCCGTCGGCTCGCTGGTCTTCGCGGTTTCCATCGTGCTAGTCGTGCTGTTCGAATTGACATTGCTGCGCAGGAGAAAGGCATGACTGCGCCTTTGGTCGATATTCGCTCCGTCTCGCATCGCTTCGGCCAGCACACCGTGCTGAAAGACGTTTCGCTGCAGATCGAGCCCGGCAGCTACACGATCCTGCTCGGGCCGTCCGGCTCCGGCAAGACGACGCTGCTCTCCATTCTGGGCGGCTTCGTCACCCCCAGCGAAGGCAAGGTGTTCATCCGTGGCGAGGACTGCACCTCGGTGCCGCCGGCCAAGCGGCCGACGACGACGGTGTTCCAGGACTATGCGCTGTTCCCGCATATGAGCGTCGGCAGCAATGTCGGCTTCGGCCTGCGCATGCAGGGCGTCGACGGTACGACGCGCGCTGCAAAGGCGCGTGAGGCGTTGGCGCTGGTCGGATTGGCTGTCGCCTTCGACAAGAAGCCGCACCAGCTCTCCGGCGGCCAGCGGCAGCGCGTGGCGCTGGCGCGGGCGCTGGTGATCGAGCCGGCGGTGCTTCTGCTCGACGAGCCGCTCGGCGCGCTCGATCTCAAATTACGCAGGCAGATGCAGGACGAGTTGAAAGCGATCCAGAAGCGCGTCGGCACCGCCTTCATCCACGTCACCCACGACCAGGAAGAAGCGATGGCGCTGGCCAACCATTGTGTGGTGATGAATGACGGGCGCATCGAGGACGAAGGCCCGCCCGAGCGCGTCTATCACAGGCCGGCGACGCGCTTTTCCGCCACCTTCATGGGCGAAAGCTCGATCCTTGCCGGCACAGTCACAGAGGCGAAGGAGAGGACAAGCACCGTCGCCACGCCCGTCGGGCCGGTCTCGCTGCCCGGCGCGCTGCCGGTGGGCTCCGCCGTTGCGCTGGCCATACGGCCGGAGCATCTTGTCCTCGGCGAGGCCAGCGGCGGTGTCAGGCTCGGCACGGCTGAGGTGAGCGATGTCGTCTTCCAGGGCAGCTTCAAGCGCGTGCTTGCGGTTTCCATCGAGGACCCCTCGCTTCACTTCATCGCCAAATTGCCCGCGACGGCGGCCGTCCAGCCGGACGACACGGTCGCGATTTCCTGCAATACCGACCAGATTATTCTGCTGACGGACTGAGCTTTTCTGACGGATTGAACATGGCAACACTTCCGCTCATCGAGGCACCCGACTGGTACGACACCATCCGCATGAGCGATGGCGTGACCTTGATCCACGAGCCGTGGATAAAACCGTTCTTCCGCTGCAATATGTGGCATGTGCGCGGTCGCGATCGCGATCTCCTCTTCGACACCGGCCTCGGCCATTTCAGCCTCCGGCGTCACGTGCCGCTGGTGAGCGAGCGCAAGCTGATTTGCGTCGCCAGCCACACGCATTTCGACCATATCGGTTGCCACCACGAATTTCCCGAGCGATGCGTGCACGCCGCCGAGGCCGGCATCCTCGCCGATCCGCGCAATGAATGGACGGCAGCCGGCACCTATGCGACCGACGAGATGTTCGATCGCATGCCGCAAGGCTGGGACACGGCGCGCTACGGCATTTTGCCTGCGCCCGCCGGCCGTTTGCTCGACCAGGGCGATGTCGTCGATCTCGGCGACCGTGCCTTCGAGGTGATCCACACGCCCGGCCATTCGCCCGGCGGCATCGCGCTCTACGAAAACAGGACGGGCATCCTGTTATCCGGCGATATCATCTATGACGGCCCGCTGATCGACGATGTCTACCACTCAGACATTCCCGACTACATGGCGACGCTGATGCGCCTGCGCGACCTCGATGTCTCGGTCGTGCATGGCGGCCATTTTCCCAGCTTCGGCAAGGTGCGCTACCGCCAGCTTGTCGACGAGTATCTGGCGCAGAAGCGGCAGGCCGGCTGCCATCTGCGGCAGCCCTGAAGCAGTTAGCGCATCAGTTCGAAATGCCGGGGGAACGCTTGGTGGAGCAGGAGCAGCATGGTCTTGCGCAGCACATTGGTGTCACGGCTGGACGGATTGAGATGATCCCAATACCAGGCGCCATGAACCAGATAATTCAGGCTCTCCGACAGCGTATCGATGTCGACGCCGGTATAACCGCCACTGCGCGAAATCTCGATCAGCAGCTCGCGCGCCTCGGCGGTGTAGGCAAGGTCGCTCGGCAGGCCGATTTCGTTGTAGATCTGCATGCTCTTGCGGTCGCTGGAGAACACGACAAAAACTGAAACCCATTTCGGGTGCTGGCGGGCGAAACGTTGCGCGCAATCGACCGCGCCCAGAGCCCGCTCAACCGGCGACAGGCCGGGCGCCCGCACCAACGTCACCCACAGCTCATCGTATCGATCGCTGAGATACTGCAGGACGGCGCGAAACAGGTTCTCCTTGCTGCGGAAATGGAAGACGACCAGGGCATTGGACGAGCCGACATGTTCGGCGATGCGCTGCATGGTGACGCTTGCCAGCCCCTCCTCCGCGATCAGCTCGATGGTGGCGTCGATGATCCGCTGTACGCTGGCTTCGCCGCGCTCGCGCCGACGGTCCTTGGGCGGCGCGGCATCGTTTGCCGCACGCCCATTCTTCGCCGTTGCGCCTTTGCGTTTTGCCGCCGCAGCCTTTTGTTGCGCCATCTTCGTCCAGCTCCTTTCGGACCTTCTGGCGCGATCACCGGCGCCACCACAGATTCGTCTATTCGAGGTGTCCGGCGTCGGCTCTCCAACCGCGGCAAGAGCCGCATCGCCCTGTTATAGCGACGGACGCGTTTCGGCGTTTGTGTACCACTGCCCGTTGGCCGTCTCATAGGCCATGGCCGCTCGGAAAACATCGGCATCGCAATAGGTGCGGCCGACGATCTGGATGCCTGTCGGCACGCCGCTTGCCGCCCGACCCGAAGGGATGGACAGAACCGGACAACGGCTCATCATGTTGAACGGCGTCGTCATCACCCATCCCAACGACGGGTTCACCTGCTTACCGTTGATCTCGACCGTACCCGTGGTCTGATCGAACTCCGCCGGCACGGAAGGAAGCGCGTTGGTCGGGCAGATCAGCACATCGTAGGTCTCCAGCAGCGGCCCCAGCGTCTGGTACATCCTGGCCGCCACGTCGAGTGTTCCGACAAAGTCCGTCGCCTTCGACTTTTGCCCGTCCTCGGCGAACTGCCTGGCATAGCTCGTCATGTCCTTGCCGTGCTTCTTGAGCAACTGCGACAGCGATGCGCCGAACAGATGCTCGAGATAGGCCATGCCCGCCCTGAGCACTTCGTCGCCCCAGCCCAGATCGACTTGCTCGACCGTGGCGCCGAGCGAACGGAACACATCGCAGGCGGCAAGCGTGTTCTTGCGCACGTCCGGGTCGACTTCGAAAGAACCAAGGTCCATCGAGAAAGTAATCTTCCAGCCCTTGATCGGCTTGTAGTCGAGCGGCAGGCGCAGTTTCGGGCGCAGCGTGGCGATGTCGAGCGGGCTTGGTCCGGCCATCACATTCTGCAGCAGGATCGCATCCCCGACGTTTCGCGCCAGCGGTCCGGTGTGGCAGTAGAAGTCGAGGTTGAATGGCGGCTCGTCCGGATTGCGCCCGTAAGGCGGCTTGAAGCCGACAAGACCGCAGGCCGACGCGGGAATGCGGATCGATCCGGCAATGTCCGAACCGGTGGCGATCGACGACGTGCCGGATGCCAGCGTCGCCGCGGAGCCTCCCGACGAACCGCCGGGCGTGAAATCCGGGTTCCACGGATTGCGCGTCACGCCCCAGCGTTTCGACCAGGTGTAGCCGGCGCAGCTGAATTCAGGCGTCGCCGTGCGGGCATGGACAATGCCTCCGGCCTTGATGATGCGCTCGTTCATCGTCGAGGTATGGCCACCGATAGCATCCCCGGACAGCAGCGAGCCGTGCGAGGTCGGCTTGCCCTTGATGTAGCTCTCGTCCTTGATGCCGATCGGCAGGCCCTCGAGCGCCCCGGTCTTGGCACCGCTGGCGTATTTCGCCTCGGCTTTCCTGGCCAGGTCCATCGCCTCGTCGAAATGCGTGAAGGTGAGGCAGTTGATCGTCGCCTTGGTGGCTTCGGCGCGGCGGATGGTGGCCTGCATCAGTTCGACGGGCGAAAGCTTCTTCGCCTTGAACAGCCGCAGCGCCTCGCTGGCCGGCATGTAGCAAAGGTCGAGATCGGTCATGGGAAGTCTCCTGCGATCTGCGCATCGCGTTTGGCATGGACGGAAGATGACCGCGCCGCGTGCGGCGGCGCGGGAAAGCCTGGTCAGGTCATTTCTGCAGGTCGGTCCAGATCTTCGTGTAGAGCGCCTGCACATCGGGCGGGCAGGCCAGCATGAACTGGCCCTTGGCGGCGAACTCGGCGGGAATGTTGACTTCCGGCGCGGTCTTCATGTCGTCGGGCATGAAGGCTTCCGAGCCCTTGATGCCGTTCGAATAACGCGCAAAGGCTGAGATCAGTGCCGCATTCTGCGGATTCATGATGAAGTTCTGGAACAGCTTGGCGTTGTCGACATTCTTGGCGTCCTTGAGGACAGCGACATTGTCCATCCAGATCGGATAGCCTTCCTTGGGATAGCCATAGACGATCTTGTCGTTCTCAAGCCGTTCGCGCAGCGATATGCCGTTCCAGTTGACGCCCGCGGCGATGTCGCCCCTGCCCAAGCCATCGACGGCCGCATAGTCGAGCGAAAGCCATTTCGCCTTCGCCTCCACCAGCCTGTCATGCACCTTCTTCAGCATCTGCATGTCGCTGCTGCAATATTTGCCACCCTCGTAGGCGATGGCGAGGAACATGATGTCACCCATTTCGGGTACGACATTGATCTTGCCGACGAGTTCGGGAGGTGGGTCGAGGAAGATCGCCGATGTGTTCGGATCGCCGGCATAGACCGACTTGTTCACCGAAATGCCGGTCGTGCCCCACTGCCATGGAACGGTGTATTTACGGCCTGGATCGAATGGAACATCGACCCACCTGGGATCGACGTTCTTGAAGTTTTCCATCTTGTTGGGATCGGTCTCCAAGAGCAGACCTTCGCTGATCCAGACCGGCACGACGCTCGCCGAAGGCACGACGATGTCATAGCCGGAGGCGCCCTGCCGGACCTTGGCCAAGGCGGTATCGTTGGAGTCATAGTCGGTGACGGTGACCTTGACCTTGTAGGTCTCCTCGAACTTCTTGATCAGGTCGGGGCTGGTGTAGTTGCCCCAATTGTAGATGTTGAGCTCGCCGTCGGCACGGGCCACGCCCGTGACAGTCAGCAGCGACAGGCCGATGGCCGTCGCGGTCAGTTTCCAGTTCATGCTGCTTGCTCCCATTGTTGGGACCGGCGGCACTACGGCCCCAGGTCCGTTTCCTGCTGACGAAAAGATGGCCGCGGCAATGCCGACCGGCTCGAGCCCGGCCGTCGACATCGCAGTTGCGGCATGCGGCGCGCCGGCAACGGCAAGCCGCATCGTGGTCGAGATATTTCCCTCTTCATTGTGGCCATTCACCGGCTGGCGCCGGCTGTCCAACTCAATTCGCGACCTCAGGAGTAACTATGACTAAACATACAGTCAATATCTTTCCGCGGGTACGGCCATTGCTCGGCGATTGACGATGCGCCCGATGAGATGGTGACTGAGTGAGCAGGCAGAAAGAGGTTTAGCCGCGATACCGGACGCGTCAGGCCGTGGAGGCCGAAATGCTCGCGGCCGCAATTCGCTGGCGGAACCAATCGAAGGTGCGCCCGATGCCTTCCTGATAGCTCGTCCTCGCTTCCCAGCCAGGAAGGACATGCCTCGCCAAAGTCAGGTCCGGACACCGATTTGTCGGATCCTGGGGAGCTGGAGGGTGGTGCTCGATGCGGCTGCCGGGGACAAGCGATCTTACGAATTCCGCGATGCGCAGGACCGAAACCTCGTGGTCGTTGCCAATGTTCAGAGGACCGCGATGCGAGACGCCGTCGCGCCAGAAGTAACGTTCCAGCCCCTCGACGGTGTCGTCGACATAACCCCAACTGCGCGATTGAGAGCCGTCGCCATAAACCGTCAGAACCCCGGTTGTCAGTGCCTGGATGGCAAAATTCGAGACGGCGCGTCCGTCGTCGATGCGGGTTCGTGGCCCATATGTGTTGAATATCCTGACGACGCGAATGTCGAGCCCGCCGACCCGCTGCTGCTCGAACAGCAATGCCTCTGTGCAGCGCTTGCTTTCATCATAGGAAGCCCTGGGACCGGTGCAGTCCACCGATCCCCTGTAACTCTCGGGTTGCGGTGAAACCAGGGGGTCGCCGTAGACTTCCGAGGTCGAGGCGAAGCAGAAGCGACCGCCGGACTTGAGCAGCGTCAGGAGATTGAGCGCGCCGCCGATATTGGCCTTGATCGTGCGTACCGGCTCGCGCATGTACCAAAGCGGCGACGCCGGCGAGGCGAGATGGATGATCTCATCGAAGCGCTGAAGGGATGAAAAGCTTTCGGCGTCGGCAATCTGCAGATCGAAACGCGGATCGGCGACATGCGCGATGTTGTCTCGCGTCCCGGTCCAAAGATTGTCGACGACGACCAGCTTTTCCACATCGCTTCGCCGCAACAGACGGTCGACCAGATGCGAGCCCAGGAAACCGCAGCCGCCAGAGATCAACACGCTGCGTGACATGGAAAACCCCCGCTCCAGACACCGGCCAGTCAACGAGCCCAGGGCTTGTTTCCCAACAACAGCGGATGCGAGCTACCCAAAAGCCTTTCCGCCAATCGATGCACCCATCTACACCGCCAAGCGCCGCGAGTGCAAACAGCAAGCCTTCACAAGTGGAACGTGCGGCGGCCGACCGGCCTCTGCTGTTAAGCAGAGAAACTGCCGCGCGATGTCGCGCATCGAAGCGACCGCCGATGCTGCCCGTCATCGCGAGGATGATCAGGACATTTCAGGGCTACAGCGCCCTTTGCGGGCATGGCGCCCCGGCTGCATCACCACAGCGCGACGCCGTGGGCTGCGGCCGGAAGCTCGTCTCTTCGGACTGGCGCACCAGTTCGGCAAAGAGCAGCGCGAAGCTTCCCAGCATCAGGAAGACGATGATCAGGCGTGTTACCGGCAATATGTCGGCCTCGACTGGCTAGCCCCCACGCCACCCATCCACTGCCGGCTAACATGACCGATCCGGCTTTACGAGACTTTAAGGCCCGTCTTAACCATCACATTCGCGTAGCCTTTGACATGATCCGCGAACGGCATGCCCGCATCCGCCGATCGGCATGGCCGTACCATCCGGGATGGCGTTGCCATCCGGGATGGCACCTCCCTTTGCAGACGTACCCCGCCCATGCTACCCCGGCGCTGGCGCGGCCCAGCAACCGGCCGCTGCCAATCGGTCGTCATCGGGGAGCCATGAGCAAAGCCGCCAGCCGCATCGCCTTCGTCTCGTCCGACACCGCCGACGCCAAGACGGCGCTGGAAAGCCTGTCGGCGCGCTATGGCCAGTCTTCCGTCGAGGAGGCCGGGATCGTCGTTGCGCTTGGGGGTGACGGCTTCCTGCTGCAGACCCTGCGCGACACGATGGGGACCGGCAAGAAGGTCTACGGCATGAACCGTGGCACCATCGGCTTCCTGATGAACGAGTATCGTTCCGGTGGCCTCACCGAGCGTCTCGAGGCCGCCGTCGCCGAAACGATCCGCCCGCTGGAGATGCTGGCCGTGACCTCGGAAGGCGAAACGATTTCAGCACTGGCGATCAACGAGGTGGCGCTATGGCGCCAGTCGTACCAGACGGCCAAGATCCGCATCACCGTCGACGAACAGGTCCGGCTTGAGGAACTGAACTGCGACGGCGTCATGATCGCAACCCCGGCCGGGTCCACCGCCTACAATCTTTCGGCGCATGGACCGATCCTGCCGCTCGACGCGCCGCTGCTGGCGCTGACCCCGGTCAGCCCGTTTCGCCCGCGCCGCTGGCGCGGCGCGCTGCTCTCCAACAAGGCGACCGTCCGCTTCGACATCCGCGAGCCGGAAAAGCGGCCGGTAAACGCCGCCGCCGACCATACCGAGGTCAAGGCCGTGACCTCGGTGACGGTGCGAGAATCACCAACGGCGACAGCAACGTTGCTGTTCGATCCCAATCATTCCTGGAACGAGCGTATTCTCGCCGAACAGTTCCGCTATTGAGCCGGCGCTGCGACCGACAGGTCGATTAAGCATCCCGATTAAGGTTACAACTTCACAATCGTGCCATTGCTGCCCGTTTCTGTTGACAAATCGAGGGCTTGCTCCTAATTGCAATACCAATCTTGCAGGCGCGTGGCGCTTGCCGCGACAGACGCCATTAGACGCCGTTGCGCTTCCCCGAACCAGCCAAAGACAACAACACTTGTCCTCAGACACCACGACCGCTCCAGAAGCGTTGACCTTTTCAGACCTCGGCCTGTCGCCGAAGGTCCTTTCCGCAGTCACCGACGCCGGCTACACCGAGCCGACGCCGATCCAGGCGGGCGCCATTCCGCATGCCCTGCTGGGCAAGGACGTGCTGGGCATTGCCCAGACCGGCACCGGCAAGACGGCCTCCTTCGTGTTGCCGATGCTCACAAGGCTGGAAAAGGGCCGCGCCCGCGCTCGCATGCCGCGCACGCTCATTCTGGAGCCGACGCGCGAGCTCGCCGCTCAGGTCGAGGAAAACTTCGTCAAATACGGCAAGAACCATAAGCTCAACATCGCGCTTCTGATCGGCGGCGTGTCGTTCGACGAACAGGACAAGAAGCTGGAGCGTGGCGCCGACGTGCTGATCGCGACGCCCGGCCGTCTGCTCGATCACCGCGAGCGCGGCAAGCTGTTGCTCAACGGCGTCGAGATCCTCGTCATCGACGAAGCGGACCGCATGCTCGACATGGGCTTCATTCCCGACATCGAGCGCATCTGCGAAATGATCCCGTTCACCAGGCAGACGCTGTTCTTTTCGGCGACGATGCCGCCCGAAATCACCAAGCTCACCGAAAAGTTCCTGCACGCGCCGGTCCGCGTCGAGGTTTCGAAGGCAGCATCCGCCGCCACCAACATCATCCAGCGGCTGGTCAAATCAGGCTCCAAGCCGTGGGACAAGCGCGAGACGCTGCGCAATTTGATCAAGGCCGAAGACGCAGAACTGAAGAACGCCATCATCTTCTGCAACCGCAAGGTCGAAGTGTCGGAGCTGTTCCGCTCGCTGCTGAAGCATGATTTCGACGCCGGTGCGCTGCATGGCGACATGGACCAGCGCGCGCGCATGCAGATGCTGGCCAATTTCCGCGACGGCAAGCTGCGCTACCTCGTCGCTTCCGACGTTGCCGCGCGCGGCCTCGACATCCCCGATGTCAGCCATGTCTTCAACTATGACGTGCCGATCCACGCCGAGGACTATGTCCACCGTATCGGCCGCACCGGGCGCGCCGGACGCTCCGGAAAATCCTTCACCATCGCGACCAAATCTGACACCAAATACATCGATGCCATCGAACGTCTGATCGGCAACAAGATCGAGTGGCATGACGGCGACTTGTCGACGGTGGTTGCCAGCGAAGGCGAGGACGATGCTCCGCGCCGTGGCAAGGGCGCGCCGCGCCGTGCCGGACGCAAGGACGACGACCGCGGCAGGGAAAAGAGCGGCGAGCGCAAACCGCGCGAACGCCACGCCAAGCGCAGCGAAGATGCCGCACCGGAAACAGTCCGCGAGGATCAGCCGGTGGCCGAGGCCGCAGCCGCCGACATCGGCGAACGGCGTTCGCGCAAGGAAGCGATCCGTTCGGAAAACACCGAGCGCAAACCATCCGATCGCAATGAACAGCGCGCACCCGAACGCGGCGACACCCGGCCGCAGCGCGACAACAGCCGCCCTGCCCGCCAACGCCACCAGGAAGACAATGATTCCACCGTTGGCTTCGGCGACGACATGCCGGCCTTCATGCGGATCATCGCCAAGGTCTGATCCCGACCGCTTCGAAAGCAAGCAAGCCATCGGGCTTGCCTTCTCGGCAACGCTCTTTCAGCCTGGCTCGCCCGTTACATCGGCCCGGGCATCATCTTGGTCGGTTTCTCCAGCATCGGAAACTCGGCCTTGCTGCATTTCACGTTCGGGTTCGTCGGACTGAACATGCCGTTCGGGTTGTCCCCGAGCCAGGCGTGAAGATCATAGTGGACGAACTCCTTCGGGATGAGAGGGTAGTGCCCCTCCATAGGCCCCATGAAGGTTTGGCCAAACAGCTTGGGCGGCTCCTTGGTGTCCGGCGTCAGCGGCACCAGCCATTCCACTCCGACCAACTTCAGGCCTTTCCTGGTCGGCTCGTAGATCAGCACGTTCGGCCTCATCGGATCGAGCTTCTGGCCGACACTCAGGACATTGACGAAGTGGATGCCCATGGCGCCCTTCGGGTAGTCCATCGCGCCCGGTATCTTTTCTCCGCTGTAGTGGACGCAGCCGACCGTCGACAGATAGAGGTCGCGGACGGCAGCGGTGTAATCCTCATATTTGGCGAGCGACTTCTTCAAGGCTTCGATGTCGGCCTTGTTGGCGTCCTCGGCGCGAGCCGAAGCAACGTTCAGCCACGCGCCTACCAAACCTGTCAAAACGAGGACGCCGCAGCGCCCAAGGCTGGCTGTTCTTGTCATGCATTCCTCCCAGATTTCTGATCTGGCCGTGCAAGACCGAGGCGGAAAAATGCTGATTGCGCGGCCAGTGACACCGCCTCATCCCCTCAGGAACAGCGATGATGCTATTCCTTTCCATAGCTGCGGGAAAGATGTATTTTAGCAATAACTAATTGAATAACACCAATATCCGCTCAAACAAAAACGGCCCCCCATGGGAGCCGTTTCGCATTGGTTTGCCGTACAAATCAGGTGAGCGGCGAAAGCTGGATCTCGACGCGGCGGTTCTGGGCGCGACCTTCGGCCGTGGCATTGGATGCGACCGGGCGTGTCTTGCCGAAGCCGGTGACTGCGAAGCGCCGCTGATCCACGCCCTGACCGGACAGATAGTTCGCCACCGCCAAAGCACGGCGCTGCGACAGATCGAAATTGTGCTGGTCGCCACCGGTCGAATCGGTGTGGCCGAACACGTCGACCGTGGTCTGCTTGAACTTCTTCAGCACCAGCGCGACAGAGTTCAGGACCTGGTAGAAGCCGGGCTTCACCGCATCCTGATCCGAGTTGAAGGTGATGTCGGACGGCATGTTGAGGATGATCTGGTCGCCGCTGCGGGTGACACTGACACCGGTGCCCTCGAGTTGCCGGCGCAGTTCGGCCTCGTTCTGGTCCATGGTGGCGCCGATGGCGCCGCCGGCCAGCGCGCCGATGCCGGCGCCGATCAGTGCGTTGCGGCGGTCATTGCCGCCGGCAAGCAGGCCAAGGCTTGCACCCGCCAGAGCACCAAGGCCGGCGCCGGCCGCCGTGTTGGAAATCTTCTGGTCGCCCGTATACGGATCGGTGGTGGTGCAGGCGCTCACGAGCACAGCCGTCGCCACGACGACGAGCACAGTCTTTTTCATAGGATCGTCCCTCTCCAAGTCACGCCTTGCGGTGGCGCCAAATCAGCCCTTCCCGCGACTTGTACCACGAATTGCGGCGAAAAGCGGAACGGCAAAAGCGCCGCTCACGGCTTTTCCCGAGGGACCGATACACGGTGATAGCGCCGCATCGCCGGGCCGCAATCGTTCGGATCAGGCTACCAGAGGTTCTTGCCGTCTATGACCACCACTTCGACCTTGTCGAGATCGAAATCGTCGAACAGTCGCGAGTTGACGCTGATCTTGGGATTGTCGAAATCCGGCTCGCCGGTCGACCAGTCCGGCGTTTCGGTAAAGGTGCCGCAGCCGCAGGCGGCGCAAAAACCGTGCTTTACGGTTTTCGATCCCCAGCGGTAGAAAGAGACGCTCTCCATCGGGGCTGGTGAGCTTGAATTGCGAAGGCACGTAGTAGGCCCCGAGCGAGCCGCGTTTCGAGCAGAAAGAACAGGTGCATTGCGTCACCGTCTGCGGTGCCTGCGAAACCTCGAATGTCGTCGCCTTGCAATGACAGCTTGCCTTGATGGTCATCAACGAACTCGTCCTGTCGCCCGCCACCCTGTGCGGCAAAGGCAGCATAAAGAGGTGCTCCTGACAACTGTCTGTCAGCAGGCATCACCCGAACCGCGCAAACCCGGCCTGCGGCCCCGGTCACACGCGACCGCGGACGTCCGACCGCCGTCCTGTCGTCAATAAGAGCGCGGCGGCACGAACAGGCAGATTGTCTTGCCGGCGTCGAGGCCCGCTTGGTGCGCACACCAATGGAACTCGCCGTCCGGGCTGTCCTTGACACGCTTGTCGGTCATTGGAACGATCTCACCCGTTCCGGCGATGACATAGCCCTCGGGTTTCTCCAGCACTTCGCCTGTATGGGTCGTGCGACAATCATAGTTGGCGCAGCATGCGAACGGATAACTCCAGCCCTGTGGCTTTGCCGCCGTGGGTGTGGCGTCATGCGCGAAGGCAGGTGCCGTCAGCATTGCCATAGCGCCGATCGCGAACAGGGAAAACAAAAGTCGGCCAGCCGGTTGAACGGCATTGGCCGATCTGAGTGTGGCAGCAGACATGACGCGTTCCTTTCAAACGAGCTCAAGCGTTTCGCTTGCCCGTTCCCGGAACGTATCTTCCCAGTGGCCGGATCGTCGGGTCGCAGATATGCCGCGTCCGGCCATAAATGCTTTTTCTCTCCCAGCGTTTGGATGCTGGGCTGATTCCTTGGTCGGCGCAAGAAGATGCATTCCCGACATCGTTCTATGGACGTCAGGTATCCGCTACCGCCGACGAGATGAGGCCAAGGTCAATTCCCGGCAAACGGGCGTCGAATAAACGGAATTGGCCCGCTGTGGTTCCAGCCTATTGCTGGTCAGAGCCGGCAATCACGTGCTCTTGATACTGCGGCAGGTTATCGGTGATGGTGAACCAGCCCGCCTTCGAACCGACGAAGATGTGCTCCGTTGGACGGATGGACGGGTCGTCGACGAGCGTTCCCATGGCGACATGGACGTAGGCGCCGTCGCGCACCAGCGAATAAAGCAAGGAGCCGCACCGGCCGCAATGCGCGTTATGGCCGCTTTCGTCGCCGAAGATCAGAAGCTTGTCCTCGCCTTCGGTGAGGACAAGCTTTTCACGCTCGATACCGGCGAAAGACTTGAAGGCCGAACCGGTGGTGCGCCGGCAGTCCGAACAATGGCAATTCGCGGCATAGAGGAATTCGTCGGCGACCTCGTAGTGAACCGCGCCGCAAAAGCACTTTCCGGTGAGCTTGCTCGCCAATCCTCTCCTCCGTCGCTGTGGTGCGCAGGGGTATGTTCAGATTGAGGTCAGGCTAGCCTCACCTGAACATGGACGTATCCTAATCCAGGTCTGCTACGGCTTCGCCCGCACCGCCTTCGATGCGCTGCGACAACGAGGCTTCCATAAAATCGTCGAGGTCGCCATCGAGCACGCTCGACGGGCTGGTGCTCTCGACGCCGGTGCGGAGATCCTTCACCAGCTGGTAGGGCTGCAGCACATAGGAGCGTATCTGGTGACCCCAGCCTATATCGCTCTTCGACGCTTCGGTGGCGTTTGCAACCGCCTCGCGCTTCTTCAGCTCTTCCTCATAAAGGCGCGAGCGCAGCATCTCCCAGGCCTTGGCCTTGTTCTTGTGCTGCGAACGTTCGGCCTGGCAGGCAACCGCAATGCCGGTGGCCAGATGCGTGATGCGCACGGCCGAATCGGTGGTGTTGACGTGCTGGCCGCCCGAGCCGGACGAGCGATAAGTATCGATGCGGACATCGGATTCGGAGACGTCGATCTCGATCGTGTCGTCGATGACCGGATAGACCCAGACGCTGGCGAAGGACGTATGCCGGCGCGCATTGCTGTCATAGGGCGAAATACGCACCAGGCGATGAACGCCCGATTCCGTCTTCATCCAGCCATAGGCATTGTGGCCTTTGATCATCAACGTGGCCGACTTGATGCCGGCCTCTTCGCCGTCATGCATTTCCAGCACTTCGACCTTGAAGCGACGACGCTCGGCCCAGCGCGTGTACATGCGCAGCAGCATCGAGGCCCAGTCCTGGCTTTCGGTGCCGCCGGCACCGGCATGGATTTCGAGATAGGTGTCGTTGGAATCTGCTTCACCCGACAGCAACGTCTCGACCTGGCGGGCCTTCGCTTCGCCTTGCATCGAGCGGATCGCGGCTTCGGCCTCGGCAATGACCCCCTCGTCGCGCTCTTCCTCGCCGAGCTCGATCAGGCCGATATTGTCTTCCAGCGCCTGCGTCAGACCTTTCACCGAGGCGATGCCCTCTTCGAGGCCCTGGCGCTCGCGCATCAGCTTCTGCGCTTCCAGCGGCTCGTTCCAGAGGCTGGCGTCCTCGGCGCGCACATTGAGGTATTCAAGCCGCTTTATGGCCTGATCCCAGTCAAAGATGCCTCCTCAGCAGGGTTATCGCCTGCCTGATCTCGTCGACAATATTCTGCGTTTCCGCGCGCATGGCTGGCTGTTCTGTCCTGTTTGCTGAAGTCGGTCGGCGCGATACATAGGCAGGCCGCCGCCGGCTGTAAAGCAAAATGGGCTGGCGCCAAGGCCAGCCCATCCGCTCATGAAAATCGTCAGTAGAGGCCGCCGCCGCCGGACTGGATGGCCTGGTTGGCCTGCGGTGACAACGCGCCACCGGTGGCATTGGAGCCGTCGGCGCCCATGCCGATGACCCAATAGCTGTCGGCGGGACCGGTACCCGGCTTGAAGGCTTCGATGATGGTGCCCGGATCGCCCGATGCGGCACGCATGCCGGTCTTGCGGTTGATGGCGACAAGGTTCATGCCTTCGGGCACCTTGAAGTCGACATTGGGCGTGCCGTCCAGCGCCACCCGCATGAAGTCCTTGAAGATCGGGGCCGCGAGGCCACCACCGGTGGCGCCATGGCCGAGGCCGCGCGGCGTGTCGTAGCCCATGTAGAGGCCGACGACGAGGTTGGGCGTGTAACCGATGAACCAGGCGTCCTTTTCGTCGTTGGTCGTTCCGGTCTTGCCGGCGATGTGACGGCCGAGTTCACTGATGGTGGCGCCGGTGCCGCGCTGCACGACACCTTCCATCATCGAGGTGATCTGGTAGGCCGTCATCGGATCGAGCACCTGCTCGGAATTGTCGACGAGTTCCGGCTCCGGCTGGTTCTGCCATTCGGGCGCATTGCAGCCCTGGCAGCCACGTTCGTCCTGCTTGAACACCGTCTTGCCGTAGCGGTCCTGGATGCGGTCGATGAGCGACGGTTTGATCGACTTGCCGCCATTGGCCATGATCGAATAGGCCGACACCATGCGCATCACGGTGGTTTCGCCGGAACCCAGCGCCATCGGTAGATAGGGTGCCAGATGGTCGTAGACACCGAAGCGCTCGGCATATTCGACGACCAACTTCATCCCCATGTCATTGGCAAGCCGCACCGTCATCAGGTTGCGCGACTTCTCGATGCCGGAGCGCAGGGTCGCCGGACCGGCGACGGTGCCGTCATAGTTCTTGGGCGTCCAGCTCGTGTTGCCGCTCTGGATCGTGATCGGCCCGTCCATGATCACCGAGGCCGGCGTATAGCCATTGTCGAGTGCGGCCGAATAGACGATCGGCTTGAACGAGGAGCCCGGCTGGCGCATGGCTTGCGTGGCACGGTTGAATTCGGACTGCGCATAGGAGAAGCCGCCGACCATGGCCAGCACCCGGCCGGTGTGCGGGTCCATGGCGATCAGGCCGCCTTCCACTTCGGGCACCTGGCGCAGGCTGTAGGCGCCATCGGCACCATCGTTTTTCTGCACGAAGACGACGTCGCCCGGCTTCAGCACCTCCGCCGGCGACTTGGCCTTGACGGTCTTGCCGGCAACCACATGGCGCATGGCAAAACCCATGTCCTCCTTGCTGATGGTGCCTTCGACGCGCTCCTTGACGATCTCGCCCGACGCCTGCCGTGCGGGCTGCAGGCCGATCGTCAGCCCGGTCGCCGAACTGTCGAGCACGACGGCGAGCGACCATTCGGGAACATCCTCCAGCCCCTTGACGGCGCCAAGCGGCACGCCCCAGTCGCCCGACACGTCGATCGATGTTACCGGCCCGCGATAACCGCGCAACGTGTCGTATTTCATCAACCCGTTCTGCATCGATTTGCGGGCAATGAGCTGGATCTTCGGATCGAGCGTGGTGCGGACGGAGAGGCCGCCTTCGTAAAGCGCGTTCTCGCCGTAGCGGGCGATGATCTGGCGGCGCACCTCTTCGGTGAAGTACTCGCCGGCGAACAGATAGGTGCCGCTGCGGCGCGGCGTCACGCCCAACGGCTCGGCCTTGGCCTTGTTGCCTTCCTCACGCGTGACGTAGCCGTTCTCGACCATCTGGTCGATGACCCAGTTGCGGCGCTCGATCGCGCGATCGGCATGCTTGAAAGGGTGGTAGTTGTTCGGCCCCTTGGGCAGCGAGGCCAGGTAGGCGGCCTCGGCCACGGACAGTTCGTTGACCGACTTGTCGAAATAGGTCAGCGCCGCACCGGCGACGCCATAGGCGCCGAAGCCGAAGAAGATTTCGTTGAGGTAGAGCTCGAGAATGCGATCCTTGGGATAGGCCTGCTCGATGCGGAAGGCGAGGATCATCTCCTTGATCTTGCGCTCGTAGGTCTGGTCCGAGGACAACAGGAAGTTCTTCGCCACCTGCTGGGTGATCGTCGAGGCGCCGACCTGACGCCGGCCCGAGCCGAGATTCTGCAGGTTGACGATGATGGCGCGGCCGAGGCCGGTCACATCGATGCCTGGGTGATTGTAGAAATTCTTGTCTTCGGCCGACAGGAAGGCCGCCTTGACGCGGTCCGGTATGGCCTGGATCGGCAAATACAGGCGCCGTTCGCGCGCGTATTCGGCCATCAGCGCGCCGTCCGACGCATGGATGCGGGTGGTCACCGGCGGCTCGTATTTGGCCAGCACCTCGTAGTCGGGCAGATCTTTCGACAAATGGCCGATGTAGATCGCAACGCCCGCCGCGACCAAAAGGGCCAGCGTCGTGCCGATGCCGAAAAAATAGCCAATGAGACGAATCATACCCGCTCCAGTCCTTGGTTCGGGAATTTCCTAAACGAAGCCGCCTTTCGCGCAAGCTTTCGAGCCGGTCCCAATCCGTAATCGAAAACCCTTGTCGCCGCCATGTGGACAAAATACGGCAATGCCTGATTTCGCGGTCGCGAGCCGGAAATAAAAAGCATTGGGTGTTGTCGTCGCGCAACGCCGCCTCTGGTTGCAGGCGCCGCCGGTCATGTCAACCTCCGGTTCCCGGTCCGGCCTTGGCCGACGCGAACAGCGCGACGGCGTTGGTTATACTCTGGGCCGCCTTGCCGCGCCAGTCGGCGTTGAGCAACTGCGCCTCGTCCTTGGCGTTCGAGAGATAACCGAGTTCGACCAGCACCGACGGCACGTCGGGTGCCTTGAGCACCTTGAAGCCCGCCGAACGCTGCGGATTGTTGATGAGGCCGACGCTGGTCGACAACTGGCCAACCAGCGTGTGGGCGAAACTCATCGAGAAATTGTGCGTTTCGCGGCGGATCAGGTCGATCAGGATGTCGGTGACTTCCTTGTTGTCGTTCTTGATTTCCATGCCGGCGAACTGATCGGAGAGGTTTTCTCGGTCGGCAAGCGCCTGCGCCTCGGGGTCCGAAGCCTTGTCGGAGACGGTGTAGACGGTGGCGCCGCGAATGCCCTTGACGCTGATCGTGTCGGCATGGATCGAAATAAGCAGGTCGGCCTCATGCTGACGGGCGATGCGCACGCGGTCATCAAGACGCAGGAATTCGTCTGTGTCGCGCGTCATGAACACATCATAATTGCCAACGGCTGCGAGTTTGTCGCGCAGCTCCGTGGCGAAGGCCAGCGTGACATTCTTCTCGATGGTGCCGTTCAGGCCCTCGGCACCGCCGTCGATGCCGCCATGGCCGGGATCGATGACGACGGTGAACCGATGACCCGGATTGGAAACCGGTCCGGTGCCGACCCGCCCTCCCTTGTCGGTCGAAACGGTCGATCCGGTGGTCAGCGCCTGGTTGGCCAGCGCCACGTCGAACTCGCGCTCGGATGCCGCCGACATGTCGATGGCAATGCGGTAGCCGGTTCCGTCCTCGTTCTTGAGCACGTCGAGCTTGTCGACGGCGAACGGTCCCTTGCCGGTGAGGATCAGCCGCGAAACGCCCTCGCCGAGCGCGCCCAGGCGCACGCCCTTGACCAGGCCCCGCGCCTTCAAGTCCTTGGCATCAACGGCGAATCTCGTATTCGCGAGATCGATGACAAGGCGGTTGGGACCGCGCAGCAGGAACCATTTGATATCGGGTTCGCGATCGAAGTCCATGACGATGCGCATCTTGGTGGCATCGCCAGCCATCTTGTAACCTTTTGCCACGAGCGGAGCGTCGGCGGCATTGGCTTTTGAGGACAAGGCAGATGAGACCGCCAGCAGCAGCAAGAGGCAGAAAGCGGCCAGGATCCGGCCGCCGACACGACATCCCTTGTCTGTGAAGTCCGCCAATCCCATCTCTCTTCCAGTCGCTCCCGGTTTGGCGCCCGGCGCCGGGTCGTTTCGTCGAAATGCCGGTTAGGCCGCGAACTCGATTAACGATTGGTATCCAGAGAAGGTTAACCAAGCCTTTTCATGCAAGGGCGGCAAGCTGGCTTACGCTACGGAACGGCTTTTTGCCGGCATCGGAAATCGGGGTTGCCTTCCACCCCGCCAAATCATAAAAGCGATGGTGGATCACTGCAATCCTGGAACCGCCCTCCTCCGCAGCTTCTTGCTACAGGGTCAGACGTAAAGGCGGCTCCTTTCGCTTTAGGCGAAAAGGGTTCAGGTGATCGCGACGAATTTCGCAGGCGTGCTCCCGTGGCGGGGGAATCGCCTGCGTGAGGAAAACGGCCGGGTTTGTTCCCGCGCCGGCTCTGTAGGAGCAAACAAGCTGGTCCGGTTCATCCGGGCTTTGGTTCAAAAGGTTCTGTTGGTGACGATGGCTTCAAGCGCAATCATGGAAAGGTCCGCATCAAACCGCGCCATTATGGCTGCGGGCGGCACCGCCATGGCGCTCAAGCGGCGGCCGACGGACGATCAAATATCCGGCACCCACATCCCAGGCACGCAGCAGCAGGCTTTGCCTCGCAAGCTGCGGCTGACGGCTGCCGGGGGGAAACGAAATAATGCCCAACAAAATGCTGATAGACGCCTCCCACCCGGAGGAAACACGCGTCGTCGTCGTACGCGGTAACCGTATTGAAGAATTCGACTTTGAATCCCAGGACAAGAAGCAGCTCAAAGGAAACATCTACCTAGCCCGCGTAACGCGCGTAGAGCCCTCCCTTCAGGCAGCCTTTGTCGAATATGGCGGCAACCGTCACGGTTTTCTCGCCTTCAGTGAAATTCACCCCGACTACTACCAGATTCCGGTCGCCGATCGTCAGGCACTGCTGCGCGCGGAAGCGCAGGAGGCTGAGGACGAAGAGAACGAGGACGGCGACGGCGATGATCGCCAGAGCCGCGATCGCGGACGGCGCGGCCGCCGGCGCGGCGGCAAGCCCCGCGACCGGGGTGAGCACAAGCGCGATGCAGCCGATTCCAGCGAGGCAAGCGACACTGCCGACGAGGCGGAAGAGGGCGCCGACGCTGGTTTCGAGGAGATCTCGCACACGTCCGAGATCATCGAACATGCGGCCGATGCGTCCGAACATGCCGATGCGTCCGAACATGGCCAGGATTCCGCCGAGCAGGACGAAGGCGAAACCCGCGAAGGCGGTCCGACGTCGATCGCCGCCTCGGTCGAGGCCGATGTGATTTCCGAAGCCGTTCCGCAGGCCGAACAAGGCAGCGAGGCGACCTCCGGCGACAATGATCGCGGCATGCTGGAAGAAGTGCAGTCCTCGCATCCGGACGATCACGAGGTCGAATCGGTCGGCGCCGAGGACGCGCTGGAAGAAGTGCGCAACCGCCGCAAGCCGGTGCGCCGCCAGTACAAGATCCAGGAAGTGATCAAGCGCCGGCAGATCCTCTTGGTGCAGGTCGTCAAGGAAGAGCGCGGCAACAAGGGTGCGGCACTGACCACCTATCTGTCGCTTGCCGGCCGCTATTCGGTGCTGATGCCGAACACGGCGCGTGGCGGCGGCATTTCGCGCAAGATCACCAGCGCGGTCGACCGCAAGCGCCTGAAGGAGGTCGTTGCCGATCTCGAAGTGCCGCAGGGCATGGGCGTGATCCTGCGCACCGCCGGCGAGAGCCGCACCAAGGCCGAGATCAAGCGCGATTACGAATATCTGATGCGGCTTTGGGAAAATGTCCGCAATCTCACCTTGCAGTCCACGGCCCCTGCCCTGGTCTACGAGGAAGGCAGCCTGATCAAGCGCTCGGTGCGCGACCTCTATAACAAGGATATCGACGAGATTCTTGTCTCCGGCGAGGAAGGCTATCGCGAGGCCAAGGACTTCATGCGCATGCTGATGCCGAGCCACGCCAAGGTGGTTCAGCCGTTCCGCGACACGACGCCGATCTTCGTGCGCAACGGCATCGAGGCACAGCTCGACCGCATGCTGCAGCCGCAGGTGACGCTGAAGAGCGGCGGCTACATCATCATCAACCAGACCGAGGCGCTGGTTGCCATCGATGTGAATTCGGGCCGCTCCACCAAGGAGCACTCGATCGAGGACACCGCACTCCACACCAATCTGGAAGCGGCCGAGGAAGTCGCGCGTCAGCTCAGGCTGCGCGATCTCGCCGGCTTGATCGTCATCGACTTCATCGACATGGAGGAGAACCGCAACAACCGCTCCGTCGAGAAGCGGTTGAAGGATCACCTCAAGAACGATCGTGCGCGCATCCAGGTCGGCCGTATCTCGCATTTCGGCCTGATGGAGATGTCCCGCCAGCGCATCCGCGCCAGCGTGCTGGAATCGACAATGAAGCCTTGCCCGCATTGCGGCGGCACCGGCCATGTGCGCTCCGATTCGTCGGTCGCGCTGATGGTGGTGCGGGCGATTGAGGAATTCCTGCTCAAGGATTCCCGCAGCCACATCACGGTGCGGACGCCGGCGGCGACCGCACTCTACGTGCTCAATCACAAGCGCGGCACGCTGGTCGAACTCGAAAGCCGCTTCGGGCTGACGATCACCGTCGAGGCCGACGATTCGGTGGGTTCGCAGCACTATGCGATCTTCCGCGGCGCGCTGGCTGAAAAGCCGGAAGGCTTCGTCGAGGCGCGCAGCTTCCCGGCCTATGTCGAGCCGGAAGAGCCCGAGGACGAGATTGTCGTCGTCGAGGAAGATGACGAGGCGCCGGTGCAGGCCGAACAGCCACGCCAGCAGCCGCAGCAACAACAGCCCCGGCCCGCTGCCGGTGGCGAGGAAGGCGACGGCCGCGACCGCAAGCGCCGCAAGCGTCGGCGCCGGCGCGGCGGCAAGGATCGCGATCGCGAACATGGCGCCCCTGCGGACGGTGCTTCCGTCTCGGCTCCGGCCGGTGAGTTTTCGGACCCGGACTCGGCCGCCAGCGATGGCGACACGGAAACGGACGACAATGCTCCTGTCGGTGTTGCCGAAACGTCTGAGACAGCTGAAGCTTCGGACGAAGGCCAGGGCAAAAAGCGCCGGCGCGGCAAGCGCGGCGGCAAGCGCAACCGTCGCGAAGACGGTGAAGGCGAGGCTGAGGCAAGTGCTGGCGAAACAGCAGACGCGCCTGAAGGCGAAGTCCGGGCAACCGAGGTGATCGCCGGCGAGCCGGTCGTTGCTGCACCAGCCGAAGAGCCGGTGGCGCTTGCCCCGGCCAATGACGACGCGCCGAGCACGGAGAAGCCGAAGAAGCCACGCCGTGCCGCCAAGCCAAAGAAGGCCGCGGCCGAAATTGTCGCCGATGAGCCGGCTGCGGAGGTGGAAGCACCGGTCGACACGCCGGTCACCGCATCCGACGAGGCAGCCATCGCTTCTGTCGAGGAGGCACCGAAGGCCCGCTCGTCGCGGCGCAAGCCGGCGGCGGCGAATGCGCCGGTCGAGCCGGTCGTGTCTTCGATCGTCGCGGAAGAGCCCGCGGCCAAGGCCGAGGACAAGACCGAGGACAAGCCGAAGCGCGGCGGCTGGTGGCAGCGGAAGGGCTTTTTCTAAGCCTTTCAATCGCATGAGCTAGTTCTTTGACAAAAAAATCCCGCGCCGGCTCCACGCCGGCGCGGGATTTTCTTATCTGGCGCTATGGCGGATCGCGAAGGCTACGGCGCGAAGATCGACCAGTTCATCATCCTGGCAAGCTTTTCCAGCGCGATCGACCCCAGCTTGGAGTTGCCGTTGGCATTGAGACCTGGCGACCAGACGGCAAGCGACGCCACGCCCGGCACGATGCCCAATATTCCGCCGCCGACGCCGCTCTTGCCGGGGATGCCGACGCGGAAGGCGAAATCGCCGGAGCCGTCATAATGGCCGCAGGTCAGCATCATGGCGCCGATGCGGCGTGCCCGTTCGGCCGACACCACGGAATGCCCGGTCGCCGGGTTCTTGCCGCCATTGGCGAGGAAGCGGCCGGCGAGCGCCAGTTGCCGGCAACTCATGGCGATGGCGCAATGGTGGAAGTAGACGCCCAGCGCCAGTTCCGGCGCATGGTGGAGATTGCCGAAGGATTTCATGTAGTTGGCAAGCGCGAAGTTGCGGTAGCCGGTGGCGCGCTCGGACGCCGCCACCTCGCGATCGATGATGATCGTCTCGTCGTCGGCGAGGAACTGGATGAAGCGCAGGATCTCGCCGATCGCCTCGCGTGGCTGGTGGCCGGCAAGCAGGATGTCGGAAATGACGATGGCGCCGGCATTGATGAACGGGTTGCGCGGAATGCCGTTCTCATGCTCGAGCTGCACGATCGAGTTGAACGGATTGCCTGACGGTTCGCGGCCGACCCGCTGCCACAGCGCGTCGCCGACATTGCCGAGCGCCAGTGTCAGGGTGAACACTTTCGAGATGCTCTGGATGGAAAAGGCCTGGTCGGCGTCCCCCGCCGTCAGCACGCGCCCGTCATTGGTAACCGCTGCGATGCCGAATTTCTTCGGATTGACCTTACCCAACTGCGGAATGTAGGAAGCGACGTCACCGCGATCGGTGCGATCGGCCATTTCGGCAGCGACTTCGGCCAATGCCTGATCAAGTTTGGAGGCCTGATCAAGTTTGTGGGCCTGATCAAGTTTGGGGGCCTGTTCGAGTTCCGGCATGGTGCTACCTCAACCAGCGTTCGATGCGCGCCATTGCCTCAACCATGTCGTCGTGGCTGCCGGCGTAGGAGAAACGCATCGTCCGGTGCCCGGCCTGAGTGTCGAAGTCTTGGCCGGGTGTTGCCGCGACATGCGCCTCGGCCAGCATCTTTCGCGCGAAGGCCATGCTGTCATTGCTATGCCTGGTGACGTCACAAAAGGCATAAAAGGCGCCGTCCATGGGCGCCGCCAGCGGAAAGCCGAGTTCCGGGAGGCGTTTCATCAAGAGTTCGCGATTCCAGGCATAGCGACCCTTGACCGCTTCCAGTTCCTCGGTCGCCCTGAACGCTTCGATCGCCGCGATCTGCGACAGTTCCGGCGGCGAGATGTAGAGGCTCTGGGCGACGCGCTCGACCGGCCGCACCAGTTCTTGCGGCAGCACCATCCAGCCGATGCGCCAGCCGGTCATGCAGTAATATTTGGAGAAGGAGTTGATCACGGTCACGTCGCCTCCATAGGCAAGCGCCGTGGTGTCGGGGGCGGCATAGGCGAGCCGGTGATAGATTTCGTCGGAGATGACGGCGATGCCGAGGTCTTGTGCCGTCCTCACCAGGGCCGCCAGTTCATCGGCCGGTATGACCGCGCCGGTTGGATTGGCGGGACTGGCGAAGAGAACGCCTTTCAGCGGCTTTTCACGATGCGCGGTCTCGAGATGGCCGGCATGCACGTAGGCGGCGTCGCCCAGCTCGATCTCGACCACCTCGATGCCGAGCGCGGCCATGATGTTGCGATAGGCGGGATAGCCGGGTGCCGCGATGGCGACGCGGTCACCCGGGTCGAACATCGCCAGGAAGGCGAGGTTGAAGGCGGCCGACGATCCAGTGGTCACCGCGATCCGGCCGGGCTCGATATCAAGCCCGTAGTGATCGGCGTAGTGTCCGGCGATCGCCTTGCGCAAACCTGCCAGTCCCAGCGCGTCGGTGTAGCCGATGCGTCCGTCCTGCAGCGCCTTGGCGGCTGCGGCGCGAACCAGAACCGGTGCGGGATCGGAGGGCTGGCCGACGGCCATCGAAACAACCGGCACGCCCTGGGACTTCAGCCGGTTTGCCTCTGCCAGAATGTCCATCGCATGGAAGGGCTCGACATTGCCACGACGTGAGAGCGAAACGACCATTTAACCAGTATTCCCGATGACTGACGGCGCCAGGCACTGGCGCATGTGCCGCACAAATGCCCGATTGATGTGAGGATCACAAGTTGAGGAAGTTTCCGGCGCCGACTTTTCATCTTTCGCCCGCTCGTCTACCAGTGGAGCCATCATGTTGAGCCGACCCAGATCGACGATTGCCCAGGCAGCGCGCGTCTTCGCGACGCTTTCGCTTGGCGTTGCCGTTGCAATGGCGAGTTCGGTCAGCGCCTTTGCCCAGAACGTGCCGGTGGTGCGCGACGCCGAGATCGAGGCGCTGGTTCGCGATTACGCGCGGCCGATCTTCAGGGCGGCTGGCCTGGCGAATGACGGCATCGACATCGTTCTGGTCAATGACCAGAGTTTCAACGCCTTCGTGACCGGGCGCCGGCTGTTCATCAACACCGGCGCGCTGATGACGGCTGAAACGCCCAACGAGATCATCGGCGTCATCGCGCACGAAGCCGGTCATATCGCCGGCGGCCACCAGCAGAAGCTGCGCGACCAGCTCGAACGAGCCAAGACGATGGCCATCATCGCGACGCTGCTGGGTGCCGGTGCCATGGTCGCCGGCGCGACAACCAATAGCCGCGGCCTTGCCGGTGCGGGCGTGGGGGTGGCCGCCGGCGGCGGCGAGATGGCACAGCGCAGCATCCTCGCCTACCAGCGCACCGAGGAGATGACGGCCGACCGCTCGGCGATCACCTATCTCAACGCCACCGGCCAGTCCGGCATGGGCATGCTGAAGACGTTTCACCGCTTCCAGACTGCGCTGTCGCTCTCGGGCGCGCAAGTCGATCCCTACCGGATCAGCCATCCGATGCCGCGGGATCGTATCTCCAATCTCGAAGTGCTGGTGAAACAGAGCCCCAATGTCGACAGGCCGGACCCGCCCGCGCTGCAGCAGCGCCATGACATGGTGCGGGTGAAGATCGCCGTCTACATGGAAGGCCAGGCGGCTGCGTCGCGGCTGATGCGAAAGATGCAAGGGACCCTCGCCGCGCTATATGGCGACGCCCAGTCGACCTACCTGTTCGGCAACATCGCCGCCGCGCTCGCCAAGACCAATGCACTGATCAAGGCGCAGCCCAAGAACGCTTACTTCCAGGAACTGCGCGGCGACATCCTGATGAAGGCAAACAAACCCAAGGAAGCCGCGGACGCCTACGCCAAGGCGGTCAGCCTCGATTCGGCGCGGTCCGGTCTGCTGCCGGTGTCCATGGGCCAGGCGCTGATGGCCGTCGGCAAGCCCGACTCCCTCAAAAAAGCCGTCGTGCAGATCAACAACGGCCTCGGGCGCGACAAGGAAAATCCAGCCGGGTATCGCTATCTGGCACAGGCCTACGGTGAGTTAGGTGACATACCGGGCGCTGAACTTGCCACCGCCGAAAGCCATTTCTATTCCGGCAACTACAAGGATGCGAAGATTTTCGCCATGCGGGCGCAGCAGCAGATGAAACGCGGCGAGCCTCGCTGGCTTCGCGCCCAGGATATCATAAACTACAAGCCGTCAACCAAGATCAAGTGAACCTTCCGGCCGCGCGCCACGACATAGCCAGACCGGAAAACAGGTAGAAGGAACAGGAACGATGAAAAAGGCACTGCTGCTGGGCACCACGGGGGTTGCGGTCGCACTGGCCATGCTGGCTTTCGGATTCGTTGCCGGAAACCCGCAGATCGCCAAGGCCGGCACCGCACAGCCGGTCGAGACCACGGCGGCCGATACCAAGATCGACCGCACCGAGGTCGAAGGCATCATCCGCGACTATTTGTTGAAAAACCCGGAAGTCCTCCTGGAGGTCCAGGATGCGCTTGAGGCCAAGCAGAAGGAAGAGCAGCGCATCGCTCATCTCGGCGTGATCAAGAATGCCAAGGACCAGATCTTCAACTCCGCCTTTGACGGCGTCGTCGGCAATCCGAACGGCAAGGTCACCATCGTCGAGTTCTACGACTATAATTGCGGCTTCTGCAAACGCGCCATCGACGACATGCAGGCGTTGACCAAGACCGATCCGGACCTGCGTTTCGTGCTCAAGGAATTCCCCATCCTCGGACCGGATTCGCAGAAGGCGAGCGTGGTCTCGATGGCGTTCCACCTGATGCACCCGGAAAAGTACGGCGAGTTCCACAATGCGTTGCTCGGCGGCCAGGGACGCGCCACCGAGGCGGCGGCCATCAAGGTCGCGCTGTCGCTCGGCGCCGACGAAGCGGCGCTGCGCGAGAAGATGAAGGACCCGACAATCAACGAGGCCCTCGCCAAGACCTACGATCTTGCCAACAAGCTGGCGATCACCGGAACGCCGTCCTATGTCGTCGGCAACGAGGTGGTGTTCGGAGCACTCGGGCAGGAAGTGCTGGCAGAAAAGATCGAGGCGGCGAAAGCCGCGCTCTGATCTTGCTCGCCAGCTATTTCTCACGGGCACATTTCCGCCTGTTGTGGACAGTGAAAGAACGCACTTGCGCTCTTTCCGCGGGCGGCTATGCCCATTATAGAGGGCCCAGCGCGCCGGCTTGATGACGGCGCCGGGAAAGGTCGGCTTTTTGAAAACGGTTTTCGTCCTGAACGGTCCCAATCTAAACGCGCTCGGCAAGCGCGAGCCGGGCATCTATGGCGGCAAGACGCTTGCCGCGATCGCCGACGACTGCAAGCAGGCAGGCACGGCGCTGGGGTTCGAGATCGATTTCCGCCAGTCGAACCATGAGGGCGACCTTGTCGACTGGATTCAGGAAGCTGGCGACAAGGCTGTCGGCATCGTCATCAATCCGGGCGCCTACAGCCACACCTCGATTGCCATCCACGACGCCATTCGCGCCGTCGCACCGTTGCCGGTGGCCGAAGTTCATCTTTCCAACATCCATGCGCGGGAACCATTCCGCCACGTCTCCATGGTCGCGCCGGTCGCCGTCGGCATGATCTGTGGCTTTGGGCCGCTCGGCTATACGCTGGCGCTACAGGCGCTGGCCGCACGCCTATGACCGGCCAACAAACAGAAGGCTCGAAAATGTCGATAAAGAAGACCGGTGTTGACCAGCAACTGATCCGCGATCTGGCGGGCATACTGAACGACACCAACCTCACCGAGATCGAGGTTGAACTGGGCGACCTGAAGGTGCGCGTCTCGCGGCAGGCGCCGGCTGTTCATGCAATCGCGGCGCCGCAGCAAGCCTATGCGCCGGCAGCAGCGCAAGCTGCCTCCGTAGCTCTGCCCGTTGTGGCAGATATTTCCAAGAACGCAGTCACCTCGCCGATGGTCGGCACCGCCTACCTGGCGCCGTCGCCGGACGCCAAGGCATTCATCGAAGTCGGCCAGAAGGTCAAGGAAGGCCAGACTTTGCTGATCATCGAAGCAATGAAGACGATGAACCAGATCCCCTCGCCACGCGCCGGCACGGTGACCGCGATCCTTTTCGAGGATTCGCAGCCGGTCGAATATGGCATGCCGCTCGTCGTGATCGAATAGAGCGGGCCTGATGTTTCAGAAGATCCTCATCGCCAATCGCGGCGAAATCGCCCTCCGGGTGCTGCGCGCCTGCAAGGAACTCGGCATCCAGACGGTGGTGGTGCATTCGACCGCCGATGCCGACGCCATGCATGTGCGGCTCGCGGACGAGAGCGTCTGCATCGGTCCGCCGCCATCGCGCGACAGCTATCTCAACATCCATCAGATCGTTGCGGCCTGCGAAATCACCGGCGCCGACGCCGTGCATCCGGGTTACGGCTTCCTGTCGGAGAACGCCAAGTTCGCCGACATACTGGCCGCGCACAACATCACCTTCATCGGTCCGTCCGGCGACCATATCCGCATCATGGGCGACAAGATCGAGGCCAAGCGAACCGCCAAGCGCCTCGGCATTCCGGTTGTGCCCGGTTCGGACGGCGCTGTCACCGATCAGAAGGAAGCCAGGCGCATTGCCGCCGAGATCGGCTATCCCGTGATCATCAAGGCATCGGCCGGCGGTGGCGGACGCGGCATGAAGGTCGCCCTCACCGAGGCTGACCTGGAGGTCGCCCTGCAGACGGCGAGCACGGAAGCCGGTGCGGCGTTCGGCGACGATGCCGTTTATATCGAAAAATACCTGGAAAAGCCGCGCCATATCGAAGTCCAGGTGTTTGGTGACGGCTTTGGCCGCGGCGTGCATTTCGGCGAGCGCGACTGTTCCTTGCAGCGCCGCCACCAGAAGGTCTGGGAAGAGGCGCCCTCGCCCGCCCTCAATGCCGAAGAGCGCGCCCGCATCGGCGGCATCTGCGCCAAGGCGATCGCCGACCTCGGCTATTCCGGCGCCGGCACGATCGAGTTCCTCTACGAGAATGGCGAGTTCTACTTCATCGAGATGAACACGCGCCTGCAGGTCGAGCATCCGGTGACGGAAGCGATCACCGGCATCGATCTCGTCCACGAGCAGATCCGCGTCGCCTCCGGTGGCGGCCTCTCGGTGAAGCAGGAGGACATCAAGTTCAACGGCCACGCCATCGAATGCCGCATCAACGCCGAGGACCCGCGCACCTTCACCCCCTCGCCCGGTACGATCACCCATTTCCACACACCGGGTGGTCTCGGCATCCGCGTCGATTCCGGCGTCTATTCCGGCTACAAGATCCCGCCCTATTACGACAGCCTGATCGGCAAGCTGATCGTGCATGGGCGTAATCGCGTCGAGTGCATGATGCGCTTGCGCCGCGCCCTGGACGAGTTCGTCGTCGACGGCATCAAGACGACGTTGCCGCTGTTTCGCGATCTCGTCGGCAATGCCGACATCGCCAATGGCGATTATGACATCCACTGGCTGGAAAAATACCTGGCCAAGGAAGAGTAGCGCGGAGACGCGATGACCCGCCCCTACGCGCCCGGCTATCGCATCCCCACCGACCTTCTGCTCAAGGCCTACGCCTCGGGCGTCTTCCCGATGGCCGAAAGTGCCGGCGACCCGGAGGTGTTCTGGGTGCGGCCGGAGACGCGCGGCATCATTCCGCTCGATGGTTTTCACGCGCCGAAAAGCCTCAGGAAAACGATCAAGAAGAACCCCTTCGACATCCGTTTCGATTTCGATTTCGAAGCGACCATCGACGGCTGCGCCGAAAAGCGCGTGGAACGGCGCTCGACCTGGATCAATGCGCCGATCCGCGAAGCCTATGTCGAGTTGCATCGGATAGGCCATTGTCATTCGGTCGAGGCGTGGCGCGAGGACCGACTGGTCGGTGGCCTCTATGGCGTGTCGCTCGGCCGGGTGTTTTTTGGCGAGAGCATGTTCGCCAGGGAGACGGACGCTTCCAAGACCTGCCTTTTCTATCTCGTCGAGCGCTTGAAGGCACGCGGCTTCGCGCTGCTCGATACGCAGTTCACCACCGAGCACCTCAAGCGCTTCGGCGCCGTCGACGTGCCGCGCGGCAAATATGAAAAGTTGCTGGCCGACGCGCTGAAGGGCGAGGCCGTATTCTATCCCTGAAGATTGAGCCTACTTCCCAGTGGCGGCTTCCAATGGCGTCTGCGAATGGAACATCATCTTCCAGCCATTGACGCGATGGACATAGCCGGTGCTGACCAGCGCGGCGTAAGGTTCGCCGTTCTCGCGTGTCGCATGTGCCTCGTAGGTCAGCATGATGATGTCGCTGCCCGGCTCGATAATACCCTTGAGGTCGATTTTCAGGTCGCGCCAGCGGTTGGGCTTGGTTGCGGTCTTGGCGAGATCCGCATTGTCCATCGCCTGTGCCATCTGCGGAAACGCCACCAGGCATTCGGTGTCGACATTGGCCGCATAGTAGGCCGCGTCGCCCGTCCAGAATCCCTTTTCAAGTTCCAGCAACTCTGCCTTGCCGGCCGTGATCCGCTTGCTGTCTGACATCGGAAAATCCTCCCTGCGCATAAATGCGCGCTCATCCGTGCCCCAACGTATGGTGGCAGGGACGGTTCCGGAGGATCAGTTGGTGTCGGTCGTATCGGGGTCCGAAGCGTCCGGCTCCGTCACGCCAGGCTCTGTCACGTCCGGAGCAATCGCGGCTTTCGGTTTGGCCGCGGCGGGCTTGGGCGCCTCGGCTTTGGTCGAGTCTGCCTTGGCGCCATCGGGCGCCGGCACATCCGACTTCTGCTTGCAAGCCTTCAGCCAGACGTCATAGACGGCATGCTCGACGGCATTGAGGCCGGGGCTTTCGGCAAACATCCAGCCGGTGAAGATGCGGCGGATCTTGCGGTCCAGCGTGATCTCGTCGACCTCGACGAAGGAATCTGTCTTCGGCTCTTCGGTCTGTGGCCGCGAATAGCAGACGCGCGGCGTCACCTGCAAAGCACCGAACTGCACCGTCTCGTCGATATAGACATCGAAGGTGATGATGCGGCCGGTGATCTTGTCGATCCCGGCAAACTCGGCAACGGCATTGGTGACCCGGTCCGCTCCCGCGGGCGGCGCCGGCGCGGGTGCCGCGGGCTCAGGCGAAGCGGCGAAGGCCACGGTGCTGACGGCAAGACCGGCGGCTAACGCCAGACTAGCCGATATTGAGTAAGAAAAGCTCATGCAAAGATACCGGTGGTTCGCGCCCGGGTGATTCTGTCGATCGCCAAGGCTAGTCGCCGTTTTCTGATCAGCAAGCAGCTAAACACCAATTGTGGCGATAAAGGACCGGCTTGCACCCTGTCGCTACGACCCGGGTGTCCAGGCATCGTAGTCGCCGGTGACCTGCGGGCGGTGCTGATTGGTCAGCACCGAGCCCTTCGGGCGATAGGCCGCCGGGCTGCCGGTCAGATTGGGCTGATGCGGCTTTTGCCAGTCGCGCGGCTTGTAGTCCTCGCTGGACGGCGCGACGTCGACACGGTGGTGCATCCAGCCGTGCCAGCCGGGCGGTATCGCCGAAGCTTCCGAATAATTGCGGTAGATGACCCAGCGGCGCGTGCGGCCTTCCGAATCGATGCCGCCTTCGTAATAGAAATTGCCGGTCTCGTCCTGGCCGACCTTCTTGCCGTACCGCCAGGTATGCAGGCGGGTTCCTATCGTCTGGCTGTTCCACCAGGTGAAAAACTGCGTAAGGAAAGTCTTCATTTCAAAACCCTCGCGCCGGCAGCGCCCGTTTTCCTGCTTATGGCGTCAGGCCTTGCCGAAGGCAAGGCTTTTGCCACGGCGTGCGCGCAAATGGCTTGCCTAAAGCCCGACACAAGCCTGTGATCCTGCCGGTCGCTGCATGCACGCTTGCCAAGCCTTTGCGGTATTTCTAAAGCTCTGCGCGCCCATGCCTGCATCCAGCCCGGCTTGAGGCCAAGGAGGTGACGATTGGCCACGGAATTGCCGACCACCGACATTCGCATCAGCGCCGAGGCGATTCGCCACCGCAAGGGCGGCACGCCGATCGTTTGCCTGACCGCCTATACCTATCCCATCGCCCGTCTGCTCGATCACCATGTTGACCTGCTTCTGGTCGGCGACAGTGTCGCCATGGTCCTGCATGGCCACAAGACGACTCTGGGCGCCTCGCTGGAGATGATGATCGCACATGGGCAGGCCGTGATGCGCGGCTCGGCCAGGGCCTGCGTCGTCGTCGACCTGCCGGCCGGCACCTATGAGGCAACGGCAGCGCAAGCCGTCGCCTCGGCGCGGCGGGTCGTCGACGAAACCGGCTGCCAGGCGGTGAAGCTCGAAGGCGGCGTCGACATGATCAGCCAGATCGAGGCCATCGTCGCCGCCGGCATTCCGGTGATGGGACATATCGGCCTGCAGCCGCAATCGGTCGAGAAGGACGTCGGCTACAAGATCAAGGGCCGCACCGAGGAGGCTGTTGCGGCATTGCTTCGCGATGCGCTCGCCGTCGAGAATGCCGGCGCTTTCTCGGTGGTCATCGAAGGCACGGTCGAGAGGGTCGCCGCCGATATCAGCCGCCGTCTCGCCATTCCGACCATCGGCATCGGTGCCAGCGGTGAATGCGACGGCCAGATCCTGGTCATCGACGACATGGTCGGGCTGACCGTCGATCGCGTGCCGAAATTCGTCAAGGAATACGCCGACCTGCGCAGCGTGATCTCGCATGCAGCGGAATCCTATGCAGCCGAGGTGCGGGGCCGGACATTCCCCGGCCCCGGCCATGTCTTTTCGGCGACAAACAGCAGGGACGACACATGAGCCAACCCGTCGTCGTCGACAGCGTAGCCGCACTGCGCGCGCAAATCCGGGACTGGCGGCGCGACGGCCTTCGTGTCGCCATGGTGCCGACCATGGGTGCTTTGCATGACGGACACATCTCGCTGGTCAGGATCGCGCTCCAAAAAGCCGAGCGCTGCGTCGTGTCGATCTTCGTCAATCCGACGCAGTTCGCGCCGAGCGAAGACCTCGACAAGTACCCGCGCCAACTCGCCCGCGACCTCGACCAACTGGGCGCGGCAAACGCCGACCTTGCCTTCACACCGACGGTTGGCGAGATGTATCCCGCCGGCTTCGCCACGAAAATCTCGGTCGGCGGCCCCTCAGCCGGGCTCGAATCGGACTTTCGGCCGACCTTTTTCGACGGCGTCGCCACCGTGGTGGCAAAGCTCCTCCTGCAGGCAACGCCCGACTGTGCGGTCTTCGGCGAGAAGGACTACCAGCAGCTTTGCGTGGTGAGGCAGCTCTGCCGCGACCTGGACCTGCCTGTCGAGATCATCGGCGCACCGACGATCCGCGACGCGCATGGTCTCGCCATGTCGTCACGCAACGCCTATCTCGATGAGGCCGAACTGAAGATCGCCCGCCAACTCAACGTCACATTGCGCAATACGGCTGCGGCGCTGGCGGCAGGCGCCGGGCAGAGCGACGCAACCGAAGAGGCCAGCCGCGCCCTCATCGCCGCCGGCTTTCAGAAGGTCGACTATGTCGAGGTACGCCAAAGCCTGACGCTTGCGCCATGGCGCCGAAACCGCGAAGGGCGTCTTCTCGCGGCAGCATGGCTCGGCAAGACCAGGCTGATCGACAATGTGGGGGTTCCCGCTGCCTAGCGCGAAGGCTCGATCCTCCGCGGCGGATTGCTGCCGCGCCTAGCTCTCGCTCTTTTGTCGGCCGGCCCTGACGATCAGGTGTCCCGCGACGATCCCAACCACCCCGGCAAGGGCTTTCACCAATGCATCGATGAGGCGTGCATGGCGACCGGGATCAATGAGCTGAAGCAGTTCCAGCATGCCGGCGGTCACAGCCACGAAGATGACGACCTGATACAGTCGGTTGGGGAAGCCGATCGCCAGGGCGAAGCCCAGCAGGACATAAGCCAAGGCACGCTCGACATTCGCTTCAGCGAGGTGCGGCCGCATCTGGATCGGCGACAAGGTCGCGAAAATGATGATGGCGAGCAGCGCCAGCGCTGTAATGCGGGACAGTTTGGTCATGCCCTTGCATATCCGTCGTGAGCCGGCACAGCAAACGCCGCGATGACGCATGGCCGGATCGCTCTATTCATCCGGTGTCAATCTATCCGAGCGACTTCTCGAAACTCAGCGTCGTCGGCCTTGAGGTATCACGGGACTCCTCCGCGGCACTGACAGGCAAGAACCCTTTCGACCGATAGAAGGCGATGGCGCCGCCATTGGCCTCCTCGACCTCGACCTCGACGCGCAGCGTTCGCGCTTCCGGGAAACTGGCCTCGACCTCGTCGAGCAGTGCTTGCCCGATCCCGCGCCTTTGGCAGTCCGGATGGACGTAGAGCTGGTTCAGCAGGATGATTTTCGCATCGGCGGTGGCGGCGGCGAAAGCCATGCCACCGATCCGCTTGCCGTCATCGGCCACCAGGAATTCCGAATTCGGCCGCGTCAGCCGCGAGCGGAGCGAAGCGATCGAGTGCCATTCGTCGGTGATCTCGGTGACTTTGGCAGCGCCATAAATGGCGTCATAGGTCGCATGCCACGTTTCCACCAGCAGCGTCCGCACAGCGGCAAGGTCGCGTTCACCTGCGGTGCGGACGAACACGGCGCTACTCGATGCCCAGCTTGGCCTTGACGAGGTCGTTGACGGCTTGCGGGTTGGCCTTGCCGCCGGTCGCCTTCATCACCTGGCCGACGAACCAGCCGGCCATGCTCGGCTTGGCGCGCGCCTGTTCGACCTTGTCAGGGTTGGCGGCAATAACGTCGTCGACGGCCTTCTCGATGGCGCCGGTGTCGGTGACCTGCTTCATGCCACGGCTCTCGACCAGTTGGCGAGGGTCGCCGCCCTCATTCCAGACGATCTCGAACAGGTCCTTGGCGATCTTGCCGGAGATGGTGCCATCCTTGATCAGATCGATGACCGCACCGAGCTGCTCGGGCGAAACCGGAGCGTTTTCAATGTCTTTTCCGGCCTTGTTCAATTGCCCGAGCAGATCGTTGATGACCCAGTTGGCGGCGAGCTTGCCGTCGCGGCCGGCGGCCACCTTCTCGAAATAGTCGGCGATCGGCTTTTCCGACACCAGGATCGAGGCGTCATAGACGGACAGGCCGAGCGACGCGATCAGCCGCGCCTTCTTGTCGTCCGGCAGTTCCGGCAATTCCTTGGCCAGCGCATCGACATAGGCCTGGTCGAATTCCAGCGGCAAAAGGTCGGGATCGGGGAAGTAGCGGTAATCATGCGCCTCTTCCTTGGAGCGCATCGAGCGCGTCTCGCCCTTGACGGCGTCGAACAGCCGCGTCTCCTGATCGATCTTGCCGCCATCCTCGAGAATGGCGATCTGCCGGCGCGCCTCATAGTCGATGGCCTGGCCGATGAAGCGGATCGAGTTGACGTTCTTGATCTCGCAGCGCGTGCCGAACTCGCCGCCCGGCTTGCGCACCGAAACGTTGACGTCGGCGCGCATCGAACCTTCGTCCATGTTGCCGTCGCAGGTGCCGAGATAGCGCACGATGGTGCGCAGCTTGGTGACATAAGCCTTGGCCTCGTCGGCCGAGCGCATGTCCGGCTTGGAGACGATCTCCATCAGCGCCACGCCGGAGCGGTTGAGATCGACATAGGACATGGTCGCATGCTGGTCGTGCATCGACTTGCCGGCATCCTGCTCCAGATGCAGCCGCTCGATGCCGACCTCGATGTCCTCGAATTCGCCCTGGCGGTCCGGGCCGACCGAAACGATCACCGTGCCTTCGCCGACGATCGGCTGCTTGAACTGCGAGATCTGGTAGCCCTGCGGCAGGTCGGGATAAAAGTAGTTCTTCCGATCGAAGACCGACTTGTGGTTGATCTGCGCCTTCAGCCCCAGGCCGGTGCGGATCGCCTGCTTGACGCATTCCTCGTTGATGACCGGCAGCATGCCCGGCATCGCCGCATCGACCAGGCTGACATTGGCGTTGGGCGGCGCGCCGAAGGCCGTCGAGGCGCCCGAAAACAGCTTTGCTTCCGACGTGACCTGCGCATGGACCTCGAGGCCGATGATGATCTCCCAGTCGCCGGTGGCGCCGGGGATCAGGCGTTTTGCGTCAGGAGTACGGGTGTCGATGAGGGACATGGCGGCCTGCGAATTGCGGTGAGTGATTTCACGTTTGAACGTGAATTTCACGTCGAACGTGAAATCATTCGCTAGTGCAAACCGCCAAAAGAGACAAGCGCAAAGCCACGGACTGGCCTTTTCAGCCGCTTTCGCCTATAGGACGCTCATTCCAATGGAGAGTGGATGTCCACTTACGCTCAGTCCCGGTAAGGCCCTGACCTCTTGGCGAGGCAGGGCAGAAAACCTGAAACCCCGTGCCGCGAAGCTTCGCGGCGGCGGCATTTTTTGTTTTCCCGGAAAACTCTCACATGGATATTTCGCGCACTGAACAGCGCATCCTGCACCTGCTCGCGCAGGGCGGACGCATTGAAATCGAAAAGAACGACAAGAAGCGGATCGCCTCCGTCAAATGCCTGACCCGCGACGGCTGGCACTATCCGGACGTCGATCTCGACCTGTTTCGAAAGCTGAAGCGGAAGAAGGCGGTTTCTTCGTCGGGAGGCGGCCCCTACCGCATCACCCGGCGCGGGCTCGCACTCGTCCGCTCCGAACTCGACAACAGGTAGCCCGCGGTTCCGCCGGTCGGTTCTCCGGCCGGCGGTTCGCCTCACCGTTCAGGCAGTGGCGATATAGGCCCTGATCTGGTCGGCCTCGCGCTCGACATCCTCGATGCGGCGCTTGACCACGTCGCCGATGGACACGATGCCATCGAGCATGCCGTCCTTTTCCACCGGCAGATGGCGGAAACGGCCGCGGGTCATAATCTCCATCACCTCGTTGACGGTGTGATTTTCGTTGCAGATCTTCACCTTCGGCGTCATCGCCGAACGCACCGCGATATCGAGCGCGGCTCCACCTTCCCGGGCGACAACCCGGACGATGTCGCGCTCTGACAGGATGCCGACGATCTTGCGATCGCCATTGGTGATGACCAGCGCACCGATCTTGTGCTCTGCCAGGATGCGGATGGCTTCGCTCAGCTTTTCGTTCGGCCCGAGCGTCAACACGTCATGGCCTTTTCTCTCGAGAATTGCCTTCACCGTCATGGCGTCCTCCTCTGCTTTGCCTGCCGGTTCCTGCCCTGACCGGCCTTCACGTAAGAGTGAACATCGTGCGCCGTGATCGGTTGCATTTCAAGTGCGGTGGTCAGTCGTTTCCCACTCGGGCGCCTGCCATCGCCTGTCGAACCAGCGCAGGCCGAAGAAGCCCGCGACAAAGCCGCCAATATGAGCCTCCCAGGCGATCTGACCATCTACCCCTGGGGCAAACCCGAGCAGGCCGGTGGCGAGATTGATGACCATCCACATGGCGAGGAAGATCACGACACCGCGCAGGCGCAATACGAATGCGATCGGCAGCACAGGGCCGGCGAAGGCGGCCTTGCCGGCCGAACGGTCGGTGCGGAAGCCGAAACGCGCCGCAGCCCCCATCATGCCCGATATCGCACCGGAAGCCCCGACCAGCGGCGCCTCACCATAAGGATGCATCGCCCAGAAAAGCGCGACCGAAGCCAGCCCGGTTGCGGCAAAAAACAGCGCGAACCACAGCGCTCCCAGACGGTTTGCCAATGGTGAACCAAACGCGGCGAGCCACACCATATTGATGGCGATATGGGCAAAGCCGCCATGCATGAAGGCATAAGTGAAGGGCCGCGAAAACAGGAACCAGTCGAAGCCGTATTGCCCGGTGTAGAGAACGGGGATGAAGGCCCCGTCATACAGCAATGTCATCTGCTGGGATTCGCTCAACACATATTGCTGCAACAGGTAGACGACGACACAGATGCCGATCACCGCCAGCACGACGGGCGGCAGGTTGAACACCGGCTCGCGCCGCGGTTCAGGTGCGCCCTCGACCGGGTCGACTTCCGAGGGAGATGCCGGTTCACTCATTTGAAATTGCACTCTGCGGGATTCGGGGCTCGAGCATCTAGATCACCACGGACCGAACCGCAAACCGCGAATCGCCGCGGCGCGAATCAAAAAAGAAGCCGTTCAAGGTTTCCCTTGAACGGCTGGTCGAGCCCCCTGCTCCCCTAAAACTCTTGACTGAAGTGCTGCCGATCGTCGCGAAACGACCGCTTCTGGAGTGGTTTTTGTGTGCCACGGGGCTCGCTTCGATGCAACGTAAACCACTTGTTAACCTTAACGGCCCCGACCCGTGAACAAGTGTTAACGACGCTGGCACGCTTCCTGCTCCGCAACGCATGTAGGTCATCGGAGGGCGCCCTTCTGTTCACCGATGGGACATCAGACGACAGATTGCGCGGAGCAGCATAGTATGAACCAGAATGGATCGATCACGCTGTTCCAATATTGGAACCGCCTGCGTGATGGACGCCCTGCCCCGAAGCGTTCGGAGGTCGAGCCGGCCGACATCAAGTCGCTGCTGGCCGACACCTTTATCCTGGAGCGGGACACGCGCGGACAGGCCGTATTCCGGCTGGCCGGCACCAGGCTTTGCGCCTGCTACGGCCGCGAACTCAAGGGGTTTTCCTTTCCATCGCTGTGGCGCGAGAAGGATCAGCGGCTCGTCTCGCGGCTGATCCATGGCGTCTTCGAGCAGAAGTCGGTCGTGCTCATCAGCTATGAGGGTTTCAGCCGCAACGGGCGCTCCAACAAGTTCGAACTGCTTGCCCTGCCGCTGGACGGCGGTGTCGAAAATCCGCGTTGCCTGGGCGTCATCAGCGCCGTGGAGAAGCCCTTCTGGCTGGGTGCCGATCCGATCACCGACGCGTTGATCGATTCGATACGCGTCATCGATCCGGAGAAGGAGCTTCTCAACAATCGCCCGGCGATCGATGTTCCCTCGCTCGTTCCCGATGAACTTGGAGCACCCGAGACGATCTCGGCGCTCGGCCGGGCGCGCCGCATCCGCCATCTCGTCGTGTTCGATGGCGGGCGCGAGGAATAGTCCGTTTGCGGCCTGATGCACGTCGCCCAAAACTGCGCGGCTGTTTTGGCACCGCGACCTGCAAAAAGGAAACCCTGGAGCGCCCGCTTTTTCCCTTTGTTAACCCGCTTTGTTGTACTTCTCTGATGAAGTTCCTCGCATCGGCGCGCGGGATGCCAAACGGGGTGTAGGCAGTCATGAGGTCAGCGGCGGTCGACTATGCGCCGTCCCAAGCTGAAAGGCGTAACTTTCAGCGCGTCCGGGTTAAAATCTACGGACGCTTCATGCTGGAAGACCGCACCGAACACCCCTGCCAGGTCGTCGACATGTCACCGGGCAATGTCGCGTTTCGCACCGACCGCATCGGCATGCCCGGCGAAAAAATCATTGCCTACATCGATCATATCGGCCGCATCGAAGGTGTCGTCACCCGCACCTTGCAGGATGGTTTCGCGATGACCGTCATCGCGTCGGATCGCAAGAAGGACAAGCTGGCCGCGCAATTGACCTGGCTCGCCAACAAGCATGAACTCGACCTGCCGGAAGATCGCCGCCACGAGCGCGTCGCGCCGCGCAATCCGACCAGCGTGCTGCAGCTCACCGACGGCCGCCAGTACCAGTGCCGAATCATCGACCTTTCGCTCTCCGGCGCCGCGGTCGAGATCGACGTCAAGCCGGCGATTGGCATCCAGGTTATGCTTGGCACCATGCGCGGGCAGGTCGTGCGTCATTTCGAGGACGGCGTCGCCATCGAATTCGCTGTGATCCAGCGCCCCGAAACGCTCGATTCCGAATTCAACACGCCACGCACCTGAGCAGGCCCGACAGCGACACTCCAGGAAAACCGGCCCTTGTGGCCGGTTTTTTGTTTTCGACGCCATGACCTGCATGCTTAGGCCACTCTTGGCGGGGCTTGGCAGCCCTCCGCGCGTCGAGATTGGCGCCTCAAAATCCAAACGAATTAATACTGAAATGATTCAAATTTTACGTTTATTCTACTGGAGTTTTACTCAATATCTACTTCGAGCTTTTGCGTCAAATAAATCCGCATGTGGCAATGTCTCCTTCGAACGGGGAGACTACAACAATGAAGAAAACGAGGGGCAAGCTGTTGCTGGTGGCAATGGCGATGCAGCTTTCCGCTTGGGGATCAGCATATGCCGCGGGACCGGCCTATATGCACACCGGCGGACGCACCACCCAGCCTGTTGGCCATTATGAGTTCTGCCAGCGCAGTCCTGGCGAATGCAGCGAACGGACCCCGAAGGGTGCGCCGGTCGAACTGACCCGCAAACTGTGGGCGACGATCGTCAACATCAACAATTCGGTCAACACCCGCATCAAGCCGCGCACCGACATGGAAAACTACGGTGTCGAGGAATATTGGGCCTATCCGGCCAATGGCTATGGCGATTGCGAGGACTACGCGCTGGAAAAGCGCCGCGAGTTGATGGATGCCGGCGTCCCCGCCGGCAATCTGCTGATGACGGTGGCGCGCCAGCCGAATGGCGACGGCCACGCGGTGCTGACCGTGCGCACCAGCCTCGGAGAATTCATCCTCGACAATCTGGAAACCAAGGTCCTGTCCTGGACGGACACCGACTACACCTATCTCAAGCGCCAGTCGGACCAGAATTCCGGCGTTTGGGTGACGATCAATGACGGCCGCTCCGACGCGGTCGCCAGCGTCCGCTAGAACAGAGCTCAAGCGCGCCGCGTGAATGCGAGGCGCTTCAGGAGAAACCCGGTCGAGTCCCCACCCTCCCCGTCCCCAACGACCGGGTGAAAGGAGCCGGCCCCGTCCCCGGGCCGGGGGCGCCCGGGCGGGGGGCGGCCTCTAGAAGGCCGGGGCCAGCGTCACCGTCAACGGTGCGACGACGATCTCCAACACGACCGGGCCGGCGATCGCTATTTCGGATTCGCCGGCCCGGTCGTGTTGGAGAT